>NZ_JCAFVP010000001.1:0-685895 GCF_059372495.1 Stenotrophomonas sp. YJH_SMC_80
CTGGGCTGATGCCCGGTAGTGCCGGCCGCTGGCCGGCATCCCTGTGTGGCGGGATCAATGCGGTTGCCGGCCAGCGGCCGGCACTACCGTTCGGCAGTTTCCCAGGGGAAGCGTGGCAGGGCGTCCACCGCCTGTTCCAGGCGCCGTGACCAGTTCTGGTGGATGTCCGCATACAACGTTGAATCCGCGCCGAGCCGCAGCTGCTGCCCGATGCGCAGGTCACCATCACGCAGCAGCGCCAGGTCGATCGGCAGGCCTACCGACAGATTGGAGCGAATGGTCGAATCCAGCGACACGATTGCCGTGCGCGCCGCGTCCTCCAGGCGTGTGGCCGGGCTGAGGATGCGGTCCAGGATGGGCTTGCCGTACTTGGACTCACCGATCTGAAGATAGGGCGTCTCCGGCGAAGCGGCGATGGCGTTGCCGAGCGGGTAGATCATGTACAGCCCGGGCCGCTCGCCAGCGATCTGGCCACCGAAGATCAGCGTGGCCTGGGTGTTGACCCCGTCATGGCCGTGCTCGCTGTGGCTGCTGTGCACCTGACTGTCCACCAGCAGCTGGCCGACGTACTCGGCAGCTTCGAACAGATGGGTCATGTCGCGCAGGTTGGGCGTGCGCCGTTCACCGGCGTCGCGCCCCAGGCGTGACACCAGCAGCTGGGTGGTGGCCAGGTTGCCAGCCGCCATCAGCACGTAGGCTGCCTGGCCGGGGTACTCGAACACGTGCAGCTTGCGGTGCACGCGCACATCGTCCAGCGAGGCATTGGTCCGGGTGTCGGCAGCGAAGACCAGGCCTTCGTCCACCTCGATTCCAACGCAATAGGTCATGTCGGTGCCCTATCATGTGCGTCCCGGATTGTAGGCAGGCCGCCGTGACGACGGCATGTCCACGCCCCCCAAGTGCCGTCACCTGAACCGCATGACCACCGTGCTCCTGAGCCTGGGCAGCAACGTCCAGCCCCGCCGCTACCTCCACGCCGCGGTGACGGCCCTGCGCGAGCGCTTTGGCGCACTGCAGGTGTCACCCGCCTACCGTACTGCCGCGGTCGGCTTCGATGGCCCGGCCTTCCTCAACAATGCGGTGGCGATCGAGACCGATCTGCCGCTGCAGGAACTGGACGACTGGCTGCATGCGCTGGAAGACGCGCATGGCCGCGATCGCAGTGGGCCGCGCTTCTCCGACCGGACCCTGGATATCGACGTGGTGTTCTACGGCGACCTGGTGGTGGAAGGCCCCGGCCACCTGCGCATTCCGCGCCCGGAACTGAAGCATGCCTTCGTGCTGAAGCCGCTTGCGGACATCGCGCCGGGCTTCATCGACCCGGTCAGCGGGCAGGACCTGGCCACGCTGTGGCGGGCGCACGCGCAGTTTGGCGAAGCGTTCGAGGTGGTGGACCTGGAATGACGGCGGTTGCCGGCCAGCGGCCGGCACTACCTCAACTGACCGTGCGCCCGCCATCCACGCGCAGGGTGTGGCCGGTGACGAAGCTGGCTTCGGCCACCAGCCAGTAGACCGCTTCGGCGATCTCCTCGACCGTGCCGATCCGCGCCAGCGGCGTGCGCGCCAGCAACGCCTCGCGGGCGAAATCGTCCTTGCCCTGTTCCGGCCACAGGATCGCACCCGGCGCGACCGCATTGACCCGCACCTTCGGCGCCAGCTCCAGTGCCAGCGAGCGGGTGGCCATCTCCAGCGCGGCCTTGGCCATGGTGTAGGCGATGTGGTCGCGCATCGGGTCGGTGCCATGCAGATCGGTCAGGTTGACGATGCAACCCTGCTGGCGGCGCAGGTAGGGCGCCGCCGCCTGTGACAGCAGCAGCGGCGCGCGTGCATTGACCGCGTACAGCTCGTCCATCGCCTCGGCGGTGACCTGGCCGAGCGGGGTGGGGAAGAAGTTGGAGGCGTTGTTGACCAGCGCGTCCAGTCGGCCGAAGTGGGTGACCGCCTGTTCCACCAGGTCGGCCAGGGCGTCGGCGTCACGCAGGTCGGCCTGCAGGGCCAGCACGCTGCCCGGGCGCACGTTGTCGAAATCGAACGCGGCCTGCTGCAGCTCGGCGCTGGAGGTATTGGCGTGCAGCACCACCGACCAGCCACAGGCGTGGAACTGGCGGGCGATGGCCGCACCGATCCGGCGCGCGCTGCCGGTGATCAGGACCACGGGGTGGGTATCGCTCATCGAGGGTCCTCCAAGGCTCGGCTATCCTGTGCACCATTGTCACCGCATTCGAAGACGCCATGCAGCCCACCTTCCCCCTGCCCGAAGCCGATGCCCTGGCCCATAGCGACCAGCTGGCGGCCGCCCTGCGCGCCGAGATCCTTGCGCAGGGCGGGGCGATGCCGTTCTCGCGCTTCATGGAGCTCTGCCTGTATGCCCCCGGCTGGGGCTATTACAGCGCCGGCGCCAGCAAGTTCGGTGGCAGTGGCGACTTCACCACCGCCCCCGAGCTCGGCAGCCTGTTCGCCGGCAGCGTGGCCAATGCGCTGGCGCCGGTGTTTGCCCAGCTGGGTGCGCAGGCGCGCATGCTGGAACTGGGCGGCGGCACCGGCGCCTTCGCCGAGGCGGTGCTGCTGCGCCTGGCCGAGCTGGACGCGCTGCCGTCGCGCTACGCCATCCTGGAACCCAGCGCCGACCTGCGCGAGCGCCAGCAGCAGCGCCTGCAGCAGAACCTGCCGGCGGAGCTGGCCGCGCGGGTGGATTGGGTCGACCGCCCGTTCGAGGAGGACTGGGAAGGGGTGGTGTTCGCCAACGAGGTGATCGACGCGCTGCCGACCCCGCGCTTCCTGATCCGGGACGGCGAGGTCTACGAGGAAACCGTCGAGCTGGACGCCGAGGGCAACTTCATCCGTGGCGCGCAGCCGGCCGACATCCTGCTCAACGGTGCGGTGCGCCATATCGAGCGCTACCTGGAAAAGCCTTTCGCCGAAGGCTACCGTTCTGAAGTGCTGCCGCAGCTGCCGTACTGGCTGCAGGCGGTGGCCGGTGGCATGCAGCGTGGTGCGATGCTGTTCGTCGACTACGGCTACAGCCGCAGCGAGTTCTACCAGCACGACCGCGACGATGGCACCGTGCGTGCGTTCTACCGCCACCACGTGCACAACGACGTGCACCGCTGGCCGGGGTTGCAGGACATCACCGCGTCGGTGGATTTCACCGCGATGGCCGAGGCCGGCATGCACGGCGGATTCGAGCTGGCCGGCTACTGCAGCCAGGCCAGCTTCCTGCTCGGCAACGGCCTGGACCAGGTGCTGCTGCTGGCCGAGGAACGCACCGATGAGGTCGGCCGCATCCAGCTGCGCGACCAGGTGAAGAAGCTGACCCTGCCGACCGAGATGGGCGAGCGCTTCCAGGCCATCGGCCTGCAGCGTGGTGTCGACTTCGAACCGGCCTTCGAGCTGGGTGACCTGAGCTGGCGCCTGTGAGCGAGGTGTTGTCGGCGATCAAGCCGCTGCGGCGGCCGCGGTTGTGGGCCGGGCTGTGGGCGACGGCAGTACTGCTGGTGATCGTGGTCTGCCTCATTCCACCGCCGCCGATTCCGTTGCCGGAAAACAGCGACAAGGGCGAGCACTTCCTCGCCTATTTCATCCTGGCCGGCAGCGCGGTGCAGCTGTTCCGTCGGGGCCGCCCGCTGCTGTGGGTGGGCGTGGGCCTGGTGCTGATGGGCATCGGCATCGAATTTGCCCAGGGCGCGCTGACCAGCAACCGCATGGCCGACCCGATGGATGCCATCGCCAACACGATCGGTGTGCTCACCGGCATGGCCACCGCACTGACCCCGCTGCGCGACCTGCTGCTGCGCTGGCGCGGGTAAAGGCGTGCCAACCCAGGTTGGCACCTACCCGTAGATCCACGCCATGCGTGGATGCTCTGCCCGAGGTGCCGACCAAGGCCGGCACCCACCCGGACAGGCCTGCCGTCATTTCCCCAGGGTCACCTCATCCAGCACCCACATCGCCGGGCGCGTGTCGCCAGTGAAGTTGATGCACAGGTCACCGCTGCCTTGCGTCCCCTTCGGCAGCGCCGCGCGCAGGGTCACGAAGCCATCGGCATCCGGCTTGGCCGGCAACGGCACTTCCGCCAGCACCTTGCCGCTGCAGTCGCCACGACGCACGAGCATCTCACCGTGTGGCCGCTTGGCCTTCTCGAAGCGACGCTTGGGTTCATCGTGGGCAAGCTGGAAGTAGTACGGAATACGCCCCGCGCGGACTTCCAGGCTGCCGATGCCGTTCAGCTGTGCCTGCGGCCAGCGCCAGCACGGCTGGAAGATGTCCACGTTGAACACCGCACGGTTGCCTTCGCGTGGGCCATCGTCTTCCAGGCGCAGCACCAGGCCCTTCTTGCCCACGCAGCTGAGCAGCTCATCGCTGCGGCGGCTGAGCAGCGACTGTGCGGTGAAGGTGGCAATGGTCGGTTTTGCCGCCAGCATCTGGCCCTGGTAGAACGCGGCAGCCTGCACGGTGGTTGGCAGTTTTCCTGTCAGCGGCTGCTGGTACAGCGGTGACTGCGCGCTCACCGGCTGGCCATCGGTGCTGTAGCGCACTTCATAGCCCAGCGGATTGGCCAGCGACACCGTCACCGTGTTGTCCGCGCGATTGTCGGTGTAGTCCACGCCCACTTCGAACGGGGTCTGCGCATAGGCCAGGCCCCAGGCACGGTAGCGCTGCAGCTGGGACGGCAGGCGCGCGAGGAAATCGCGGAAATCGCGATGTTCCGGCGTGCTCCAGCCGGTCTCGGCCACGGCGGCCAGGCGTGGGAACAGGTTGTGCTGCAGGCGTGCGTAGCTGCGCGTGTGCTCGGTGAACATGTTGGCCTGCAGGCCGAGGATGTGCCCGCGCTTGTCAGCGGCCAGCTCGGCCGGCACCGGCTCGAAGTTGTACAGCTTGCCGAGGTTGACCTGGGTCGGGCGGCCGGGCGGTTCGTTCGGCGAGGCCGTCTGCAGGTAATCCAGATAGAGGTAGCCAACCGGCGACATGATCACGTCATGGCCGGCGCTGGCCGCAGCCAGGCCGCCTTCGGTGCCCTGCCAGGACATCACCGTGGCCTGCGGCGGCAGCCCGCCTTCGAGGATCTCATCCCAGCCGATCAGGCGCCGGTCGTGCTCCTCCAGGAAGGTCTCCAGGCGCTTGATGATGTGGCTCTGCATGGCCATTTCATCCTTGATGCCCAGCGCACGCATGCGCTGCTGCACCTGCTTCGACGCTTCCCACTGGTCCTTCACCGCCTCGTCGCCACCGACGTGCACGTACTTGGCCGGGAACAGGTCGATCACTTCTTCCAGCACGTTCTCGAGGAAGGTGACGGTGCTGTCTTCAGTGTTGAACAGGTTGGGGAACACGCCCCATTCACTGATCGGTTTCAACGGCGTATCGATGGTGCCCAGCTCCGGATACGCAGCAATCGCGGCAGTCGCGTGGCCCGGCACATCGATTTCCGGAATCACCTGGATATGCAGCTTCGCCGCATAGGCGATTACCTCGCGAATCTGGTCCTGCGTGTAGAAACCGCAATACGGATGCTCCTTGCCAGTGACCGGATCGATGCCACCGTCGCCGGCCGGCAGGCGGCAGCTGCCCACGTCGGTCAGCTTCGGGTAGCGCTTGATCTCCATGCGCCAGCCCTGGTCGTCGGTGAGGTGCCAGTGGAAGGTGTTGAGCTTGTGCGCGGCCATCGCGTCGAGCACGCGCTTGATCTCGTCCAGGCTCTGGAAGTGACGTGCGGAATCGAGCATGAAACCGCGCCAGCTGAAGCGCGGCGCGTCCTGGATCTGCACCGCCGGCAGCACGCCATTGCTGCCGCCGGTGGCGAGCTGGGCGAGGGTAGTCGCGCCGTAGAACAGGCCGGTTTCGTTGCCGGCCTGGATCAGCACGCCCTGCGCGGTGCTCTCCAGCGTGTAGCTTTCGCCGCTGTCGCGGAAGGTGGGCACGATCTGGAAGCGGATGCTGCCCGACGTGCCTGCCGCCTTGCCGCTGGCTCGTGCAAGGCGCGGACCACCGCTGCGGGCCAGCAGATCGGCGAACTGGCTGGCGACGCGCTGCGCGGCTTCGCCTTCGGCCTGCAGCACGGTGTCGGCGCGGACGGTGATGCCGCTGCCCTGGCCGCGCTGCACGGTCGCCGGTGCGGGAATCAGCATGAGGCTGCCGGCGCGCAGCAGAGGGCCGGGTGCTTCAGTGGCGGGTATGGGGTCGGCGGCAAGTGCCGGCAGTGCCGGCAACAGGGCGAGCAGGCTGCCCAGCAGCACTGCGCTGCGCATCCGGGCGCGGGAAGGCTTGACCATCGGTACGACTCCTTGGAACGGTGCGATGAACGCTATACATGAAAAACGCCGGGCCCGGAATGACCCAGGCCCGGCGTGCGTGCACGACTCGGCGATGTTGCCGCCGCTGGATCAGTACTTGAAGCGGAAGTTGAGGTAGTACTGGCGACCGTTGCTGTAGAACGAGGTCGGGATGGCCGCGGTCTGGTAGTACTTGTAGGTCGGGTTGTTGAGGTTGAGCGCATCGAAGCTGATGCTCAGCCAGTCGGTGGCCTTGTAGCTCAGCGACGCCGACAGGGTGCCGAAGTCATCCTGGTAGTACGGGTTGGCGCCGGACAGGCCGATCAGGAACGACGAACGGCGGGTGTAGCTGACGCGTGCACCGAAGGTATCGTTCTCGAAGTAGGCACCGACGTTGTAGGTGTTCTTCGAAGTACCCAGCAGGTTGTCGCTGCCATCGGCCCAGGTGTGGTCGGTGCTGCCATCGGCGTAGGTGTAGTTGGCATTGACACCGAAGTACTCGCCGATCGGCTGCTCATAGGCCACTTCGATACCGCGCACCTTGCCGTCGGCATTGCGCGGGCGGGAGATGTTGTACTCCTCGAGACGGTTGGTCAGCTCGCTGAACAGCATTTCCTTCTCGGTGCTGAAGGCGACGTAGTCCTTCAGGCGCATCGAGTAGGCACCGATCGACAACATGCCGCGCGGCATGAAATACCACTCCAGGTTGGCGTCGAAGTTGGTCGACACCACCGGCTTCAACTTCGGATTGCCGCCACCGCCGGTCCGGTTCAGGTCCGAACCGTACGACGAGGCACCCAGTGCCGAGAAGTCCGGCAGGGTCTGGGTCTGCGAGGCGGCCACGCGCAGCACCAGGTCGTCACGCAGGTCGTACTTGAAGTTGGCGCTCGGCAGCACACGGTTGTGCTTGTTCTCGAACGCTTCGCGGGTCCACGCGCCGAACAGGCTGCTCACGTCCGGCACGGTCGAGCCGGTGGCGGCGGCGTAGGTATCGATATCCTGCTTGATGTTGACGTAGCGCAGGCCGACGTTGCCGCTCCAGCGGTCGCCGCTGAAGTTGCCCTGTACGTAAGCAGCAAAGTTCTTCTCGGACACCTTCCACTCGGCGCCGTAGTTGTGGCGGCCGGTCGGGCCGTCATTGCCGGACAGCCAGGTGGAGTTGTTGGTCACCGCTTCCTTCAGTGCGCCCGGGGTGAAGTACCACAGGTCACGCGGGAAGCTGCCACCGATGCCGTTGGCGAAGCCACCGGGGAAGTTGGCGGTGGCGCCGTTCTTCAGCGCATTCCAGATCGCGCCCGGGGTTGCGCCTTCCGGCGACTTGGCCTCGCGCTTGTGGTCGCCGAAGCGGGCGCCGAAATCAATCGAGTTCAGTACGCCAGCGTCGGCGAAGTACTGGTTGAAATCGAGCGTGGCCCACTTTTCCTTGTCGATCGCGGTGACCTGCTGGTTGCCCCAGGTGCCGAAGTCGGTCACGCCGCTCGGGCCGATGTTGCCCCCGACGTTCCAGTCGATCGGCGAGCCGTTGCCGTGGGTTGCCCAGGTGGCGCCGCCACCACGGGCCAGGTTGACTTCGGCGATGTACTGGCGCGGCGTTTCGCCGGTGCCCTTGGTGCTGCCAGCCTGGAATTTCATGCCCAGGTTGTCGCTGATCTGCCAGTCGGCATCGAAGGTGATGTAGTTGGTCTTGGCCTTCGACTCGCGGTAGATCATGTCGTACACCGCGTAGTCGCGGTCGGCCTGGCCGGCGAAGGTGGCGTTGGACAGCACGCCATCCTTGATGACGTAACCCGGATTCGGGGCCTGGCCCGGAATCAGGATCTTGTTGCCATTGGCATCTTCAACGGTGCGGTCATTGAGGATGCGGCCACCCCACAGCATGAAGTTGCGGTTGTAGTTGTTCGCCTTCAATTCCGAGCTGAAGCCTTCCAGGCCCAGGGTCAGGTTGTCCATCGGCTTGAACTGCAGCGACACCAGGCCGCCCTTGCGCTCGCGGGTCTGTTCGAACAGGGTCGAGCCGAGCAGGCCCGGCGCGTATACGCCGGCCAGGTCCGGGTTGGACTTGGCCACGGTGCCATTCGGATCGATCTGGAAGAAACCGCCCGGGATTTCCTGCGCTTCGCGGCGCAGCTCGCGCTTCTGGCTGAAGGCCTGCACCATCACGCCGAAGTTGCCTTCGTCGTTCTTGTAGTTGAACAGTGCCGACAGCTGCGGGTCGTTGGACTTGGCCTGGTCCGAACGCACCATGCCGATGGAGCCTTCCGCAGTGAGCTGCTTGGAGAATTCCAGCGGCTTGCGGGTGAGGATGTTGACGGTACCGGTGGTGCCGCCGTCCTGCAGCTTGGCCTGCGAGGACTTGTTCACTTCCACCGAGCGCACCAGTTCCGATGGCAGCAACGAGTAGCTCACGCTGCGGCCGACGTTGTTGCCCTGGCTGAGCACGAACCAGTCGGCGGTGCCGACGGTGTGGCCGTTGATCAGGGTCTGGGTCAGGCTCGGGCTGGTACCACGCAGGCTGACGCGGTCGGCTTCGTCGAAGCCGCCTTCGTCGGCGCTGGACGAGCTGATGTTCACGCCCGGCAGGCGCTGCAGGGTGTCGGCGACGTTGTGCGCGGGCAGCTTGCCCACGTCTTCGGCGGTGACCACTTCCACGCGCGCATTGGCTTCGCGCTTGGTGTCCAGCGATTTTTCCATCGACCCACGGATGCCGGTGACCTGCACGGTATCCAGGTCGGTGGCGGTCTGGGCGGCCTGCTGCGCATGTGCACTGAAGGCGATGCAGCTGACGATGGCGGCCGAAAGCAGGGTCTTGCGGGTGTTCATGATGTCTCTCCTCATCACTCGATTGGATGCCGGCGGCGGTGTTCGATTACGGTTGCGATGACATGCGCGGGGCGGCGGCGAAGTCCCGTGCGTTGGCGTGCCACGTACTGCGTGCTGCGATTGCGTTGAAGCCTGTTGCGGTGTCAGGCGACCGACTGCTGCTGCAGGTACCAGCTGGCAGCGCCGACCACGCCCAGCTGGCCGTGCTCGACGACCTTCACCGGGATGCGTGCCAGCGCTTCGCCCATCGGCCCCTTCTGCAGGTAGCGTTCGACGAAGGTGCTGGCGTGCAGGTATTCGCGGATCTGCGGCAGGATGCCGCCGGCCAGGTAGACGCCACCATGGGCGCCGTAGAACAGCGCCATGTCGCCGATGGTGCTGCCGAGCAGGCCGCAGAACACATCCAGCGCCTGGCGCGCATGTGCATCGCTGTCGGCCATGGCCGCAGCGGTGACCGCGTCGGGGCTGGCCAGGGTCGGCGCCTGGCCCTGCAGCGCGCATACCGCGCGGTACAGGTTCATCAGGCCCGGGCCGGAGATCGCGTGTTCGATCGACACGTGCGCGCGGTCGCGCTGCATGTGGCGGACGATGGCCATTTCCAGTTCGGTGCTGGCGGCCAGGGTCGGTTGGCCGGCTTCGGTCGGGAGCACCACCGGGCCGTGCGCGGTGGGGATCCACAGCGCGGCGCCGAGGCCGGTACCGGGGCCGACCACCAGGGTCGGGCCGCGGGCGGCGGTTTCCGGTCCGCACAGGTGCAGCACGCCACTGGCGTCAACCTGCGCGGCGGCATAGGCCACGGCTTCGAAGTCGTTGACGATGTAGACCCGCTGCAGGCCGACGTCGGCTTCCACCTGGCGCGCCGACAGCGGCCACGGCAGGTTGGCGGTGATCACCGTGCCGTCCTCGCGGGCGTAACCGGCACTAGCGACCACGCAGTGCGTGGGCCGCGGGCCTTCGCCGAGGAAGTCGGACAGGATCGCGCTGAGGCCTGCATGGTCGGCGTTGCGGTACTTGCGGTACTCCAGCACCTGCACCGGATGGGCGGCATCACCGCTGGCCTGGACCCGGGCCACGCGCACATGGGTGCCACCGACGTCGGCGGCCAGGAACGAGGGCGCGATTCGGGACAGGACATGGGCCGGGGCGGGGTGGCTGGCGGTCACGCGGGCTCCTGCTGCAGGTGGGGCCGTCCCCAAGGCTCGAGGGCGGCGATTGGGGCGGAGTCTGTAACCGCGCTGACAACGATGTCAACGAGTTCGTGACACTTTCGTTGCTGCGTCGCAACGAATGCGGCGTGCAGTAAACGTTTACATGGCGTGAGCATGGGTTTCACGCTGGAGCCGTTGCTGCACGGGGCTCAAGGGCTGCGGCGCATTCAGCACGATCCGCTGCCATCGGGTTGCGCAGTGCAGCACGAGGTTCACGCGGCCTCGCGGGGAAGTTGACAAACCTCGGTTGTCCATCGAAAGAATGTGACAACGTTGTTCCCAGCCACTCTCCGACGCCGCGTTCTGCGGCCGTCGCCGCAGGAGCCCTTCCCGATGTCCGCCGTCTCCGCTGCAAGCGTGCGCCCGAACGTGGCCACCTCCATCGCCATCGTCGGCGTGCTGTTCTTCCTGATCGGCTTCTTCACCTGGCTCAACGGCCCGCTGATCACCTTCGTCAAGCTCGCCTTCGAACTCAGCGAGGTCGGCGCCTTCCTGGTGCTGATGGTGTTCTACCTGTCCTACTTCTTCCTGGCCCTGCCGTCATCGTGGATCCTGCGCCGCACCGGCATGAAGAAGGGCCTGAGCCTGAGCCTGCTGGTGATGGCCGGGGGCGCCGCGCTGTTCGGCGAATTCGCCACCCAGCGCTGGTACCCCGGCGCACTGGGCGGCCTGTTCGTGATCGGCAGCGGCCTGGCCCTGCTGCAGACGGCCATCAACCCGTACATCTCCATCCTTGGGCCGATCGAAACGGCGGCGCGGCGCATCGCGTTGATGGGCATCTGCAACAAGATCGCCGGCATCCTGGCGCCGATCCTGATCGGCACGGTGGTGCTGCATGGCATTGGCGATCTGGACGTGCAGGTGCAGGCGGCCGATGCCGCGACCAAGGCCGTGCTGCTGAACCAGTTTGCGGCCAAGATCCATGCCCCGTACCTGGCCATGGCGGCGCTGCTGGTGGTGTTGGCGGTGGCGATCCTGTTCTCGCCGCTGCCGGAAATCAAATCGTCCGAAGCCAACGCGACGCCGGTGGCCGCCGGTGCGGTCGAGCGCCGCAGCATCTTCCAGTTCCCGCACCTGTGGCTGGGCGTGCTGTGCCTGTTCGTGTACGTGGGCGTGGAAGTGATGGCCGGTGATGCCATCGGCACCTACGGCCATGGCTTCAACCTGCCGCTGGACGAGACCAAGATGTTCACCGCCTTCACCCTGGGCGCGATGCTGGTCGGTTACGTGGTCGGCCTGCTGGTGATTCCGCGGGTGGTGTCGCAGTCGCGCTACCTGACCATTTCGGCGGTGCTGGGCGTGGTGTTCTGCCTGGGCGCGTGGGCAACGCACGGCTATGTGTCGGTGGCCTTCGTGGCCCTGCTGGGCTTTGCCAACGCCATGATGTGGCCGGCCATCTTCCCGCTGGCGATCCGTGGCCTGGGCCGCTTCACCGAAACCGGCTCGGCCCTGCTGGTGATGGGCATCGCCGGTGGCGCGATCATTCCGCAGCTGTTCGCCCTGCTCAAGCAGCACATCGATTTCCAGCTGACCTTCGTGCTGCTGATGGTGCCGTGCTACCTGTACATCCTGTTCTATTCGGTGATCGGGCATCGCGCCGGCCTGCCGCAGGACAAGGCCTGATCGGCGATGATGGACGGCAGCCAACCCCAGGGAAAACCCATGCGCAGAGCGACCATCAAGGACGTTGCGGAGAAAGCCAAGGTCTCGCTGAAGACGGTCTCGCGCGTGATCAACAACGAGCCCTCGGTGATGCAGGCCACCCGCGCGCGGGTGCTGCGTGCCATCGCCGAGCTGGACTACGAGCCCGATCCGTCCGCGCGCAACCTGCGCAGCGGCACCACCTTCGTGATCGGGCTGGTCTACGACAACCCGAACCCATACCACATCATCGGCGTGCAGAACGGCGTGCTCGCCGCCTGCCGCGAGACCGGGTTCGGGCTGCAGATCCATCCCTGCGATTCCAGCTCGCCGCTGCTGGCCGATGAACTGGCCGACTGGGTGCAGCGTTCACGCCTGGCCGGGCTGGTGCTGACCGCACCGATGTCCGAGCGCCGCGACCTGATCCAGGCCCTGACCGCGCGTGGCATCAAGCTGGTGCGCATCATCGCCGCCACCGAAGACCCGGCCGATGGCGCCTGTGTGTTCGTGGACGACCGCGAGGCCGCCTACGAGATCACCGAGCACCTGATCCAGCTGGGCCACCAGCGCATCGGCTTCCTCTGGGGCGGCAGCTCGCACCGGTCTTCGGGCGAGCGCTACGCCGGTTACGAAGCCGCGCTGAAGGACTACGGCATGACCGTGGACAAGCACCTGGTGGTGCAGGGCGACTACACCTTCGATGACGGTTTCCGCGGTGCGCGCCGCCTGCTGGCGCTGCGCGAGCCACCTACCGCCATCTTCGGTTCCAACGATGAAATCGCCGCCGGGGTACTGGCAGCCGCAAAGTCGGCCGGCATGAACGTGCCGTACGACCTGTCCATCGCCGGTTTCGAGGACAGCCCGTTCTCGCGCCAGTCGTGGCCGCCGCTGACCACGGCCAAGCAGGCCACCGAAGACATCGCCCGCCACGCCGCGCGCCTGCTGATCGCGCAGCTGCGCAGCGATGCCTACGACGACGCGCCGGCGCCGCTGCACAACCAGGGCTTCGTGCCGCAGCTGGTGGTGCGTGGTTCGACCGCGCCGATGCGCCCCGCCGGCGCACGCCCCCTTCCTTCCGATCCTGCCTGAGCCTGCCATGTCGCTGTCAGACCCCACGTCCACCCTGATGTTCGCCGAGGCCGCTGAAGCGGCCGACGTGGTCGCGCGCCAGTTCTCGCGCAACCACGCCACCATGGAAACCCTGGCCGCCAGCCTGCGTGCTGCACCGCCGCCGTTCGTGGTCACCTGTGCACGCGGCAGCTCCGACCACGCCGCCACCTATGGCAAGTATCTGCTGGAAACCCAGCTGGGCCTGGTGGTCGCGTCGGCCTCGCCATCGGTGGGGTCGGTCTACGCCGCACCATTGCAGCTGCGCGGCGCACTGTTCATCGTCATCTCGCAGTCGGGCAAGAGCCCGGACCTGCTGCGCAACGCCGAGGCCGCCAAGGCGGCCGGTGCGCGCGTGATCGCGCTGGTCAACGTCGAGGATTCACCGCTGGCGCAGCTGGCCGACACGGTCATTCCGCTGCACGCGGGTGCCGAAAAGAGCGTGGCGGCGACCAAGAGTTACCTGGCGTCGCTGGCCGCGCTGCTGCAGCTGGCCGCGTACTGGAAGCAGGACAGCAGCCTGCGCGCGGCGCTGGACCTGCTGCCCGACGCCCTGCGTGAGGCGTGGCAGTGTGACTGGAGCGCGGTGACCGAAGGCCTGGTCGAGGCCACCAACCTGTTCGTGCTCGGCCGTGGCCTGGGCCTGGGGGCGGCGCAGGAAGCGGCGCTGAAGTTCAAGGAAACCTGCAGCCTGCATGCCGAAGCCTACAGCTCGGCTGAAGTGAAGCATGGCCCGATGGCGCTGGTCGACCGCGGCTTCCCGGTGCTGGCCTTTGCCCAGCCGGATGAAACCGGCGCCGGCACCCGTGCCGTCGTCGAAGAATTCACCGCGCGTGGCGCACAGGTATGGATGGCCGGTGCTGGCGGCAACCTGCCGGTGGCTGCTGCGCCGCACCCGCTGTGCGCACCGCTGCTGACCGTGCAGAGCTTCTACCGCGCGATCAATGCGCTGGCGCTGCGTCGTGGCTTCAACCCGGACCTGCCGCCGCACCTGAACAAGGTGACGGAGACCGTGTAATGGCGACCGTCCTGCGCAATGCCCGCATCCTGGCGGGCGACGACTTCCGCGATGATCTGGCGCTGGTGATCGAGAACGGTCGCATCAGCGCGCTGTTGCCCGACGCCGCACCGCAGCTCGGCCATGCCGCCGAGCAGGTGGACCTGGGTGGCGGCTGGCTGCTGCCCGGCTTCATCGATGTGCAGGTCAATGGTGGCGGTGGTGCGCTGTTCAACAACACGCCGGACGTGGCGGCACTGCGCACCATCGCGCAGGCGCACCGCCGTTTCGGCACCACGGCGATGCTGCCGACCCTGATCAGTGATGACGTGGCAGTGATGCGCGAAGCGATCGCTGCGATGCGCGAGGCGATCACGCAGGGTGTACCAGGCGTGATCGGCATCCACCTGGAAGGCCCGTACATCGCACCGGCGCGCAAGGGCACGCACGATGCCAGCAAGTTCCGCGTGCCGGACGAAGAAGAAATCGCGCTGGCGGCATCGCTGGACAACGGTGTGACCGTGCTGACGCTGGCGCCGGAGCGCGTGCCGCTGGAGACCATCCGTGCGCTGGTCGAGCGTGGTGTGATCGTTGCTGCCGGGCACACCGCAGGTACCTACGAAGCGATCCGTGCCGGCCTGGATGCCGGTGTGCGTGGCTTCACCCACCTGTACAACGCGATGTCGCCGCTGCAGGGCCGTGAGCCCGGTGCGGTGGGCGCCGCGTTGGAGGACCGCGACAGCTGGATCGGCATCATCGTCGATGGCGTTCACGTGCACCCGGCCAGCCTGCGCGTGGCACTGGCGACCAAGCCGCGAGGCCGCCTGCTGCTGGTGACCGATGCGATGCCGCCGGTCGGTGCCGACAATCCCAGCTACGTGCTGTACGGCGAAACCATTACCGCCGTCGACGGCGTGGTGCGCAATGCTGCCGGTTCGCTGGCCGGCTCGGCGCTGGACATGGCCACCGCGGTGCGCAACACCGTGCAGCTGCTTGGCCAGCCGCTGGCCGAAGCGGCGCGCATGGCATCGACGTACCCAGCGCAGTTCCTCAATGTCGATGATCGCCTGGGCCACATCGCCGAGGGCTACCAGGCCGACCTGGTGCTGCTGGACGACGCCCTGCAGGTGCGGGGTACCTGGATTGCCGGACAGTACGAGGCCGCCTGATGAACAGTTCGCCGCCACGCCGGCTGGGCTCGATCGATGCCCTGCGCGGCATCACCGTGGCGGCGATGCTGCTGGTCAACAATCCGGGCGACTGGAGTGCGGTGTTCGCGCCGCTGCGTCACTCGGAATGGCATGGCTGCACGCCCACCGACCTGGTGTTCCCGTTCTTCCTGTTCCTGGTGGGCGTGTCGATGGCCTTCAGCGTGGCACCGCGCGCGCAGGATGCGGCGGCGCGACCCGCGTTGGCGCGCGGCGTGCTGGAGCGCGCGCTGCGCATCCTGGTGGCCGGTGCGCTGCTGCACCTGCTGATCTGGTGGGCACTGGATACGCATCACTTCCGCATCTGGGGCGTGCTGCAACGCATCGCGGTGTGTGCGGCGTTGGTGGGCGTACTGGCGGTCTACGCGCGACCGCGCGTGCAGGTGGGCGCTTTGATCGCGCTGCTGGTGGGGTACACCGTGTTGCTGCTGGGCAGCGGCGACCTGGCGCCGTGGACCAACCCGGCCAGCCGCCTGGATACCGCGCTGTTCGCACCGTGGATCTACCAGTGGCATGCCGATACCGGACTGGGCCATGACCCGGAAGGATTGCTGAGCACGCTGGGGGCGCTGGCCAGTACCGTGCTCGGCCTGCTTGCCGGTGGCCTGCTGCGCAACGGGCGTTCGGCGGCATTGGCAGGGCTGGGCGTGGCGACCGCTGTGCTGGGCCTGCTGCTGGCCGTGGTTCTGCCGTTGAACAAGCAGCTGTGGACGCCCAGCTACGTGCTGTGGACCGGCGGCCTGGCCGCGCTGGCACTGTGGCTGGGCCACGTGCTGATCGACCAGAAGGGTTGGCCGGCACTCGGCCGGCGCTTCGGGGTCAATGCGATCACCGCGTACCTGGGGGCATCGGTGATGTCGGTGGTGCTGATGGCCACCGGGATCTGGGGGTGGATCTGGCAGCAGCTGGCCACCGCGATGCCGCAGGCGCTGGAGCTGGCGTCGATGCTGCAGGCGCTGGTGTTCGTCGCACTGTGGTGGGGCGTGGCGTGGTGGCTGGATAAGCGGAAGATCTACCTGAAGATCTGACCCCATCCGCCAACGGCATCCAGGCATGACGTAGATTTACCAGGTGCCATGAGCGAATCGATTGGCGATGCAGGATCAGTAGATCCACGCCATGCATGGATGCTTTGCGCGTGATTCCGGATGCCGGGAAAAATGAATGATTTCAGCCACATCACATCGGCGTGAGGGCTGGGCGATTTCACATCTGAACTGTGATTTCCCGCACGCAAGTTCACCTATCGAAATGGTTCACCACACGGCAGACTGCAAGCGCCGTGCCGCACATACGCAGTTCCTGATTTCCCGCCCAGGAGTGCCCCATGTACCGTGCCGTTCCGCGTGCGTTCCGTCCGCGCCGCCTTGCTGTTTCCGTGTTGCAGGCCCTCGCCGTTCCCTCCCTGCTTCTGACGACCGCCAGCGTTGCGTGGGCCGGCTGCAACAGCCCGGCACCGACCGCCGGCCAGACGGTCACCTGTGATACAAACGCGCCGAATCCGCAGACCACTCCCGTTACCGCAAATGGTGCGGCCGGCATCACCGTCAATGTCGCCGCCGGTGCACAGCTGCAGCAGAGTGGTGGTGGATCGGCCATCGCGCTGGTCGGCGCCGGTGGTCACCTGCTGTCAAACCAGGGCGCGATCAGTTCGGTCGGCGGTGTAGCCGTGCAGCTTGGGGGTGGCAGCCGCGTCGACAACACCGGCAGCATCAGCACCGGCAACAACACCGCCCTGCAGTTCGTCGGTGCGGGCGACAGCGTGCTGGTCAATCGAGGAACGATCAGCGGGCGCACCGGCGTACAGTTCGATGCGGGCAATGATCGCCTCGAGATGCAGAGCGGCAGCATCACCGGCGGCGTCCTGCAGGGCGATGGCAATGATGTGCTGCTGCTCAGCGATGGCACGATCGACAGCGTCGACCAGGGCGGCGGCGATGACCAGATGACCGTCACCGGCGGCGCCGTCACCGGCGTGGTGGCGCAGGGCAGTGGCCGCGATGATTTCATCATGAGTGGCGGCACGATCGGCGCGCTGCAGCAGGGCGACAACATCGATACCTTCCGCATGAGCGGTGGCCGCATCATCGGCGCGTTCGAGGATGGCGACCAGGCCTGGATGACCGCTGGCCGCATCGGCCGCGTCAACATGAAGCTGGACAAGAACCTGTGGGACCAGTCTGGCGGTACGGTTGACGGCAACGTGGTGACCGGCTTCGACACCGATACCATCATCATCTCGGGCACGGCCTACATCGGCGGCAACATCAGTGTCAGTGGCGGCAACGACAGCGTGACCATCACCGATGGCACCGTGCGCGGGCAGGTGCTGCTCAGTACCGGCAGCGACACCTTCAACTGGAACGGCGGTGGCATCGTCTACGGCGCGATCGACATGGGGCCGGACAACGACGTGGCCAACCTCAGCAGCCTCAACCAGGGCAACCTCGGTGCGGTGCCGCTGTTCGACGGCGGCAGTGGCATCGACCAGCTCAACTTCAACAACGTCAAGACCACGGGCGTTGGCCGCTTCCAGAACTGGGAGGCGATCAGCCTGGCCAACAGCACCGAGCTGACCTTTGATGGCGATCTGGTGCTGGGTGACAGCAGTACCGGCACCGGAACGCTCACCGTGGATGACACCAGCACCGTCTACGCGGGCAGTGGCAGCCATGCCGTCCGTCCGTTCAACAGTGGTGCACTGGTGGAGATGGTCAATGCCGGGCGCATCGACCTGACCGGTACTGGCGCCGGCGACGTGTTCACCGTGCGTGGCAACTACCGCGGTGACGGTGGTGGTCTGTACCTGCGCACCGTTCTGGGGGCGGACAATTCCACCAGCGACCGCCTGGTGATCGATGGCGGTGCCGCCACCGGCACGACCGGCATCGGGGTACTCAATGCGGGCGGCAGCGGTGCCGCCACGCTGGCCGATGGCATCCTGGTGGTGCAGGCGTTGAATGGTGGCCGCACCGCGCCGGGCGCGTTCTCGCTGTTTGCGCCGGTCGCGGCCGGTGCCTACGAGTACTTCCTGTTCAAGGGCGGTGTCAGCGCCGGCACCAGCGAGAACTGGTACCTGCGATCGACGCTGGTGACCGGGCCAACGCCGGCACCCAACGGTGATGGCAGCGCCGCGCCACCGCCGCTGACGCCGCCGGTCGCACCGCCGCCGGCGATCACCCCGGCACCGCCGCCGCCACCGGAAGGCGCCACCGATCCTGACCTGACCGCCGGCGAGACCGCGCCGCCACCGCCGCCACCGGAACCGGCGCCGGTGGCGCCGCCCAGTGACCCGGCGGTGCCGGACGTGCCAGTGGCCGGCGGTGCGCTGCCCGGTACCGGCGCCCCGCCAACGCCGGGTGCACGCCCGGCCGAAGGCGCGGTGGTGCCGCTGTACCGCGTGGAGGCCGCCGCCTACGCGGTGGTGCCACCGCTGCTGCGCGAGACCTCGCTGGCCAGTCTCGGCACGTTCCACGAGCGGCAGGGCGAGCAGCGCCTGCTGTACAACCAGGGCGCATTCCGCACCGCCTGGGGCCGGTTGGTGGGGCAGAGCAGCGAGATCCACTGGAAGGGGGATGCGCAGCCGGGCTTCGATGGCGATGTGATGGGCCTGCAGGCCGGCCTCGACGTGTGGGCTGCGGCGTCTGACAACCACCGCAACCAGATCGGCGTATTCGTTGGCCGCACCCGCGCGCAGGGCAAGACCACCGGCCTGGCCCTGGGCTGGGAGAACGTGCAGGTAGGCCAGAACCGCCTGGATGACAAGCACGTGGGCCTGTACTGGACGTTCACCGACAGCAGTGGCGGCTACATCGACGCCGTGGCGATGCAGAGCCGCTACGACGGCCGCGTGCGTTCCTCGCGTGGGCTCGGCTTCGGCATCAAGGGCGATGGCACCAGCGTGTCAGTGGAGGCCGGAAAGCCGCTGCTGCACGTCGGGCAGTCCGCATGGTGGCTGGAACCGCAGGTGCAGGTGATCTGGCAGCGCGCTTCGCTGGATGACCGTCGCGATGAAGTATCGAGCGTGCGCTTCGACAACGACAACGCCTGGACCGGCCGCATCGGCCTGCGCCTGGCCGGCGATTATCAGTTGGCCGACAACGGCTGGCAGCCGTATTTCAAGCTCAATTACTGGCATGGCCGTTCCGGCGAGGACCGCATCCGTTTCGACGACGACGTGATCGTCAATTCGCAGCGCTCGCGCGCGCTGGAAGCCGGCGTGGGTGTGGTCGGTCGCTTCAACCGCACCATCAGTGCGTACGCCGTGGCCGACTACACGCGCGAGCTGGGCGGCGACCGCAACGAGAAGCGCCGCATCATCGAAGGCAACATCGGCCTGCGCGCGGACTGGTGACAACCGCAACCTTGGGTAGGTGCCGACCTTGGTCGGCACGAATCCCACCCACGCCATGACCTCTGCGCAGCCGGGCATAGGCGCAGCTCTATAGCAGCGGTGCGCACGCATCCGGTTCCACCAACGCTCCGGCATGATCGGCCAATACCACCACTGCGTGCAGCAAGCCTTCCTCCACCTGCGGCGGACACTGCGCCTGCGCATCATCCATCTCGCGTGCCGACTGCGCCGCCAGCAACACGCCCCCACACGCAGACACTGCCGCCAGGCAGCGCGTTGCCTCCGCCAGGTCCCGGCCGCGCGCCTCGCTGAGTTGCCGCTCGCGCCACGCCTGGCCGTCGGCTGCGTGGCTGTGCGCGATGCCGCGCAACCGCGCGAAGAATGCGGAGGGCGGCGCCTGTTCGTTGGCTTCGGCGAGTGCATCTTCCAACGCTTCGGCGGCGGTAGTGGGCAGCTGCAGGCCGGGCAGTGCAGCGCCGAGCAATGCCTGCAGGCGTGGATAGGTGGGGTGGGGCGTGTTCATGGCGGCAACCTCACGAGGCAAGGCCACCTGCGGCGTGCAAGGTGGCGGGCGGTGCGGGTTGGCGTGCCGGTCAAAATCGAAACGAAAAAAAGCCGACGGATCACGAGGATCCCCACGCACCGCCCGCCATGGGCAAGCCGGTGCATTGTCGCGATTGCCGCTGAGGCGGCAACTCGATCGTTTCGATGTTTGATTCAGGACGCCAATCCCGGCCAGCGCAGGAGGCGCCGACGGAGGCAACCTTCTCGCGTTCTACGTGGCAATGACATGGGCAAAGTTGCAATTTACTGATCGCGTGCACGCTGTCTTGCTGCAACCCGCGGCGGGGCCAGATACGACAGTTCGCGCATGGCGAAAGCCATCACCTGCGGGCTATGCTGTGCGCCTGCCTCAACGACAAGGAAACGTCACATGCAGGTTCGCAAGGGAGTGCGTCGCATCGGCGCGCTGATGCTCGTGTTGCTGGCGACCGGCGCCATGGCCGATACGCCAGGCGCGGTCGAGGTGCCCTCGCCGGAGGCCCAGGCCGAGATCCTCAATCTGCTTGAACGGCAAGCGCTGTATCGCGATCGGGTGGACTGGGCCGCCACCCACGTACGCCTGCAATCGGCGCAGGGCGACCCCGCGCAACGGCTGGCCGTTCTGCGCGAAGCCATTGCGG
This sequence comes from Stenotrophomonas sp. YJH_SMC_80, assembly GCF_059372495.1. Lineage (NCBI taxonomy): Bacteria > Pseudomonadati > Pseudomonadota > Gammaproteobacteria > Lysobacterales > Lysobacteraceae > Stenotrophomonas > Stenotrophomonas sp. YJH_SMC_80. The sequence goes on from NZ_JCAFVP010000001.1 coordinate 20,789, forward strand.
TCAGCACGGGCAATCATGGCGGATGGACGACGACCCAGCGCCAGAGCGAATCCCTTGCGCGCGCGCAGCAGGCCGGCGCCGCCGCCGTGGACCGGGCCAAGGCGGCCGATGCGGTGGATATGCGCATCGGCTGGGTGGTCATCGAGGGCTATGCCTCCACGCCGGGCGCGACGCCGCAGGAAAAGTTCCGCCAGGACATCCAGCGTGCCGCGCGGTGGCAGCAGGTCATCCGCAGCAAGGACGACGGCGCGCGCTGTGGCTGGATCGTCGACCTGCGTGACAACAGCGGTGGCAACATGTGGCCGATGCTGCTGGGCATGGCACCGCTGCTGCGCACCTCGGTAGTGAACAACGAAGATGTGGGGTCGTTCGAAACTGCACAGGGGCCCGAGCGCTGGACGTTGACCGCGACCGCCGTGCAGCGTGCAGGCAAGTCGGTGCTGGACTTCGGCCAGTCCGGCTATGTGCTGCGGCAGCCCGGCGCGCCGGTGGCGGTGCTGTTCGGGCCGCGCACCGGCAGTTCGGGCGAGGCCTCGGTGCTGGCGTGGCGTGGTCGTCCGCAGACGCGGAGTTTCGGTCAGCCCACTGCGGGTGTCTCCACTGGCAATGTCGTGCACACGCTTGCCGATGGCAGTCGCCTGCTGCTGACCACCACCGTGATGCGCGACCGCAATGATCGTGGTGATGGCTTGAAGATCGAGCCCGACCAGCGTATCGAGGGTGATGCCGCCACTTTGGCCGCCGCCCAAGCCTGGCTGCTGGCCCAACCCGCCTGCCAGGGCCGCTGATCCATGATCCTGATCGGCCAGCAGGAGCGGGTGGTGGTGGTCGGCCCGACCGAAGCCCACCATTGCCTGCGCTGCCAGACGGAAACCGAGTTCGCCCCGCAACTGCGCTACAAAATGGCGCGCATCGACCTGCTGTTTGGCCTCACCTACCAGCGCCGCTACGAGCTGGCCTGCACCCGGTGCGGGCACGGCTGGGTGCTGGATACCGAGACCATGGACCAGCAGCTGGGCGGGGTGCCGATCCCGTGGCGGCACCGCTTCGGCCTGCCGTTGATGCTGGTGGGCGTGGCCGGGCTGGCCGCGCTGGGCTGGCTGTGGCGGCACGGATTCCTCGGTTGAGGAGCGGGCCTGTTAAAGTCTGCCCTGCAACCACGTACCGGAACCGACCATGGACCACGACACCCCGTTCGAACCCCTCAACGACCTCGAGGTGCGCCTGCTGCAGGCCCAGGACGGCACGCTGACCGCATCGCAGTTCCTCGATGGCCTGCTGACCTCGACGGCGTTCGTGCTGCTGGACAAGGCCATCGGCGAAGACGGTGCCTGGGACGAGAGCATCTCGCCGCTGGTGCTGACCAGCGAGAGCGGCGAGCCGATGTTCGCGGTGTTCACCGCGCCCGAGCGCGCGGGCCTGTGGCACGAGCAGCTGCCGCAGTTCGCGCATGCCATGCCGATCGCGGTGCACGCGCTGCTGGCCGGGATCGGCGACGGCGTCGGCCTGGTGCTGAACCCCGGCCTGGACGTGGGCATGGAGATGATTCCCGATGCCGTGGCCCAGCTGAAGCAGCGCGCCGCGGCGATCACCCGCGGCATGGCGCACTGAGCCAGGAACCACGTTCGGCAAGGGGCGCATGTGGCTGCAATGCTCTGCACGAAACGGGCAGGGCAGGCGAGCGGCAGGGAAAGTGGGCACGCGCGGACCCAGGGGGCATCCCCCGCTCATGGGGGAGGCAGTTCAGGATGGACCTGCTGGAGAACGGAATGGTGGCTTCGAAGCTGCGGCTGGCGTTGTTCGCATCGACTTCACTGATGTACAGCGCCATTGCCGGCGCACAGGTCGTCACCTACGTCCATACCGACGCCCTCGGGTCGGTTGTCGCTGAAACCAACGGGGCGGGCGCCGTCATCACACGCTATGACTACGAACCCTACGGAGCCGCGATCGGTGAAGGGGTGGCCGATGGTCCTGGCTATACAGGGCATGTAAGCGACGCGGCTACTGGGTTGAGCTACATGCAGCAGCGGTACATGGACCCACAGCTGGGAGTATTCCTGTCGGTGGACCCGGTGACGGCATATGGACAGCCGGTTGGGCAGTTCAACCGCTACCACTACGCCAACGGAAATCCCTACCGGTTCACGGATCCGGATGGACGATGCCCGGAAGGGGCCGGCCGGTCCACGTGCATCGATGCCAGGCGTTTCGACCAGAGCCGATCAAGTGGCCTGGACATCCAGCTTTCGGCGCAGACGGAGAAGACCGCTCTGGCCAACACCGATTCGGTGAGAGTCGGTAGTGGCAACCGGGAGAAGGCTGTCACCATCGAGGCAAGCAGCAACGGTACCGAGTCGATCCGGGTGGATCCATCAATGGCGACGTCCTCGGATGCCTCCGGGTTCTATGCGGAACTGACGCCGACCGCCGATACCGTGGCTGTGATGCACGGCCATCTGGAGCAGAGTGGCCTGGTGGATCGGCTGACGCCAGGAGATTCGGGTCCCCTCGTGAGCCCGGGGGTTCCCAACATCACGGTGGACAGCACGGGTTCGCGGGTCGGTGTGCGTGAGCTGGTCGACGGCAAGGTGCAATTCCGGATGATTCAGGGCCGCATGACGCCGACCGAGCAGCGGCTCATCCAGCAGAACATCACCAAGCAGCAGGAGCTGTTCTACCTACCAGGAAGTGGGCGATGAAGTGGTTCCTGCCTGGCGTCTTCCTGTTGTTCGCAACCGTGGCCGGGTGTGCAACTTCCGGGCAGGCACCTTCCTCCAACCCGGCGGCGCTGCTGCCAAGCAAGGCCATCAAGGGAAGCGCGGAGCTGGATGGGTCTCAGGTGGAACTTCGCGGCTACCTGGTGGCACAGTTCGAGGATCGTGGCATCTGGGACAGCAAAGCGGAGTACCGCCGGTACAACAGTGAAGCAAGCTGTGTGTCGCTTTTGATCCCCAAGCGCATGATTGACCAGGTTGAACGACGCTCTGGTGCCTACGCGACCATCAGGGGGAAACTGATCGGGGACCTGCGATCCCGAGGGACCGTGCTGCTGGGTGGATGCAATGTCGTGGCAATTGAAGTCCAGGAGTTGGGTGAGAACTGACTCCTGTGGCGGCAACCTGGGGTTGCCGGCCAGCGGCCGGCACTACCCATGGGAGTCGGTGCGCGGCCGCCACGGCGGTTGCGGATCAGCGGGCGGCGGCGATGGCTTTTACGCGTGCCTTGGCCAACGCTTCACCGATGGCCGGGCCCTTCAGATGGGTGGTATCCAGGTCCCGCGCCTGTACTGACAGTGCCGCCTGGTGCAGGCGCTTGAGCGTTTCGCCCTGCGGGTAGTCGGCGTCCTCGAAGCCGAGCCGGCCGCGTTTGTCGGCCTCGCAGCACAGTGCGATGCGGGCCACGCGCTCCGGCCGGCGCAGCGCATCACAGCGGCCCAGTAGTTCCAACACGGTGGCACCGCGGAGTTCGTCGATGCGGTGCACGTTCAAGTGCTCCCGGCAGACCGCTTCGGCCAGCTGCTGGTGCTCGGCAGGAATCTTCAACCGCGCGCACAGCGCCTTCAGGGGTTTGATACCGCGCTGTTCGTGCATGATGTGGCGCGGCCACTCCTCCGGCGGGGTCAGGCCCTTGCCGAGATCGTGGGTAAGCGCGGCAAAGCCGACCAGGTCATCGCCGGGGGCCAGCTTCGCCGCCATGTCGCTGACCATTTCCTGGTGGATGCCGGTATCGACTTCCGGGTGGAATTCGGCACGCTGCGGCACGCCATACAGCGCTTCCAGCTCGGGCAGGATCGGGCCCAGTGCATGTGCATCGTGCAGCGTGCGCAGGAAGGCGGAGGGCCGCTCACTGACCAGCGCCTTGCGCAGTTCCTGCCAGACGCGTTCCGGCACCAGCGCGTCCAGTTCGCCACTGGCGGCGATCTCGCGCATCAGATCCATCGTTTCCGGCGCAACGGTGAAGCCCAGCGGCGCGAAGCGCGCCATGAAGCGCGCCGCGCGCAGCACGCGCAACGGATCTTCCACGAACGCAGGGCCGACATGGCGCAGCACGCGCTGCTCGATATCACGCACGCCGCCGTAAGGATCGACCAGCGCCCCGCTGTCTTCGTCGCAGGCAATCGCATTGATGGTGAAGTCGCGGCGCTGCAGGTCTTCTTCCAGCGTCACTCCCGGGTCGGCATCGACCACAAAGCCGCGATAGCCGCGGCCGGATTTGCGTTCGGTGCGCGCCAGTGCGTACTCCTCACCGGTCTTTGGATGCAGGAATACCGGGAAATCGCGGCCGACCGCGGTGTAGCCCTGCGCTTCCATCTGCGCGGGCGTGGCGCCAACCACCACCCAGTCATGGTCGCCGGCGGGGCGCTGCAGCAGGCGGTCGCGTACGGCGCCGCCGACAAGATAGATCTTCATGGCTGGAATCATCGCATGCCCGGCGCAGATGCACCGGTAGTGCCGGCCGCTGGCCGGCAACGGCAGTCACACCGAAGCTGCCGGCCAGCGGCCGGCACTACCGATACAGCGGCCAGCCTGATCCAGGCCAGCAGGCTCATCGTTTCACTCCAGGGCGTGGATACCGGGGAATGCCGGCCAGCGGCCGGCAGTACCGTGTTGCGATCAATCCCCGCCCTGCTCGGCGTTGGCGGCGCAGCTGAAGTTCTTGCGCTTGTCCACCAGGCGGCCCATCAGGCGGTCGCTCAGCGGCAGTGCATCACCATTGAGGCGCCAGTCGTAGATCACGCTGAAGGCCAGCACACGGGCGACGTACTCGCGGGTTTCCTTGTAGCTGATGGTCTCGATCCACAGGTCCGGGTCAAAGCCCGGGCGCTGGCTCTGCCAGCGCGCGGTCGGGGTCGGGCCGGCGTTGTAGGCGGCGATGGTCACGTACGGCAGGCCGTCGTACTTGTTCATCAGCTGGCGCAGGTAGGCGGTGCCGATGGCGATGTTGGTGTCCGGGTCGTAGAGGCTGTCGGCGCCGCTGTAGCCGGTCAGGCCGATCGACTTGGCCACACCGGCACCGGTGGCCGGCAGCACCTGCATCAGGCCCATGGCGTTTGCAGGCGAGCGCGCACGCGGGGTGAACGTGCTCTCGGCGCGGATTTCCGCCGCCACCCAGGCCGGATCGATCGCGTTGCGTGCCGATTCGCGGCGGATGGTGGCGTCGTGGTGCAGCGGGAAGCGCAGGTCGTACAGGCGCTGTTCCTGCGGCTGCTTGCCGAGCGCGAACACGGCGCGGTCGAACCAGCCGTTGTCCTGCGCGACGCGTACCGCGAGGCGGCGCTGGGTGTCATCGAAGCGCGACAGCGCGCTGTTCCATTCGGCCACGGCCCAGCCGGTGCGGTCGATCTGGTACAGCGCCATCGCGCGCTGGATGGCCGGGTCGCGCGCGATCACCGCCTGTGCCTGCGCGCTGTCGTTCGGCTTCCAGGGGCACAGCGTGTAGCCCTGCTGCAGCTTGTCGGCAGCCAGGAAACCGTGGAAGGTCGGTGCGCGCGCCGCATCGCGGAACAACGGCTGCGCCTGCTGGGCCTGGCCGGTCTTCTCCAGCATGCGGCCTTCGAAGTAGCGCCAGCGCGGGTCGCTGCGCTGCTTGCTGGCCATCTTGCGGATCGCGGTCAGTGCCGCCGGCCAGTCACCGCGCGACATCGCCTCGCGCACGCGCCATTCGTGCAGGCGTTCGTCATACGCCGATTCCGGCACTGCGTTGAGGCGGCGTGCCGAATCGGGCAGGTAGGAAGCCACCGTCCACAGCGCGATCTGGTACAGCACCTGGCCCTGCTGCTCGGCACTCAGGCCGAGCGCCTGGGCGTACTGCGGCAACTGCTGTTCGGTGGCGGCCGGGTCGGCCTTGGCCAGCTTGGCCAGGCCGTCGGTGGCGATGCGCCGGCTGCGCTCGTTGCGCGGCCAGTTCAATGCGCTGGCATTGGGCTTGTCGACAAAGGCGGCGTAATTGTTGGCCAGCGCCAAGTCGGTGGCAGGCAGGCCACGTGCGGCGCTGCGCATCACGGCCGGCTGCTGGGCGTCGGCGGCGGCATCGATGCGTTCCCAGCGCAATGCGTCACTCAGTCCGCCCTGTGCCTGCAGCACGGCGAAAACGGCGTCACAGCCGTCTGGCAGCGACTTGCCGTTCTTGCGCCACAGGTCCTGTGCCTCGCTGATCCACTGCGGATCGACCTTGCCCGTCACCTGGCGCGCGGTCAGCTGCGCACAGCGCAGGCCTGCGTTGTCGGTGGGCACCCAGTTGGCGAGCAGGGTGGGCCAGTCCTGGCGGCGTGCGACCGAGGGCAACCACACGCTGCGGAACGTGTTGGCCACGGCCTGGCCGTCATAGCGCTTGAGGAAGGCCTGGGCCTGCGCGGTATCGACGGTGTCGATGTTGCGGCGCAGGTTGGCGTACTCCAGCCAGCCGTAAGCCGGATGGCGGCTGAGTGCGGCGGCCTGGCCGGGATCGAACTGGCCGCGTTCGGCGGCAGCGATCGCGGCCTTCAGCTGCGCGTTCTGGGCGTCGAGGGACTGGGCATTGGCGCAGCCGATCAGCAGCGTGGTGGCCAAGGGCAGCAGGGACAGGGCGGTCGAGGAGCGTCGGGTCATGGCACTCAGCATAGCGGGGGATGGCTGAATTCAGTTTCGCATTGTGTGGACGCCGGGCGTTGGCAACGACAGCTGAATGAACCCGTACAGGCCACTGCCGCAGGTGACGGAAGGCGACGTACTGTCGGCCTTGGGCGAACGGCCCGGCTGCACGGAGCGGCACATGGCGTTCAGTAGCGCAGGAAGAAGCGGCCCGCTGGCGGACATCAATGTCACGCCACTGGTGGATGTGATGCTGGTGCTGTTGATCATCTTCATCGTGACCGCGCCGATCGTGGCCCGGCCGATTGCCGTGCAGCTGCCACAGTCCACCGATCGCACGATCGATCGCCTCGAACCGCCACCGCCGATCGAGCTGAGCCTGGACGCTGGCAACCAGCTCAGCTGGAATGGCCAGCCGATGGTCATCGGCGATCTGCAGGCGCGCCTGCAGGCACAGGTGGGCGAACATGCCGGCAACCTGCCGGAGCTGCGCATCGCCACCGATCCGGCGGCCGAGTACGAAGGCATGGCGCGGATTCTGGCCGCTGCCGAGGCCACCGGTATGGAGCGCATTGCGTTCGTGCGGTAGGGCGTTGTCTCACTGCCGCTCATGCGGTGATTGCTGCATGAGCGGCGCTTGCCCTGCTGACAGTGTCGCATCCAGGATCCGCAGAAAAGCCATTTCAATCTGCGCTGGAACCGCTGTCGGATGTGCTCGCCACTTTCTGCTCTCAGGGTCATGTTCAACGTCGAAAGCAGTCAACTCGGCTCTCTCGAAATCCACCACAACCGTCAGTCCCTCTCCCGAGGCCAAGGCCGCATCGCTGGGAGAGGGGCAGTTGTTGCACTCGATCACGCCGCCTGCCCTTGATTCGCCTGCCAAGGAAAGAAGCAGCGTCAGTACCATCATGACGCCCGGCACGGCAGTTGCTGCTTTCATGATCGATCCTCCCGCGAATGGCTGCAGGTGCGAGTCTGCACGGGGTCGACTAGCGGGGCCTTCTAAACGAAGGAATTTCAAACTATTCCTGAAACGGTCCGGCAAAGACCTTTTTCATGAATGCGGCAGCTCCCGGCGCGCGCTGTCGCAGCCAGCATCAAGGCTGCCTGCTGCGAACAGTATCGTCCGGTCATAACCTGCAGCTATCTGACGTAATCGGCCTGCAATTGCGTCAATTCCGCGTGAAATAGTGTCGATCATCACGCCTTGGTTTTTACCACTTGTTTACAAAGGAGACGCTGCCGCCATGCAGGGGGGAGCGCGGCAGTCCAAGTCCCGACATTCCTTTGGAGAGAGAGCGAATGATTCACCTGCATCACCGCCCGTTGGCGGTTGCCGTTGCGCTGTGCGTGACGGCCCTGGCACCGTTGGGTGCCGCTGCGCAATCCACCACCAACCTCGATGCGGTGGAAGTGACCGGTACCCGCATCAAGCGCGCTGAAGTCGAAGGCCAGGTGCCGATCCAGACATTGACGCGCGGTGACATCGAACGCACCGGCCTGACCTCGATCGGCGAAGTGCTGCAGCAGCTCACCGGTTCCGGTTCGGCGCTCAACGCCAAGTTCAACTCGTCCGGCAACTTCGGTTTCCCGCCCGATGGCAGTGGCGTGGGTGCCGGCTCGGCGCAGGTCGATCTGCGCCACCTGGGGGCCAAGCGCGTGCTGGTGCTGGTCGATGGCATCCGCTGGGTCAATGAGTCGTCCGCCTCCGGCGTCGGCTCGGCTACCGATCTCAATACCATTCCGCTGGCCATCGTCGAGCGCATCGAGGTGCTGGAAGATGGCGCGTCGTCGCTGTACGGCTCCGATGCCATTGCCGGCGTGGTCAACATCATCACCCGCCGTGACTTTGATGGTGGGCAGGTGACGCTGAACTACGGCGAGTACAGCAAGGGCGACGGCACGCAGAAGGGCGTGGACCTGGCCTGGGGCAAGAGTGGCGACCGCTTCAGCCTGTTCCTGGGCGCCAGCTGGACCAAGCAGGATCCGGTATTCGCCAAGGACCGCGAGCAGTCGCGCTTCCCGATTCCCGGCACCGGCCTGGCGTTCGGCAGCGGTGGCATTCCGCAGGGCCGTTTCATGTTCACCGACCCGAACACCGGTGCGGTGCAGAACATCGTGCCCAATACCGGCGTGAGCAATCCGCGCTACGACGGCAGCGCCGGCTGCAGCCGCACGGATGACTACCACTGCTTCACCACCGCCGACCGCTTCAACTTCGCCGAATACAACATGGTGCTGACGCCGTCGGAGCGCAAAGGCCTGTTCGGTCAGTTCCGCTTCGACATCACCGACAACGTGCAGTGGTACGTCAAGGCACTGGGCAACCGTCGTGAGTCGACCAACCAGGCCGGCCCGGAGCCGCTGTTCTTCGGGCCCGATGGTGCCACCGGCAATCCGCTGGCCGACAACATCGTGGTCTCGCGCCTGAACCCGTACAACCCGTTCGGCTTCGATCTCGTTTCCGGCGACAACATGAGCCTGATCGGTCGTCGCCCGGTGGAAGGCGGTGCGCGCGTGTTCAAGCAGAAAGTGGACACCACCTACTTCGCCACCGGCCTGGTCGGTGACTTCCATGCCGCCGACCGCAGCTGGTACTGGGACGTCAACGGCATGTACAGCAAGAACAAGGCCGAACAGACCAACTACGGCAGCTATGACATCTACAAGGTGAACATGGCGCTGGGCGATCCGTCCGTCTGTGCGGCCACGCCGGGCTGCGTGCCGCTGAACATCTTCGGCGGCGTCGGTTCGATCACCCCGGACATGCTGAAGTGGATCCAGCCGGTGGTGCGCGACCGCAGCCAGAACGAACTGAGCCTGTTCACCGCCAACCTGTCCAGCGAGCTGTTCTCGCTGCCGGCCGGTCCGGTATCGTTCGCCACCGGCTTCGAGTACCGCAAGTACAAGGGCTCCTACCAGCCCGATCCGCTGACGGTGATCGGCCACTACAACGGCGTACCGTCGCAGCCGACCTCCGGTTCCTACGACGTCAACGAGGCCTACCTGGAGTTGAGCGTGCCGATCTTCGCCGATTCCTCGTTCGGCAAGAAGCTGGACCTGAGCCTGGCCGGCCGCTATTCGGACTACTCCACCTTTGGTGGTGAATTCACGCCCAAGTACGGCCTGCGCTGGCAGGTGACCGATGACTTCGTGCTGCGCACCACCTACGCCGAGGGCTTCCGCGCACCGTCGATCGGTGAACTGTACGGCTCGGCGGCGCGTGCCGACCTGCAGCTGTTCGACCCGTGCTCGGTGGGTCTGGGCGGCACTCCGCCGCGTGGCAGCGCCGCCAACTGTGCCGCGCTGGGCGTGCCGGCCGGCTTCCAGCAGGCCAACTCGCAGATCTCGGTGACCACCGGCGGCAACCGCGAGCTGGAGCCGGAACGCTCGCGCAGCTTCAGCGCCGGCTTCGTGTGGAGCCCGTGGTTCGGCAACAATGCGTCGTGGTCGGAGCGCTTCGATGTGGAAGTGACCTTCTACCGCCACGCCATCGATGGTGCGATCCAAGCGATCAACGCGCAGACCCAGCTGGACCTGTGCGTGGATACGCTGGACCCGGTCTACTGCGATGGCATCACCCGTGCCAGCACCGGTGCGGTCAGCAGCTTCAACAACCGCCTGACCAACCTGGGGTCGATCAAGACCGACGGCTGGGACGTGGATCTGTTCTGGACCCTGCCGCAGACCTCCATCGGCCAGTTCAAGCTGGCGTGGAAGAACACCTTCGTCGGCCGTTACGAGGCCACCGGCGCGGCCGGGCAGAAGCAGCCGCAGAAGCCGGGCGTGGAAGTGGCCGACAGCTCGATTCCGGAGTGGACCAGCAATGCCAGCATCGGCTGGACGATGGACCGCTGGAGCGCCAACTGGACGGTGCGGCACATCTCCGAGCTGACCGAGAACTGTGGCGATGCCGCGGCCTTCCCGGTGTGCAGCAACCAGGCAGCGGGCACCAACACGCTGTCGGCCACCACCTTCCACGACATGCAGGTGGGCTACAAGATCGACTGGATGAAGGGGTTGCAGCTGACCGCCGGCCTGAACAACGTGTTCGACAAGGATCCGCCGATCTGCCTGTCGTGCTCGTTGAACGGCTACGACGCTTCGACCTACGACATCCCGCGTGGCCGCTACTGGTACCTGCGCGCGGATCTGCGGTTCTGATGAGGGACCGGTGCCGGGCATGTCCCGGCACCGGTCATCAGGGATCAATCCGGAATGTCCTGTTTCGGGGCGTCCTGCTCAAGGGCCGCGCGGCGGAAGGCTGTGCGCGCCCAACCCAGCCCGACCACGATCATCATCGGCCCAGCCGCGAAGGCGGGCAGTGACGGGATGCGAAACTGCGATTGGTGCTCGATCAGCAGGTTGTAAAGGATCCAGACAACCAACAGCAGGCCGATGACCGCACACAACAGCCCGAACAGCACCTGCGGAACGCCCATTGCCAGGCCGAGCGCTCGCTCGGTACGGGTGGGGCTGGGGATGGCACGCAGTTCACGGCCCAGATCGAACCAGGACAGGATGGCGGCGGGCAGGCCGATCAGCAGAAGCAGGATGAAGTAGCCGTTGCCGGTGCCGATCATCAGCGGTAGCGACGAGAACAGGGCCATGAGCGAGAGACCGAGTTTCGTGCGGGTGCGCATGGCCGGTCGTCCTTGAAGGGGAGGCGCAAGGTGTCCGTATGGCACGGGTCGAAGTTAGGCCACCGTGTCCGCGACGCTACACCTGCCGGGGCGCCGCCGCAACGAGGGCGCTGAGCGCCCCCGTTGTAGAGTCGAGCCGTGCTCGACTGCCCTCTGTGGCCGAGTCGGGCATGGCTCGACGCTACAAAGCCGGTTGGATCAGAACGACCAGGTGAACGTCAGCGAGCCGTTGCGGCCATCGCCGTACGCACCGTAGCCGTTGATCTGCGACAGGTACTTCTTGTCCAGCAGGTTGTTGAGGTTGGCCTGCACGCTGAACTCCGGCGAGATGCGGTAGCGCACGAAGGCGCTGACCAGTGCATAGCCACTCTGCTCGATGCGGCCGTAGGCAGGCACCGCGTAGTAGATGCGGTTCTGCCAGTTGGCACCGCCACCGACGGTCAGTTCCTGCAGCGACTGCGGGGTGTAGCTGGTGAAAAGCTTCAGGGCGGTCTGCGGCAGGTTGGTGTTGATGTCGGCGTCGTTGATGTCCTTGGCCACGTAGCGCGAGGCGCCGAAGGTGGCATTCCAGCCCGGTGCCAGTTCGCCGTTCACCTCGAACTCGAAGCCACGGCTGACGGTGCCGCGTGCGGCGATCGAGGCGAACTCACCCGGGCGGCCGATGATCGGCTCGCTGGTGACCTGGGCGACGTTGTCCTGCTCGATGCGGAACACCGCCAGCGAGGCATTCAGGCGGTTGTCGAACCAAGCCCCCTTGACGCCCACCTCGTAGCTCTTGCCGTCGACCGGGTCGAGATAACGGTCGTTGCGGTCGCGGGCGGTCTGCGGCTGGAAGATCTCAGTGTAGCTGGCGTACGCGGAGTAGGTGTCGTTGATGTCATACACCAGGCCGGCGTACGGGGTGGTCACCTTGTGTTCGCGGTCGTCGTTCTCGCCTTCGCTCTTCCAGTCGGTGTAGCGGGCGCCGATGATCAGCTTCAGCGGATCGGCCAGTGACAGGCGTGCGGCGGCGTAACCGGCCTTCTGGGTGATGGTGCCCTGGCTGGCCAGTGCCAGCGGGTTCCAGTTCGGCTCGCTGATGTTGCCGGTCCAGTGCAGGTAGCTGGTGAACGGGTCCCAGGTCTTGCCGGCGCCACCGACCTGGTAGTCGCCGTAGTTGGCATAGTCGCGCTTGTTGTAGCTCAGTCCGGCCATGAACTGGTGCTCGCGGCCGAACAGCTGGAACGGACCGTCAATATAGCCATCAACACCGGTGACCTTGCGCTCGGTGTTGTAGAAACCCGCGGAAGGCGAGATGCCCGTGCCGTTGGTTCTGTCGAAGTTCGATGCGCCCGTGGTCCAGTCGTTGTATGCCGGGTAGAACAGCTTGTCGTCGGCCTTGGTCTCATCGTGCGTGGCACCGACCTTGAACTTCCAGCCATTGCTGAAGGCGTGCTGCAGGGTGGCGAACGCGCGCTTGCTGGTGGTGTCCCAGTAGGTCCAGTTCGGGCTGGCGTTGAACGATTCGTCATAGCCGGTGCGCGAGCCATCGGAGTACAGCATCGGGAAGCCGCCCCAGGTCGCGCCGTTGGCGCGCTTCTGCTGGTAGTCGTAGCCCACGCTCAGCTGGGTGTCCGGGGTCAGGTCGGCGTCGATGACCGCATAGCCCAGCGTCTTGCGCTGGTTGTAGCGATCCATCTGGCCGTCGGTGTCCAGGTAGCTGCCGATCACGCGGCCGCGCACGGTGCCGCTGGCGTTCAGCGCACTGCCCACGTCCACGGTGGTGCGGGTGCGGCCCCAGCTACCGACGTTCACCGAGACGCTGCCGTTCAGTTCGGCGCTGTCGGCATGCTTGCGGATCAGGTTCACCGACGCGGACGGATTGCCGGCACCACTGAGCAGGCCGGTGGCACCACGCACCACTTCCACGCGGTCGTACAGCGCCAGGTCCAGGCCGGAATCACCGTAGCTCCAGTTCTGCACCATCTGCGTCGGCAGGCCATCGAACTGGTAGGCATCGATGTAGAAACCGCGCGCGTAGAACTCGGTGCGTTCGCTGTCGGACTGGGTGCTGGTCACGCCGGTGGTGTTGGCCAGCACGTCGATGATGTCGTCCAGGTTCTGATCTTCGATGCGCTGGTGGCTGATGATGCTGATCGACTGCGGGATCTCGCGCGGGGCCAGGTCGAAGCGGGTACCGGCCGAGGTGCGGCGCACCGAATAGCCTTCGGCGCGTTCACCCTTCACCACCACCTTGTCGAGGTTGGTCGGATCGGCGGCGGTTTCGGCGAAGGCGGCCGGGGCCACGGCGCAGAGAACGGCGAGCACGGCAACGGACAGCCGTTGTGGCTGCGGCGTACGGAAGACGGAACGGGTCATGGGGGTCCTGGACGAGCACGCGCGCTCGGCCGGCATCCAGAGGCGAGGCGCTACGGGTGGGAAACGGACGGGCAGGCCGTCCTGGCACCACCGGAAACGAAAGAAATGGTAATACGAACTATTCCTATTTACAAATCATGAACAGATCGGTCTGCGGGTGTGCAGTGGCAGTCAGCGCAGCAATGGCAGCGGGTTTCGCGCGCCGTCGGTGCCGTAGACGCCCCAGTGCAGGTGCGGCGGCGTGCCCTTGGCGTTGCCGCTGTCGCCGACATGGCCGAGCAGATCGCCGGGTTGCACCACCTGGCCGCGTGCCAGGCCGTCGGCCCAGTCCTCCAGATGCGCGTAGTAGTAGCGTTCGCGCCCGGGCCCGATCACCCAGACCTGACGCCCGCCGAGCCCGCGTTCGCTGACATCCGCGACGACACCGGCCGTGGCGCTGCGCACTGGGGTGCCGCGTTTGGCGAAGATGTCGATGCCGGCGTGGGAGCGGTCACGGCCACGTGGCGCGCCGAAGGTATCGGCGATTTGGCGTGGCCGCACGCCGTCCACCGGCACCGGTAGTTGCGTTGCCGGCGGCATCCGCGAGAGCGCCCACAGCATCTTCGGTGCGACCGCCCATGGGCTGTTCCACAGCGTCATCGCCGCGACGAGCGCAATGGCCAGCCACAGGCCACGCAGCAACCAGCGGCGAAGGCGGTGGGCGTGGGAGGACGGTGTATTCATGGCTCGACGCTACAGAACCGGTGTCAGCGGGACCTCGAAACTCCGCTTCAACGTGCCCAGTGCCACCGAGGTGCGGAAGCGCTCGATGTTGTCATCGCCGCCGAACAACCGCTCGGTGATGGCCTCGTACTCTTCCATCGACGCCGCCGAAAGCAGCAGCAGGAAATCGCCATCGCCGGTGATGGAGTAGCACTGCTGCACCGCAGGGTCGTCCTGCACGCGGCGCCTGAACGGCGCCACGCGGTCGCGCTGCTCGCTGACCACGCGCACCTCGACGATGATGGTCAGCGGCCGACCGATCTTGGCTGCGGCGACCACCGCCACGTTGGCCGCGATCACGCCACTGTCCTGCAGGCGCTTGATGCGCCGTTGCACGGCCGGGGTGGACAGGTGCACGGACTCGGCGATTTCGCGCTGCGGCAGGGTGTTGTCCCGCTGCAGGAGGTCGAGGATGGCGCGGTCGAAACTGTCGAGCACGGGAGCGATGGCCATGGCGAGCAGAAGTTGCACGAACAGGCTGTCAATTGAGCCAAGTGCTCGACGCCGACGCAATAGACTTTGCGCATGCAGACCTCACGACTTGCGCCGATGTTGCCGGCGCTGGCGGTGCTCGGCTCGGTCACCTCGCTGGCCATCGGCACTTCCTACGCAAAACACCTGTTCCCGCTGATCGGTGCGCAGGGCACCAGCGCGCTGCGCGTGGGCTTTTCAGCGCTGTTGCTGCTGCTGTTCTGGCGACCATGGCGCTGGAAGACCAGCCGCGTGGATGCGATCACCATCCTGCGCTACGGGCTCACCCTGGGGCTGATGAACCTGCTGTTCTACATGGCCCTGCGCACGATTCCCTTCGGCATCGCGGTGGCCATCGAGTTCACCGGGCCGCTGACGGTGGCGATGCTGTCATCACGACGCCCGATCGATTTCCTCTGGGTAGGCTGCGCGGCGGTGGGGCTGCTGTTGCTCCTGCCGATCGGCGGTGGCCCCGCGCTGGACCCGGCCGGCGTGCTGTACGCGATGGGCGCTGCGGCCTGCTGGGGCCTGTACATCGTGTTCGGCAAGCGTGCCGGTCATCTGCATGCCGGGCACTCGGTCTCGCTGGGGCTGCTGGCGGCGTCTCTGGTGGTGGTACCGGTGGGCGTGGTGCATGCCGGTGCCGCGCTGCTCGACCCAAAGATCCTGGCGGCGGGCCTGCTGGTGGCACTGGTGTCCAGCGCGATCCCGATGTCGCTGGAAATGATGGCGCTCAAGCGCCTGCCGAAGGAGACCTTCGGCATCCTGATCAGCATGGAGCCGGCGGTGGCCGCGCTGTGGGCAATGCTGTTGCTGCACGAGCACCTGCACGGGCTGCAGTGGCTGGCGATCGGCTGCACGGTGTTGGCCTCGGTGGGCAGCACGATGACCGCGCGGCGCCTGAAGGCACCCGTCACCGCCTGAAAAAAAGGGGACGGAGGGGATTAAGTCGTTTGTGCCCCGATTTAGGGAGCGCCGGGCGGCGCCCGGCACAGGGCGTGCGGACCAACGGTCCGCACCTACCGCAACGGCGAGTCAGCGCAGGGCGTCGGCCGGGACGTCGATCTGCATCGCCAGGGCGAGGTGATCGGAGAACGCGGCCGGTACGGCTTCCACGGTGCGGGTCTGCAGGCCGCTGCTGACCAGGATGTGGTCGATGGCGCGGTCCGGCCGCCAGCTGGGGAAGGTCGGCACGATGCAGCCCGGGGGCTGCAGCCGGGTCTTCTGGTACAGCACCTGCATTTCCGGGCGCTCGGCCAGGCAGTTGAAGTCGCCCATCAGTACTGCGTTGGGGTGGTCGGACAACAGCTCGGCGATGAAGCCCAGCTGCGACATCCGCGATCCCGCGCCCAGCGACAGATGGGCCACTGCCACCGCCAGGCCATCGGCGCCATCGCCGAACTTGGCCAGCAGCACGCCGCGCCCGCCGATGCGGCCGGGCAGGGCGTGATCCTGCACTTCAACCGGTTCCAGCTTGCTCAACAGGCCGTTGGCGCTGGAGGCGACCCCACCCATGCGCCGGTTCGGCTGGTGGCTCCAGTAATTGAAGCCGGCGCGCTGGGCCAAATAGTGGGTCTGGTTGGTGAAGCCCGAGCGCAGGCTGCCCGGGTCGGCCTCCTGCAGGCCGACGATGTCATGGTCGCGCGCCAAGGTGGCGATCGCGTCAAGGCTGCTGCGCTTGCGACCCGCCGGCAGCGCATGTGACCAGCTGCGGGTCACATAGTCGCTGTAGCGGCGGGTACTTGAGCCGGCCTGGATGTTGGCCGTCAGCAAGCGCAGGGTCCGTGTACGGGGGGAATTCACGGCCGGGAAACGCTTCTCTTGGATCAGTGAGCCTGGGCCGCACCGCGTTCGCGGGCGATCAGGTGGTCGGCGATGCGCAGCATGTCCGGGAAGCTCTTGCCCTTCACCAGGTACTTGCCGTTGACGATGATCGACGGGGTGCCGCTGATCTGGCTGCGCTGCGCGAACTGCTTGGCCGAGTTGGTCTTGGCATTCACTGCGAAGCTGCCCATGGTGGCGGCGAACTGCTTCGGATCCACGCCGTAGGCACCGTAGAACTTGGCGATGTCTTCCACCGAATCACGGCCGCGCTCGCCCTTCAGGGTCTTCTGCGAGTGGATGGCGGCGTACAGCGCTTCGTGGGTCTTCTCCTGCACGCCCAGGGTCTGCGCGGCGTAGAAGGCACGGGCGTAGTCATCCCAGGTGCCGCCGAACATGGCCGGCACGTAGACGAAGTTCACGTCGCTCGGCAGGCCGGCCTTCCACGGGCCGACCAGCGGCTGGAATGCGGCGCAGGCCGGGCAGACGTAGCCGAAGATCTCGGTCACTTCGATCTTGCCGGTGGCCGGCTGGAACGGCTGGCCGTTCGGGATCACCTGGTAGTCGGCACCTTCCACCGGGGCCGGGCCGGTCAGTGCGGCGGTGGTCGGGGCCGGTGCGGTGGCCGGAGCCGCTTCGGCCGGGGCCTTCTCGCCTTCAGCGGCAGCCGGCGCGGCGCCTTCGCTGCCCGCCGCCGGCGCAGCAGCCGGTTCGGTGGTGGCTGCCGGGGCTGCAGCCGGTTCGGCCGGGGCCGCGGTGGTGTTGGTGCTGCCATCATCAGCCTTGCAGGCAGCCAGGATCGGCAGCAGCGCTGCGAGGGCGAGGGCGTAACGGATCTTCATGGAAACGTCTCCAGCATCTGGAATGGTGGGGCCGGCGCCAGGCGCCGGCCAGAGGGAAATGATGACATGCGGCGGCGACGGCGCCGTGTCGGTGGTGGGTGTTGGTTCAGCGGCCGCGGGCAGCGCGGGTCTGGGCGATCAGCGCCGAGGCGATGCGCAGCTGGTCGTCGAAGCTGTTGCCACGCACCAGGTACTGGCCGTTGATGATCAGCGCCGGGGTCCCCGGGATCCTGGTGCGCTGGGCGAACGCGCGCGCGGCATCGACCTTCTTCTGTACGGCGTCGCCGCGCAGGGCCTGCAGGTAACGGTCCGGGGTCACGCCATACGCCTTGTAGAAGGTGGCGAGCTCATCGGCCGAGACGTTCTGCATCGGCAGCGATCCCTGCTCGTGCAGGGCCTTGAACACGGCAGCGTGGCTGCGCTTGGCCACGCCGACCTCGTCGGCGGCGTAGTAGGCCAGTGCCCAGGCATCCCAGGCGCCACCGAAGGCAGCCGGGACCGGGGTGAAGCGCACGTCGGCCGGCAGCTTGGCCGCCCAGGCTTCCAGCTGCGGTTCGAAGTGGGCGCAATGCGGGCAGGTGTAGCCGAAGACCTCGACCACCTCGATCTTGCCGGCCAGCGGCTGGAACGGGCCCGGCTGGGCGATGCGCTCGTAGTCTTTGCCCTCGACCAGCGGGGCATTGGCGGGGGTAGCGGCGCAGGCTGCCAGCGGCAGCAGCACCAGCACGGACAACAGCAGGCGGGAAATCAACCTCATCGACACGCATCTCCGTTGAAAAAAGCAACGCCGGCGCAGTCGCCGGCGTGAAGGAAACATACCGCAGGCGCGGGCCGTGGTGGCGGCCCGGGCCGACCAGTGGTGGTCAGGGGGCGGCAGCCGGTTGCGCCGACGGGGGGGCAGTGGCCACATCGTCGGCCTTGTTGTGCAGGCCCTGCAGGTAGCTCGACAGCGCCTGCACCTCCTGCTCGCTCAGCTTCTGCGCGACTGTCGCCATGATCTGGAAGTGGGCCTTGTCGGTCTCGTTGGTCTGGCCGGCCTGGTATTCCTGCAGGCGGCGCGCGACATAGCTGGCGTGCTGACCACCGATGTGCGGATAGGCCGGACCTGGATTACCGGCACCGCTGGGGCCGTGGCACGCCATGCAGGCCGGCAGGCCGCGCTTGGCGTCGCCGCCACGGTACAGCTGCTGGCCGATCTCGTAGAACTTCATGCCCTTGTACGGGCCGTCGGTGACTGCCGTGTCATCGGCGATGCCGGCGGTGGCCTTCTGCGTGGCGAAGAACGCGCCGATGTCGCGCATGTCCTGCGGGGTGAGGTTCTGTACGAATGGCACCATCGCCACCGCCGCGCCGGAACTGCGCTGCCCATTGGCGATCAGGGCCATCTGCTGGGCGACGTAGCGTTCGCTCTGGCCGGCGATGGACGGGTACATCTCCACCGTGGAATTGCCGTCGGCGCCATGGCAGGCCGCGCAGGCCGAGGCCTTGGTCTGGCCGGCCTTGGCATCGCCCCAGTGGGTCTTGCTGAAATCCACCTCCAGCGAGGCGGTGTTGATCGGCCCGTTGTCGGGCAGCGGGGTCAACGTGGTCTGCGCGAACGCAGCAGCGGCAACGACTACAGCAGTGGCAAGGGCGGATACGGCAAGAACGCGAGCGTGGCGCATGCTGAAGCTCCGTATGGACCGGGCCGGGCGGTGGCCGCCGGCATCGCCCGGATTATCAACGCCGCTTCCGCGCACGGTCAACGCAGCAGTGCAGCAAAATGCCCGCAGAGGCCGCCGGCACGGGCGCGCGGCGCCGCAACATGCGATCCTAGGCACATGTCATTGCTCATCGAACGCGCCCGTTACCACCTTTCGGCCCACAACGTGCGGCAGCTGCCGCCCGACGAAGGGGCCGAAGTGGCCTTCGCCGGCCGCTCCAACGCCGGCAAGTCCAGTGCGCTCAACGCGCTGACCCGCCAGAACGCCCTGGCCCGTGTCTCCAAGACCCCTGGCCGTACCCAGCAGCTGGTGTTCTTCCAGGTCACCCCGGAAGCGCATCTGGTCGACCTGCCAGGTTATGGCTATGCAAAGGTGCCGCTGGACCTGCAGGCGCACTGGCAGGCCTTCATCGACAAATATTTCCGCACCCGCGAAGCCCTGAAGGGGCTGGTGGTGGTGATGGACATCCGCCATCCGCTGAAGGACTACGACCGGCAGATGCTGTCCTACGCCGTGCAGCGCGGCCTGCCGGCGCACGCCCTGCTGACCAAGGCCGACAAGCTCAGCCGCAGCCAGCAGATGCAGTCCCTGCAGAAGGTGCGCAAGGAACTGCAATCGGCCTACGGCGACAGCGTCAGCGTGCAGGTGTTCTCCGGCGAAGACCGTACCGGCGTGGACGAAGCCCGCGGCGTGATCGGCGGCTGGCTGGGGCTGGAATAAGGCATTGCCGGTCGCCCGGCTGGCAGCCGGGCGCTACCCGATCGGTGGGTGCCGACCTTGGTCGGCACACCCTCACAACGGCGAATACTCCGCCGGCACCCACGCATAGGCCTTACCCTCGCCACGCACATGGCCCAGGCCTGGGAAGGGCAGGTGCGCACCGGCCACCCACCAGCCGTTGGCGGTGGCCTGCTGCAGCAGCCCGCGACGGCTGGCGATGGCCGCTGTGCGGTCCGAATCGGCCTCGAATGCCGCCTCCGGGTGCGCGAACTGCACCGCATGGAAGTGCAGCACATCACCCCATACCAGCAGTGACTGGCCCTGGCTGTCGAACCGGTAAGAGACATGGCCGGGCGTATGGCCATGGGTGTCCATCGCCACCGCGCCGCCGGGCAGGGCGTCGCCGGGGCTGAAGGTGCGCAGGTGGCCGCTGGCCTGGTATGGCGCGACCGCATTGCGTGCCAGCGGGAAGGCGAAGCGCACGCCCTTCGGCGCGGTGGCCTCGCTGGCTGGGTTGAGCCAGTAATCGGCATCCGCCTTGGACAGCCACACCGTGGCATTGGGATAGGCCGGCTTGCCCTGCGCGTCGAGTACGCCGCACAGGTGGTCCGGATGGGCGTGGGTCAGCAGCACCTCATCTACCTCGGCCGGGTCCACGCCGGAGGCGCGCAGATTGCCCAGCACCTGGCCCAGGCCGGGGCCAAAGCACTGCGCGGTGCCGGTGTCGACCAGGGTCAGGTGGTTGCCCTGGCGGATCAGGAACGCATTGATCGCGGTCTGCAGGCCCTTCTTGTCTTCCGGCACGTAACGGCCTTCCAGCAGGCGGCTGACCAGCGTCGGCGGCACGTCCACCACTTCCTGCCGGCCGAGCGCGACCACGCCGTCGAACAGGGCGGTGACCTGCAGCGCACCGATGCGCTGGTGATAGACGCCGGGCACCTGCTGGGTGGGGGCGGGCGAGGTGGCCTCGGCCAGCGCGACCAGCGGCAGGGACGACAGGGCCAGCAGCAGGGCGCCGCGCAGCGGCAGGGGACGCAGGGTCATGGCGGTTCTCGGTGGATGACGGGCGGTTCCGTTGCTGTATAGCGTGCCGTGGCCGGCATGTGCACGGCGCTCAAACCACTGCGCGGAATGCTCAGGGAAGGGGTGTTGTCTGCAGGGCTGCGCCCTGCACCCGCAGAGGCAATGGCAACGGCAACGGCCGAAGCAAAAGCTGGTTTCCTGTTGGATGGCGGGGTGGGTCCGGTTGCGGGAGACGCCGTAAACCCGTCCATGGGGGCTTGGCCGCGGCATCCATGCCGCGGACACTCCCGCAACCGGACCCACCCCGCCTTCGACAGTTTTCCGCGATCTGTCAGCTCGTGGGGTCAGATCCGTTTTCCGCAGGAAAACGGATCTGACCCCACGAGTTTCATTCGATATCTGACAGATGTGTCGACCAAGGTCGACACCTACCAACAGTCGCGAAGATCTGTCAGAGGTGGGACGGTGTGGGTGGGCAGGACCGTTGGCGCCATGGATGGCGCCATCGAGCCCCCATGGATGGGTTTACGGCGTGTCCTGCCCACCCACACCGTCCCGCCCTCCCACGGAATGCCGCTCTGGCTCTGGCTCTGGCTTTGGCCGTTGCCGTTGCCGTTGCATTGAGCAGGTGCAGGGCTGCAAGCCCTGCCGAACCCCCTCAAATGTCCGTGGGAGCCAGTCCGTACTGCTCGGCGAAGCGCTTGCTGAAACTCGCCGCAGACCGGTAGCCCGCGCGCGCTGCCACGGTCTTCAACGGCAGGTCCATCGTGTAGAGCAGCTGCATGCCATGCGCCAGCCGTGCCTCGGTGAGCAGCTGGCGCAGGCTGGTGTCCTCGGCGGCAAGACGGCGGCGCAGTGTCGCGCCGCTCAACGCGAACTGTTCTTCCACATCGCGCGATTGCCAGTCGCGGGCCGGTTCGGCGGCGATGCGGTCGCGGATCTGTTCGCCCAGGCTCGGTGCCTGCGGCAGCAGCAGGTTGCCGTGGCCCTGCCGGCACAAGGTCAGTACCAGCGAGGCCAGGGCCAGCCGCGCTTCGCTGTAACGACCGTCCTGCAGCGATTGCCGCCACTGGCGCAGCACCGCGCCATGATCGATCAACGGCAGTCGCGCCATCGCCTGGCCTGGCGCGGGAAGCTCCTCGCTCCACAGCGTGCGTGCGGCCGCCAGCACTTCGGCACACAGCGGCACGATGGCGCTGAGGTAGCGGCCACTGCGTGGGTCGGGGGTGTTGACCACATCGATGCGGCAGCGCTGGGTCAGCAGCAGGATGTCGCCGGGGATGAACTCCAGCGACTGGTGCGCGGTACGCACCTGCTTGCGGCCTTCCAGCAGGATCGCGAACTGCGGTTGCGGAATCTCCACCGAGCTGGCGCCATGTTCGCGCCGCGCGGTGATGCACGCATAACCTTCGGCGCGTGCGCAGCCGGCCAGGCTGGCCATCTCGGCCAGCAGCGCGGTAACTGGCGGCAGCATGCCGGTCATGTCACCTGGGCGCCGAACACGCGACCGACGCCTGCAGCGGCGGCCATTGCCAGTGCACCCCAGAACATCACCCGTATTGCGCCGCGTACCGGCGGGGCGCCGCCGGCCTGGGCTGCCACCGCGCCGGTCAGGCACAGGCCGAGCAGGGTACTGGCCGTGGTCATCAGTGCGACCTTGTCGACCGGCGCCAGCAGGGCGGTCAGCACTGGCAGCGCCGCACCGCAGGTGAACGCACCGGCCGAGGCCAGCGCTGCCTGCAGCGGCCGGGCGCGCAGGGTATCGGTGATGCCCAGTTCGTCGCGGGCGTGGGCACCCAGCGCATCGTGGGCGGTGAGCTGTTCGGCCACCTGCCGCGCCAGCGCAGGCTCCAGGCCGCGGTGGCGGTAGATCGCGGCCAGCTCCTCCAGTTCGCTGTGCGGATCGTCGCGCAGCTCGCGCTTTTCCATTGCCAGGTCGGCCTCTTCGGTGTCGGCCTGGGTCTGCACCGAGACATATTCGCCCGCCGCCATCGACATCGCGCCGGCCACGGTACCTGCCACGCCGGTGGCCAGGATGGTCGCAGCCGAGGCGCCGCTGGCGGCCACGCCGACCACCAGGCCAGCCACCGAGACGATGCCATCGTTGGCGCCCAGCACGGCGGCTCGCAGCCAGCCGACGCGCTCGGAGCGATGCAGTTCGGGGTGTCGTGAATGGCGGCTCATGGCTCTGAGTGTACGAGGGTCAAGAGGGCGTCGGTAGGATGCTGAAACCCGTCACCGTCGCATGACGCAACGGGGTGCCACGCTATAGTGCGCCCTTGCGATGGAAGGCCGCGAGCCCCACATCCCCCGCCACCGTCCAGCGAGCCTTTCCCTTGTCGAGCCCCAGCCACGTCGCCGATACCCCCATTACCGACCGCTCGCAGCTGGTGGAGGTGATCGCCTCTGGCGAGAAGCCCCGCGCGCAGTGGCGCATCGGCACCGAGCACGAGAAGTTCGGGTTCCGCCTGGATGACCTGCGCCCGCCGACCTTCGAAGGCGAGCGCGGCATCGAAGCGCTGCTCAACGGCCTGGTCCGCTTCGGCTGGGAGCCGGTGCAGGAGAACGGCAACACGATCGCCCTGCTGCGCGATGGCGCCTCGGTGACGCTGGAACCGGCCGGTCAGCTGGAACTGTCCGGTGCGGCGCTGGAGACCATCCACCAGACCTGCGTGGAGACCGGCACCCACCTCAACGAAGTGGCGCAGGTGGCCGGCGAACTGCAGCTGGGTTTCCTCGGCATGGGCTTCCAGCCGAAGTGGAAGCGCGACGAGATGCCCTGGATGCCCAAGGGCCGCTACAAGATCATGCGTTCGTACATGCCCAAGGTCGGTTCGCTCGGCCTGGACATGATGACCCGCACCTGCACGGTACAGGTGAACCTGGACTACGCCACCGAAGCGGACATGGTGAAGAAGTTCCGCGTATCGCTGGCGCTGCAGCCGATCGCCACCGCGCTGTTCGCCGATTCGCCGTTCACCGAAGGCAAGCCCAACGGCTACCTGAGCTACCGCTCGCACATCTGGACCGACACCGACGCTGACCGCACCGGCATGCTCGACTTCGTGTTCGAGGATGGCTTCGGTTACGAGCGCTATGTCGATTACCTGCTCGACGTGCCGATGTATTTCTCCTACCGCGATGGCATCTACCACGACGCCAGCGGGCAGAGCTTCCGCGATTTCATGCAGGCCAGGCTGCCGGTGCTGCCGGGCGCGCTGCCGACGCTGCGCGACTGGTCGGACCACATGACCACCGCGTTCCCGGAAGTGCGCCTGAAGAAGTACCTGGAAATGCGCGGCGCCGATGGTGGTCCGTGGAGCCGCCTGTGTGCGCTGCCGGCGTTCTGGGTCGGGCTGCTGTACGACGACGCTGCGCTGGACGCTGCGTGGGACCTGGTGCGTGACTTCACCCTGGCCGAGCGCCATGCACTGCGCGACGGCGTGCCGAAGCATGCGATGAACCTGCCGTTCCGCAATGGCACGGTGCGCGACCTGGCCCGCGAAGCCGTGAAGATTTCCGTCGAAGGCCTCAAGCGCCGCGCGGCGCGCAATGCCGACGGCCAGGACGAGAGCAAGTTCCTGGACGTGCTGCAGGAGATCGTCGAATCCGGGCTGACCCCGGCCGAGCGCAAGCTGGCGCTGTTCCATGGCCGCTGGCACGGCGACGTCGATCCGGTGTTCCGCGAATTCGCGTACTGAGTGGATTGCGGTAGTGCCGGCCGCTGGCCGGCAGCCATGCGGGGGTGCCGGCCAGCGACCGGCACTACCAGAAGAAAAACCCCGGCATTGCCGGGGTTTTTCATTTTCCACATCTGCCTTGGATCAGGCGGCGTCCTTCATCGTCGCCATGTCGATCACGAAGCGGTAGCGCACATCGTTCTTCGCCATGCGTTCCCAGGCTTCGTTGACGTTCTTGATGTCGATCATCTCGACGTCGCTGACGATGCCGTGCTCGGCACAGAAGTCCATCATTTCCTGGGTTTCGGCCATGCCGCCAATCGCCGAGCCGGTCAGGTGCTTGCGGCCGAAGATCACGCTGCCACCGGTCAGCGGCGGGTCCAGTTCGGTCAGCACGCCGACCAGGCACATGGTGGCTTCACGCTTGAGCAGGCCCATGTACGGGTTGGTGTCATGGCCGACCGGGATGGTGTTGAGCAGGAAGTCGAAGCTGCCCGCGTGCGCCTTCATCTGCGCGGCATCGCGCGAGACCAGCACTTCATCGGCGCCCAGACGCTTGGCGTCGGCACCCTTTTCCGGCGTGGTGGTGATCATCACCACGTGCGCGCCGAGCGCCTTGGCGAACTTCACGCCCATGTGGCCGAGGCCACCGAGGCCGATCACGCCGACCTTCTGACCCGGGCCGACCTTCCAGTGGCGCAGCGGCGACCAGGTGGTGATGCCGGCGCACAGCAGCGGGGCGGCGGCCTTCAGGTCGAGGGTCTCGGACACCTTCACCACGAAGCGCTGTTCGACCACCACGTGGTCGGAATAGCCGCCGTAGGTCGGCGCGCCGCTTTCGCGTTCACGGCCGTTGTAGGTCCAGGTCGCGCCCTCTGCGCAGTACTGCTCCAGGTCGTGCTCGCAGGCATCGCAGTGGCGGCAGGAGTCGACCATGCAGCCCACGCCGGCGTGGTCGCCGACCTTGAAGCGGGTGACGTTGCTGCCGACCTCGGTCACGCGGCCGATGATCTCGTGGCCCGGCACCATCGGGTAGATCGAGCCACCCCAGTCGTCGCGGGCCTGGTGCAGGTCGGAGTGGCAGATGCCGCTATAGAGGATCTCGATGCGCACATCGTCCGGGCCGACCGCGCGGCGTTCGAACTCGTACGGGATCAGCGGGTCGGTATGTGAATGGGCGGCGTAACCACGGGCGAGGGACATGGGGAATCCTTGGCAGGGTTTGTCGAAAGGCGCTTTACAATACGCCCCGTACCCAGCGGCAAAAAGCCCGGATATCGGCATGATTCATCAAGTGAAACTGCACAATCATGGCCACTGACAACCTCTCGCACCTGGCCGCGTTCGCCGCGGTCGCCCGCCACCGCAGCTTCCGCCGTGCCGGCGCCGAGCTGGCGCTGTCGACCTCGGCGGTGAGCTATGCGATCCGCGCGCTGGAGGAACGGTTGGGCGTGGGCCTGTTCCATCGCACCACCCGCAGCGTGGCCCTGACCGAGGCCGGGCAGCGCCTGCTGGAACGCCTGCAGCCCGCGCTGGGCCAGGTGCATGACGCGCTGGAGGAGATGAACCAGTTCCGCGCCGCGCCGGCGGGCCTGCTGCGTATCAATGCTACCCGCGCCGCAGTGCCGACCCAGTTGGGGCCACGGCTGGCGCGCTTCCTGCACGCCCATCCCGACGTGCGGGTGGAGCTGACCGAGAACGATGGCCTGGTCGATATCGTTGCCGAAGGCTACGACGCCGGCGTGCGCCTGCACGAGTTCGTACCCGAGGACATGGTGGCGGTGCCGATGGGCCCACCGCTGCGTGGCTTGATTGTCGGCTCGCCGGACTACCTGCGGCGGCGCCCGGCGCCACAGCATCCGCGCGACCTGGCCACACACGAATGCATCCGCTTCCGCTTCGCCAGCGGGCATCTGTACAAGTGGCAGTTCGAGCGCGGTGGGCAGGCGCTGGAGATCGATGTACCGGGGCGGCTGACGCTGGGCGAGCAGGGCACCGTGGTCGGCGCGGTGCTCGATGGCATCGGCCTGGCCTATGTGCTGGAAGACACCGCGCGGCCGTACATCGAATCCGGACAGATGGTGGCGGTGCTGGAAGACTGGAGCGAACCGTTCGCCGGCTTCGCGCTGTATTACCCGAAGCAGCGGCAGATGCCTGCCGCGCTGCGTGCGTTCGTGGACATGCTGCGCGAGTGAGGTGCTGCAGGAGTGCCGACCAACGGTCGGCACCCACCGGGGCAGGCCATTGCCGACCAACGAATCGGGATCGGCCGGTAGATCCACGCCACGCGTGGATGGAGCAACCTTACGGCGCCTGCAACACCGGCG
Source organism: Stenotrophomonas sp. YJH_SMC_80 (assembly GCF_059372495.1). Taxonomy (NCBI): domain Bacteria; kingdom Pseudomonadati; phylum Pseudomonadota; class Gammaproteobacteria; order Lysobacterales; family Lysobacteraceae; genus Stenotrophomonas; species Stenotrophomonas sp. YJH_SMC_80. The sequence goes on from NZ_JCAFVP010000001.1 coordinate 47,711, forward strand.
CCAAGAACGCTACGCAGTCGCGCAGGTGCACGTCCACCGGCGCATCCTCGGCCACCACACCGATCACGCGTTCGCGCAGCGGCTCGGCCACGGCCATCGCCAGCAGCAATCGCGCCATGCAAACAGGATCTCCCTCGCGTAGCAGCCCACGCTGTTGCTGGCGCGCCAGCCAGTCGGCCAGCAGCGCACGGCCGCGTTCGATGCCGTTGTCCAGATAGGCCTGCAGCAGCGCGTCCTTGCCGGGAAAGTCGGTGGCCAGCAGGCGGAATACCTGCACCGCCTGCGCCGACAGCGCCTGCGCGCACACCGCGTGCAGGATGTCCTGCAGCAACGGCACGACCTCTTGGGCATTGCGCGCATCGCGCTGCAGTTGTGGCGCGAAGCCGTCGGTCCACTCACGCACCGCCAACCCAACCAGTTCCTCGCGGTTGCTGGCGTGGCGGTAGACGGTCTTCTTCGCCACTCCGGCGTGCGCCGCCACCGCTTCGATGGTGGTGGCCTCGTAGCCCTGCGCCAGCAGCAGTTCCAGCGTGGCCTGCAGCACGGCGTGGCGGACTTCGGCTTCCGGCCGCGCAGGGCGGCCGCGGCGGCGGGTCGGTGATGTGGGCTCGGGCACGGTGGTGCTGTTCATTGCGCCCATCTTACCGCATCCGGACAATTGCGAAACGGTAGACGTTTCCGTATTGTCGGGACTCCCAACACCGCAGGAGACCCCGATGGATACCGCTGTGAACGCCCGCGCCTGGCTGGACCACCACGATCTGCTCGACCCGGCGCCGATGCATCTGGAGACCGGCATCCAGCGCCGCGAAGACGGCACCCTGCTGGTGGCGGTGCGCACCGATCTGCACGGCTGCAAGGGCCGCATGCTCGACTGGTGGTTCACCTTCTTCGAGACCACCCAGCACATCCGCTGGTGGCATCCGGTCGATCATGTCGAGCATCGCGGCTGGGACGCGGCCTGGCGGCGCGGGCGCAGCTACCACGGCGCCAGCATCCATGCGGTGGAATCGCTGGCCGACATTCCGCCGGTGGCGGCGCGCTTGAAGTTCCATGACCCGCGCACGTTGCTGGTGCCCGAGCGCCTGCAGGCGGCACAGGATGCAGGCGATGTATCGGCGGTGATCGCCGCGCGAATCGGCTTCGGCGACCAGGTCCGTCTGGATGCAAACGCTGACCCCTGCGACGGGCAGATGCTGCACGTCGCACGCGATACGCCGTTTGGCTGTGTGCTGCGCAGCCGCTTCGTGCTCGGCCTGGACAGCACCGATCCGCACCGCGATGCCGGCGATGCGGTCGGGCTGGGCCTGCTCAAGCACTGCTACACAGAGTTCAGTTTCCTCTCGCGCCTGCTGCCGTCGCTGTACTACGGCGAGCGCGCCAACGGCGAAGCGGTGCCGTTGCCGTGGTGAGCGGTGCAACGGTCATTCGACCAGTGCGTCGTAGCCTTCGCCGCTGAACTGGATCAGGCAGAAGCCGTGGCCGAACGGATCGGCCAGCACGGCGATGCGTCCCCAGCGGCGCTCGCGCACGGATTGCTCGAGCGTCGCTCCGGCTGCGACTGCACGTACCAGCGCGGCTTCGATGTCATCCACCACCCAATCCAGGTGCAGCGGCGTCCAATGGCGCTCGTAGTCGCGCACGTCGCCGTCTTCGGTGGCGGCGCTGCCGGCGTCGTTCTGCAGCAGGTAGAGCGGCGTTGGCCCACCGAGCAGCTCCACGGCGCCCGGGCCGAGACGGCGGCCGATGCGCAGGCCGAAGGCCCGGATGTAGAAGTCTTCGGCGGCGGCCAGGTCGGGCACGTCGAGGTTGACGATGAAGCTGTGGGCAGTGGCGTTCATGGCAGCGATGGGCGGCATCCGGTGGTCGCAGTCTAGTCCTGCCGCGTGCTGCGGCTGGTTCGTCTCCTGCGCGGATTCGGGCAAGCTGGGCGGTCTCCATCGACAAGGACATCCATGAGCGCGCTATCCGGCATCGAACAGGCCACCGGCCAGTCCTTCCCGCCCCTGTTCAAGCAGCTGCATGCAGCGGATCGGTTGAGTTGGGGTGCCCCACATCCGGAATGGTCCGAGGTGGTATTCCCGACGCTGCAGGCGGATCCGCCGGTGCTGCTGTATGCCCAGGACTATGAGCCCCTGGAGGACGATGAGCTGCTCGAGGCGTGGCAGGAGCTGACTGCGGAGGATCATTACAATCCCCTGCGCACTGACCTGCAGTTGCTGCCCTTTGCGCGGACCGGCGGTGGCGACAGCTACTGCTTCTGGAGCAACGCGCCCGGCTTTGCCGAGCCCCCCGTCGTGCTGGTGTGGCATGACGATGATCGTGCCGATGTGCTGGCGGCCAGCTATCAGGATTTCCTGTTCCGCAAGATGGTCGAAGCCGTTGCTGACTACCAGGGGCCGTACACGCTGCTGTCGCACGGCGAGCTGGCCAGCAACCTGCGGCGCTGGCTGCAGAGCCACCAGCCGTTCCTGCGCGATGACCAGTACGCAGCCCTGCAGCGGCTGTTCGCCCGCGTTGACGATATCGCTGAAGGAAACATCAGCGACGAGGATGCACAGGCCATCGTCGCTGAGGTGATCGGCTTCGAGCGGTTGGACGAGTCGTTCGCCTACGTGCGCGAGGACGCCTGAAGGCCGGGGTCGGATCCGCGCGCAGCGTGGCTCTGACGCCTTGTTCGCCGAACAGGGGTCAGAGCCCTTTCCGTTGGAAAGGGATCCGACCCCGTGGGGGATCAGCCCGCGGCTGGGTAGTCGAGGTAGCCTGCTTCGCCGCCCCGTAATAGGTGCTGCGGTCGGGCGTGGCCAACGCGATGTTGCGCTGCAGGCGTTCGACCAGATCCGGGTTGGCGATGAACGGCTGGCCGAACGCGGCCAGGTCGATGGTGCCCGCTTCGACCAGCTGCAGGGCGCGTTCGCGGGTCATGCCACCTGCCAGGATGACGGTGCCACCGTAGGCCTGCTTGAACTGCCGCAGGAACGCCTCGCCCAGCACCGACCGGCCCGCCTGCAGGTTGTCGTTGAGGTGCACGTAGGCCAGCCCACGCTTGCCCAGTTCCTCGGCCAGGTACAGATAGGTGGCTTCGTTGTCGGGGTAGAACGGCATGTCGAAGGTGAGGTTGTTCGGTGCCAGGCGCACGCCGATGCGATGCGCACCGATACGCTGCGCCATCGCATCGACGGTCTCCAGGATCAAGCGCGCACGATTGGGCAGCGTGCCGCCGTAGCGATCATCACGCTGGTTGATGAGCGGGTTGAGGAACTGCTCGAACAGGTAACCGTTGGCGGCATGCAGTTCGATGCCGTCGAAGCCGGCCGCAATGGCGTTGTCCGCCCCGCGCACGAAGTCGTCGACGATACCGGGGATCTCCGCGGTCTCCAGTGCACGTGCCGGAGTGGGATCGGCGTGGCCGCGGCTGCCATCGTCCAGGTACACGAACGAGGTGTTCTTCGGTGCGCTGGCCACCGGGCGGGTACCGGCGCTGACCGGTTGCCCACCGTCGGGCTGCAGCGAGGAATGCGACATGCGGCCGACGTGCCAGAGCTGGGCGAAGATCGTGCCCTGTGCGGCATGCACCGCCTCGGTGACACGCTTCCACCCGGCCACCTGCTCGGCTGACCAGATGCCCGGCACGTCGATGTACCCCTGGCCCTGCGGCGAGACCGGGGTGCCTTCACTGATGATCAGGCCAGCGCTGGCGCGTTGCTGGTAGTACTGCGCGGTGAGCGCATTGGCGACCGAGCCGGGGTTGCGGGCACGGGTCATCGGGGCCATCACGATGCGGTTGCGCAGGAGGGTGCCTGACAGGTCGAAGGGGCGGAACAGGGTGGCGGTCATGTCGGTCTTCTCGGTGCGGGGGGAGGAGCGCCAGCGGCGCGATGCCCACAGGATGGAGTTGACATGCGGGCGCATAAAGCGCTTCGATCTCCCTGAGTGTGGGACTATTTGTCCCCAATGGAGCGCGATAGATGCTGCCGCTGGAATCGTTGAATGGCCTGGTCACGTTCGTCACCACGGCCCGCTCAGGCAGCTTCACCGAGGCCGCCGACGCGCTGGGCATCTCGCGCTCGGCGGTGGGCAAGGCCATCGCCCGGCTGGAAGCGCGGCTGGGGGTGCGCCTGTTCCACCGCACCACGCGGCGCATCGCGCTGACCACCGATGGCGAGGCGTACTACGCATCGTGCGCGGCGGCGCTGGAAGAAATCTCCGCCGCCGAGGCCTGCCTGGGTTCGGCCGGCCTGCCCAGCGGGCGGCTGCGCATCGACATGCCATCCTCGTTCGGGCGCCTGGTGGTGCTGCCGGTGCTGTTGCGGCTGTGCCGGCAGTACCCGGACCTGCAGTTGACGATGACCTTCACCGATCATTTCGTCGATCCCGTCGAGGAAGGCATCGACCTGCTGATCCGCTTCGGCGGGCTGCACCAGGCCGAGCATCTGGTGGCGCGGCGGCTGGGGCGCCAGCGACTGGTCACCTGCGCATCGCCGGAGTACCTGCAGGCGCACGGCGTGCCGCGCACGGTGGAGGAACTGGCGCGGCACCGCAGCATTGTTGGCTTCCGCCACGGGCAACCGGTGTGGTGGCGGATCGGTAGCGAGGAGGACGAAGGGACATTCATCCCGAATGCGCCCTATCAACTCAATGACGGCGACGCGGTGATCGAGGCGGCCATCGCCGGGCTTGGTATCTGCCAGATGCCGGTTTCACTGGTGCGCCGTCACCTGGATTCCGGCGCACTGCGGTCGGTGCTGGATGCGCACATGCAACGGCACATCGATATCCACGCGTTGTGGCCACCGACACGCCACCTGCGGCCCAAGGTGCGCTACGTGGTGGATGAACTGACCCGGTTGGCGGGTGAGGGATTGTTCGATTGAGCCGGCCAGGATTGAGTTAGTGACTTTGGCTTGTATACTGTCCCCCAGTATAGTTCCGAGGTGGCCCGCCATGCCGCACTCCCCCGAAGAGAAGAAGAAGGTCCTGGCCCGCGTGCGCCGCATCCGCGGCCAGTGCGATGCGCTGGACCGCGCGCTGGAAGCCGGCGCTGACTGCGGGCCGGTGCTGCAGCAGATCGCCGCCATCCGTGGCGCGGTCAACGGCCTGATGTCCGAGGTGATGGAGGCTCATCTGCGCGAGGAGTTCGGGCAACCCGCAGCCTCCGATGAACAACGCGCCGAACGCGTGCGCGACATGAGCGCGTTGATCCGCTCGTACCTGAAGTAAACGACGGCGCAACATGGCGCCGCCCATCCTGTCATTGCCTGTCTCTGGAGAGTCCACCCATGAAATCCCGTGCCGCCGTCGCCTTTGGTCCCGGCCAGCCGCTGCAGATCGTCGAGATCGACGTCGCCCCGCCGAAGGCAGGCGAAGTGCTGGTCAAGATCACCCACACCGGTGTCTGCCACACCGATGCGTTCACCCTGTCCGGCGATGACCCGGAAGGCCTGTTCCCGGTGGTGCTGGGCCATGAAGGCGCCGGCATCGTGGTCGAGGTCGGCGAGGGCGTGACCAGTGTCAAGCCCGGCGACCACGTGATTCCGCTGTACACCGCCGAGTGCGGCGAGTGCCTGTTCTGCAAGAGCGGCAAGACCAACCTGTGCGTGGCCGTGCGCGCCACCCAGGGCAAGGGTGTGATGCCCGATGGCACCAGCCGCTTCAGCTACAACGGTGAGCCGCTGTACCACTACATGGGTTGCTCGACCTTCAGCGAGTACACCGTCGTTGCCGAAGTCTCGCTGGCGAAGATCAACCCGGACGCCAACCCGGAACACGTCTGCCTGCTCGGCTGCGGCGTCACCACCGGCATTGGCGCGGTACACAACACCGCCAAGGTGCAGGAAGGCGACAGCGTGGCCGTGTTCGGCCTCGGTGGCATCGGCCTGGCGGTGATCCAGGGTGCACGCCAGGCCAAGGCCGGCCGCATCATCGCGGTGGACACCAACCCGTCCAAGTTCGAGCTGGCGCGCGAATTCGGTGCCACCGACTGCATCAATCCGAAGGACTTCGACAAGCCGATCCAGCAGGTCATCGTTGAAATGACCACCTGGGGCGTGGACCACAGCTTCGAGTGCATCGGCAACGTCAACGTGATGCGCGCGGCGCTGGAATGCGCGCACCGTGGCTGGGGCCAGAGCGTGGTGATCGGCGTGGCCGGTTCGGGCCAGGAGATCTCCACCCGTCCGTTCCAGCTGGTGACCGGGCGCAAGTGGATGGGCACCGCCTTCGGCGGCGTGAAGGGCCGCAGCCAGCTGCCGGGCATGGTCGAGGATGCGATGAAGGGCGATATCGAACTGGCCCCGTTCGTCACCCACACCATGGACCTGGACAAGATCAACGACGCCTTCGACCTGATGCATGAAGGCAAGTCGATCCGTTCGGTGGTCCACTACTGAGCCGCGTCATGGGCTGGTTCGATGCCCTGCGCCGGCCGCGTGCGGAAGACCCGCGCGCGGCCCTGGTGGCGCCGATCGAGCAGGCGTTGCGTGCGCTGGGCTGGGTAGTGGGCGAGGTGGGGCCACCGCGTGCGGTGACCTCGGCCTTCGGCAGCGACGATGGCATGCCGTTCGAGCAGTGGCTTGCGCAGGTATTCCTGCCGCGCCTCTACGAGGCGCGCGCGGCCGGGCAGTGGCCGCCGCGCAGCGATGTGGCCGTGGCGGCCTGGCGCAATCTTGATGGCCAGCCTGGCGTCGAATCGTTGCTGCGCCTGCTGGCACAGCTGGATGAACGGATCAACCAAGGCATCCACGCCGGGCGTGGATAAGCCGACCAAGGTCGGCATCTACCAGAAGCACGCGTGCGCTGAAGCGCCGCGCAGGAGAGCACCATGGAACGCATTGAACACCGCGCCTGTTTCGGCGGCTGGCAGGACGTCTACCGCCATCATTCGACCACGCTGGGCTGCGACATGCAGTTCGCCGTGTACCTGCCACCGCAGGCGGAAACACAGAAGCTGCCGGTGCTGTACTGGCTGAGCGGCCTGACCTGCACCGAGCAGAATTTCATCACCAAGGCCGGCGCGCAGCGTTATGTGGCCGAGCACGGTGTGCTCATCGTCGCGCCCGACACCAGCCCGCGCGGTGATGACGTGGCCGATGCCGAGGGCTACGACCTGGGCAAGGGGGCAGGGTTCTACCTCAATGCCACCCGCGCACCGTGGGCGAAGCACTACCGCATGCATGACTACGTGGCGCAGGAGCTGCCGGCGCTGATCGAGGCGAACTTCGCGGTGACCGACGCGCGCGCGATCAGTGGCCATTCGATGGGCGGCCATGGCGCGCTGGTGATCGCGCTGCGCAACCCCGGGCGCTATCGCAGCGTGTCGGCGTTTTCGCCGATCGTCGCGCCCAGCCACGTGCCGTGGGGGCAGAAGGCCTTCCATGCCTATCTGGGCGACAACCCGGCCGACTGGGCGCAATGGGATGCCTGCGAGCTGATCGCTATGGCTGACGAGCGCCTGCCGCTGCTGGTCGACCAGGGCGAGGCGGACGAGTTCCTGCAGACCCAGCTGCAGCCGCAGCGCCTGCAGCAGGCCTGCGATGCCGCCGGCCATCCGCTGACCCTGCGCCTGCAGCCCGGCTACGACCACAGCTACTACTTCATCGCCAGCTTCATCGGCGAGCACATCGCCCACCACGCCCGCGCCCTGCAGGGCTGAGGGCTTTCCGGTAGCGCCGGCCGCTGGCCGGCAACCTGCAGCCCTGTGATTCATTGGGTTTGCCGGCCAGCGGCCGGCACTACCATCGCGGTGCACTCGGAGTGTCGTTTTGCCGCAGTGGATCACGCCGCTGTGGCGTGCCGGCGCGCTATCGTGCGCGTAGACGGCCTTGCGGATCGGGGGGATGCATGCCGGTAGTGCTGGCGCTGCTGTATGTGCTGTGCCATGGCCTGGTGCTGGCCCTGTGGCCTGGCCCCGCCGGGGTCGGCTCCTTCGTTTTCCTGACCGGCGCCCCGTTGCTGGCGGCGGCCGCCTGCCTGTGGCGGGCCCGCCGCGACCGCGCGGCACTGGGGTGGCGCGCCACGGCATTGGCACTGCTGCTGTGGGCCGGCGGCATGGCGTTCAACATGATCGACGCGCTGGGCGCCGGGCGTGCCGATTTCACCCCGCGCGCAAGCCTGTTCCTGTACGTGCTGTATGGCGTGCCCCTGGTGTTCATCCTGGCCCGGGCACGCCGCGAGCGCCTGAGCATCAGCCTGATCGACGCGGCGATGGCGGCGCTGCTTGGCGTGCTGTTCTTCGTGCATGCGCAGTCGTTCGCCGCCCGCGTGGACATCGACGACCACGCATTGTCCAACATGCAACGCATGTTCGATATCCAGAACCTGTGTATCGCCGCGTTCGCCGTGGTGCGATGGCTGGCCGGCGACGTGCCCGAACGGCGCAGGTTCTTCCGCGCACTGGCGCTGTACGCACTGGCCTATCTGCTGGTGGCCTACTACATCAACCACTACACCTCCGATGATGCATTCGGTGCGTTCAACGATCTGCTGATCGACGTACCTTTTCTGCTGATCGCCTGCCTGGCGCTGGACACGAGGCCGGACACAGGCACCACGGCACACCCGCGGCTGGCGAGGACGGTGCAGGCCGCCGGTCCGATCATCCTGCCATTGCTGCTGCTGGTGGTCGGCACGCTGGTGGTCGATCATGCGCGGCCGTTGGCCGTTGCCGGCTTCGTCGTAGCCACCCTTGGCTTCGGCCTGCGCAGCGTCCTGCTGCAGACCGATCTTCTGGAACGCCAGGCAGCACTGGATCAACTGGCGCGGCAGGATGGCCTGACCGGCGTGGCCAACCGCCGCGAGTTCGACGCACGGCTGACGTCCGAGTGGAATCGCGCACGGCGCAGCGGCACCGAGCTGGGCCTGCTGCTGGTGGATATCGACCACTTCAAGGCCTTCAACGACCAGCACGGCCATCCGGCCGGTGATCGTTGCCTGCAGGCGGTGGCCGGGGTGCTGAAGGCCATAGCCGGTCGCGGTGGTGACAGCGTTGCGCGTTATGGCGGTGAAGAGTTCGCCGTCATCGTGCCCGGAAGCCCGTTGTCGGGCGTGCTGGCGCTGGCCGAGCGGCTGCGCGAAGCGGTCGAAGCGCTGCCATTGCCGGAGGGCCCGGTCAGCATCAGCGTCGGCGTGGGTTACCTGCATCCGCCGGCTCTGGCCAGTGCCGATCAGTTGCTGGCAGACGCCGATGCCGGCCTGTATGCCGCCAAGCGGGCTGGCCGCAACCAGGTGATCCTGCATGCGCACGTGCTGGATGACGAGGGCAGCACGCACGGAACGATGGACTGCTGAGCAGCTCTCTGCATGCGATCACACGGGGGGCGCGACGGCTTATCGCTGCCGCAACCAGCCGGTCGGATCGAGCAGCCTCAGCCCGACCGGTGACAACGAGCGCTGCCGCAACGGCAGGTTTGCCGCCTGCACGGCCATCGCACAGCGTGCCAGTTGCCGGCGCAACGGTGCCAGCGTGTCGTCTTCGCGGGGCCGCGCATGCCGCCATTGTGCGATGCGCAGCAGGCAGGCCAGCAGGTCCAATTCGCTGGCGGCAATGAAGGGAGAGCCGGCCGGCAGCAGATCGATCGGAGCGGCGGGGGTGGCCAGCAGCGGCAGCAGGCCGATGAAGGCGTCGCATCCCTCCTGGCCAAGCCCGAGTCCGCTCAGCTGGGCAAGGCCATCGGCCTGCAGATCGGGGTCGCGCAGCTGCCGTATCGCGCCCAGCAGCGCCTGTTCGCCGCGGCCGAACTGTCGACCGAAGGCGCGGTAGTTGACCCGGGTGGGAAACAACGGGGAACGGGAGGCCATGGTGGCTAGGGCTGTGGGTCGCGGGTTTCCACCAGCACCGGACAGGGCGCGTGGTCGATGGTCCATTGCCCGATCGAGGGTTCGAACAGGCGTTCCAGCCGGGACAGGTGGCGGTGGCCGATGACGATCAGGTCGCACTTCAGGCGCCGGGCCTGCTCGCTGATCACTTCGCCAGGGTCACCGGAGGGAATCTGCGCGATGGCGTCAATGCCGCGTTCGCGCAGCTCGGCCAAGGCTTCGGCCAGCACCGCTTCGGCCCGCGAGCGCTGGCGGGCGGCTTCAGGGTACTCGATGCGGTCGGCTTCGCTGGCATCGGCCGCCAGCGCGAATTCGGGGTCGAGCACGCACAGCAGGTGCAGGCGGCTGTGGGGGCCGGCGATGGCGGCGGCCAGGTCCAGCACGCGTGCGTGCTGGGGGCCACCATCCAGGGCGACCAGCAGGGTATTGAACATGGATGTCTCCTTGGCAGGCCGGGGATGGTCGCCGATGTCACCGCGCGCACCCATGCCGTGCGCGGCAGTCAATGAATGCGTCGAACGCAATCCACCGTGGTTGCAAGTGCCGTAAAGTCATCTGATTTACTGGAGACTGTCATGCCCCTGCCGGACCTGAACCTGTTGCTGGCACTGGACGTGCTGATTGACGAATGCAGCGTGGCCGCCGCCGCGCGCCGGATGAACCTGAGCGCGCCGGCGATGAGCCGTACCCTGGGCCGGATCCGCACCGCGCTGGGCGACCCGGTGCTGGTGCGTGCCGGCCGCGGTCTGGCGCCCACGCCCCGCGCCCTGCAGCTGCGCGAGCAGGTCCGCGATGTGATCGAGCAGGCCCACCGCGTCTTCAACGCCGGTCGCGAGGTAGACATGCGCGTGCTCGAGCGGACCTTCAGCGTGCGTGCCAATGATGTGTTCGTCGGTGGTTTCGGCGGACGCCTGCGCGAGCTGTTCCGCCAGCAGGCGCCGCGCGCAGTGCTGCGCTTCGTGCCCGAGGGCGATACCGACGACGATGCGATGGCGCAGGGCCGGATCGACCTTTACATCAGCACGGCCGGCAAGCATGCGCCCGATACCAAGGTGCAGAACCTGTTCAGTACCTCGTTCATGGGCGCCGCGCGCGAAGATCATCCGTTGTTCGATGAGGAGATCAGCGCCGAGCGTTTTGCCGCCTGCGACCACATCGCGGTGTCGCGCCGCGGCTTGCCGCGTGGTCCGATCGACGATGATCTGGCCGCGCTGGGCCTGCAGCGGCGGGTGGCGCTGATCAGCCCGACCTTCCACGGCGCGATCTTCGCGGCGGCCGAATCGGACCTGATCCTGCCGCAGATGCCGAGCGTGATGCTGGAGCGGATCGTCAGCATGCGCCTGCCCCTGCGCCTGTTCCCGCTGCCGATCCCGGTGCGGACCGCCGCCATCGTGCAGGCCTGGCATCCACGCCTGGACAACGACGCCGCCCACCAGTGGCTGCGGCGCTCGATCAAGACCATGTGCGAAAGCGCAGGGGAGGCCCCGCGCTGACATCTGCATGCGTGCGCCTGGCGCACGCCTGGGATGCGGGTTGCGCCATTTTTCGCAGGGTACCGGCTCCCTAGACTGCGCTCCCCGGAGTTTCACTGAGCGCATTCCAATGACCCCCAACATGCCGTGCACTGCACGGATAGGTGCCCGGCGATGAGTACGCCGGCCGCCGCTGTCCCGGCCGCCGCAGCGCCCCGTGCTGCCGCCGCCCCCGGGCTCGATCGCCGCATTCTGGTCGGCCTGTGTGGCGTGCTGCTGGCGGTGCTGGTGTCGGGCTTCAACGAGAACATCACCAAGGTCGCCCTGGCCGACATCCGTGGCGCGATGGGTTTCAGCGTCGACGACGGCAGCTGGATCGTCGCCCTCTACAGCGCGATGTCGGTCAGCGCGATGGCCTTCGCACCGTGGTGTGCCGCCACCTTCTCGCTGCGCCGCTTCGCATTGGCGATGATCGGTGGCTTCATGGTGCTGGGCGTGCTGTGCCCGCTCGCCCCGAACCTGCAGGTGTTCCTGCTGCTGCGCGCGCTGCAGGGCCTGTGCGGAGGCGCGCTGCCGCCGCTGCTGATGAGCGTGGCGCTGCGCTTCCTGCCCCCGGGCATCAAGCTGTACGGCCTGGCCGGCTACGCACTGACGGCGACGTTCGGCCCAAGCATGGGCACGCCGCTGGCCGCGTTCTGGGTCGAGCAGGTGGGCTGGCACTGGGCGTTCTGGCAGATCGTGCCGTACTGCCTGGCCGCCATGGCGATGGTCGGCTGGGGCCTGCCGCAGGACCCGCTGCGGCTGGAACGTTTCGCCCAGTTCGATGGCGTCGGCCTGCTGCTGGGCCTGCCGGCGCTGGTGCTGCTGGTGCTGGGCCTGGTGCAGGGCCCGCGCCTGAACTGGTTCGACTCGCCGATGATCACGCTGATGATCGGTGGCGGTGCCGGCCTGATGGTGCTGTTCATGATCAATGAATGGTTCCATCCGCTGCCGTTCTTCAAGCTGCAGCTGCTGGCCAACCGCAATCTCAGCTACTCGCTGGTGACGCTGGGCGGCGTGCTGTTCGTGCTGCTGGCGGTGATCTCGATCCCGTCCGGGTTCCTGGCCAGCGTGCAGGGCTACCGGCCGCTGCAGACCGCACCGATGCTGCTGTGGGTGGCGCTGCCGCAGGTGATCGCGCTGCCGCTGGTGGCGGCGCTGCTGAACATCCGCGCGGTGGACTGCCGCTGGGTGCAGGCCACGGGCCTGGCGATGCTGGCGCTGGCCTGCTGGCTGGGCTCGCACCTGGACGTGGCCTGGATCCGCGACAACTTCCTGTGGGTGCAGCTGCTGCAGGTGTTCGCGCAACCGATGGCGGTGCTGCCGCTGCTGATGCTGGCCACCGGCGGCCTGGCGCCGCAGGACGGCCCGTTCGCCTCGGCCTGGTTCAACACGGTCAAGGGCTTCGCTGCCGTGCTCGCCGGTGGCGTGCTGGATGCCGTCGCCCAGGGCCGCCGTCATTTCCATTCCACCGTGCTGGTCGACCGCCTTGGCGAGCAACCGTGGCTGGCCGATGGCCCGCAGCTGGGCGCGCGCCTGCATGCACAGGTACAGGCGCTGACTTCGGCCGACCTGTACTGGGTGGTCGCACTGGTGGCGCTGGCCTTCATTCCCGTCATTGCCTGGATGCCCACCCGCATCCATCCGCCACGTGCCGTGGCCTGAACCTTTCGCAGGAACCCCCTCATGACGATCAATCGAACCACCCTCAACACCGGCCTGGGCCTGGGCGTGCTGGCCCTGGCCGTCGGCGCGTGGCTGCTGCTGCGCGATGGCGGTCACCAGACCACCAACAATGCGTACGTGGTGGCCGACTACACCCTGGTAGCGCCGAAGATTCCCGGCTTCGTCAGTGCCGTGGAAGTCGAGGACAACCAGTCGGTGAAGGCCGGTGATGTGCTGGCCCGCATCGACGACCGCGACTACCAGGTCGCCCTGCAGGCGGCCCGTGCCGACCTCGCCAATGCCCGTGCACAGCTGGCCAATGCGCAGGCCGCACTGGCCCAGCAGGACTCGTTGATCGCGCAGGCCAGGGCCAGTGTCGATGTCAGCCGTTCCGAACTGACCCTGGCCAGTGCCGACCAGCAGCGTTACCGCGAACTGGCCCGTGACGGCGCCGGTACCGTGCAGAACGCGCAGCAGGCGCAGTCGAAGCAGGCCGTGGCCAGTGCGCATCTGCAGCAGGGCCAGGCCGCGCTGTCGACCGCACGCCAGCGCACCGACATCCTCAGCGCGGGCGTGCAGGCTGCACAGGCGGCGGTGCAGCGTGCGGAGGCGGCGCAGGCACGCGCCGAACTGGATCTGTCGCACACCGTGCTGCGCGCACCGATCGATGGCATGGTCGGTCGCCGCGCGGTGCGCGTGGGTGCCTACCTGACGCCGGGTACGCCGGTGGCCGCGGTGGTGCCGCTGAAGCGCGCCTTCGTGGTCGCCAACTTCCAGGAAACGCAGATGACCCGCATGCAGGCCGGCCAGCAGGTCGAACTGAAGGTGGACGTATTCCCGGGCAAGCCGCTGCGCGGGCACATCGACAGCATTGCACCAGCCACCGGCGTCACCTTTGCTGCCGTCGCACCAGAGAACGCCACCGGCAACTTCACCAAGGTGGTGCAGCGCATTCCGGTGAAGATCGTGCTGGAGCCGGGCCAGCCGCTGCTGGACCAGCTGCGTGCCGGCATGTCGGTGGAAGCCAGCGTTGACCTGGGCAGCCGCGCGCGCGCGCAGAGCGTGCAGCACAGTCCGGGCCACAAGAGCGGGGAGGGCGCATGAGCGCAGTCACCGTGTTCCGCATCTTCGTTGCGGCCAGCCTGTGCACGGCCCTGGCTGCCTGCACGATGGGTCCGGACTTCGTACGCCCGCAGGCGGAACTGCCCAGCCACTGGCAGGGTGAGGCCGTCGCCGGCAACGCCATCGACCAGGACGCGGCCTGGTGGGCCGGTTTCGACGATCCGCTGCTGGGGCAGCTGGCCAACCAGGTGCTGGCGGCCAACCTGGACCTGCAGCTGGCGGCCAACCGCGTGCAGCAGAGCCGTGCTGCGCGCGGCATCACCGCCGCCGATCGCCTGCCCAGCGTCAGCGCGAGCGCCAGTGGCGTGCGTGCACGCAACAGCGAGGTGGGCCTGAATGATCCGTCCGGCAACGGCGGCCGTGATGACTACGGGCTGTTCCAGGCCGGTATCGGCCTGAGCTGGGAACTGGACCTGTGGGGCCGCGTGCGGCGGCAGGTGGAAGCGGCCGACGCGCGCGTGCAGATGGCCGAGGAGGATGCACATGCAGCGCGCATCGCGCTGCTGGCGGAAACCGCGCGTGATTACCTGCAGCTGCGCGCGACGCGGCAGCTGCTGGCGATCACCGAGGACAACCTCAGCATTGCCCACGACATCAAGCGCCTGACCGAAGCACGCCAACGCCAGGGTGTGGCCAGCACGCTGCAGGTGTCCAGCGCGGCCGCGCAGGTGGCGTCGCTGCAGGCACGCATCGCGCCGTTGCGGCATCGCGAATCGCAGCTGCGCAATGCGCTGGCGTTCCTGCTGGCGCAGCCGCCGCATGCGCTGGACGCGCAGCTGCAGGATGCACGCCGTGACTGGCCGGCGTTGCCGGCCGTAGCGGTGGGGCTGCCCAGTGAACTGGCCGAGCGTCGCCCGGACATCCGTCGTGCCGAAGCGGCACTGCATGCGGCAACGGCAGGCATCGGCGTGGCCAAGGCCAGTTTCCTGCCGCGCATCACCTTGAATGGCGACGCAGGCTTCCAGGCCAAGCAGCTGGATGATCTGGATGGCTGGAACGCGCACCGGTTCAGCATCGGTCCGTCGATCAGCCTGCCGATCTTCCAGGGCGGACGGCTGAAGGCCAATCTCGCGCTGAGCAGGCTGCAGCAGCAACAGTCGGCCCTGCAGTTCCGCCGTACCGTGCTGCAGGCATGGCACGAAGTGGATGACGCCATGGATGGCTACAGTGCCGAGCAGCAGCGCACGGTGCAGCTGCACGTGGCAGTGGATGAGAGCGAGACGGCACTGGGGGCGGCGCGCCGGCAGTACCAGGCCGGCGTGGTCGACATGCTGGACGTGCTGACCACCCAGCGCATCGCACTGGACAACCAGGCCGCGCTGGCCAACAGCCAGGCCACCGCCGCGATCGCGCGTGTAGAGCTGTACCGCGCGCTGGGTGGAGGCTGGTAGTGCCGGCCGCTGGCCGGCACCTTCATGGATGTTGCGGTTGCCGGCCAGCGGCCGGCACTACCTCGCGTCCCGGTAGTTGCCAACCAGGGTTGGCACCTACCAGAGCAGGGCCTCAACGCACGTCGCGCAGTTCCCAGTGGCTGCCGGCCAGCAGGCGCAGGCGCTGCTTGAACACGTCACTGTCGATGCGGGTGGTGGCGACCAGGTTGATGCGCAGGTCCTTCTGCTCGCCGGTCACGGTGGCCTCCGGATCGGTCACGCCCCACTGCGGTTCCACCGCGTCCGGGTCGGGCTGCTTGGCCTTCCAGCGCTCGAACAGCGTGCCGCTGCGCAGGGCATCCTGCAGCTCTTCGGCGAAACCGGCGGCGCCCTGCGAGTGGAAGGACAGGTCAGGGTCATTGCCACGGGCCTTGGACGGGTCGGGCAGGCTGATGTGGTACTGCGCAGGCATGGAGTTCTCCTTGAAGTGCGGCAAGACTGGCACAACCGCAGTGGAATCGATGTGCAGATTCCGGCCGTGGCCAGCGCTCATTCGAACCGATGCGGCCCATCGGCGAAGCCTACGGTGACCGCGCCCTTGCCGACGTTGACCATGCCGGTCAGGCTCATCACCGATTCGTACACGGTCACGCCATGGGTGGCGCAGACCTCTTTCAGCTGTGCGTAGCCGGGCAGGGCACGCAGCTCGTCCAGTTCTCCGCCGTAGCTGACGCACACCGTCGGCGTCATCAGTCCGGCACGTACGCGCTGGCCGACCACCGCGAACAGCTTCTGCACGGCATTGTCGAATCCCTTGATCTTGGCCACCGGCCCGGTCTCGCCGCGGTAGCCATGCAGCACCGGCTTGATGTCCAGCGCGCTGCCCAGTGCGGCGCTGAGCAGGCCGACACTGCGGTCGCCCTTGTGCCGTGCGCGCGCACGCATGTAGTACAGGTCACGGGTGACCATGTAGCCGTGCACGTTGCCGGCCAGTTCCTCCAGCCGCTCGCGGATCTGCTGCACGCTGGCGTTGCTCTCGCGCAGGCGCACGGCTTCCACCGCCGTAACCGCCTGCGCGGCGAACAGGTTCTGGGTATCGAGCACGCGCAGCGCGAATGGTGAGTTGTAGCCTGCCGCCTGGCGCACCGGCTTGTAGTCGTTGAGGATGGCGAAGCTGGCCTGCAGCGCGTTGTCATGGATCGGGCTGCGGGTCTTGGTGATGGTCATGCAGAACACGTGGTCGTAATCGATCACCAGCTGCTGCAGGAACAGGTCGCGGATCTGGTTGACACTGAAGGGAATGGTTTCCGCCTCGGCGCCGTGTTCGGCCACGTGCGCGTGCAGGAAGCTCAGGGTGGCCTGCTCATCGCGGTGATCGGCCAGCACGGCTTCGCCGATGCGGACGGTGATCGGCAGCAGCACGATGTTGTGCTCGGCAATGAAGTCCTGCGGCAGGTCGCAGGCCGAGTCGACGACGATTCCGATGCGCATCCGCGGCTCCCCCTCCAGGGCGGTTGTAGGTTCGGAAACGTGAAATCTATCTCAAAACCAGAGCCCGCGCCCGAGGGAAACGCGCCACCCCTGTTCAGCGATCGCGCTGCACCGCCACCGGCAGGCTGTCCAGGCGTTGCCATTCGGGCTGCTGCAGCAGGGCAGGATCGGCCAGTACGGCCGCCATCAGCGGATGGGCGTCGTTGCCCCAGAACAGTTCCTGGTCGATGGCCAGGGTCGGGACCCCGAACACCCCGGCGCCGATTGCGGCCTCGGTGTTGCGCCGCAACTGTTCCTTGACCGCCGGGGCGGCGATGGCGCTGGCGACATCCTCGATGCCCAGCTGCGCACCCGGTTCGCGCAGGGCTTCGGCGCTGTCACCGGCATGGCCGTCGCGCCAGATCCAGTCGAACAGCACGTCCACCGCCTGTGCGCTGGCTCCGGCGGCCAGGCACAGGCGCAGCGCCGACAACGGATTGAACGGATGGCCGGGCGGGAAGCGCATCGGCGTGCCCTCGGCCTGCGCGGTCCATTGCAGCTGGCGGTACATGAAACGGCGCTTGGCCGGAATCTCGGCCGGCCCGAGATTGCCCAGGTGATGCAGCACCGCGCCGAAGGCGATCGGCACGGTCTGGATCTGCGCGAACTGCGGCAACTGTTTCAGCTTCTGCCAGTGCAGGTAGGAGTAGGGCGAGACGAAGTCGAAGTACCAGCGCAGGGTGGCCATGGTGGTGTCCTTCAATGCGGTCAGGGCTGCGCATTGCGCTGCAGGTAGCGATCACGCAGGTCGGTCTGGCGCGAGCGCATCGGCATCGCACGGCCGCCCAGCCAGACCTGTTCGGCATAGTGCGCCACGTCCAGCGGGTCGCCTTCCCACAGCACCAGGTCGGCGCGCTTGCCGGGCTCGATGCTGCCGATCTGGTCGGCCACGCCGAACGCCTGTGCGGGTACCCGGGTCAGCCCGGCCAGACCGTCAGCCCAGGGCAGGCCGTTGGCCACTGCATTGCCAGCCAGCTGGCGCATCTTGCGCGCGTTGTGGGTGGCATCGCCGCGCTGCACGAAAGAAACCGCCACGCCGGCACGCTGCAGGCGCGCGGCGTTTTCCAGGGTGGCACCGATCTGGTCGAAGCTGGCCGGCAGGTTGGCCAGCACGTCGACGAATACCGGCACGTGCGCAGCGGCCAGCTCCGGCGCGACCTGCCAGGCTTCGCTGGCACCGGCAATGGCGATCTTTACCTTCTCGCGTGTGGCCCAGCGCAGCAGCTGGCGGATGTCCGAGGCACGATCCACCTCCACCACGATGCGGCCCTGGCCGGCCAGGTAGCGACTGAGCGTACGGCGCCCGGCCGGGGTCAACAGCGCGTGCGGAGAATCCACAGCAACCTGGCCGCGTGCTTCGTCGACCATCTGTTGCAGCAGCATCCATTGCGCGGCGCGCGAATGGCCGGTCAGTTCGGAGGCGGCCGCGCCGATGCGCAGGAACAGGGCACGCGGTCCGATCGGGTCGGCGCTGCCGTCCAGCCGCATTACGCCGCCCTGGCCGGCCACGAAACCACCACCGGTGGCGGCCCCCAATGCAGTGAAGCCGATGCCTTCCAGGCGCGTGACCGGAATCAGCACCGAGGCCGGATTGTAGGCGAGGGTGACGTCGAATTCCGGGCGCAGCGGCTGCTCGCCGAGCTTCAACGAACTGTCCACCGTGCTCGATTCACCCGAGACCTCTTCGATGCCGGTTTCGGTGATGCCACCGAACAGGGCCGGGGTCAGCGGCCTGCCATTGGCTTCGACCACGGTCGCCCCGGCCGGCGCGGACAGGCCGGGGCCGACCGCGCGGATGATGCCACCCTGGACCAGCACATCGGCGTTGTGCAGGCTGCCGCGTGCGCTGGCCGTGTGCACCGTTGCGTTGCGCACCAGCAGGTCCTGTGCCTGTGCGGATGCGGAGATGCAGGCCAGCACCATGACAGTAGCGCCGAACCATGCTCGGCTGCCCTTCGCGGCAGACTGCGTCAACTGCTTGAGCACCACCATCAGCGCACCTCCTGGCCAAGCTGGAAATCAGAACGCGGCGTCGCTGCCGGTGCACTGCGGTCGTACAACCTGCGGCCATCAATGAAGACCTGCTCGGCCAGCGCATACGAACTGAAGGGGTTGCCGTTCCAGACCACCACGTCGGCCATCTTGCCGGCCTCCAGGGTGCCGGTCTGGCCTTCAATGCCCAGCGCCTTGGCGGCGTTGGCGGTCATCCAGGTGATGGCGTGTTCGGGCGTGATCTCCGGCATGCGCGCGCGGCGCGCGGACGCCATCACCTTGGCTGCTTCCTGGTTCAGGCGCTGGATGCCCTCGGGTGAATCGGAGTGGACGATGGCGCAGCTGTTCTTCGGCCGGTCGACCAGCGCGATGTTCTCCGGAATGCCGTCGAAGGCTTCCATCTTGAAGCCCCACCAGTCGGCCCACAGCGCACCGCAGACGCCGTCGGCGGCCAGCCTGTCGGCCAGCTTGTAGGCCTCCACGCCGTGGTGGAAGGCGGCTACCTTGAAGCCGAATTCCTTGGCCAGATCGAGCATGGTGGCCATCTCGTCGGCGCGGTAGCAGTGGATGTGCACGCGGATGTCGCCTTCGATCGCGCCGGCCAGTGTGTCCAGCTTGAGATCGCGCTTGCCGCCGGCATCACCGGCGCTGTCGCCCTTGTCGCTGCCGAACCAGCTCTTGCGCTTTGCCGGCTTGGGCTTGTTCTTGGCGATGTAGTCGGCGGCATCGATGAAGGCGGCACGATAGCCGGCCACGTTGCCCATGCGCGTGGCCGGGGTCACGCCCTTGCCCTCGCCATAGACCCGCTTGGGGTTCTCGCCGCAGGCCATTTTCAGGCCCCACGGCGCACCGGGGAACTTCATCGCCTGGTAGGTGATGGCCGGGACGTTCTTCAGCGTCACGCCGCGGCCACCGACAAGGTTGGCCGAGCCCGGCAGCACCTGCATGCTGGTCACGCCGCCGGCCAGCGCGGTGGCGAAGCCCGGGTCCTGCGGCCACACCGAGTGTTCGGCCCAGACGTTGGCGGTGACCGGTGCGGTCATCTCGTTGCCGTCGCTGTGCGCACCGACACCCGGGCTGGGATACACGCCCAGGTGCGAATGCACGTCGATCAGGCCCGGAGTGACCCACTTGCCCTGTGCATCAATGCGGGTGACGCCCGCATCGGCCTGCAGCTGGCGGCCGACGGCCACGATGCGGCCGTCGCGCAGCAGCACATCGGCGTTGTCCAGGCGCTGGCCGGTACCGGTCAGCACGGTGGCATTCTGGATCAGTACCGGCGCATCGGGATGGGCCTGGTAGGTGCTGGGGTAGGGATCGGCGACAAAGCGCGAGGCGCCCACCGCCGGAGCCGTACTCAATGAAAGCAGCGCCAGGGCCACCCCGGCGCGCAACAACGTCGATGCCATGCAGTTCCCCTTGCAACCTGGTCCAACCGCCGACGCTAGCCCGGTGATGGCGGGCTTGCCAAGTGACCTTCTTCACAGGACGGTCGACGGCGGCTCGACTGCACCGGCCGGGTGGCCGAAAATACCCGGTCCCCCGCCGTACCGGACCGCCCATGAAAAGCAAGCAGGAAATCGTCGACAACTGGCTGCCCCGGTATACCGGCGTGCCTCTGGACCAGTTCGGCCAGCACATCCTGCTGACCAACTTCGGCGGCTACCTGCATACCTTTTCCGAGCTGACCGGTGCGCCGGTCATCGGCCTGGACCGGCCGATGGCAAGCGCCACGATCGACGGCATCACCATGATCAACTTCGGCATGGGCAGCCCCAATGCCGCGATCATCATGGACCTGCTGTCGGCGGTGATGCCCAAGGCGGTGCTGTTCCTGGGCAAGTGCGGCGGCCTCAAGCGCAAGAACCAGCTGGGCGACCTGGTGCTGCCGATCGCTGCGATCCGTGGCGAGGGTACCTCGGGTGACTACCTGCCGCCGGAAGTGCCGGCGTTGCCGGCGTTCGCGCTGCAGCGTGCGGTCTCGACCATGATCCGCGACCTCGGCCACGACTACTGGACCGGCACCGTCTACACCACCAACCGCCGGGTCTGGGAACACGACGAGGCGTTCAAGGAGCGGCTGCGGGCGATGCGCTGCATGGCCATCGACATGGAAACCGCCACCGTGTTCGCCGCCGGCTTCGCCAACCACATCCCCAGCGGTGCGCTGCTGCTGGTGTCGGACCAGCCGATGATCCCCGATGGGGTCAAGACCGAAGCCTCCGATGCCAAGGTCAGCTCCCAGTTCGTGGAAAACCATATCCAGATCGGTATCGAGGCGCTTAAGCTTATCCGGCGCAACGGCAAGTCGGTCCGCCACCTGCGCTTCGACGAATGATGATGATGGCCTGGCGCGGCGCGCCGGCCCTGGGGAGTAGGTGATGGACGTTGCCGCGCAAGTGGTGGAATTCTGGAAGGAGGCGGGCCCCGCGAAGTGGTTCGCCCGCGACGACGCGTTCGACGCGCAGTTCCGCCAGTTGTTTCTGGATGAGCATTTCGCCGCCGCTTCGCGCGCGCGCGAACATTGGCTGGGCAGTGCCGAAGGGGCGCTGGCCCTGATGCTGCTGCTCGACCAGTTCCCGCGCAACTGCTTCCGGGGTACTGCCCATTCCTACGCCACCGATGGCCTGGCCCGGCATTACGCCATGCGCGCCATCGAGGAAGGCCTGGACCTGCAGCTGGTGCCGAAGCTGCGCGCCTTCATCTACCTGCCGTTCGAGCACTCCGAGGACCCGCTGGACCAGGACCGCTCGGTGGCGATGTTCGACGTGCTGGGTGACAAGGAATACCTGCAGTACGCCGAACTGCACCGCGACATCATCCGCCGCTTCGGTCGTTTCCCGCATCGCAATGCCGTGCTCGGTCGCTTCCCCACGGCGGAAGAACTGGATTACCTGGCCGAAGGCGGGTTCGCCGGCTAAGAAAAAGGGGACGGAGGGGATTAAGTCGTTTATGGCGCAAACGACTTAATCCCCTCCGTCCCCTTTTTCAGGGCCGATCAGTACTTCGGCACGCCGTTGTCCACTTCTTCCGACCAGGCGTTGATGCCGCCGGTGACGTTGAACACCTTGGTGAAGCCCAGTGCACGGAACTGCTCGGCAGCCTGTGCGCTGCGGCCGCCGTGGTGGCACATGAAGGCCAGTGCGGTGTCCTTCGGCAGGGCCTCCAGCTCCGCACGGCCGTTGCCGTCGAAGCTCTTGAACGGCACGCCCACGGCGGCGATCTCGCGCTCCTCGGCCGGGCGCACGTCCACCAGTGTGATGTTGCCGGCACGCACCAGGTCATCGGCATCACGCACGCTGATTTCCTGCACCGGCTTGGGTGCGTTCGGATTGTCGATGGCCAGGCCCTTGCCGCGGATGTCGTCCACCCAGTCGATGGTGATGCCGTTGGCGCGACGCGCGCTGGCCAGGTCGAACTGCACGCGCAGGCCGTTGGACTCGGCAGCGATCGCGCCTTCGTCGTGCGGGGCCAGCTGGAAATTCGGCTGGAAGCCGGCGTCGATGCTCAGCTGCAGGGCAGCGCCCGGAGCATCGGCCAGCGCGCCCTTGAGCATTTCCACGGCGGCCGGGGTGACGGTGATGCTCGGCGGGGTGCGGTCCGGTGCGGCCAGGCCCAGCACGCTGCTCAGCTCGCCGCTGGCGGCCATCTGCAGCACGATGTCGCTGCCACCTACCAGTTCGCCGTCGATGTACAGCTGCGGGATGGTCGGCCAGTCGCCGTAGGCCTTGATGCCTTCACGGATTTCCTGGTCGGCCAGCACGTTGACGTGGGCGAACTCGACGCCGAGATCCTGCAGGGCGCCCACGGCCTTGGCCGAGAAACCGCACTGCGGCATCGACGGCTGGCCCTTCATGAACAGCACGACGCGGTTGGCGTTGAGGATGGATTCGATGCGCGAACGCAGGGCGGGATCGAGGGACATGGACGTCGGGTTTCCGGGAATTCGAATCATCAATTCTACCCCTCATGGCATCATGGGGGATGAGCAACGCAGGAACATTGCATCGCATCCCGACCCGGCCCTGGCGCTGGCTGCCCTGGCTGGTGGCGTCGCAGTTGGCCGTGATCCTGGCATGGGTACTGGCAGGCTGGCACTGGGGCCTGCCGCTGATGGTGGCCAGCCACGCGCTGTTCATGGTGCCGATATTCCTGCCCAACAGCCGCTTCTACGCACCGGTGCTGAGCCGGTTGCCAGAGACCGGCAACAGCGTCTGGCTGACGATCGATGACGGCCCCGGCCCGGAAACCCGCGCCGTGCTCGACCTGCTGGACCGCCACCACGCGCGTGCGACCTTCTTCCTGGTGGGGGACCGTGCGCTGGCGCAGCCGGAACTGGTGGCCGAGATCCTGCGCCGTGGCCACGACCTGGGCAATCACAGTCTCAGCCACCCGCAGGCCCGCTTCTGGCGCCTGGGACCAGCGGCGATGCGGGCCGAGATCGAAGGCTGCCAGCATGCATTGCAGGCCCTGAGCGGGCATCCGGTGCGCTGGTACCGCTCGGTGGTGGGCATGACCAACCCGTTCGTGGCGCCGGTGTTGAAGGCACTGGGCCTGGTGCGCGTGGGCTGGAGTGCCCGCGGTTACGACGGTGTCGGCTGCACGCCGGAGGGCGTGCTGGCGCGGCTGCTGCCCGACCTGCAGCCAGGAGCCATCGTGCTGCTGCATGAGGGCGCCGCCCACGGCCACAATCTGGCGATCATCGAGCGCGTGCTGCAGGCGCTGGACGAGCGCGGCTTGAAGGCGCAGCTGCCTACCGGCTGACACGTATGGGGTAGCGCCGGGCCGTGCCCGGCGAATGCCACAGGTGGCGCTGCGCTCGCCGGGCATGGCCCGGTGCTACCGGTTCCGGTGCGCCACCAGCAGCCAGCTGTTGAAGGGGGTACGCCCGTGCAGCGGCCGAGGGGCGGTTACCTGCAATCCGGCTTCGGCAAGCGTCGTCTGCAGCACCTCTGGATCGGGGTAGTGGCGCGGCCGCGTGCCCATCCAGCCGACCAGCCAGGCCAGCCGGTCCGCCACCCGCGTGGTGCGGTCGCGGCCATCGCCGGTGGCCAGCGGCGTGCGCAGCAGCAGGCAGCCGCCGCGGGCCACCTGTGCGCTGGCCGCGCGCAGCAGTGCCTGCTGCGGGACCGCGTCCAGGTATTGCAGTACGTCCAGCAGCAGGACGTGCCCGGCCTGCGCCGGCAGTGGTGCCTGCACGTCCACGCAGTCGAAGCGCACGTCATGCAGGTCGGCGGCAGCACGTTGCGCGCGGGTGATCTTGCCGGCATCCACGTCCACGCCCAGGTAGCGCTGGGTGCCGCCGCGCTGGCGCAGTACATGGGCGAACAGGCCCAGCCCGCAGCCGAGGTCCAGCACCGGCTGCCCGTCATCGGGCAGATGCTGCAGCACGCCGTCGTACAGCGGATCGCTGCCGAGCTTGCCGCGGGTGTAGTAGTAGTCGCGGCGGCTGCCCCAGGCCTGCACCGGGCGGAAGGCCTCGGCAATCAAGCGGGCCTGCGGGGCCGTCAGGGGAGTGCAGGGCAGGGGCGGGCCGTTCCGTGGCGTGCCGTCCATCGCCTCAGTCCGTGCCGCCGAGCAGGTGCGTGGCCACCGGAAGGGCGCGTGCGCTCCACAGCGCGTACATCCGCGCCGAAGGGTGCAGGCCATCCTCGGCGATCATCGTCGGGTCTTCGCCCTGTGCGCGGCTGATATCGGTGATGTCGACGAAGGCCACGCCCTGCTGGGTGCTGATCACCTCGGCTGCCGCGTTGAACTCGTCGGTCTCGATCTCGATCGCGGCCAGGTCGCGGCCACTGCCTGCGCCGAAAGGGGTCGCGCCCCAATCGGGGAAGGACAGCACCAGCACGCGGCCGGCATCACCGCCAGCAAAGCCGATCGCCCGCTGCAGAAGCGCCAGGAACTGGCTGCGGTATTCGTCCAGCGGACGCCCGCGGTACTGGTTGTTGACGCCGATCAGCAGGCTGACGAAATCGAACGGCCCCTGCGGCGCAGCCGCATCGATGCCCGCATCGAGTTCGTCGGTGGTCCAGCCGGTGGTCGCAATGGTCTGCGGATCGGACAGCTCAATGCCCTGCGCACGCAGCGTGGCGGCCAGCTGGTGCGGCCAGCGGCCTTCGACTGCAACCGCTTCACCGATGGTGTACGAATCGCCCAGCGCCAGGTAGGACAGCGCCACGCTCAGGCCACCGAACGGCGCGGCTTCAGCGGCACGACCTTGGTCGCGTCCTCGGCACGCCGCGCCAGCACGCGGTCGATGCGCGCGAACACATCGCGCATCACCGAGGCCTCCGGCATCAAGGTCACGCGGAAATGATGGCGGTAGGGCACGTTGAAGCTCGAGCCCGGCACCACCAGCACGCCTTCGTTGTTCATCAGGTCCAGTGCGAAGTTGTGGTCGTCGAAGCCCTTCGCAGCGGCGCCGACCACGGCCGGGAACGCGTACAGCGCGCCGGCCGGCGCGACCAGCGACAGATGTTCGCTGGCTTCGCAGGCCTCGATGACCGCGCGGCGGGTTTCATACAGGCGGCCGCCCGGCGTGCACAGCTCGGAAATGGTGTCCGGACCGTTCACCGCGGCCTCGATGGCGTACTGGCCAGGCACGTTGGCGCACAGGCGCAGCGCGCCCAACAGGTCCAGTGCCGCGCGGAAGTCACCCAGGCGGGCATCGTCGCCGCTGAGGTGGGCCCAGCCCACGCGCCAGCCGCAGGCGCGGTGCACCTTGCTCAGGCCGCTGAAGGTCAGGCACGGATGATCACCGGCCAGCGGCGCGACCGGCTGGAACACCGCGTCGTCGTACAGGATCTGGTCGTAGATCTCGTCGACCAGCAGCAACAGGTTGTGGCGGCGTGCGATCTCGACCACGCGCTCCAGCAGTTCGCGCGGGTAGCTGGCGCCGCTGGGGTTGTTCGGATTGATCAGCACGATGGCGCGGGTGCGCGAGGACACCAGCGTCTCGATCTCGCTCGGGTCCGGCTGGAAGCCGTTCTCCGGTGCGCAGCGGTAGTACACCGGACGGCCATCGTTGAGGATGGTCGAGGCCGACCACAGCGGGTAGTCGGGCGAGGGCACCAGCACTTCATCGCCCGGGTTGAGCAGCGCACGCAGCGACAGGTCGATCAGCTCGCTGACGCCATTGCCGAGGAAGACACGGTCAGGGTGCGCATCGGGCGCGCCACGACGGGCGTAGTAGCTGGCGATGGCTTCGCGCGCCACCGGCAGGCCCTGCTGGTGCGTGTACGGGTCGGTGCGGCCCATGTCGTCAGCGATCGCACGCTGCAGGTGCTCCGGCGCGCGGAAGCCGAAAGCGCCCGGATTGCCGATGTTGAGCTTGATCAGCTTGCGGCCCTGCGCCTCCAGCTCCCGGGCTCGCCGCGCCAGTTCTCCGCGGATTTCGTAGCGCACCTCGGAAAGGCGCTCGCGGATGGCCAGGGGCTTGGGCGAGTTGGTGGACATGGGAGCTGGGCCGTCAAAAGGCATGGGGCTTCCATCCTACCGGAATTGCTGCAATGCATGGCAAGGGCGCCGGGCCCGTCATTGCTGGGCTGGCAGGGCGCCGGCACAGGTAGAATGGCGGCGATGACCCAGACCCCCGATTTCATCGCCCTGCAGACCATCGGCTGGCCCTGGCCGGGCCCGGCGCAGCAGGCCGACTGGCAGGCCGCGATGGCCGCACATCCGCAGGCCCGCCCGGCACGGGTGATCGAACAGCACCGCACCCACTACGTGGTGGCCGATGGCCCGGACGCGTCGATCAAGGCCGAGTCGCTGCCGGAATGGCAGCGCCCGCGCTTCCCCAGCCATGAACGGCCGGCGGTGGGTGACTGGGTGCTGCTCGATGGCATCCGCATCGTCGCGCTGCTGCCACGCCGCACCGCGATCAAGCGAGGCGCCGCCGGCGAGCATTACCACCAGCAGGTGATCGCAGCCAACATCGATACGGTGTTCATCGTCTGCGGCCTGGATGCCGACTTCAATCCGCGCCGCATCGAGCGTTACCTGCTGCTGGTCGGCGGTGGCGGTGCCGAGCCGGTGGTGGTGCTGACCAAGGCTGACCAGACCGAGTACAGCGAAGACGCGCTGGCGGTGCTGGAGGAGCTGGAGATGCAGGGCATCGCGCTGCATGCGATCAACGGCCTGGATGCCGACAGCGTGGCGGTGCTGCAGCCGTGGCTGGGCCCGGGCCGCACGGTGGTGCTGGTGGGCTCGTCCGGTGCCGGCAAATCCACGCTGACCAACACCCTGCTGGGCGAGCAGCGGATGAAGACCAACGCGGTGCGCGCCAACGATTCGCGCGGACGCCACACCACCACGCACCGCGCGCTGATGCCGCTGCCGACCGGCGCCTGCCTGATCGACACCCCCGGCATGCGCGAGCTGAAGCCGACCGGCGAAGAGACGCTGTCCGAAGGCGGCTTCGCCGATATCGAAGCGCTGGCCGCACAGTGCCGTTTCAACGACTGCAAGCACCAGCAGGAACCGGGCTGTGCCGTACGCGCAGCGATCGAAGCAGGTGAGATCGAAGAGAGCCGGCTGCTCAACTACTTCAAGCTGAAGGAAGAAGTGGCCGCCGCCGCCGCCAAGCTGGCGGTCCGCCAGGCCGAGACCGCGCAGGAGCGTGGCGGCAAGAAGGGCAAGGGCCAGCAGTTCCGCCCGGCCGGCAAGCCGCGTAGGCGCTGATCGGTACCGCGGGGTCGGATCCCATTGCACCGCAATGGGCGCTGACCCCTGCAATGACCCCGCCTCTGTCTGCTTCGGGCGGGTGCCAACTGCCCGCTCCTGATAGGTGCCAACCCTGGTTGGCACGGGTGTGTCCGAAGCCCGCCGTCGGCGGACGCCAACCAACGTTGGCACCTACCAAAGCAAGGGCAGGGCGCTATAGTCCGCGCATGGAACCGACTGCGACGCTGGACCGTGACGTGGCCCACCATGCAGCGCTCGATGCGCGCCTGGTCGAGGCCGTGGGAGGCATCCGCCTGCTGGGCCTGACCAGTTGGCCGGCAACGGTGCAGGCACCGTTTCTGGACAGCTTGGCACGTGGTCAGCCGGTGCTGCCGAAGGTGGATTACCCACGGCTGGACTTCAGCGAAGAACGTCGCGCGCTGGCCGCGATCGCCGCCGATTGCGACGACAGCCACCCACTGGGCCACTACGTGCGACAGTCGGCGCAGAGCTGGGACCTGGCCGCGCAGCTGCTGGAAGGGCTGGGCACCGCGGCGGTCGATACCTGTTCGGTGCAGCTGTTCGGCGCACCCGAGCAGCCGCTGCCGGGCAATGGCCCGAGCACGCGCGAAGCAGCGCGCCACTTCATCCAGATTGCCGCCGAACTGGACCACGAACTGCTGGCGCCGGAAGAGCAGGTGCCAGTGTCGGCCATCGCCCTGCAGCTGCAGCTGCAGAACGACCTGGATGCCTTCTTCGAATCGCGCATCATCCAGGTACAGCTCGACCCGGAACTGGTGTCCAAGGCGGCTGCCGGTCCGACCCGTATCCGACTGCGCACCAGTGCCCGCTTCAGTGCCTACGACCGCGCGCAGCTGTTCCACCACGAAGCGCTGGTGCATTCGCTGACCGCATTGAACGGCCGCGAACAGCCGGTGCTGCCGAGCCTGGCATTGTCCTCGCCACGGGTGACCGCCACCCAGGAAGGTCTGGCCACCTTCGCCGAGCAGATCACCGGCAGCATCGACATCGAGCGCCTCAAGCGCATCAGCCTGCGTACCGAAGCAATTGCGATGGCACGCGAAGGCGCCGATTTCATCGAAGTGTTCCGCTATTTCTGCGATGCGGGGCAGAACGCAGAGGAGAGTTTCGCCTCGGCACAGCGCGTGTTCCGCGGCGTGCCGCCGAGTGGCGGCCTGGCCTTCACCAAGGACACGGTGTACCTGCGCGGCCTGGTGTCGGTGCACACCTTCTTCCGCCACATGCTGGCCGAGGACCGCCTGCAGGTCTGTCGCTGGTTGTTCGCCGGCAAGATGAGCCTGACCGATGCGATCGCGTTCGCGCCGTTGTTCGAGGCGGGGGTGCTGAAGCCTCCGCGCTGGCTGCCGCACTGGGTGAGCCGGGCGAATGGCCTGGCCGGGATGCTGGCGTTCTCGCTGTTTGCCAACCGGATACGGATGGACCAGCTGGCGCCGGAATGAAATGCGTTGGCGGATCCTCCTGCGCCTGCCTGCTATCGGCTGGGAGGAGGCGGGGCACCCTGGTCAGGACACGCAAAAGCCCCTCCATGGTGCTCGATGGCGCCATCCATGGCGCCAACGGTCCTGACCAGGGTGCCCCGCCTCCTCCAGACAATTTCCTGCGGGCGCGGCAGCAGGTCCACCAGAGGGATTGCGCTTGAAAAGCAAAGAGCCGGGCATTGCCCGGCTCTTTGCTTTTGCTCTTGCTTTCCATTGCCTCCGCGCCGGCGCGGGGAACTGTCCAGCGGGGGTAGGCAGGCCCATGCAGGACCGTGAGGCGCATGGATGCGCCGATCGAGCCCCCATGGATGGGTTTACGGCGTGTCCTGCATGGGCCTGCCTACCCACGCCATGCAGGAACAATCAACGCGCTGCAGCGCCCGCTTTCGATTTAGAACTCCGCCGCCACCGTCATGAACAACTGCCGCGGTGCGCTCGCATGGATCGCATAACGCGTGCCCTTCGGATCAGTCGGTGCGAACGAACTCAGCTGGCCGGCATAGCGCTTGTTGGTCAGGTTGGTCGCATTCAACGACACCCGCACGTTGCGCAGGCCCAGGCCGGGGCCGAAGTCGTAGCCCGCACCGGCGTCGAAGGTGGTCACGCCCGGCACCGACTGGTCGTTGGTGTAGGTGTAGTAGCGCTTGCCGGTGTACTTGGCACGCAGGCTGGCGAAGAAACCGTCGCGGTTCCAGCTGATCTCACTGGAGGCCATGCGCTGCGGCGTATCCACCGTGATCTTGCCGGCCACCGGAACGATGGCGCCGCCCGAGGTGTAGTCATCCTCGTAGGTGGTCTTGTTCCAGGACAGCGCGTTGTACCACTGCAGGCCGTCGATCGGCTTGAGGATGAAGGTCAGTTCCGCGCCGTAGCTCTTCACCGAACCGACGTTGATGAAGCGCGTCACGCACTCCGGACGCGTGCCGACTTCGATGCTCGAGCACGGGTTCAACGACAGCAGGCGGTTGTCGAACTTCACGTTGTAACCCGCGATCGACGCCTGGTACTTCTCGCCGAAGGTACGGAAGCCGGCTTCCAGGCTCTTGGACTTCTCCGGCTCCAGGCCAGCGCTGGCCGCGAACGATTCCGGCGACACCTGCAGCGGGCCGCCGCTGCCACCGCCGACGAAGGCGGCGATGTTTTCGGCGTACGAGGCGAACAGCTCGTTGTTGGCGTTGAGCTTGAAGCCCAGGCCCACCTGCGGCAGCACCGATTCCTTGGCGGTCAGCGTGCCCGAGGCGATGCTGGTTTCCACGCCCGGCTGGGCGGTGGCACGCATGCGGGTGTTCGGGCTCTTGATGCCCACGTCCACGGTCAGGCGCTGGTCCAGGAAGCGCATGCGGTCCTGTACGTAGAACTGGCGCGTGCGGATGTCGAAGTCCTGGTTGAACAGCAGGCGATCAGGATTCTTCAGGTACAGGTCGTCCAGGAACGGGCCACTGATGTAGTAGAAGTTGCGCGAGACGTTGTGGTCGTTCTGCTCATACCACAGGCCGGCTTCCAGTTCGTGGATGCCCACCGTCCACGACAATGCGGCGGTCAGGCCATCGCGGTTGATCGTGTAGTTGGTGCTGCGGATCGAGATCGGCAGCATCCTGTCGGTGCCCGGGTAGGACGGCTGGCCCGGTGCCCACCAGTGGCCCTGGCCACGGTTGTCGTGGTGGTAGGCCAGCAGCTTCAGGCGGCCCTGCTCGCCCAGGCGCAGGTCGGCATCGACCGAATAGAGATTGTCGTCGCGCAATGCGCGGCTCTGGTAGTAGGCATCGTCGATGCTGTTGACGCCGCCGCTGAACTTGCAGCGTGCCTTGTTGTAGGTGCCCGGCGCGCAGTACGCAGCGGCGACGGCGCGATCCCAGTCCGGCGCGTAGATGTTCCAATCCCAGCCCAGGCCACGCGCCAGCATGTCCTTGGACAGGTAGGCGTAGTTGGCCTGGCTGGCGCGCGAGGTGGCCACGAACGCACCGAAGCGGTGGTCGCCGACATTCCACACTGCCTTGGCGTTGAACTGGCGGGTGGTCTGGTTCTGGTAGGGCGCGGCCCACATGTCCTGGTCCTGGTGCACGCCGGACACATAGGCTGAGAAGCCGTTGATGTCACCGGTATCCACGCGCAGGTAGCCACGGCGCTGGCTGTTGTCGCCGACGGTGACGCTGGCGCGGCCACCGAACTCGGTGGACGGGTCCATCGAGAAGTACTGGATGGTGCCGCCCAGGTTGCTGGTCGAGGCCACGCCCAGCGAACCGATGCCCTGCGACAGCTCGGCACCGGCCAGGTTCTCGGCGATGATCGCGCGGGCGATGCTCAGGCCGTTGTAGTTGCCGTAGCTGTTGTCGCCCAGCGGGATGCCGTCCAGCGTGTAGCCGAGGCGGCTCTTGTCGAAGCCGCGCAGGCTGATGGTCTGCGATTCTTCGTTGGCGCCGAAGGCATCGTTGGACTGCACCGACACGCCCGGCAGGCGGTCGAGGATCTTCTGGCCGCTGGTGCCCGGCGGCAGCACCTGCTTGTCGACGGTGGTGATGCGCTGCACCTGGCGGGTCTCGCCCTGGCCGATCACGGAGACGGTATCCAGCGTCTGCGCGCTCAGCGCGGCATCGGTGCTGGCGCCGGTATCGGCGGCGGTGGCGGCATGGGCGCTGGTGGCGGCGGAGAGCGCGATCGCCACGGCGATCGTCAGGTGTCGGGTCTGCATGGTGGTCCGTTGCATTGGGGGTGGTCACCGGCACGCGTGCGCGGTGCATGGCCACTATGCGAACGGAACATGAAACCTTCTTTACGGAAAACCAACGAACGGTGCAGGGCAGTGGTGCGTGTCCTGCAACATGTTCGTCATGGTGGTAGGCCGGTGGGAATCAGAAGCGCTCCCCAGGCCAGCTCAATTTGAGCTGGTCCATGCAGTCACGGTCATGTTCGGAGAATGAGAACCCGATCTGGATGCCGTTCACTACTGTGCCGAACACCGTCGACTCGTCCAGGCTATGCCCTGACGGCACGGAAAGGACATTGAAGTCGGGGTAGCGACGACCCATCTGCTTTCGCGAGATGCAGGCGCCGCTCAGCCGCAGCGTAATGCCTTTGATGATTCGCCCCGACGCGTCGGTGTAGATCTGGCCAGAGGGCCCCTTGATCCTCCCAGCGACCGCGAATGGCGCCAGATCGATGGTGGCGCTGTCGCCCCGGCCCATTCTTGCTTCCGAACGCGAGCCGGCCGGAGCCAGGGGTGACAGCTGCGCGACAAGGTCAGAGCGTGACAGCTGCAAGGACCAGCGCTCCACGAGCCGCCAGGTTGCATCCGCCTCTTCCGCAGTGGCAGCGGACGTGGCTGCTGTTGCAGAACCGGCAACCAACAGGCTCAGGATCAGAAGAAGTTCAGGGACGGGCTGCGATCGCTTCATCGTAGATTCTTCCGTAGAAGTCGTTGTAGTTCTCGCCGGTGGTTGAAGTTACGTTGTTGTCGCAGAACAGCTTACCTACCTGCCGGTCCAGGTCTTCACCGCCGGCATCGGCCTGTGCGATGAGGCCAGGACCGTTGGACGCAGCTACGCCGATGTCGTAGTACCCCAGGCTGGTCACCAGAAGCTCACTGCGCGCGGTGAGGTTGTTGAGTACCGCTTTCCCCTCCATGGTGCAGAAGTGCTGGATGAACGCACCTCGGGTGCTCAAGGCGATACCTTCGAAATACAGTGCGTGTCCCACTTCATGGGCAATGGCTGCGATCCGGAAGTAATAGCCTGCAATGTCGGAGGAATCGCAGTCGAAGGACTGGATGTAGATCCGGATGGGATCGCGATTGGTATAGGACGCGGGAGCCCAGGCGAAGGTCCACTCCGGATGGCCGGTGATCTGCGCGTCGAGCGTGGGCGCGCCTGGGATCAGCCAGTCGGGGCAGCCCAGGCCCGTGATCACCCGCATAGGCGGGGGCTCCGCGCGGGTCGGTGTCGCCAGCAGCGTAGTGGCGACCACGAGAAGCGCAATCAGCAATGCACGCATGCCAACCTCCTTGATCCGCGATTCCAGCCGTTCATCCATCGGGCTCGGCGAGCGCTGGCAGCTATAGCACCGGTTCTGCCGATGTATCGGGAAGTGCGTCTCAGAAATGCAGAAACAAAAGGGGCCGGATCACCTTCACAACTGAAGGTGATCCGGCCCCCGCGCACTCCGTGGGGGAGGGCTCAACCCATGTACAGGCCACCGTTGACCGCGTAGTCGGCACCGGTCACATACGAGGCTTCATCCGACGCCAGCCACGCGCACAGGCCGGCCACTTCCTCGGGGCGGCCCAGGCGGCGAACCGGCACCGAGGCAGCCAGCCGGTCCAGTACATCCGGCGGGAAACTGCTGATCGCCTGGCTGGCGATGTAGCCCGGCGACAGCGTGTTGACGGTGACCCCGCGCGACGCAACTTCGGCAGCCAGCGCACGGCTGAAGCCATGCATCGCGGCCTTGGCGGTAGCGTAGTTCACCTGGCCGATCTGGCCCTTGTGGGCACTGACCGAACCGATGTTGATGATGCGGCCCCAGCCCCGCGTGGCCATGCCGTCCACCACCTGCTTGGTCAGGTTGAACAGCGCGTTGAGGTTGGAGGCGATCACCGCGTTCCAGTCCTCCACCGTCATCTGCCGGAACAGCAGGTCGCGGCTGCCGCCGGAATTGTTGACCAGTACATCCACCTCGCCGACTTCGGCGCGGACCTTGGCGAACGCCGCGCTGGTCGAGGCCCAGTCCGTCGCGTTGCCTTCGGAGGCGATGAAGTCGAAGCCCTGTTCGCGCTGCTCGCGCAGCCAGTTGGCCTTGCGCGGCGAGTTCGGCGCGCAGCCGGCAACCACGGTGTGGCCGCTGCGGGCCAGGCTCTGGCAGATGGCAGTGCCGACACTGCCCATTCCACTGGTGACGTAAGCGATTCGAAGCGTCATTGCAGAAGGCTCCTTGGCAAAGGGTCAGGCGGCGAGGGGATACAGGCCGAACAGCAGGCTGCCGACCATCAGCAGCATCGAGATGGCGATGGCCCACTTCAGGGTGAACTTCTGGTGGTCGGCGAATTCGACCTTGGCCAGGCCCACCAGCAGGTAGGTGGACGGCACCAGCGGGCTGAGCAGGTGCACCGGCTGGCCGGCCAGCGAGGCGCGTGCCATTTCCACCGGGGTGATGCCGTAGTTGCCAGCGGCCTCGGACAGGATCGGCAGCACGCCGAAGTAGAACGCGTCGTTGGACATGAAGAAGGTGAACGGCATCGACGCCACCGCCGTGATCACCGCCAGGTACGGGCCCCACGATTCCGGAATCACCGCCAGGAAGCTGTGTGACATCGCTTCGACCATGCCGGTGTTGTTGAGGATGCCGGTGAAGATGCCCGCGGCGAAGATCAGCGACACCACCGACAGCACGTTGCCGGCATGGTTGACCACGCGGCGGCGCTGCTCGGCCAGGTTCGGATAGTTGATCACCAGGGCGATGGCGAAGCCGACCATGAACAGCACCGGCATCGGCAGCACGCCGATGATCAGCGCGGTCATCAGTGCCACGGTCAGCGCCAGGTTCACCCACAGCAGCTTCGGGCGCTTGATGTCTTCGGCGTCTTCCACGGTCGGCAGCGGGTTGCTGTCATCGGACACGCTGTTGTCCATCCAGCTGCCGCCCTTGGGCAGGGTCACCACGCCGAGGCGTCGGCGTTCCTTCAGGCCCAGGTACCAGGCCAGCAGCAGCACGCCGGCACAGGCGATCACCATCGACGGGATCAGCGGCACGAACACGTCGGCCGGGTCCACGTGCAGCGCGGTGGCCGCGCGTGCGGTCGGGCCGCCCCACGGGGTCAGGTTCATCACGCCGCCGGCAAGGATGGTCACGCACGTCATGTTCAGCGCGTTCATGCCCAGCCGCTGGTACAGCGGCAGCATCGCCGAGACGGTGATCATGTAGGTGGTCGAGCCATCGCCGTCGAGCGAGATCAGCATCGCCAGCACCGCGGTGCCAAGCACGATCTTCATCGGATCGCCCTTGACGAAGCGCAGGATCACCCGCACCAGCGGATCGAACAGGCCGGCGTCGATCATCACCCCGAAGTAGAGGATGGCGAACATCAGCATCACGCCGGTCGGCGCGATCTTCTTGATGCCCTCCAGCATCATCTCGTCGATGCCGGCACCGAAGCCACCGATCAGCGCGAACAGGATGGGAATGGTGATCAGGGCGACGAGCGGCGACAGGCGTTTGCTCATGATCAAGTACATGAACGTAATGACCATGCCAAAGCCGAGGATGCTCAGCATCATCTGCGGACTCCTTGCGAAAACAGGACGTGGGGAGTGGAAGGGGCCCGGGCGGAATGCCCGGAATGTCGGGCCTAGAAGTCGTACTGCAGGCGGCCGGTGACCGCGCGCGTGCGGTCCACCGTCACCCCGGCCAGGCGATCACGGTTGCGGCTTTCGATCACGTTGAGCATGAAGCGCAGGTTGTCGCGCAGGTACCAGTTGCCACCCAGCGTCCAGGCTTCGGTGCTGCCGCGACGCAGGTCCGGCGCACCGTCGAGATGCTGCGCGCCCCACATCTGGTCGTAGCGCAGCGCCACTTCGAAAGCACCGGCCTTGTGCCGGATGTCCTTCACCCGCGCGAATCGACCGGTCTTGCGGTCGTAGGCACGGCTTTCGCCGGTGACGAACCAGCTGAGCATGCCGTAGGCCGCCATTACATCGCCGCGCTGCGCGCCGTCGTCGAAGGTGGCGCCACTGAACTCGCCCTGCCACGACAGCGGGCCGCGCACCTGCGCGTATTCCAGCGACCACTTGTTGACGTCGGTATCGCGGCCGGCGGAGAAGTCGACCAGGGTCAGGCGGCTGTTGTCGGACAGATGGCCGGCCGGGCGCGGGCGGATGCGCAGGCCGGGCACGCCGTTGGCGCCGGGATTGTCGTAGGCCTCGCGGGCCAGCGACAGGCCCAGGTGCAGCACGTCGCCATCGCTGGGCGAGGGCGCCCAGGTGACGCGGCCACCGGCAGCGCGACCCTTCACCTGCCAGGCGTCGATGCTCTCCAGGCTGTAGAGGCTGGCCGCCCAGGTGAAGTCACCGGGGTTGGCCTGCCAGGACGCACCCAGGCGGTACAGCGGCGCCAGCGTGGTGCCGGCGTTGCCGCGCTCCAGGAAGCTGCCGTAGTTGGAGCTGGTACGGTCATCCAGCGAGAAGTACTGCTTGAACTGGCCCACGGTCAGCTTGCCGGCCTTGCCGAAGCTGCGTGCCAGGTACACGTCCTTGGCCTCGACGCGGTCGCCGGAGAAATCGGCTTCCAGCTTGTAGTCGACCACGAAGAACTTGCCGGACACGTCAACCCACGCACGGCGGATTTCGGTGTCGTCCTTGTTCGGGGTGCCCCGGTTGTCGTTGTCGAAGGTGGCGAAGTCCAGGTGCAGGCGACCACCGAGGGTGGCGGTGACCGGACGGTCGTCTTCGGCGGCGAAGGCCGGCGCCGACAGGGCAGCCAGCGCCATCATGGCGGCAGGGCGCCGCCAGGCAAACGTGAATTCCACAAACCCTCCCAGGTGCGCGCCAGGCGCGCGGCAATCGTGGGCACCGGACGGTGCGCGGCCGCAGTCTGGGTCGCGCAAGCTGTCATCGTCCTGTCAACGGATTGTGCGGTGCAGCGTAAAGCGGCCCGCTGCCACCTCCGGGCGGGGCGCGGCGAGCGCGGCAGCGGCATGCGGTAGCATTCGTTTCCCTTCCCACCCCCGTGCCCATGCGCCTGCTGCTGGTCGAAGACAACCCGGATCTGGCCGATGCGATCATCCGCCGCATGCGCCGCAGTGGGCATGCCGTGGACTGGCAGGCCGATGGCCTGGCGGCGGCCAGCGTGCTGCGCTACCAGAGCTTCGACCTGGTGGTGCTGGATATCGGCCTGCCCAAGCTCGATGGCCTGCGCGTGCTGGCCGGCATGCGCGAGCGCGGCGACAGCACGCCAGTGCTGATGCTGACCGCGCGCGATGGCATCGAAGACCGCGTGCAGGCGCTGGATGTCGGCGCCGACGACTACCTGGGCAAACCGTTCGATTTCCGCGAGTTCGAAGCACGCTGCCGCGTGCTGCTGCGGCGTGCGCGTGGGCAGGCCAGCGAAGTGGTGCAGATCGGCGGCTTCCAGTTCGATAACGCCGCGCACCGGGTCAGCCTCGACGGTGAACCGATCGAACTGCCCAACCGCGAATATCGGTTGCTGGAGATCCTGGTCGGCCGCCTCGGCCAGGTGGTCGGCAAGGACGAAATCGGCAACGGCCTGTTCGGCTTCGACGACGAAGCCGGTCCGAATGCCATCGAACTGTATGTGGGTCGCCTGAGAAAGAAGCTGGCAGGCGCACCGCTGCGCATCACCACGGTGCGCGGCGTTGGCTACCTGCTGGAAGCCAGTGACGGCAGCGCCGACGCCGATGGCTGACGCGCGTACCGTGAATGCCGCACCGGGCTCGCTGCGGCGCACGTTGCTGCTCTATCTTGGCGCGTTGCTGGCGGTGTTCGCGGTGGCCCTGCTGTTTGCCGCGCGCGGCTATGGCCAGCGCGCCGCCAACCGTTCCTACGATCACCTTCTGGTGTCCTCGGCGTTGTCCATTGCCGATTCGGTGGCCCTGGTCGATGGCCAGTGGCAGGTCGATCTTCCCTATGCCGCGCTGGACCTGCTGGCGATGGCCCCGGAAGACCGTGTGTTCTATCGGGTCGCCGACAGTCGCGGCAACCTGATCACCGGCTACGGCGACCTGCCGGCGCCACCGCGCCGGCCCGGCACGCAACCGCAGCTGTTTGATGCGGCGTACAGCGGCGAGACCGTGCGCTTCGTGGTGGTCGGCCGCAGTTTCGCCGCCGCGTCGGCGCAGGGCGAGGTGCAGGTGCAGGTCGGCCAGACCCGGCGTGCACGTGAAGCGGTTGCGCAGGACATGGTCAACCGTGCATTGCTGGCGATCGGTGTGCTGTCCGGGCTGCTGCTGGCGCTGGTGGCCTTTGGCGTGCATCGCGCGTTCCGGCCATTGGTGCGGGTGGAACACGAGCTGTCGCGCCGCGAGCCGTCCGATCTGAAACCGCTGGATGCGCGCGTGCCGCGCGAGATGGACCAGATGGTGGCGGCGTTGAACCGCTTCATGGAACGACTGTCCAGCAGCAACGAGACCTTGCGCGCGTTCATGGCCGAGGCCGCGCACCAGATGCGTACGCCGTTGGCTGCCCTGCGCGCGCAGGCACAGCTGGCGCTGGATGACGACGACCCCGAGGACATGCGGCGCAGCCTGCAGGCGATCGAACGCAATGCCACCCACATGAGCCGGTTGCTGAACCAGCTGCTCAGCGATGCCAGCGTGATCCATCGCTCGCATCTGCAGCGCTTTGCAGCGGTGGACCTGGCCGAGACCGTGCACCAGGCCCTGCATGAGGCACTGCCGCAGGCCGGCCCGGCACCGCGCGTACAACTGGCGATGACCGCCGAACCCGTGCAGGTGCACGGTGATGCGCTGCTGCTGCGCGAGGCGATCAAGAACCTGGTCGACAACGCACTCAAGTACGGCGGTGACGGTCCGTTGCAGATCGCATTGACCGTGGAAGGCGGGCAGGCCGTGCTGACCATCGCCGACCACGGTGCCGGCATCGCGGCCGCCGATGCCGAGCGCGTATTCGAGCGCTTCGCCCGTGGCGAAGGCGCGCCGTCCGGCGGCGCCGGGCTTGGCCTGGCCATCGTCAAGCGCGTGGTCGACAGCCATGGCGGTCGCATCGACCTCAGCAACCGTCCGCAGGGCGGGCTGGTCGCCACCATCCGCCTGCCCCGGAGCACTCCATGATCCGCCTGTTCGCTGCTGCCGTTGCCTTGCTGCTGGCCCTGCCGGTGCTTGCAGCACCGGGCGACGTGCGCCGCTTCCCGGCCCAGGCAAAGGCCACTGCGCAGCTGCGCATCCACGGCACCACCGACATCGAAGTGTTCGCGGTAGTGATTGCCGACTACCAGCGGCTGTACCCCGGCACTGAGGTGGTGTACGAGGACATCATCACCCAGGACCTGTACGCGCGGTACCTGCACGACCGCGGCGGACCGGCATCGCCGGACCTGCTGATCTCCAGCGGCATGGACCTGCAGACCAAGCTGGTCAACGACGGCCACGCGCTGCCGCATCGTTCGGCGCAGACCGCTGCGCTACCGGCCTGGGCGCAGTGGCGCAACGAGGCCTTCGGCATCAGCTACGAGCCGGTGGTAATGGTCTACAACACCCGCGCACTGCCGGCTGCGAAGGTGCCGCACACGCGTCGGCAACTGCTGGACCGGTTGCGCGCGGAGGGGGCACCGCTGCGCGGCAGGGTCGGTACCTATGACATCGAGCGCAGCAGTGTCGGCTACCTGTTGTCTACCCAGGATGCACAGCGTGGCAGCATCGCCGGCGCGTTGCTGGGCGCGCTGGGCGACAACGACGTGATGCGCGAAGAGCGCACCGGTGTTCTGCTGGACAAGGTCGCCAGCGGACAGCTGTCGCTGGTCTACAACGTGCTCGGCTCCTACGCGCAGGCGCGCATCGACGCGGGTGCGCCGCTGGCGATCGTCGAGCCCGAGGACTACACGCTGGTGGTGCTGCGTACCGCGGTGATTCCACGCACCGGCCCACACCCGGAAGAAGCCCGGCGCTTCCTCGACTACCTGTTGTCGCCACGTGGCCAGCAGGTGCTGTCGCGCGAGGCACGGCTGATGCCGATCGTGACCGGCAACGCACGTGGCGACGATGCGCCCGGCCGCAGCCGCCGCCCGATCCAGCTCGGCCCGGGCCTGCTGGTGTACCTGGACGCGCTCAAGCGCCGCCAGTTCCTGGACGCCTGGCGCAGCAGCGTGGAGCCGGCGGGGCGCTGAGGCTCCGGCCTGCCCGTACAATGGCGGCATGAGCGAATACACCATCCTGATCGCCGATGACCACCCGCTGCTGCGTTCGGCGGTGGTGCAGTCGTTGCGGCAGAGCCTGCCGCTGGCGCAGGTGCGCGAGGTCGCCAGCGCCGAGGCATTGGCCGAAGCGCTGGATGCCCACCCGGATGTGGACCTGGTGCTGCTGGACCTGACCATGCCCGGCGCGCATGGTTTCTCCGCGCTGCTGCACGTGCGCGGCTCGCATCCGGACATTCCGGTGGTGATCCTCTCGTCCAACGACCACCCGCGGGTGATCCGTCGTGCCCAGCAGTTCGGCGCGGCTGGTTTCATTCCAAAGTCTGCTCCGGCCGAGACCATCGGCGAGGCGGTGCAGGCGGTGCTCGATGGTGGCCTGTGGTTCCCGGCGATGGCCGCCGAGCGTTCGGAGGCCGATGCACTGCTGGCCAGCCGCCTGGCCCAGCTGACCCCGCAGCAGTTCCGCGTGCTGCTGTGCCTGGCCGATGGCCTGCTCAACAAGCAGATCGCCTACACGCTGGGGTTGGCCGAGAACACGGTGAAGGTACATGTCACTGCGATCCTGAAGAAGCTCGAATGCCACAGCCGCACACAGGCAGCGGTACTGGTGAAGGCGCTGGAGCCTGAGGGCGACGCCGGCATCGGGTTGTAGTTTCCAGCCAACGGCGCAGCCCCTCGTGGGTGGGTTTGGGTTGGTCGCTGAAAGCAGAAGCTGCGAGCGGGTCGGTCGAGTTGGGTGCGCGGG
This sequence comes from Stenotrophomonas sp. YJH_SMC_80, assembly GCF_059372495.1. Taxonomy (NCBI): domain Bacteria; kingdom Pseudomonadati; phylum Pseudomonadota; class Gammaproteobacteria; order Lysobacterales; family Lysobacteraceae; genus Stenotrophomonas; species Stenotrophomonas sp. YJH_SMC_80. The sequence continues at coordinate 88,512 of NZ_JCAFVP010000001.1, forward strand.
GGACGCCGTGAATCCGTCCCTGGAGGCTTGGCAGCCGCATCCATGCGGCTGACTGATCTGGCCCCCCGTCAGCGGACGCCAAGAAGCGATACTTTGATCGCACTTGGAGGTCCCTTATGTCCCGTATCACCCGCCGTAGCTACACCGATGAGTTCAAGCACCAAGCCGTGGAGTTGGCCGAGTCGCTCGGGCCTGCCGCAGCGGCCCGTCAGTTGGAGATGTCGGTCAAGACGCTGGCAAACTGGCTTGACGCGGTCCGTGCTGGCCGGTCGTTGACCTCTGAGGCTCGCAGGCCAGCCACCGACCTGGAAAGCGAGATCAGCCGCCTTCGGACCGAGAACGCCAATCTTAAGATGGAGCGGGAAATCCTAAAAAAAGCGGCGGCGTTCTTTGCCAGAGAGTCCAAGTGAGGTACGCCTTCGTCGCCAGTCAAAGGACTCACTACCCGACCAGGTTGTTGTGTCGGGTTCTTGGGGTTTCTGTCTCTGGATTCCATGACTACCTGCGCCGGCAGTGTGCCCAAACGTGCGATGTCGATTCGGCCCTCCGTACCGAGCTTCGGGCCATTCATGTGACCAGCAAGCGCAGTTATGGGCGACGTCGGCTGGTCAGGGCCTTACGAGCCAGGAATCATCCAGTCGGCCACAAGCGCGTGGCACGGTTAATGGCCGAGGAGCGAATCCAGGGCAAGACCAAAGGCCGATTCCGACCCAAGTCCTCTGGCGGCTCATCTCAGCTCGCCCCCAACCTGCTGGATCGGCAATTTGCCCCCGGAACCGGACCGACGGCGTGGGTCGGGGATATCACGTATGTCCCCACCCGCCAGGGATGGCTGCATCTGGCCGTGGTCATCAGCGTCCAGACCCGGCAGGTGCTGGGTTACAGCGTTTCCAAGCGTCTGACTGAAGAGCTGGTGGTGAAAGCACTTGCCAATGCTTGGGCTCTGCATCCACAACGACCCGGCCTGATCTTCCATTCAGATCGTGGTGGGCAGTACTGGGGAAACGAGTTTCGCCAGCTGCTGCAGTCCCATGGCGTGGTCCAAAGCATGAGCCGGCCTGGCAATTGCTGGGACAACGCGGTGGCCGAGAGCTTCTTTGCGACGCTCAAGACAGAAGAGGCTGCCGAGCCTTACGCCAGTAGGGAACAAGCCAGCCAGTCCATCGCTGCTTACATCCACGGCTTCTACAATCCAGCCCGGCTACACTCGGCGCTGGGCTACCACTCGCCTAACAACTACGCCCGGCAGCTCCGAGCTGCCGCCTGAAACGGCTTCATGGCGTCCGTTTTCAGGGGGTCAGATCAGACACCCCCGCGCACCCAACCCGACCGGCCTCTGACAGATTTCGGTGGCCTGCCACCCACGGAGAAGAAAAAAGATCAAAAGCAAAAGCAGGCTGTCAGGCCGCCTTTTGTAGAGCCGAGCCCACGCTCGGCTTCGCGGACCGGCCGGAAAGCAGCCGAGCATGGGCTCGGCTCTACACGAGCAAGCGCAGCGCGCGACCCGCTTTTGATCTTCTTTTTCTTCTCCGTGGGTGGAGAACACCTGTGAACTGTCAGCGGCCGGGTGGGTGGGCAGTGCGGGGTGTCCGCGGCATGGATGCCGCGGCCAAGCCCCCAAGGACGGGTTTACGGCGTCCCCGTACTACCCACCCACCTGGCCAGCCCTCAGCAATCCGGCTTTCCACGACCAACCAGACACCACCCACGAGGGGCTGCGCCGTTGGCTGGAAACTACCCGCGATGGCGGATCAACAGCTGACTCATCAACGCCCGCAGCGCCGGCGGCTTCACCGGCTTGGCCATCATTCCCCAGCCGCGCTCGGCGGCCATCTCACGCAATCCCGCATCGCGCTCGGCGGTGACCAGCACCACCGGTGGGCGGGCCTGCCACAACTCGGCCAGCGTCTCGTACAGCACCGGCCCGTGGTGATCGCCCATGCGCACATCCAGCAGCACCAGCTCCGGCACCGCGCCTGTTGCCGCCAGCTGCAGCGCCGCCTGCGGGCCGTCGGCCAGCGCCACCTCGCAGCCCCAGCGCTCCAGCAGCGCGCGGCTGGCGGCGCAGACGTGCGGATCGTCGTCGATCACCCACACCCGGCGACCGCGCAGCGGATTGTCCGCGGCCGGTTCCTGCACCAGCACCGGCACAGGAGCAGTAGCGGGAATCGCGCTGGCTTCGCCGAACGGCACGCCCACCGCGAACACGCTGCCCTGGCCCAGCTGCGAGCGCAGGCGGATCGGGTGGCCGAGCAGCCGACCGATGCGGTCGACGATCGCCAGGCCAAGGCCGGCGCCGCGCTGCTGGCCGTCGTGCAGGCGGCGGAACTCCTCGAAGATCTCGCCCTGCAGCGCATCGGGAATGCCGGGGCCCTGGTCGTGAACTTCGATCCACAGCAGGCCTTCGCGGCGACGGCAGCCGAGCAGCACGCGGCCACGTTCGCTGTAGCGCAGTGCGTTGGACAGGAAGTTCTGCAGGATGCGGCGCAGCAACGCTTCATCGCTGACCACCACCGCAGCGGTATCGACCCAGTCGACCGCCAGCCCGCGTGACTGCGCGGCGATGCCGAACTCGCGTGCCAGCGTCTGCAGCAAAGGCCCGAGCCGGAACGCCTGTACGCGCGTGGGCAGGCTGCCCGATTCCAGGCGCGCGATATCCAGCAGGCTGTTGAGGATCGCATCCTGCGCGGCCAATGCAGCATCGATGTGGTCGCTGGTCTGTTGCTGCGCCGGGTCACTCAGCTTGCCGCGCAGCACCGAGACGAACATGCGCGCCGCGTTGAGGGGCTGCAGCAGGTCGTGCACGGCCGAGGCAACGAAACGGGTCTTGTAGCGGTTGGCCTGCTCGGCTTCGCGGCGGGCTTCTTCCAGATCATGGGTGCGCTCGGCGATGCGGTGCTCCAGCGCATCGGCCAGGGAGCGCAGTTCGCGCGCGGCGTTCTTGTAGCTGGTGATGTCGGCATAGCTGGTGACGAAGCCGCCGTCAGGCAGCGGATTGCCACGGATCTCCAGCACCGTGCCGTCGTCCTTCTCGCTCTCGCGCATGTGCGGGCGGCCGCTGCGCAGGTGGTTCAGGCGACGCTCGATTGCTTCATCGACCGGGCCCGGACCGAGCAGGCCACGGCGTGCGTTGAAGCGGAACAGTTCCTCGATGGGCCGGCCGACGCGAACCAGGTCCTGTGGGAAACGGAACAGTTCCAGGTAGCGCGAGTTCCACGCGACCAGGCGCAGTTCGCGGTCGATCACCACCACGCCCTGCGGCAGGTGTTCGAGGCTGCGGCTGAGTCCGCTGTCGGCGTCGGTGGCCGCCTGCAGCAGGCCATCCTGTGCGGTGCGCAGTTCCTGTGCGTGCTGCTTGAGCAGGGTTTCCAGTTCGCGGCGGCTGCGCAGGCGATGCTTGGCCAGGCGTCGGCGCTGCTGCACGAACAGCACCAGGAAGCCCAGCGCCAGCCACGCGGCACCGCCGGTGAGGGCGGCCGCGCGACCGGCGGCGGTGGCGGCGCTGGCGTCGTGCAGCAGATGCAGGTTCCAGCCTTCGGCGGGCAGCGGCAGGCTTTGCCACAGCATCGGCTGCGGCAGTGCGGGATCGAGCAGGCGCACCATGCGGCCACCATCGGCAAGCACGTCTTCAGTACGCGCGCGCAATGGCTGCAACGCGCGGTCGGCGTATTGGCGGGCGTCCAGCATTTCGCGGCGCTCATCGGCGCCCAGCGGGCGCAGCAGGCGGTAGCGCCAGCTGTCACGGTTGGCCAGGAACACCACGTCATGGTCGTCGCTGGCCAGCACCACGTCCGGGCTGCTCAACCATTCCTGCTCCAGCGCCGACAGCTCGACCTTGATCACCACCACGCCGAGCCGCTTGCCATCTTCCTCGATGGCCTGCGACAGGTAGTAGCCGGGTACGCCGGTGGTCATGCCGATGCCGTAGAAGCGGCCGCGGCCCTGCGCCAGTGCCTGCCGGTAGTAGGGGCGGTAGCTGTAGTTCTCGCCGACGTTGCTGGTCGGCTGGTCCCAGTTGCTGGCCGCCACTGCCACCCCGTCGTGGCCGACCAGGGTCAGGGTCGAGGCACGGGTGACTTCATTGGCGCGTTGCAGCTTGAGGTTCAGCCGCTGCTGTTCGGTGGGCGAGGGCGGCACACGCAGGGCGTGCAGCAGATCCGGATCCAGCGCCAGTACCTGCGGCAACGTGCCGAAGCGGTCGATGCGCTGCTGCAGGCCCTGGCCGTACAGCTGCAGCTGGCGTTGCACCTGGCTGCTTTCCTCGCCGAGGGCGCGCCGCCAGGCGTAGTGGCCGGCGGCGACCGCGCACAGCACGGTGCCACCGACCATCACCAGGATGGTCAGCAACAGCATCCGGTGGCGGCTGAGCCAGTACATGGCGGCAGTCTACGCAGGGCCGGCGGGCGTGGCGTGCACGCCCGCCGGGATCTGACGTGGAAGGGGTCAGAAGTGCATCTGCGCGCGCAGCTCGAAGATCTCCGGCGTGCTGTGCACACCGCGACGGCTGGCGTCGACCTTCACGTAGTTGGCCTGGAACTTGAAGTGGCTGGTCAGGTACCAGTTCGCGCCCAAGGTCAGGTCGTGCTGGCGGCCACCAAGGATGCTGCCATCGTCCAGGTCCATGCGGCTGTAACGGGCCACCAGTTCCACCGCGCCGTAGTCGTGCGCCGGCTTGATGTTGGCCACGGCACCTGCGTTGTACGGGCGCGACTCGCCGGTCAGCACCCAGCTGGCCATCGCGTACTGGCCGCTGCCGGTGTAGTCGGGCTTGCCGTCATGGCGGGTGACCGTGGCGCGCAGGGCTTCGGCCTGCAGCGAGAACGGGCCGCGGATCCAGATGCCTTCCAGGCCGGTGCGGCGGATCTGGTCGGCGGTGACCAGGGCGCCGGAATCGACGTAGCGGATGTCGGTCAGGCCGGCTTCCGGGCGTGCGCGAAGACGCGCGCTGGCCTCGTGGTGCACGTCACGGCCATCGCTGTAACCGCGCGGATTTTCCTGCGAGTAGGCCAGGCCCAGGTGGATCACGTCACCGGGCGCCTTCACCGGGGTCCACACCGCACGTACTGCCTGGGTGGTGCCGGGGTTGTCACCCTGCAGGTCCTTGCCGCCATAGGCGCCGGCCTGCAGCAGGTACTGCGGGCGCTCCAGCACCCATTCCACGCCGGTGCGGCGGCCTTCGTAGAAGGCCTGCACGGGCAGCGCGGTTTCCAGGAAGCTGCCGGCGCGCGAAGAGGTGTTCGCATCCAGGCCGACCGGGGTCTTCATATAGCCGAAGCGGAAGCGGCCGATGTCGCGGCCGAAGAAGGCCTTGCTCTCGAAGCGCACGAACACGTCCAGCCAGGTATCGGACTGGAAGTCGTAGTAGACCATCGCGTCGTAGACGCCCTTCTTCTTCAGCGTCGCACCGAACTCCTTGCGGCGCACGGCGTCGTCGTCCTCCAGGCCGCTGCCCGAGGAGAAATCGTTGTAGTCGTAGGCGATGTTGGCGGTAGCGGCCAACTCGGTGCCGTCGCCGAAGGCGTACTTGGTCGGCCAGTTGTCGAAATCGGCAGCCGAAGCGAAGGCGGGAAGCGCGGCCAGCGACAGGGCCAGCAAGGTGGGAATCGGGCGCATGTTGGGTGCGGCTCTCTCAGATTGCGTGTGGACAGGACAACAACGGCCGCAGGGGCCGAAACTTTCGCAATGACGCGCCCGGCCGTTCAGCACGGGCCACCGGCCTCCCCAGGATCGGGCGGTGCGGCGCCAGTGTAGGCATCGCCGCCACCTGAACCGGGGGGCTAGTACCAATAGGTTATCTGCGCCGGCGTGCCCGGCGCGTACAAAGGCGTCCATTGGTCGCACCTCCTGCGCATGCAGCACAGGGCCTGCGATCAGTTTCCACGGTAACGGTTCCCGTGCTGTCCCGGGGCCGTACGTGCCTGAAAACGCCCCTTCCGGAGTCCGCCATGCACATCCCGACCGCAGCCCCGGCGCCTGCAAAGCCGTTGCCGATCTATCGCCAGCTGTATTTCCAGGTGATCGTGGCGATCGTCCTGGGCGCCATCCTCGGCCACTACGAACCGCTGATCGGCGAGAAGATGAAGCCGCTCGGCGATGCCTTCATCAACCTGGTGAAGATGATCATCGCGCCGGTGATCTTCCTCACCATCGTCACCGGCATCGCCAGCATGACCCACCTGCGCACGGTGGGCCGGGTGTTCGCCAAGGCGATGGCGTACTTCCTGTTCTTCTCCACGCTGGCACTGATCGTGGGCATGATCGTGGCGCACGTGGTACAGCCCGGCGCCGGCATGAACATCAACCCGGCCGAGCTGGACCAGACCGCGGTGCACAGCTACGTCGAGAAGTCGCACGACCTGACCCTGGTCGGTTTCCTGATGGACATCATTCCGAAGACGCTGGTGAGCGCCTTCGTCGACGGCAACATCCTGCAGGTGCTGTTCATCGCGGTGCTGTTCGGCATCGCGCTGGCCTCGGTGGGCGAGAAGGGCAAGCCGATCCTGAACTTCCTGGAGGCGCTGGTCGCCCCGGTGTTCAAGCTGGTGCACATCCTGATGAAGGCCGCCCCGATCGGTGCCTTCGGCGCCATCGCCTTCACCATCGGCAAGTACGGCGTCGGTTCGCTGGTCAACCTGGCGTGGCTGGTGGGCTCGTTCTACCTCACCGCGTTCCTGTTCGTGGCAGTGATCCTCGGTGTGGTCTGCCGACTGTGCGGCTTCTCGGTGTTCAAGCTGGCGCGCTACCTGAAGGCCGAGCTGCTGCTGGTGCTGGGCACTTCCTCGTCGGAGTCGGCGCTGCCGTCGCTGATGGAGAAGATGGAACGCGCCGGTTGCAGCAAGTCGGTGGTGGGCCTGGTGGTCCCGACCGGCTACTCGTTCAACCTGGACGGCACCAACATCTACATGACCCTGGCGGCACTGTTCATTGCCCAGGCCACCAACACCGAACTGACCCTGGGCCACCAGATCGCCCTGCTGCTGGTTGCCATGCTCAGCTCCAAGGGTGCGGCCGGCGTCACCGGTGCCGGCTTCATCACCCTGGCCGCCACGCTTGCGGTGGTGCCGGAGGTACCGGTGGCCGGCATGGCGCTGATCCTGGGCGTGGACCGTTTCATGAGCGAATGCCGCTCGCTGACCAACTTCATCGGCAATGCGGTGGCCACCGTGGTGGTTTCGCGCTGGGAAGGCGCGCTGGACCGCAACCGCCTGCAGCTGGCGCTGGATGGCCGCGAAAGCGAGCTGCCGCCGCCGGTGGACGCACTGCCCGAGGCGCTGCCGGCCAAGGGCTGACCCAGGTGTGTGGTACCGCGGGGCCGATCACGACAGTGGTACGGCCCCGCGGCGTTTCAGGGCGTCCCATGGCTGTCATCGGGGGCGCCGATGCTGGCATCCCGGTACCGTCGCATACGGCACGGAATTGTGCAGTCGCAGCATGCCTGCGACAGGATAGCGACAGGTCCAGACGCTCCAACGGGGGTATCATCCCCTGTCCCTTCTGCCCATTCATGTAACCCACATCGATGTCCAACGAAGATTTCAAACAGGCCGCCCTCGATTACCACCGGATGTCTCCGCCGGGAAAGATCAAGGTTTCCGCTACCAAGCCCATGCTGACCCAGCGCGACCTGTCGCTGGCGTATTCGCCGGGCGTGGCGTACGCCTGTGAAGCGATCAAGGCCGACCCGCAGCAGGCCAGCGAGCTGACCGCCCGCGGCAACCTGGTGGCGGTGATCTCCAACGGCACCGCGGTGCTGGGCCTGGGCAACATCGGCGCGCTGGCCGGCAAGCCGGTGATGGAAGGCAAGGGCGTGCTGTTCCAGAAGTTCGCCGGCATCGATGTGTTCGACATCGAAGTGGATGAAACCGACCCGGACAAGCTGGTCGACATCATCGCCTCGCTGGAGCCGACCTTCGGCGGCATCAACCTGGAAGACATCAAGGCGCCGGAATGCTTCGTGGTCGAGCGCAAGCTGCGCGAGCGCATGAAGATCCCGGTGTTCCATGACGACCAGCACGGCACGGCGATCATCGTCGGTGCGGCCGTGCTCAATGCCATGGCGATCACCGGCAAGAAGATCGAGGACGTGAAGCTGGCGACCACGGGCATGGGCGCGGCCGGCATTTCCTGCGTGAACATGCTGGTGCAGCTGGGCCTGAAGCCGGAAAACATCCTGGCCTTCGACCGCGAGGGCGTGATCCACACCGGTCGTACCGACCTGGATCCGGAAAAGCAGCGCTATGCGCGCGACACCGACAAGCGCACCCTGGCCGAGATCGTCGACGGCGCGGACATCTTCCTGGGCCTGTCGGCACCGGGCATCCTGACCGCCGACATGGTCAAGACCATGGCGCCGGACCCGGTGATCTTCGCACTGGCCAACCCGACCCCGGAGATCATGCCGGAGGTGGCGCGCGCCGCGCGTCCAGACGCGATCATCGGCACCGGCCGTTCGGACTACCCGAACCAGGTCAACAACGTGCTGTGCTTCCCGTACCTGTTCCGCGGTGCGCTGGACGTGGGTGCGACCGCGATCAACGAGGAAATGAAGATCGCCTGCGTGCGTGCCATCGCGGCGCTGGCCCGTCGTGCGGCCACCGACATGGGCTCGGCCTATGGTGGCGAGACGCCGAGCTTTGGCCGTGAATACCTGATCCCGCGCCCGTTCGACCGCCGCCTGCTGGTGGAGTTGTCGGCCGCCGTGGCCCAGGCCGCGATGGACTCGGGCGTGGCCTCGCGCCCGATCGAGGACATGGGCGCCTACCGTGACAAGCTGGCCCAGTTCGTCTACCGCACCAGCCTGATGATGAAGCCGGTTTACGACCGCGCGCGCAGCGACAAGCAGCGCGTGGTGTACGCCGAAGGCGAAGAGGAAGTGGTGCTGCAGGCGGTACAGAACGTGGTCGACGACGGCCTGGCACACCCGATCCTGATCGGCCGCCCGGAAGTGATCGAATCGCGCATCGAGCGCCTCGGCCTGCGCCTGAAGATCGGCGAGAACGTTGAAGTCACCAACATCAACGACGACCCGCGCTTCAACGAATACTGGCAGTACTACCACGGCCTGACCGGCCGTCGTGGCGTGACCGTGGCCGCGGCGAAGAACCTGATGCGTTCGCGCCCGACCCTGATCGCGGCGGTGATGGTGGCCCGTGGCGAAGCCGATGCGATGCTGACCGGCATCGTCGGCCGCTTCCACAAGAAGCTGGGCTACGTGCGCAGCGTGCTGCCGCTGGAGCCGAAGGTCACCTCGACCTCTGCGATGACAGGCGTGATCAACCAGCAGGGCGTGTTCTTCTTCGTCGATACCCACGTGCAGGAAGACCCGACCGCCGAGCAGCTGTGCGAAGCGACCCTGCAGGCGGCCTACCGCATGAAGCTGTTCGGCATCGAGCCGAAGGTGGCGCTGCTGTCGCACTCCAACTTCGGCAGCCACGATTCCAAGGACGCGCTGAAGATGCGCCAGGTGCGCGAGCTGCTGCTCAAGCGCAACCCGCGTCTGAACGTGGACGGTGAAATGCAGGGCGACACCGCATGGGATGAAGCGCTGCGCCAGAAGCTGCTGCCGGGCTCGACCCTGCAGGGTCGCGCCAACCTGTTCGTGCTGCCGAACCTGGAAGCGGCCAACATCGCCTACAACCTGGTGCGTGTGTTCACCGACGGCGTGGCGATCGGCCCGATCCTGATGGGCGTGAACAAGCCGGTGCACATCCTGACCACCAGCGCGACCTCGCGCAGGATCCTGAACATGACCGCGATTGCAGCGGTGGATGCGCAGATCAGGAAGCAGCTGGAAGCGGAAAAGAAGGCGTAAGCCTTCTTTCCGGCGACAGCTGCAGAAACGCGCCCTCCGGGGCGCGTTTTTGTTTCCGCAAAGCGGAAACGGGTAGAGTCGACTGTTAGTCGACTGCTCTTGATTCGGACGCCGAAAATCCCGCGCGATCGCGCGATAGTCGACTAACAGTCGACTCTACCGGTCCCGATGCCGGTCCCGATGCCGGTCCCGATGCCGGTCCCGATGCCGGTCCCGATGCCGGTCCCGATGCCGGTCCCGATGCCGGTCCCGATGCCGGTCCCGATGCCGGTCCCGATGCCGGTCCCGATGCCGGTCCGGATGCCGGTCCCGATGCCGGTCCCGATGCCGATCCCACCGCTGCCACACGCGCTACGCAACCCGGTCATGTCCCTGCAACGCCGTTGCGGCCCAATACGCCCACGCGGCCCGGCCGTGGGAAGGGACCGGACCGGCCTTCCCACCCTGGGCCCGACCAACTTCTCACGGGCGAGGGTGTCATGCGCAATCGAGTGACGCGGCGGTACTTCCAGCAGCTGTTCGCGCTGTACGCCGGTTTCGTGCAGTCGCGCTGAGGCGTAGACGCCAGCGAGGTAGAGTCGACCGTTGGTCGACTATCGCGCGAAGCGCGGGGTTTTCGGGGGCTGTACGAAAGGCAGTCGACTAACAGTCGACTCTACCCAGTCGACTCTACCCAGTCGCCGCAATACCCAGTCGCCGCAGTACCCAGTTGATCGCCCAGTCAGCGCCGCTTGCCGCGGCGCGCTGGTGCCGGCGGCGGTGCATCCGAACGCGGCTTGGCGTACTGCGTCCACAGCGCCGGCAGTGCCTTGCCGGTGTGCTTCTGCCACAGCGCCGGCGTATAGCGGCCGTCGCGCAGGGCCTTGTCCAGCGCCAGCACCAGGCCGGGATACTCGGCCTCGGCCCATTTCAGGAACGCACCGGTCACCCGGTAGCCGCTGTCGAAATTCTGCCCCTTCTCGACCTTGCCCGGCAGCACCCAGCCTGCGGCGGCATTGTCCATGCCGTAGCGGTCGCGTGCGTAGTCGGCGATGCCTTCCACCAGCCAGCCCGGCACCCGTGCATCGCCGTAACCTGGATAGCCCTGCACGATGTGCATCGCCTCATGGGTGACCAGGTCGATGTCGTTCGGGTGCTGCGCCAACCAGCCTGGGTTGATGGTGATCGTCGCTGCCTGGTCCTTGTCGCCGACGAAGGCGATGCCGGTGTAGGCCGGATCGATCACGATGCGCACCATCGCCGGCGCGGCCGGGTGGAAGTCCGCGCGTTCGCGCAGGTAGGCGAAGAAGAACGTATCGATCACCCGCTTGCGCTGCGGCGCGGCCAGGGCGCCACGGGCGTCCTGGTAGTTCAGCGTCACGCCGTCGCGGGTCAGCTGCGTATCGAACGCCTGGGTCTGGCCGAAACTTGAGAAGGACAGGGCAACAAGGGCCAGAGGCAGAAGACGGTAGCGCATGCGGCTCATTGTACGGTGCCGGCCGCCAGCAGTTCGATCTCCGCCAGTGGCAGCCGTGCCGGTGCCGCCAGGCGCAGGCGGTATTCGCTGTAGCGGCCGGGTCTGGCGATGCGGAACGGACGGGTCTGGCGGGCGGATTCGAAGTCTTCGCCGCTGCGCTGGTCGAGCACGGTCCAGCTGCCGCCGCCGTTGCGCGCCTCCAGCGTCCACTCACCGCCCTGGATGCGGCCGTCGCCGCTGGTGAGCGTGTACATCGTCGGCGTGCCGTCGCTCAGTCCGGTCAGCGCGATGGTTGCGCCGCCGCCCAGGCCCACGGTGGTACTCGCATCGTCATCGACCAGTGCGGGCAGGGCGCGGCCATCGGCCAGCGTCGCCTTCGCGCCGCTGCCGAGCAGGTCGTGCAGCAGCTGCGGGCGCTGGCCGCGCGCGGTCAACGAGCGCGGCACATCGTCCACGCCGCTGCCCCAGCGCGAGGGACGGGGTCCCATCACGAAGTCGAGGGTCGCGCCCTTGGCGATCAGGTCGTGTGGCACCCAGGTCTTCGTCCACGGCTTGCCGTTGATCTTCAGCGACTGCACGTAGACGTTCTCGCGCGAGTTGTTGGCCGCGTTCACGGTCAGCACCGCGCCACCCTGCAGCTCCACGCGTGCATGTTCGAAGGCCGGCGAGCCGATCACGTACTCCGGGGCGCCCATGCGAAGCGGGTACAGGCCCAGCGAGGCCAGCACGTACCATGCCGAGGTTTCGCCGTTGTCCTCATCGCCCGGATAGCCCTGGCCGATCTCGCTGCCGACGTACAGCCGCGACAGGATCTCGCGCACGTGCTGCTGGGTCTTCCACGGCTGCCCGGCATACAGGTACATCCACGGGATGTGGTGCGCCGGCTGGTTGCTGTGCGCGTACATGCCCATGCGCACGTCGCGCGCTTCGGTCATCTCGTGGATGGTGCCGCCGTAGGAGCCGGCCAGTGCCGGGTCTGCGGTTTCCGGCGTGGCGAAGAAGGTATCCAGCTTCGCCGCCAGCTTGTCGCGGCCACCGTACAGCGCGGCCAGGCCTTCGCCGTCATGGGCGGCAGTGAAGGCGAAGGTCCAGCCGTTGGATTCGGTGTAATCGTGGCCCCACACGCGCGGGTCGTAGTCCTTGGCGTCCACGCGCCAGCGGCCATCCGCCTTGCGGCCCTGGAAGAAGCCGGCGGCAGGGTCGAACATCGTCGCGTAGCTGGCAGCGCGGTGGCGGAAGTAGTCGGCTTCGGTGCTGTAGCGCTCGCGTGCGGCCGGCGTGGCCGCGCGCTTGGCCAGCGCATCGGCCATGTTGGCGATGCCGAAGTCATTGAGTGCGCCTTCCATCGTCCACGACATGCCCTCATGCACGTCGGCGCTGGCGTAGCCCCGGAAGGTCGAACGGTCCATGCCCTTGCGGCCGACATGGCGGTCGGGTGGTACCACGGTCGCGTTCTTCAGCGCGGCGGCGTAGGCCTCGCCCGGATCGAAGCCGCCGACGCCCTTCAGCCACACATCGGCGAAGGCCACGTCCGAGCTGGTGCCGACCATCAGGTCCGCGTAGCCCGGCGACGACCAGCGCGCGATCCAGCCGCCAGCGCGGTACTGCTCGATGAAACCCTGCACCATCTGCCCGGCATCGTCGGGCGTGAACAGCGCGTAGGCCGGCCACGTGGTGCGGAAGGTGTCCCAGAAGCCATTGTTGACGAACACCTTGCCATCGCGCACGGCGGCAAAGGTGCGGGTCGCGCTGCCATCGGTGTTGTCATCGCTGGCGCTGGCCTGGTTGGCGTAGCGCCACTCCGGTGCGGCGGCGCTGCCCACGTTTTCATGGCCGGAATTCGGGTACAGGAACAGCCGGTACAGGCTGGAATACAGCGTGGTCTTCTGGTCGTCGCTGGCATCGCCGATGTCGAAGCGGGTCAGGCGTGCGTCCCATGCATCCTGCGCACGGCCGGCCACGCTCTCCAGCGTATCGGTGGCGGTGATTTCCAGGGCCAGGTTGTGTCGTGCCTGCTCCACCGAGATCAGCGAAGTGGCGATGCGCATGGTCACCCGCCGGTCGCTGCCGGCATCGAACTTGATGTAGCCGGTCGGGCGGCCGGTGCTGAGGCGCCCACTGCTGCGCCACGGCTTGTCGAAGCTGGCCACCACGTACATGCGGCTGGCACCGTTGGACAGGCCGCTGCGCGTGTCGGTGTAGCCGGACAGCGTCTGCGTGGCGGCGTCCAGAGTCAGGCCACCACGGGCATCGACGTTGTCGAACAGCAGGTTGGCGTCGCCGTCCTCCGGGAAGTCAAAGCGGAACAGCGCGGCATGGTCGGTCGGCGCGATCGATGCCGCGACGCCGTTGTCGAAGCGCACGTCGTAGCGGTAAGGGCGGGCGCTTTCGTGGCTGCGGTCGAACGACAGGGCACGTTTGCGACGGTCAGCCTCCGGCACGCCACGACTGGCCGATGGCATCACCTGGAAGGTCTGGCGGTCGCCCATCCACGGGCTGGGTTGATGGCTCAGCGCAAGCGCCTGCAGCTGCGGACGGTTCTGCGCGTCGTTCTGCTCGTTCCAGCGGTACAGCCAGTTCAGCGCACCGGCATCGGTGACCGGGGTCCAGAAGTTGAACCCGTGCGGCACCGCCGTGGCCGGGAAATTGTTGCCACGCGAGAAGGTGCCGTTGGCCTGGGTACCGCGGGTGGTCAGTACCCAGTCGGAGACGCGCGCTGGCTGCTGCCGTGGCACTGTGTCCAGGCGAACGTCATCAATCCAGCCGGAGACCGGTGCGCCGTCGGCACTGGCCACCTCCAGTTCGATCGCCACCACGCGGCGGCCCTTCAGCGCGGGCACATCGCCCAGCCGCACCGCCTTGCGCGCCCATTGCTGCGGGTACAGCGTCTTCGACGCGCCCTGCGCGCGGGCGCCGAGGGCCACCCCATGCTGGTCACGCGCAGCGCCGGCCGAAACCCGACTGCCGTCGTCCAGCAGCAGGTCCAGAGACACATAGGTCGAAGCCACGGTGTCCTTGCCGACGATCTCCGGCAGCACCAACCACGACAGGGTGGTATCGGCCTCGATGGTCACGTCCGCCTTGAACAGTTCGCGCCGCGCATTGCCACCTTCACTGCTGTAGCGCAGTGCGTGCAGGCCGCTGTAGCCGACATTGCGCTTGGCGGCGTAGGGCGCCGCGGGGCCATTGCCGATCGTGACCTGCAATGCGCCTGCGGCCGGTTCCGGAGCCGGCTGGCCCGGCTCGAACGAGCTCTGCAGTCCCTGTGCCAGCACCGGCATCGCGGTAGTCGCACAGGCCAGGGCCAAGGCGAGCGGAAGCAGGGCGCGGCGTGGATCGGACAGGGTCATGCAGGGGTCTCCCGGAAGGGCTGGCGGCGGGCAGAACCCGCATCGGCGGACACCACGGACGGCATCGCTCCGCCCGCCGGGATGGCAGTGGAAGAGGCGATGCCGGTCCGGTGGGGGCGGGCCATGCGATCGGGTCGGATTGGGGCAGGCCGGTTCACGACCTGGCCCGATCCTGCAACAGCCGTGGCAACCTGACAAGTGCCATTTAGTTCGATCCAAATGCGGTAAATATCGTTGTCGGTGGTTTCCCGGGGTGAATCTGCAGGATCGGTCGGGAATTCCCACCGGCACCTCATCCCGAAGTGGCATGCAAGGTCGCAGGGAATCGGCCCGATACGCGCAAAGACCCGTTGCGGCGCAATGTCGGGGCGGCCTGGATGCTAGAATCACAGGCCTCGCAACCCGTTCATCGACATCCGCCATGAGCCATACCGCCACTGCGCCCGCCAACGCCGAGAAGCGCTACACCGTGCACCGCAGCGATCTGCCGCTGAGCTGCCCGACCCCGGAAATGGCGCTGTGGAACTCGCATCCGCGCGTGTACCTGCCGATCGAAGACGAGCCCAATGGCGAAGCGCAGTGCCCGTACTGCGGTTCCGTGTTCGTGCTGGCCGACTAAGCGGCCGCCCCTTCGATGCGCCGATTGACCGTGGTGCAGTTGCTGCCGGCGCTGCACTCCGGCGGCGTCGAGCGCTCGACCCTGGAAATCGCTGCGGCCCTGGTCGCCGCCGGCCATCGCGCGCTGGTGGTTTCCGCCGGTGGCCGCCTGGTGCAGCCGCTGCTCGACAGCGGTGCCGAGCACCTCACCCTGGACATCGGCCGCAAGTCGCTGCTGACCCTGCGCCACTTGCCGACCCTGCGCCGCTTGTTTGCCGAGGTTGGTGCGGACATCGTGCATGCCCGCTCGCGGCTGCCGGCCTGGCTGGGCCTGTACGCAATCCGTGCCCTGCCTGCCGCGCAACGCCCGCACTGGGTGACCACCGTGCATGGGCTGAATTCGCCCAGCCGCTACAGCGCGGTGATGACCAGCGGCGAACGCGTGATCTGCGTGTCCAACACCGTGCGCGATTACGTGCAGCGGCACTACCCGACCGTGCCCGAACAGGCATTGCAGGTGATTCCGCGTGGCGTCGATGTGGCCCAGTTCCCGCGCGTGGCGCGTGCCGATCGCCGTCCGCGGATGGCGCTTGCGGCAGAGTACCCATGGCTGGCGCAGGTTGAAGGCCCCTTGCTGCTGTTGCCGGGGCGTGGCACCCGCCTGAAGGGTCACGCACACGCATTGCAGCTGCTGGCGGATGTGCGCGCCGCCGGCGTGCCGGCACAGTTGTGGATGCTGGGCACCGATGAACCCGGCCGTGAAGCCTACGTGGCCGACCTGCGCCGGCAGGCGGCCGCGCTCGGCGTGGCCGAGGCCGTGCACATCAGCACGCCGACCGCACGCATCGCCCAGGCCTACGCGGCCAGCGACCTGGTACTGCAGCTGTCGGACAAGCCCGAAGCGTTCGGCCGCACCGTGGTCGAGGCGTTGTCGGTGGGCCGGCCGGTGCTGGGTTGGGACCATGGTGGCGTTGGTGAGCTGCTTCGGCAGCTGCAACCCGCAGGTGCCGTGCCGCTCGGCGATGCGCGGGCATTGGGTGAACGTGCGCTGGCCCTGCTGGCCCAGCCCCCGTCCTTGCCGACCCGCATCCCGTTTACCCTGCAGGCCATGCAGCGCGATACCCTCCGCCTCTATGCCGACCTCGCCGGCTGACCCCACCGTCATCGTGCGCGACGACCGCGCCGGGCGCTGGGCGCCCTGGTGGGTGCTGGCGTACGTGGCGATGTGGCCGTTGCCAGGCATCGCCGAAACCGTGTTGGGCCTGGGCGCGCTGTACGCGGCGGTGCGCATGGTGACGCGCCGCCTGCAGCGCCGCCCGCATCTGTTGAGCACGGCGGCCTGGGCACTGACTTCGATCCTGTTCCTTGGTTACTGGCTGCCGCAGGCATTCTCCGCATTCGATGCGATCGATCCGGCGGCCTCGTGGACCAAGGCTGCTGCGGGCCTGCGCTATCTGCCCTTCATGTGGCTGGTGGCGATCGCGGTGGCCACGCCGGAGCGGCGGCGGCTGACCTTCGCGGGGCTGGCACTGATCACCGGCGCATGGACGCTGGATGCACTGGTGCAGGCGGTGGCCGGCACCAGCCCCTGGTTCTGGTCGCTGGAACACCTGAAGCTGGCGGTCAGTGGCCACGCACTGTGCCCGGCCGACGAGGCCGCACTGGCAGATCGCCTCAGTGGCGCACTGGGACCGTGCAACCTGAAGTTCGGCCAGGTGCTGGCCAGCCTGTCGCCGTTCCTGCTGCTGCCCGCCGCGCGGCGCTTTGGCAATACGGGCTGGCTGCTGGCTGCGGCAGCGCTGGGCAGCGTGCTGCTGTTGGCCGGTTCGCGCGCCTCGTGGATCACCTTCGCGCTGGTGCTGGCCTACAGCGGCGTGCGCCAGTTCGGCTGGAAACGGCTGGCCGCGCTGGCGCTGGTGGCGGTACTCGGCGCCGGCGCTCTGACCGCCAGCGTGCCGCAGCTGCGCGAGCGCTTCGCGCGTACGGCCATGGCCCTGGAGGGGGGGGGGCGTGGTGTCGACGAGGCCCTGTCAGGGCGCGCGCGGATCTGGGAAGCCGCCGCCTGCATGATTGAAGAGCACCCCATCAATGGCGTGGGTGCACGTGGTTTCCGCGATGCCTATCCCGCTTGCGTGGCGGAGGAAGGGCCGGCCGTGTGGGGCAATGCCCCGGCGCTTCATGCCCATCAGATCGTGCTGGAAATCCTCGCAGAGACTGGAGTGATTGGTCTGTTGCTGTGGCTGGCGGCGGTGGCCCAGGCCTGGCGCGCATGGCGCTACGCGCCGGCAATGGCCCGCGAACGCGCGCGTCCGGCGATGCTGGCGCTGGCGGTGACCGTGTTCCCGCTGAACACCCATCTGGCGTTCTATTCGGCCTTCTGGGGTGGCCTGACCGTATTGCTGGCCGCGCTGTTCGCCGGCAGCCTGCTGGCGCGCGACGCGGACGACACGCCGACGGCGGTGTGATCGTCCATCCAGCCTGGCGTGGCTCTACTGCGCGTACCGAACGGAGATTGCTGTGGTGGATCCACGCCATGCGTGGATGGAGCTTTCCCGACGCAAACACAGGTAACCCACCACTACCGGTGTTTCCATGCGTATCGCACGCTTGAGGCATGGCCAGCCCAGGACTCCGCTACGGTCGATATTCCCGATCCGGCAACGTGTACTCATTGACCACGGCAACCCTTGGCCGTGAACCGTTGTTCGCGGATGCGGCGAACATGGCGATCCTGATCGACACCCTGCGCTTCGTCGAGCGTAGGGGCTTCAGCCACAGTCTCGCCTGGGTGGTGATGCCCGACCATCTGCACTGGCTGATGGAACTGCGCAGTGGCAGCGCGGCTATCACGACCATGCAGTGCGGACCGACGAATCACTTCACGAGAAGGCAATGTACATCCTGGCCAATCCGGTCCGTGCGGGCTTGGCGTGCGTGGTGGGGGAGTACCCGTACGCCTGGTGCCGCTGGCCGTTGTGAATCCCGGCACGGAATCGAAAAGCATCCACGCATGGCGTGGATCTACTTGTAGAAATCGCTCCGCCCGCCTGGCTGGCGCTTGAAGCGGCGGTGGATCCACAGGTACTGGTCGGGCGCCTCGCGCACCATCTCTTCGATGGCCTGGTTGACCCGCGTGGTATCGGCTTCCACGTCGTCGCTGGGGAAATTCTCCAGTGGCGCGCCGATCTTCAGGAAGTACTTCCCGCCTTCGCGGCGATGGAAATACGGGATCACCGCACAGCCGGTCATCCGCGCCAGCTGGTGGGTGGCGGTGATGGTCGAAGCGGTGTGGCCGAAGAACGGCACGAACACGGTGTCCTTGCCGCGCATGTCCTGGTCGGGCGCGTACCAGAGGAAGCCGCCCTTCTTCAGGTGGCGCACGGTGGCGCGGATGTCCTCATTGGCGAACATTGCCTTGGCGTAGCGCAGGCGGCCGAACTTCACCGCCCACTCGTACACCGGGTTCTTGTGCTTGCGGTACATGCCTGAAAGATCAACGTAGTCGCACAGCAGGCGCCCGCACATTTCCAGGGTCATGAAATGGCCGGACACCAGCAGCACGCCACGACCTTCCGCCTGCATCTGCCGCAGATGTTCCAGTCCTTCGATCTGCACCTGCGGGCGGATGCTGTCGATGCTGCCCCACCAGGCGCGGATGCACTCGAACACGCCCACCCCCAGGGCATCGAAGCTGTCGCGCACCAGGCGCTGGCGCCAGGCCTCGTCCTTCTCGGGGAAGCACAGCTGCAGGTTGACCTCGGCGGCGCGGCGACGGCTGCCCAGCAGGCGCCAGGTGATCCAGCCGACGCCCCGGCCCAGCGCACGCTGCAGCATCCACGGCAGGCGGGCGATGGCGAAGGCGCCCAGCATGGCGGCGAACATCGGCCAGTTGCGGGGATCGCGCAGCGACGGGCGGACGGCGGTGGTGGCATCGGACATTGGCCCATTCTACCAAGGCGGCCGCGTGTCTTTCCCGGGGGGCTCCCGTATCCTTGCCGCATGCGTAAAGACCCTGTCGAATGGATCCTGCGCGGCCTGTACTCGGTCGTGCTCTACATCCTGCTGCCGATCACCGTGTACCACCTGGTCTGGCGCGGCTTCCGGGTCCGTGAATACTTCCGGCGCTGGGATGAGCGCTATGCCTCCTATCCCCAGCCCACCGGCCAACCGCGGGTCTGGCTGCACGCGGTCTCGGTGGGCGAAGTCAATGCCGCTGCGCCGCTGGTGAACGCGCTGCGCAAGGAGCGCCCGGACATCCGCTGGGTCATCACCACCATCACCCCGACCGGCTCCGAGCGCGTGCGTGCGCTGTGGGGCGACGCCCTGGACCACGTCTACCTGCCGTATGACGTGCCCGGCAGCGTCAACCGCTTCCTCGGCCACTTCCAGCCCAGCCTGGCGCTGATCCTGGAAACCGAACTGTGGCCGAACATGCTGTTCGGCTGCCGTGACCGTGGCATTCCGGTCTACATCCTCAACGCGCGCCTCTCGGCACGTTCGCTGCGGGGCTACCGGCTGCTGGCGTCATTGATCCGCCGCGCACTGCGCACGGTCACCTGCGTGGCCGCGCAGTCGCAGGACGATGCCGAGCGTTTCGTGCAGCTGGGTGCCGCGCCGGAGCAGGTGCAGGCGCTGGGCAACCTGAAGTTCGACATCACTACGCCGGACGTGCAGGGCTTCGTCGAGCAGTTCCATGCCCGCGTGCCGGCCCGGCGGCCGGTGTGGATCGCCGCCAGTACCCATGATGGTGAAGAACAGGCGGTGATCGATCTGCATCGGCGCCTGCGCCGGCAGCACCCCGACCTGTTGCTGCTGTGGGCGCCCCGGCATCCCGAGCGCTTCCCGAAGGTGGAGGCGCTGGCGCGGGAGCAGGGCTGGAACGTGGCAACCCGGCGCGCGAAGCAGTGGCCGGAGGTTGGAACCGATGTGTTCGTCATCGATACCCTGGGCGAGCTGATGCCGTTCTATGCCTGCGCGCAGGTGGCGTTTGTCGGTGGAAGCCTGCAGCCGATCGGTGGCCACAACCTGCTGGAGCCGGCGGCGATGGGCACCGCTGCGGTGACGGGCCCGCACCTGCACAACTTCTCGGAGATTTCCCGTCGGATGCGCGAGGCGGGCGCGCTGTTGATCGGCGAAGACGTGCAGGCGGTCGGCGAACTGCTGCAGCACCTGCTCGAAGATCCACAGGCACGCGAGGACATGGCGCGGGCAGGCTGCACGCTGATCAGCAACGGACGCGGTGCCCTGCAGCGTACGCTGGCGCTGGTCGGACCACACCTGCCGCCGCCTTGCCGCTGAGTCCGAAGGGCCGGCGCAAGCGACGTGACTGTCGTGAAAGACCGCGTCAATTCTGCTTAGCGACCTGGAATCTGTCGTAGCGGGACCGTGAGCTTCCTTGCCAACGTGCCTGCCGTCACATCGTGATGCGCATGGCGCGTATTCCGATACCGCCTCCCGGCACAGGCTGTCAGTCTGCTGTCGACCGCGCTTGGGCGGATATCAAGGGAACTTGCGATGGACAGCGACAGCAGCCCCGGCATCGATGAGCCCGGGTACGGCGATCGCCTTGTGGTGGTGGCACTGACCTTGCTGCTGGGAGGCGGCGTGGTCGCGCTGGTCGGCCAGCACACCGCAGCCCAGGCAGGCCCGGCCATCGTCCTGAGCCTGCTGCTGGCCGCGCTGGGCACAGGGCCGCTGCTGTACTGCCTGCACGTTCTGAACCAGCAAAGGCCCGCTGCCGATGGCCTGCATGGCGTGGTGCGGGACTGCTGGGGAGGCGTGCCGGCCGTTCTGCTCGGTGGCGCGCTGCTGCTGGAACTGGTGGTGACTGCCGCTGGCGTTGCGCAGTCCGTCGCCAACCATCTGCATGTACTGCTGGCTGGGTGTGGAATCGAGGCCAGCAACGGGATGCCGGGTCAACTGATGGCTGCTGCCAGCCTGCTGTTGCTTGCAGTGGTCGGATTGCTGCGGCCACACCGTGTGGTGCTGGTTGCCTGCGTGCTGCTGACGGTGAAGGTCGGCGCCGGCCTGCTGTTGCTGGTGCTGGCAGCCCGCCATGTGCACTACGCGTACTGGATTCCATGGCTGCCGCCGGCAACGGCACCCTATCGCTTCGGGATCGGCGGTGTACTGGCGGCGAGCGTGCCGCTGTACGGTGTGTTCGCCAACGTTGGCCTGGCGCTGGGATTTCCTGGCATCGGCAGGCAGGCGAGGGCACGGCCGCCGCTGCTGCCGGCGTGCGTGCTGCTGGCCATGGTGCTGCTGATCGTACTGGCCGCGTTGCAGGCGGGCCTGGTCGAATTTCCGGCTCTGGCCAGCACGCGGCCTTTGTCGGTCGCCCTGCAGCATCACCCGCAGTTGTACTGGGTGATGCCCTTGCTGCCGCTGGCGGGAGTGGCAGGGTTGGTGGCGCTCATCCTGGTGCTGCTGATGTTGGCTGCGCGGGTGGCGATGCAGCTGTGGCCGACGGCAGGTGACCGATCCCTGGAGTTCCGGGAGAGACTGGTGCCGGTTGCCGTCGTCCTGTCGGCGGCATTGCTGGCGTTGTGGGCGCCCATGGGCAGCCTGCCGGTACTGCCTGGTCCGGCAACCCTGTTGGTGATGGGGGCCGTGTGCGTGGCCGTGCTGCGCGGACGGGCACCGCGGTCACGCGCCCTGCCGGTGCTGGCTCCCGTCGCCATCGCACTGTGTCTGCTGGCCGCAGTCGAACGGATGCGGGTCTGGCCCGGCTGACGGTCGGTGGGTGCATGCTTCCGTCCGCGCGACCAACAAAAAAGCCACCCTCGCGGGTGGCTTCTTCGTGACCGGCAGGCTGACGACTCAGTGCGTGGTGGTTGCCGGGTTGCCCGCGTCCTGGGTCAGCAGGCGGTTGACGTCCTGCAGCTCGGCCACGTCCAGCGCACCCAGCGACTGGCTCAGCAGCAGGCGGTTCTGCAGGAAGGTATAACGGGCCTGGGCGTAGTCCAGCTGCGCCGAGAACAGGATGCGCTGGTTCTGGATCACGTCCAGCACGGTACGGGTACCGACTTCCAAGCCGACCTGCGAGGCGTCATAGGCGCTCTGTGCCGAGACCACCGCCAGGCGGCGGGCTTCCACTTCGCTGATGCCCTGCACCAGGGTCTGGTAGGCATTGCGGGTGTTGCGGTCCAGGGCACGCTTCTGCTGCTCGTAGCCGTCCTGGGCAATGTCACGCTGGGCCAGCGCCTGGCGCACGCCGGACTGGGTAGCGCCGCCGGCGAAGATCGGCACGTTCAGGGTCAGGCCGATGCTGTTGGTGCGGGCGTCGGGGGACAGCGAGCCGGAGCCGGTGCTGTCGCCCCAGGTCGCGGTCTTGCCCCAGCTGCCGCCCAGCGACAGGGTCGGGTAGTGGCCACCACGCGCGGCCTGCACGCCGGCTTCGGCGGCGCTCACCTTCAGTTCCTGCGCCTTCAGCGCCGGATTCTGGGTGGTGGCCTGGTGCACCAGCTCATCGATGTTGCCACGGTTGGCCGGCACTTCCGGACGGAAGTCGGCCGGCAGGCCGCGCAGGTTGGTCACCGGCTGGCCGGTCAGTTCGGTCAGGGCCTGGTAGTTATCGGCCAGGGTGTTCTGCGCAACGATGGTGTTGGCGCGCGCCTGGTCGTACTGGGCGCGTGCTTCGTGCACGTCGGTGATCGGCGCCAGGCCCACTTCCAGGCGCTTGTCGGCGAAGTCGAACTGCTTCTTCGCAGCCGCTTCATTGGTCTGTGCGGCGTTCAGCGATTCGATCGCCACCAGCACGTTGAAGTAGGCCGCCGAGGTGCGCACGATCAGGCTGTCGTTGGCAGATTCGAGGGTGAAGTCCGCCGCCTTGCTCAGCTCACGCTGCGAACGCAGGTTGTTGATCTGGGTCCAGTTGAACAGCGTCTGGCTGCCATCGATCGTGTAATTGCGGCGCTTGTTGGTGAACGAGCCGGAGTTGATGTCGGCGTTCGGCTCGCTGCGCGTGCGGTTCAGCGTGGCCTGGCCGTTGATCTGCGGCAGCAGGGCGGCGCGCGCCTGCACGGCGCCTTCCTTGTCGACCAGCCGGGTCGATTCGGCGGCGGACAGCTGCGGATCGCCGTTGCGTGCCATTTCGTAGACCTGCAGCAGGTCGGCGGCATGGGCAGACAACGGCAGCAGGGCAGTGGCCAGCGCAACAGCGAGGGATCGGCGGATCATTGCGGCTTCCTTGGACTCAGAGGTGGAACTGGGGTGCCGGGGCGGCACCACGCAGGTAATCGATATCGGTCTCGAACAGGGACTCGGTGCTGCCGTCGGCCTTGACCAGCAGGGCCTCCATCGCCGGCGAGCGGCCGTGGATCACGAACAGGCGACCACCCGGACGCAGCCACGAGGCGAACTGTGACGGCACCACGTCGACCGCACCAGTGACACAGATCACGTCAAAGCGGCGTTCGGTCTGCCAGGACAGGGCGTCAGCCACTTCCACGCGGACGTTGGTGCCCAGGCCGGAGGCGTCCAGGCGGGCACGCGCGGCGGTCGCCAGCTCCGGGTCGATCTCCAGGCTCAGCACGTCGCGCGCGAGCGCGCCGATGCAGGCGGACAGGAAGCCGCTGCCGGTGCCGATTTCCAGCACTTCGTCACCCGGCTGCAGATCCAGTGCCTGCAGGGTACGGCCCTCGATGACCGGCTTCATCATCTTCTGGCCGTGGCCGATCGGCAGTTCGACATCGGCGTAGGCCAGCGCCCGGTGTGCATCGGCGACAAAAGCCTCGCGCGGCAGGCGGGCCAGGACGTCGAGCACCTTGATGTCCAGCACGTCCCAGGGACGGATCTGCTGTTCCACCATCAGTTCGCGGGCGTGGGCGTAATCAATCGTCATGAGGTTCAAATCCAGCGCAGTGGGCCGGCCATTTTACCGGTGCCGGAGGCCGGCGGCGCGCCCAGAGCATCAGCTGCCGGGTGGCCGGGGTCGCAGTGCCGGAAGTCATTGCGACCTCCGGTTCGTTCAGTTTTGGTTATTCAGCCGTCCCGGCCCCTCGCGGCGCATAGGCGCGCAGGAAGAAGTCGATGCTGGCGGTCACGTGGGCAAGAGGGTCGCACTCCACCGGTGACAGTGGCATGCCGCACATCATATGCATGTGCACTTCGCCCTTGACCAGGGTCAGGAACTGCTCGCCAGCCAGCGAATAGTCGGTGATTTCCAGCTCGCCGCGCTCGGCGCGTGCCCGCAGGAAGTCAGCCAGGGCCTCGCAGGTACGTTCCGGTCCTGCCTTCCAGAACAGCTCGCGCAGGCGTTCGTCGGTCTCCGGCGCCATCATCATGCGCTGGATCGAGATCGCCGCATCGGAAGTGATCAGTTCGAAGAAGGCCA
Organism: Stenotrophomonas sp. YJH_SMC_80; assembly: GCF_059372495.1. NCBI lineage: Bacteria > Pseudomonadati > Pseudomonadota > Gammaproteobacteria > Lysobacterales > Lysobacteraceae > Stenotrophomonas > Stenotrophomonas sp. YJH_SMC_80. The sequence goes on from NZ_JCAFVP010000001.1 coordinate 113,060, forward strand.
GGCCGATGCCGATCAGCTGGTCGCGCAGCGGGCCGTCCGCGTCGGCCACGAACAGGGCATCGGGCAGCATTTCAATGCACTTTGACTGCACGGCCTCGGAGAACAGGGTCTCCTTGTCGCCGAAGTGGCTGTACACGGTCAGCTTCGAGACGCCGGCCTGGGCGGCAATGGCGTCCATGCTCACGCCGGTATACCCCTGTTCGATGAACAGTACCTTGGCTGCTTCAAGGATCGCCGCGCGCTTGCCCAGATCCTTGGGGCGCCCGGGTCCGGCGGCCTTGGCAGCGGGCTTGGCCGACGGCTTGCGGGAAGTGGAAGAACTCATCGCAACAATACTAGACCAAGCGGTTCGATATTTATACTATACCGGCCGGTTTATTAAATTGGGCCGGCAGTCGCGGCTCCCCCTTGTTGCAACCCTGCGTTTTCAGGACGTTGACCGATGAAGATCGTGCGCTGGATGGGCGGTATGGTGTGGGTGGCTGCGCTGGCAGCCTGTTCGGGACAGGAACAGGCGCCGCAGGCGGCCGTGCCGGTACTGGTGGTTCACCCCGGCGAACAGGCCGGACAGGCGCCGGCGGCATTCCCGGGCACGGTGCGTGCCCGTCAGGAAAGCCCGCTGTCGTTCCGCGTCGGAGGCAACCTGGTCAAGCGCCACGTCGATGCTGGCCAGCGGGTGAAGAAGGGGGACGTGCTGGCCGAACTGGACGTGGCTGACTTCGCGCTGCAGGCCCGTGCCTCGCAGGCGCAGCTGGCTGCGGCCGAGGCCGACCTGGTGCGTGCCCGTGATGACCTGAAGCGCTACCAGGTGCTGGCCGACCAGCAACTGGTCAGCCGCTCGCAGCTGGACCAGCAGTCCGCGGCGTTCAAGGCCGCGCAGGGCCAGGCCAATGCGGCCCGCGCCAACCTCGATGTGCTGCGCAACCAGGCTGACTACGCGCAGCTGCGCGCGCCGGCCGATGGCGTGATCGCCAGCCGCGAGGCCGAAGCCGGGCAGGTGGTGTCCGCCGGCCAGACTATCTTCAACCTGGCCGCCGATGGCGGCCGCGAAGTGCTGATCGACCTGCCCGAGGCGACCATCCGCGACTACGCGGTCGGCCAGCCGGTCGAGGTGGAACTGTGGAACCGCCCGGGCCAGCGCCTGCCCGGTACGATCCGCGAGATCGCCGCCGCCGCCGATCCGCAGGCACGCACCTATGCCACCCGCGTCAGCCTGGCCGCCGATGCGCTGGCCGATGTCGAACTGGGCCAGAGCGCACGCGTCTACAGCAGCGCCGGTCGCCACGGCACCCTGCAGCTGCCGCTGGGCGCGCTGCAGCGCGGTGCCAACGGTGCCGCCAGCGTGTGGGTGGTCGATCCGGCCAACAGCACGCTGAAGGCCGCCTCGGTCACCACCGGTGCGTTTGGCAGCGAGACCGTGCCGGTGCTGTCCGGCGTGAACGCGGGTGACTGGGTGGTTGCCGCCGGTGGCCACCTGCTGCGAGCGGGCCAGCCGGTGATCGCCGTGGACCGGCAGAACCGCCCGGTGCTGAAGCCGGCCGCGCCGGCCGCTGCCGCCAAGGCCAAGGAGTAAGCCGGTGCGCCGCTTCAATCTTTCCGAGTGGGCGCTGGCCAATCGCCCGCTGGTGCTGTTTGCGATGCTCGCCTTCGCCTTGATCGGCGCGTGGTCGTACAAGCATCTGGGCCAGTCCGAGGATCCACCATTCACCTTCAAGGCGATGGTGGTGCGCACGCTGTGGCCGGGCGCCACCGCCGAACAGGTCTCGCGGCAGGTGACCGAGCCGATCGAGAAGGCGCTGATGAACACCGGCGAGTACGAGTTCATCCGCTCCTATTCGCGCCCCGGCGAATCGCAGGTCATCTTCATGGCCCGCGACAGCCTGCGTTCCAGGCAGATCCCGGACCTGTGGTACCAGGTGCGCAAGCGCGTGGGCGACATCCGTGCGACGCTGCCGCGCGAGATCGTCGGTCCGTTCTTCAACGATGAGTTCGGCGACACCTACGGCAACATCTATGCGTTGACCGGCAAGGGCTTCGACTACGCGGTGATGCGCGACTACGCCGACCGCATCCAGCTGGAACTGCAGCGCGTGCCCGATGTCGGCAAGATCGACCTGGTCGGCCTGCAGGACGAGAAGGTCTGGATCGAGCTGTCCAACACCCGCCTGGCCACGCTGGGTGTGTCGATGCAGCAGGTACAGCAGGCGCTGGCCGACCAGAATGCGGTCACCGGCACCAGCTTCTTCGAGACCGCCACCGACCGCGTGCAGCTGCGCGTGACCGGCCAGTTCAACGACATCGAAGCGATCCGCCAGTTCCCGATCCGCGCCGGTGACCGCACCGTGCACCTGGGCGACATCGCCGAGGTCAAGCGTGGCTTCGCCGATCCGGCGTCGCCGAAGATGCGCTTCATGGGTGAAGAGGCCATCGGCCTGGCAGTGGCGATGAAGGATGGCGGTGACATCCTCAAGCTCGGCGCCAATCTCGATGCCGAGTTCGAGCGCCTGCAGAAGACCCTGCCGGCGGGCATGCAGCTGCGCAAGGTGTCCGACCAGCCGCAGTCGGTGGAAGAGTCGGTCGGCGAGTTCGTGCAGGTGCTGACCGAAGCGGTGGTGATCGTGCTGCTGGTCAGTTTCTTCTCGCTGGGCCTGCGCACCGGCCTGGTGGTGGGCGTGACCATTCCACTGGTGCTGGCGATGACCTTCTTCGTCATGCACTACTTCGACATCGGCCTGCACAAGATTTCGCTGGGTGCACTGGTGCTGGCGCTGGGCCTGCTGGTGGACGATGCGATCATCGCGGTGGAGATGATGGCCACCAAGATGGAGCAGGGTTACGACCGCCTGCGCGCGGCCAGTTTCGCCTGGGAGTCGACCGCGTTCCCGATGCTGACCGGCACGCTGATCACGGCGGCCGGCTTCCTGCCCATCGCTACGGCGGCCTCGAGCACCGGTGAGTACACGCGTTCGCTGTTCCAGGTGGTGACCATCGCGCTGGTGGTGTCGTGGATCGCGGCGGTGCTGTTCATCCCGTACCTGGGCGACAAGATGCTGCCGGACCTGTTCAATCCGCAGCCGCCGAAGCCGGGCAGCGTGTCCGCGCGCTGGCATGCCAAGCGCCAGCAGTGGGCCGACCGCTATCCGGCGCTGGCCAACCTGATCGCGCCGCCGCAGCACGGGCACGACCACGATCCGTACCAGCGCCCGTTCTACCGCAGCTTCCGTCGCTTCCTCGATGGCTGCCTGCGCCACCGCTGGTGGGTGATTGCCGCGACCATTGCCCTGTTCGTGTTCTCGCTGATGATGTTCCGCTTCGTGCCGCAGCAGTTCTTCCCGGATTCGACCCGGCCGGAACTGATGGTGGACATCGAGCTGGCCGAGGGCGCATCGCTGCGCTCGACCCAGGCCCAGGCCGAGAAGCTGGAGAAGCTGCTGTCCAGCCGCGAGGGCATCGCCAACTACGTGTCCTACGTGGGCACCGGTTCGCCGCGCTTCTACCTGCCGCTGGACCAGCAGCTGCCGGCCACCAACTTCGCCCAGTTCGTGGTACTGGCCAAGGACATCAAGGCGCGCGAAAGCACCCGTGACTGGCTGCTGCACGAGGTGATTCCGAAGTTCCCGGACGTGCAGATGCGCGTGACCCGCCTGGAGAACGGCCCGCCGGTCGGCTATCCGGTGCAGATGCGCATTTCCGGCGAGCACATCGAGAAGGTGCAGGCGATCGCGCGCCAGGTCGAAGCCAAGGTGCGTGAGAACCCGCACGTGATGAACGTCAACCTGGACTGGAGCGAGCCGAGCAAGGTGGTGCGGCTGGTGATCGACCAGGAGCGTGCGCGGGCGCTGGGCGTGAGCAGTGCCCAGGTCAGCCAGTTCTTGTCCAGTTCGCTGGCCGGGCAGTCGGTGAGCGTGTACCGCGAGGGCAACCGCCAGATCGAGATGCTGCTGCGTGGCCCGGCCGATGAGCGCAACCAGCTGGAGCTGCTGTCCAGCCTGTCGATGCCGACCGCCAACGGCGGCAGCATCACGCTGTCGCAGGTGGCGACGATGGAGTACGGCTTCGAGGACGGCATCATCTGGCACCGCAACCGCCTGCCGACGGTGACCGTGCGTGCCGACATCAGCGATGGCATGCAGCCGCTGGACGTGGTGCATCAGATCCTGCCGACGCTGGATGGCATCCGTGCCGAGCTGCCGAACGGTTACCTGCTGGAAACCGGCGGTACCGTGGAGGATTCGGCACGTGGCCAGAACTCGATCAAGGCCGGCATGCCGCTGTTCCTGGTGGTGGTGGCCACGCTGCTGATGCTGCAGCTGCGCAGCTTCTCGCGTGCGGCGATGGTGCTGGTGACCGCGCCGCTGGGCATCATCGGCGCGACGTTGTTCCTGCTGCTGTTCCGCGCGCCGTTCGGCTTCGTGGCACTGCTGGGCACGATCGCGCTGGCCGGCATGATCATGCGCAACTCGGTGATCCTGATCGACCAGATCCAGCAGGACATCGATGCCGGGCATGACCGCTGGCATTCGATCATCGACGCGACGGTGCGCCGCTTCCGCCCGATCGTACTGACCGCGCTGGCGGCCGTGCTGGCGATGATTCCGCTGTCGCGCAGCGCGTTCTATGGCTCGATGGCGATCTCGATCATGGGCGGCCTGATCGTCGGCACGGTGCTGACCCTGGTGTTCCTGCCGGCGTTGTACGCGGCGTGGTTCCGGGTCAAGCCGGACGAATCCGGGGCGTGATGCCCCGGATTCTGCGGCCGGGGTCCGATCCCTTTCCCGCTGGGAATGGGCTCTGACCCCATCCACGTTGTGCACATCCACGCATGGCGTGGATCTACTGCAGCTGCAGGCCGCTCCGTAGCGCCGGCAGCAGCCATTCGATGAACACCTGCACGCGTTGCGCGCGGTGCTGCCGGTGCGGCTGCAGCAGGGTCACCGGTAACGGCTGCGCCACGTACTGCGGCATCACCTCCACCAATGCGCCTGACTGCAGTTCGGCCTGCACGTCGTAGCGCGGAATCTGCAGCAGCCCCAGCCCCGCCACGCAGCACGCGATCGACGCCTCGGCACTGTTCACCCGCACCCAGCCGGGCATCGGCAATGTGCGTAGCTGCGTACCCTCCTGCCACTCCCACGGTTCCACCCGCGCCGTGGTCGGCGACGCGTAGTTCACCGCCCGGTGCTGCTGCAGGTCGGCAGGTTGCTGCGGCACACCGTACTCGCGCAGGTAGGCCGGCGCGGCAACGTTGACGAAGTCGAGCTGGCCCAGCGTGCGCGCGACCAGGCTGGAATCGCCCAGCTGGCCGACCCGCAGCACCGCATCGCAGCCGTCTTCGATCAGGTTCACCGCGCGGTCGGTCATGCCCAGGTCGACTTCCACCTGCGGATGGCGCGCGAAGAAGTCGGGCAGCGCCGGGGCGATGATGCGGCGGCCGATGCGACTTGGCACGTCGATCTTCAGCAGACCCACCGGCTGCGCATCGTCCTGCCGGAACAGCGATTCGGCGTCTTCAACCTCGGCGATCAGGCGCAGGCAGCGGGCATGGAACACGTCGCCGTCGTGGGTGGTGGACACCCGTCGGGTCGAGCGCTGCAGCAGGCGGGTGCCGAGCCGCTGCTCCAGCTCCGCAATGGCTGCCGAGACGGTGGAGCGGGGCAGGCCGAGCTGGTCGGCGGCGCGGGTGAAGCTGGCGCACTCCACCACCCGGGTGAAGATGCGGAAGCGATCGATCCGGTCCATTGTTCGCTGGCTCTGGAAGGTTAAGTCAATGCGGCGGGCTTTATCCGCATTTTCTGCACGATATCGTCGTCAGGGCAGGGCTGCCACCCCGGGCAGCCCCCTCCCGAGACCGACGCCATGACCGACCATTCCCTCAAGGGCAAGACCGTGCTGATCGCCGGTGGCGCCAAGAACCTGGGCGGACTGATCGCCCGCGACTTCGCCAGCCAGGGCGCCAAAGCCATCGTCATCCACTACAACAGCGCCGCCACCCAGGCCGATGCAGAGGCGACCGTCGCCGCCGTGCAGGCCGCTGGCAGCAAGGCGGTTGCCCTGCAGGGCGACCTGACGTCGGCGGCAGCGATGGAGCGCTTGTTCGCCGATGCCGTGGCCGCAGTCGGCCGTCCCGACATCGCCATCAATACGGTCGGCAAGGTGCTGAAGAAGCCGCTGCTGGAGATCGGCGAAGCCGAGTACGACGAGATGAGTGCGGTCAACGCCAAGGCCGCGTTCTTCTTCCTCAAGGAGGCTGGACGCCACGTCAACGACGGTGGCCGCATCTGCACTCTGGTCACCTCACTGCTGGGTGCGTTCACGCCGTTCTATTCCAGCTATGCCGGCACCAAGGCGCCGGTCGAGCATTTCACCCGCGCCGCATCGAAGGAGTTCGGTGAGCGCGGCATCTCGGTGACTGCGATCGGGCCGGGCCCGATGGACACGCCGTTCTTCTACCCGGCCGAGAGTGCCGATGCGCAGGCGTACCACAAGACCGCGGCCGCGCTCTCGGCGTTCACCCGCACCGGCCTGACCGACATCGCCGACGTCGTGCCGTGGATCCGCTTCCTGGTCACCGACGGCTGGTGGATGACCGGGCAGACCATCCTGGTCAATGGTGGGTACACCACCAAATAATGCAGCCACGCATGGCGTGGCTCTACAGTAGAGCCACCCCATGGGTGGCGGCCCGCAATGTGCGAAGGGAGAGGCGCCACGCGTGGCGTGGCGCTATCGGATCAATTGAGTTTGGCCAGCACCGCGTCGGTGGCGGCTGCCGTGCTCACCGCCTGGCCCTTGGCGGCCAGATCGGCGGTGAACACGCCATCGTCCAGCACGGCGTGCACGGCGGCTTCCACCGCAGCGGCTTCCGTTTCCAACCCCAGCGAATGGCGCAGCAGCATCGCGGCGCTGAAGATCGTCGCGTACGGATTGGCGATGCCCTTGCCAGCGATGTCCGGGGCCGAACCATGGATCGGTTCGTAGATGCCGACCGCGCCCGGCTCACCCAGCGAGGCCGACGGCAGCAGGCCCAGCGAGCCGGCCAGCATCGAGGCTTCGTCGGTGAGGATGTCGCCGAACATGTTCTCGGTGACGATCACGTCGTACTCGCGCGGCTTGGCCAGCAGGTGCATGGCCATGGAATCGACCAGCTGGTGCTCCAGCGCAACGTCCGGGAATTCCTCGCGGCCGATGCGCGCGGCCACGTCACGCCACAGGCGCGAGGTCTCCAGCACGTTGGCCTTGTCCACCGAGGTGACCTTGCCGCGGCGCTGCCGGGCCAGGCGGAAGGCACTGCGCAGCACGCGTTCGATCTCGGCCACGGTGTAGCGGCACAGGTCGCTGGCGCTGTCGGCGTCGCGGGTCTTGTCGCCGAAGTAGATGCCGCCGGTCAGCTCGCGTACCACCACGAAGTCCACGCCCTGCAGCAGCTCGGCCTTGATCGGCGAGGCGTGCAGTGCGGCTTCGTGGGTACGCACCGGGCGCAGGTTGGCATACAGGCCCAGCGCCTTGCGGATCGCCAGCAGGCCCTGTTCCGGGCGCACCTTGGCGTTGGGATCGGACCACTTCGGGCCGCCGACCGCACCCAGCAGCACCGCGTTGGCGGCCTGGCAGGCAGTCAACGTCGAGGCCGGCAGCGGCTCGCCGTGGCGGTCGATGGCGATGCCACCGATGTCGTGCTCGCTGAAGGTGAAGGTGTGGTTGAAGCGCGTGGCGACAGACTTCAGGACGGCGACTGCCGCGGCGGCCACTTCCGGGCCGATGCCATCACCGGGCAGGACAACAATTTCAGCGTGCATGCTCACTCTCGTAGCGTTCGATTTCAGAGACACGGCCCAACAGATACCCCAACTGGTCGACGCCTTCCAGCAGGCAGGTCTGCGAGAAGCCATCCAGCGGGAAGGAATAGACGCGCCCATCGGGCGTGCGCAGCTCACGTGCGGCCACGTCGATGGTCAGCTCGTCGTCCGGGCGCTGCATCAGCGCCTGCACGTCGGCTTCGTCCAGCACGATCGGCAGCAGGCCGTTCTTCAGCGAGTTGCCGCGGAAGATGTCGGCGATCTCGCTGCTGACGATGGCACGCAGGCCCAGATCGGTCAGCGCCCATGGTGCATGCTCGCGCGACGAGCCGCAGCCGAAGTTGCGGCCCGCCAGCAGGACGCTGCGGCCGGCGTTGTGCGGCTGGTTGAAGGCGAAGTCGGCCACCGGCGAACCGTCGGCCTGCCAGCGCCAGTCATTGAACGCGTTGCGGCCCAGGCCGGCGCGTTCGGTGGTGGACAGGAACCGCGCCGGAATGATCTGGTCGGTGTCGATGTTGGTCTGGCGCAGCACCACGCTGGCCGAGGTCAGGGTATGGAAACCGGCCATCACGCCACCTCCTGTGCGAACAGTTCGCGGGTATCGGCGACGTGCCCGTTCACCGCGGCCCACGCCGCGCTCATCGGTGAGGCCAGCAGCGTGCGCGAACCGGGTCCTTGGCGGCCTTCGAAGTTGCGGTTGCTGGTGCTCACGGCCAGCTGCCCGGGCGCGACCAGATCGCCGTTCATGGCGATGCACATCGAGCAGCCCGGCTCGCGCCACTCGGCACCGGCCGCGCGCACGATCTCGTGGATGCCTTCGGCCTCGGCTTCGCGCTTGACGATCTCCGAGCCCGGCACCACCAGCATGCGCACCCGGTCAGCGACGCGACGGCCGCGCAGCACCTGCGCCACTTCGCGCATGTCGCTCAGGCGGCCATTGGTGCACGAACCGACGAACACCACGTCCACCGGCGTGCCCGCCAGCGCCTTGCCAGCCTGGAAATGCATGTAGTCCAGGCCCTTCTGTGCGGCGGCATCGTTGGCGGCGGGAATCGGTGCATCCACCGCGATGGCGGTGCCCGGATGCGTGCCCCACGTCAGGGTCGGGCGGATGTCGGCGGCGTCGATGTGCACTTCGCTGTCAAAGCGCGCGCCGTCATCGCTGCGCAGCTGCTGCCAGCGCGCCACGGCAGCGTCGAAATCGGCGCCCTTCGGCCCGCGCGGGGTAGCAGCGACGAAGTCGAAGGTGACCTGATCCGGCGCCACCATGCCGGCACGCGCACCCGCCTCGATCGACATGTTGCACAGGGTCATGCGCTGTTCCATGTCCATCGCTTCGATGGTGCTGCCACGGAACTCGATGACGTGGCCGGTGCCGCCGTTGACGCCGATCACGCCGATGATGTGCAGGACCACGTCCTTGGCGCCGACGCCGGGCGCCAGCGGGCCATCGACGGTGATCGCGAAGGTCTTCGCCTTGCGCTGCAGCAGGCACTGCGTGGCCAGCACGTGGCCGACTTCACTGGTGCCGATGCCGAAGGCCAGTGAACCGAACGCACCGTGGGTGGAGGTGTGGCTGTCGCCGCAGACGATGGTCATGCCGGGCTGGGTGAAGCCTTGTTCCGGCGCGATCACGTGGACGATGCCGCGATTGTCCGAGGCCATGTCGAACAGTTCGATGCCGTGCTCGGCGCAGTTGCGTGCCAGGGTGGCGACCTGCGCTTCGGAGGCCGCGCTGGCGTAGGGCAGCGTGCCGTCGGCGGCAGGCGGCAGGGTTGGCGTGGAGTGGTCCATCGTCGCCTTGGTGCGGTCCGGGCGGCGCGGTGACAGGCCGCGCTCGCGCAGTTCGGTGAACGCCTGCGGCGAGGTCACCTCGTGGATCAGGTGCAGGTCGATGTACAGCACGGCGGGGGCGCTGTCGGTTTCGGGAACCACCACGTGGGCGTCCCACAGTTTGTCGTACAGGGTGCGGGGTGCGGAAGTCATGCGTATGCCTGGCAGAAGTACGAAATAGCGAACATCAGTAAAGAAAACGGAACGGTCAAGTCAGCGACGGCGGGCGAGCACGCGCAGGCGCACGTAGTCTGCCAGCGGCTGGCCGGCGGCATTGCGCGGCAGCTCGGCCAGCAACGCGGTGGCGGCCTCGCGCACGGTAGCGCGGGCCTCGGCCGGCAGGTCGTCCAGCAGTGGTGCGGCGAAGACCCGCAGCCAGCCGGCCACGCCGGTCGGCAGTGCGGTCGGGCGCGGCGTGCACTCGATCAGTTGCACCTGGAAGCCATGCTGGCGCAGGCGGTCGGCGTAGGCATCGGCCGTCGGGAAATACCACTGGAAGGTGCTGGCGCCATGGCCGTGGGCCACGCGCGCGGCCTGTACCGCCGCGATGATCGTGGCCACGTTGCCGTGGCCACCGAATTCGGCGACAAAGCGGCCGCCGGGGCGCAGGGCGCTGCGCACGCCTTCCAGCACGCGGTCCGGAGTCGTCATCCAATGCAGTGCGGCATTGCTGAACACTGCATCGAACTCGCTGTCGAACGACAGCGCGTGGCCGTCCATCACCTGCGCGTCGACACCGCGTGCGCGGGCGGCGACCACCAGTTCCGGCGAAGCATCCACGCCGTGGATGCGTGCGCCGCTCAGCGCCAGTTCGGTACTGAGTACGCCATCGCCACAGCCCAGGTCGAGGATGCGCTCACCGGCGCGCGGGTCGAGCAGGCGCGAGACCGCGCCGCCGAGCAGCGGGACGAAGCCGGCGTCGATCGCATAGTCCTGGGCGTTCCACTGCTGGCCAGCGGCGCTGGCCTGGGTGAAGGTGTCGAAGGCGCTCATGGCGGGTTCCTCAGGCGGTGGCAGGGGTGGGAACGTCGGTGCTGTTGTGGGCGGTGGCCTGGCGCTGGCGCAGCAGGCGGTTGGCCACATCCAGCCAGGCCAGCGCGGAGGCTTCGATGATGTCCTTGCTGGTGCCGGTGCCGTCGTACTCCACGCCTTCGTGGCGCACGCTCAGGTTGGCCTCACCGCGCGCATCGGCGCCGATGCCGACGCTGTGCACGTGGTAGCTGTCCAGCATCAGCTGCACGCCGGTAGCGGCCGACAGCGCGCCGAACAGCGCATCGACCGGGCCATCGCCCTGCGCGGTCTCGGCCACGCGGTTGCCGTCCGGGTCGGACAGTTCGACCAGCGCGTTGGCGCGGCTGCCGACATCGCTGATGGTCATCGAGGCCAGGCGGTAGCCCTGCGCGTTGGAGCCGCCCTGCATCAACGCCTGCAGGTCGGCATCGGTGACCACGCGCTGCTGTTCGCACAGGCCCTTGAACTGCTCGAACACCAGTTTCAGTTCGTCTTCGTCCAGCCAGAAGCCCAGCGCACGCAGGCGCGCTTCAACAGCGGCACGGCCACTGTGGCGGCCCAGCACCATCTGCGAGTCCTCCCAGCCCACGTCTTCCGGGCGCATGATTTCGTAGGTACCGCGATGGCGCAGCATGCCGTGCTGGTGGATGCCCGATTCGTGGGCGAACGCGTTGGCGCCGACGATGGCCTTGTTGCGCTGTACCGGCATGCCGACCAGGCGCTGCAGCAACTGCGAGGTGCCGACGATGCGCGGGGTGTTGATCGAACTGTCCTGCTCGTAGAAGGCCTGGCGCACCTTCAGCACCATGGCGATCTCTTCCAGCGAACAGTTGCCGGCGCGCTCGCCGATGCCGTTGATGGTGCACTCGACCTGGCGCGCGCCGCCTTCGATGGCGGCCAGCGAGTTGGCCACGGCCAGGCCCAGATCATTGTGGCAGTGCGCGCTGAAGATCACGTTGGCCGCGTTCGGCACGTCGGCGACGCCGGCGATGACCTGCTGGAACATCGCGCGGATCTCTTCGGGCGTGGTGAAGCCGACGGTGTCGGGCAGGTTGATGGTGGTGGCGCCGGCGGCGATCGCCACGCGCGCGACTTCGATCAGGTAATCCAGCTCGGTACGGGTGGCATCCTCGGCCGAGAACTCGACATCGTCGATGTAGGAGCGGGCCAGCGATACATGCTTGCGTACCGATTCCAGGACCTGTTCGCGGGTCATGCGCAGCTTGTGCTCGCGGTGCAGCGGGCTGGTCGACAGGAACACATGCAGGCGCGGGTTGGCCGCGGCTTCCAGTGCGCGTGCCGAGGTCTCGATATCGGCCTGCAGGCAGCGCGACAGCACCGCCAGGGTCAGGCTCGGGCGGCGCAGTTCGCGGCCGATCAGTGCCATCGCTTCGCGGTCGGACTGCGAGCTGGCCGGGAAGCCGGTCTCGATGATGTCCACGCCCAGTTCGTCCAGCGCACGCGCCATCACCAGCTTCTGCGGCGGGCTCATGCTGCAGCCGGGGGACTGCTCGCCGTCACGCAGGGTGGTGTCGAAGATGCGGATGCGCGGGGTGGTAATTCGTTCGATGGTGGTCACAGGGAAATCTCCTCGACAGCGGGCGTTGCGGCTTGCAGGTGGGAAGGGGAAGGCATGGGGGAGGGCGGCGCGCTGGCCTTGGCGGGCGAGCGGGGTGTTTCGCTGCGCCGTCGCCGTGGCTTGCGCGGCGGGCGCGGTCGGATGTCGGTAAGCAGGCCGGCCAGCACGCCGGCATCGATGTTCCCGCCGGAGACCACCGCGCACTTGCGGCGGCCCGCGACGCGGCGGCCAGCGGCCAGCGCCAGCGCGCCGGCACCCTCGGCAATGATGTGTTCTTCCAGTGCCAGCCGGACCAGGGTTTCGCGCAGTTCGGCTTCGCGCACGATCACCACATCGTCCAGCAGCGAGGTGCACAGGCGACGGGTCAGGAAGCCGGGGATCTTCACCCGCACGCCGTCGGCCAGCGAGGCGACGGGTGCGATCTCGCGCACGTCGCCGCGGATCGCGCGTGCCATCGAATCAACGCCTTCCACCTGCGCGCCGACCACGCGCACGCCCTGTGATTTCAGCGCCAGGGCCACGCCGGAAGCCAGGCCACCGCCACCGATCGGCACGATCACCACGTCCGGGGCATGCGCGGCCAGCTCGATGCCGACCGTGCCTTGGCCGGCGATCACGTCGGCATCGTCGAACGCGGACAGGAAGCGGTAGCCGTGGCGTTGTGCCAGTTCGACCGCGAAGGCGTAGGCTTCGTCATAGCTGTTGCCGTGCTGGCGCACGGTCGCGCCCCAGTGGGCGACGCCGGCGATCTTGGTGGCGGGTGCACCATGCGGCATCACAGTGATGGCCGGCACATCCAGGCGATAGGCGGCCCAGGCCACGCCCTGGGCGTGGTTGCCGGCCGAGGCGCAGATCACCGGCCGGGTGTCGCCGCGTTCGCGGCCGGCCAGCAGTGCATTCAATGCGCCGCGCACCTTGTAGGAACCGGTGCGCTGCAGGTTCTCCAGCTTCAGCCAGGTACCGAAGCGTTCGGCGTGGTGCAGCGGGGTGGGCGGCAGGAAGCGGCGCAGGCGGGCCTGCGCTGCCAGGACGTCGGCGACGCTTACGTCGCCGACATCGCTTTCCTGGCTGGTGTCAGCGGCCGGCATGGGCCACCAGCGCGGTGCGGAAGACCGCCGCATGCGGGCACGGGCGGCGAAGAAGACGCCTCCGTACCGGCACCGTGGTCGCTACGGTACGGGTGTTCATGGCGATACTCCTTCCACGGCGGTGACCTGCACGGACACGCAGTCGTAGATCTTCTCGATCTGCCGGCACAGCGTTTCCGCCGGGCGCTGGCCATCGACGACCAGCTGCAGGTGCCAGCGGCCATCGTCGGCGGCCACCGGCGCACCGCTGATCGCACGCGGCGCAAAGCCGCGGCGTTCGGCCATGCCGATCACGCGCAGCAGCGCGCCTTCGGCCGGGTGCAGCACCAGGTCAAGCCGGTATTGCATTGGGGGTCTCCTGGCGGGCGTGGGCGGGATTGCTTTCCAGCATCGTGCTGTTGGCGGTGTTCGGCGGCACCAGCGGCCACACGTTGGCGCGTGCATCGATGGCCACGTGCAGCAGCGCCGGGCCGGGCTCGGCCAGCAGCGCGGCCAGGCCGCCTTCCACGTCGTCGCGGTTGTCGATGCGGGTGGCGGCAATGCCGAACACCTGCGCCAGGGCTACGAAGTCCGGGTTGTCGGACAGGTCGATCTCGCTGTAACGCTCGGCGAAGAACAGTTCCTGCCACTGCCGCACCATGCCCAGCGAACTGTTGTCCAGCAGCACGATCTTCACCGGCAGGCGGCAGCGGGCGATGGTCGCCAGCTCCTGCACGTTCATCATGAAGCTGCCGTCGCCGGACACCAGTACCACGGTGCGCTCCGGGCAGGCGAACTGCGCACCCATCGCCGCTGGCAGGCCGAAGCCCATCGTGCCCAGTGCGCCACTGGTCAGGTGGTTGCGGGGGTGGTTGAAGCGGCAGTGCTGGGCCACCCACATCTGGTGCTGGCCGACATCGCAGGCGATCACCGCATCGGCCGGTGCCAGCTCGCTCAGGCGCTTCAGCAGCGCCGGGGCGTAGATGCGCTGGCCCGGTGCGTCGTAGCGTGCAGCGAAGCGGTCGCGGTGCTGCGCACAGCGCTTGCGCCACGCGTCCTGGTGGGCCCTGGGGGAGGGGAAGGCCGCACGCAGGGCACGGATGGCGTGACCGACGTTGCCAGGCACGGCGATGTCGGCAGTGCGCAGCTTGGAGATCTCGTAGGCGTCCGCATCGATGTGGACGACGCGGGCGAATGGCGCGAACTCGGCCAGCTTGCCGGTCGCGCGGTCATCGAAACGCGCACCCAGCACCAGCAGCAGGTCGCTTTCCTGCACCGCCATGTTGGCCGCGCGGGTGCCGTGCATGCCCAGCATGCCCAGCGACTGCGGATGGTAGGCCGGCAGTGCACCCAGGCCGCGCAGGGTCATCACGGTGGGGATGGCACTGGCCTCGACGAAGTCGCGCAGGTCCTGCACGGCATCACCCAGGGCGATGCCGCCACCTGCGTAGACCACCGGCTTCTCGGCCGCCGCCAGCGCGGCGATGGCCTCGGCGATGGCGGCCTCGGCCGGCGCCGGCGGCGGTTCGACGCTGCTGGGCACGTGCGCCGGCAGATGGCTGGCATCGGCCAGCTGCACATCCTTGGGCAGGTCGATCAGCACCGGGCCGGGGCGACCCTCACGGGCAATGCGGAACGCATCGGCCACCACGCGCGGCAGGTCATCGACGCTGCGCACCAGCCAGCTGTGCTTGACGATCGGCATCGTCAGGCCGAACACATCCAGTTCCTGGAAGGCGTCGGTGCCCAGCAGCGGCGTGCCGACCTGGCCGGTGATGCAGACCATCGGTACCGAATCCAGCATCGCATCGGCAATGCCGGTCACCAGGTTCGAGGCGCCCGGGCCGGAGGTGGCCACGCAGACGCCCACCTGGTTGCTGGCGCGGGCGAAGCCGTTGGCGGCCAGCGCCGCGCCCTGCTCATGGCGTACCAGGATGTGCTTCAGCGACGAATCCACCAGCGCGTCGTAGAACGGCATGATGGTGCCACCGGGATAGCCGAACAGCGTGCGGACGCCTTCGGCCTCCAGCGCCTGGGTCAGCCAGCGCGCGCCGTTGGGCGGCGCGCTGCGATGTGTCGAAGAGTTCATGGGGGAACCTTGCAAAGCGGGTGGGGGAGGGCCGCGTGGTTACGCAGCCTGTCCTTGCAACCAGACCATCTTGGCGCGCAGTTCCTTGCCCACCTTCTCGATCGGGTGCTCCAGGTCGGCCTGCTTGAACCTGTTGTAGTTCGGCAGGCCCGCTTCGTACTCGGCCACCCAGTTCTTGGTGAAGGTGCCGTCCTGGATGTCCTTCAGCACCTCCTTCATGCGTTCCTTGGTGCCGGCATCGATCACGCGCGGGCCGCTGACGTAGTCGCCGTACTGCGCGGTCTCGGAGATGAACTCCAACATGCGCGAGATACCGCCTTCATAGAACAGGTCCACGATCAGCTTCAGTTCGTGCAGCACTTCGTAATAGGCGATCTCCGGCTGATAGCCGGCTTCGACCAGGGTCTCGAAACCGGCCTGCACCAGCGCTGAGGCACCGCCGCACAGCACCGCCTGCTCACCGAACAGATCGGTTTCGGTTTCTTCCTTGAAGGTGGTCTGGATCAGGTTGGCGCGCGCACCGCCGAGGCCGGCCGCATAGGCCTGCGCGTGCTGCGCGGCCTTGCCGCTGATGTCCTGGTAGACCGCCCAGATGCACGGCACGCCACGGCCGATCTCGTACTCACGGCGCACCAGCGCGCCGGGGCCCTTCGGCGCGACCAGCACCACGTCCAGGTCGGCACGCGGCTCGATCATCCCGTAATGCACGTTCAGACCATGCGCGAACAGCAGGCATGCACCCTGTTTCATGTTCGGCGCCAGCACGTCGTTGTAGAGCTTCTTCTGCACCATGTCCGGAGTCAGCACGGCAACTAGGTCGGCGTCCTTCACGGCCTCGGCGGGCGCGATCACGGTGAAGCCATCGGCCTGCGCCTTGGCTTCGGTCGGCCCACCCGGACGCAGGCCTACCACCACGTCGAAGCCGGATTCGCGCAGGTTCAGTGCGTGGGCGCGGCCCTGGCTGCCGTAGCCGATGACGGCGATCTTGGTCTGGGGCAGGTCGTTGGTGCTCATGGGGGAGGTTCCTTGCGGTGGGAAGAAAAAAGAACGGCCGGTCGTCGAGGTGACGTGCCGGCCGGTCAGGGGAAAGCGGTGGAGGAGGCGCCGCGCATCGCACAGGCACAGCCACCACGAGGCGTGGTGGTGCAGGTCTGGGTTGTGCGATGAGCGTTGGTCATGGTGGTTGCGTCTGAAACCAGGTTCTGAAATGAAAAAACCCGCACCGGGGCGGGTGCGGGTTTTTGAAGAGTTCCGGTGTGTGTGTGTTGCTTACACGCTGGCTCGTCCCGCACCTGTTGGTTGGGTAATAAGTACGAGCACAAGAATCGAACGCAGCGAGGCGGCGCCGGTGTCGGCGGCTTCGATGTGGATTCGCGGTGGCGTGTTGTGATGCAACATGTGATCGAGAGAAACACAGCCATTTCGGCGGTGTCAACCCTCGCGACGGATTTTCTATCGGTTTCCGCTGCATCCAGCGCAATCGCTTGCGGCACAAGGATGGTTGCTGCTGAAAGTGTTTCGGTGAACCCGAATTCACTCCTTTCGGGGCGGTTTTTGCGCGAAATCCGGTGGATTTTTCCGCCCAAGGATCAACGTCCATGACGTCTGTCCGATACCGCGTGAAGGCCGCAGCGGCGAAGATCGGGGAACCACCCGTCCATCGGAACCCGACCGTGTCCCGACGCCTTGCCCGTTCCCTGCTTGCCGCCGCCGTACTGGCTACCGTACCCGCGCTGTCCTTCGGCGCCGACCGCATCACCGGCCACACCTTCGCCACCCGTTCGGAGGTGATCGCCCCGCATGCGATGGCCGCGACCTCGCAACCACTGGCCACCCAGATCGCGCTGGACGTGATGAAGGGTGGCGGTTCGGCAGTGGACGCGGCGATTGCCGCCAACGCCGCGCTCGGCCTGATGGAACCCACCGGCAACGGCATCGGCGGCGACCTGTTCGCCATCGTGTGGGACCCGAAGACACAGAAGCTCTACGGCTACAACGGCTCGGGCCGCTCGCCGAAGTCGCTCACCCTGGCCGAGTTCCAGCGCCGTGGCCTGAAGGACATCCCGGCCACCGGTCCACTGCCGGTGTCGGTGCCGGGTGCCGTCGACGGCTGGTTCGCGCTGCACGACCGCTTCGGTCGCAAGCCGATGGCCGACAACCTGGCGCCGGCCATCCGCTACGCCCGCGAGGGTCACCCGGTGGCCGAGGTGATCGCCTACTACTGGGACCGCTCGGTGCCCAAGTTGTCGCAGTACCCGGGCTTCAAGGAGCAGTTCACGATCAACGGCCACGCCCCGCGCAAGGGCGAGATGTGGAAGAACGCGAACCTGGCCAGCACCCTGCAGAAGATCGCCGACGGTGGCCGCGACGCCTTCTACAAGGGCGAGATCGCCCACACCATCGGCGACTACTTCAAGGCCAACGGTGGCTACCTGAGCTACCAGGACATGGCTGACCATCATGGCGAGTGGGTCGAACCGGTCAGCAGCAACTACCGTGGCTACGACGTCTGGGAACTGCCGCCGAACAGCCAGGGCATCGCCGCACTGCAGATCCTCAACGTGCTGGAAGGCTACGACTTCTCGAAGATCCCGTTCGGTTCACCGGAACACGTGCACCTGTTTGTCGAAGCGAAGAAGCTGGCCTTTGCCGACCGTGCGCGTTTCTACGCCGACATGGCGTTCCAGCCGGCACCGGTGCAGAAGCTCATCTCCAAGGAGTACGCCGCGCAGCGTCGTGCGCTGATCTCGATGGACAAGGCGTTGAAGGAAGTGCAGCCGGGCACGCCGAAGCAGCTGGAGGAGGGCGACACGATCTACATGACCGTGGCCGACGCCGACGGCATGATGGTTTCGCTGATTCAGTCCAACTACCGTGGCATGGGCAGCGGCATGGCACCGCCCGGTCTGGGTTTCATCCTGCAGGACCGTGGCGAGATGTTCGTGCTGCAGAAGAACCATCCCAACGGCTACGCGCCGGGCAAGCGTCCATTCCAGACCATCATTCCGGGGTTCATCACCAAGGGCGGCAAGCCGTATGCCAGCTTCGGCGTGATGGGCGGCGCGATGCAGCCGCAGGGCCATGCGCAGATCGTGATGAACCTGGTGGATTTCGGGATGAACCTGCAGGAAGCCGGCGATGCGCCGCGCATCCAGCACGAAGGCTCGACTGAACCGACGGGTCAGGCCACGGCGATGACCGATGGCGGCGAAGTGAATCTGGAAACCGGCTTCCCGTACGAGACGGTGCGTGCGCTGATGCGCAAGGGGCATCGCATCGTGTTCGCCGATGGGCCTTATGGCGGGTACCAGGCGATCATGCGCGATCCCGAGAGCGGGGTGTATTACGGTGCGTCGGAGAGCCGCAAGGACGGGCAGGCGGCGGGGTATTGAGGTTTCCCGGCCACCGGGCTGAGCCCCCTCTGCGGTGGTGGTTCGTGGAAGCGGGATCATGTGATTGGGCCGGGCGGGTGGGCTGTTCGGGGGACGCCGTGAATCCGTCCCTGGAGGCTTGGCAGCCGCATCCATGCGGCTGACACCCCCGCCCAGCCCACCCGCCCGGCCCCTGACAGTTTCCGTGGCCGCCACCGCAGGAAGAAAAAGAAGAAGATCAAAAGCAAAGGCAACAGCAACAGCCGCGCGCTGTGGGTTGGGGTCGGATCCGTTTTCCGAAGGAAAACGGATCCGACCCCTTCTTGTTTTCCGATACACCTCATCCACGCATAGCGTGGAAAACCAACCGTCACCGGGAAATTGTCGGAAGCGGGGAGGGGGCCGATGGCGGGACCGTCCACGGCATGGATGCCGTGGCCGAGCCTACAGGGACGTACTTGCGGCGTGTCCCGCCATCGGCCCCCTCCCCGCCAAACCAGCAGAAATCCAGAGCCGCTTTTGAAGTTGTTGTTGCCGTTGCTTGAAAAAAGCGGTGCAGCCGCAGGCTGCAAAACAACCCTCAATCCTGATCGTGCGCGCGCGCTGCCTCGGCCTGCGTCTCCTCCTGCGCCGCCATCTCGCGTGCGATCCACGCATCGATCATGTGCCGCTGGCGCTGCGCCTGCCGCCGCTCGCGCGTGTACTCCTGGTCCAGCACCCGGTACAGCGACACCATCACCAGCACCATCAGCAGCGCGAATGGCAATGCCGCGATCGTGATCATGCCCTGCAGCGCGTCCAGGCCTCCGGCCAGCAGCAACGCCGCTGCGATCAGTGCCACCGCAATGCCCCAGGCCAGCTTGCGCTTCAACGGTGGGTCGCCAGCCTCGTCGGTGGACATGCTGGCCAGCACCAGGACCGCCGAATCGGCCGAGGTCACGAAGAAGATCATCAGCAGCACCAGCGCGATGCACGACAGCAACAGCGGTAGCGGCATGCTGTTGAACAGTGTGAACAACACCGTCTCGTAGCCATTGCCAAGCGCCTGCACCAGATCGGCGTGGCCGAAGATCTGTGCCCACAACGCAGTGCCGCCGAACACCGCGAACCAGAAGAAGCCCAGCAGCGTCGGTGCGAGCACGACGCCGATCACGAACTCGCGCACGCTGCGGCCGCGCGAGATGCGCGCAATGAACGATCCCACGAACGGCGCCCACGAGATCCACCAGGCCCAGTAGAAGATCGTCCAGTCCGCCACCCAGGTGCTGCCGGAGAACGGTGACATGCGCAGGCTCATCGTCACCAGCTGGTTGAGGTAGGAGCCCAGCGTGGTGGTGAACGTATCGAAGATGAAGCCGGTCGGCCCCAGCACCAGCAGGATGGCCGCCAGCAGGGCAGCCAACGCCAGGTTGAAGTTGGACAGCCACTTCACACCTCGCTCTACGCCACTGGCGGTGGAGGCCATGTACAGCACGAAGGCGACGGCAATGATGGTCATCTGCACGGCGACGGTAGCCTGCACGCTGAAGACGCGTTCGATACCGGCAGCAATCTGGATGGTGCCGAAGCCGAGCGTGGTGGCGACACCGATCGCAGTGGCAACTACGGCGGCGATGTTGACCACCCGACCGATCCAGCCGCGATGGTGGCGGCCGATGATCGGCTGCAGCATGTCGCTGACCAGGCCGCGTCCATTGCGATTGAACTGGAACCAGGCCATCGCCAGGCCGATCAGTGCGTAGATCGCCCACGGGTGCAGGCCCCAGTGGAAGAACGCATAGCGCATCGATGCGCGCGCCGCATCCAGGCTTTGCGGCGCCAGGCCTTCCGGCGGCTTGCTGAAATGCGAGATGGGCTCGGCCGCACCCCAGAACACCAGGCCGATGCCCATGCCGGCGGCGAACAGCATCGACATCCAGCTGGCACGCGAGAACTCGGGTTCGGCGTCCTCGCCGCCGATGCGCAGGTTGCCGAAGCGGCCGAACGCCAGGTACATCAGGAACACCAGCGCCAGGAACACCACCAGCAGGTACAGCCAGCCGACACTGCGGATGACTTCCGCCAGCATCGACTGGACCACGGTGTTGAAGGGGCCGGGGGCGATACCGGCGAGCAACACCAGCAGCAGAACCAGTGCGATGGAAACGCGAAACACCATGAAGGAGCTTCTCCGATCAAGGGGGATTGAGGGGAGCGAGCAGAGCTTGCGGCGAAGGGCCGGCGGCATGCAGCACGGACCGGGCAGGGGCCGCGAAGGCGGCGGGGAACGCATCGATCTCAGCAACGCGATGGCGTGCACGTTACTGAACGCGACGTCATGGTTCCGTTAACGAATGGCGACCTGGTCCCGGAGGCGGGCGGTCTATGCTCTAATGCGCACCAAGAAGCGGGGGTACCGGGCCATGTGGCCACGGTTGAGACAGTCCCTTGGAACCTGATCCGGCTCATACCGGCGTAGGGAAGCTTTGCAATGCAGCCGTGCCCGGACTCCGCCCAAGGACCGTCCGTGCGCGGGTGCCATGCGCCGCCGCTTCGTCCCTGACCTTCCTGGACGATGCCCGATGAACGCACAGCTCTCCGCCCTGCAGCAACAGGCCCAGCAACTCTCCGCATCCGTGACCCGGCCCATTCCCGGCTCGCGCAAGATCCACGTGCCCGGTTCGCGCCCGGATCTGCAGGTGCCGATGCGCGAGATCGCGTTGACCC
The DNA here is from genome assembly GCF_059372495.1 of Stenotrophomonas sp. YJH_SMC_80. NCBI lineage: Bacteria > Pseudomonadati > Pseudomonadota > Gammaproteobacteria > Lysobacterales > Lysobacteraceae > Stenotrophomonas > Stenotrophomonas sp. YJH_SMC_80. Next base: position 134,509 of record NZ_JCAFVP010000001.1, read on the forward strand.
GTACGCCGACGCTGTTCGGCGGCGAAGAGAATGCGCCGGTGACCGTTTACGACACGTCGGGCCCGTACACCGACCCGGAGGTGCGCATCGATCTGTCCGCCGGTTTGCCGGCACTGCGTCGCGGCTGGGTGGAAGAGCGCGGTGATACCGAGCAGCTCGAAGGACTGAGTTCTTCGTTCGGTCGCGATCGCGAGCATGACCCGAAGCTCGACGCGGTGCGTTTCCCCGCGCGCAGCCTGCCACGCCGTGCACGTGCCGGTGCCAACGTCACCCAGATGCATTACGCGCGCCGCGGCATCATCACGCCGGAAATGGAATTCGTCGCCATCCGCGAGAACCAGCGCCTGGACGCGATCCGCGATGCCGGCCTGCTGCAGCAGCACCCGGGCGAGGCCTTCGGTGCGTCGATCCAGAAAGTCATCACCCCGGAGTTCGTGCGCGACGAAATCGCCCGTGGCCGTGCGGTGCTGCCCAACAACATCAACCACCCGGAAAGCGAGCCGATGATCATCGGCCGCAATTTCCTGACCAAGATCAACGCCAACATCGGCAACAGCGCGGTGTCTTCCGGCATCGCCGAGGAAGTGGAGAAGCTGGTGTGGGCGATCCGCTGGGGCGGTGACACGGTGATGGACCTGTCCACCGGCAAGCACATCCACGAGACGCGCGAATGGATCATCCGCAACTCGCCGGTGGCGATCGGTACCGTGCCGATCTACCAGGCCCTGGAGAAGGTTGACGGCCGCGCCGAGGCACTGACCTGGGAGATCTTCCGCGACACTCTGATCGAGCAGGCCGAGCAGGGCGTGGACTACTTCACCATCCACGCCGGCGTGCTGCTGCGCTACGTGCCGCTTACCGCCAAGCGTGTTACCGGCATCGTCAGCCGCGGCGGCTCGATCATGGCCAAGTGGTGCCTGGCGCACCACAAGGAGAACTTCCTCTACACGCATTTCGAAGACATCTGCGAAATCATGAAGGCCTACGACGTGACCTTCTCGCTGGGCGACGGCCTGCGCCCGGGTTGCATCGCTGATGCCAACGACGCGGCGCAGTTCGGCGAACTGGAAACGCTGGGTGAACTGACGAAGATCGCCTGGAAACACGATGTGCAGACCATGATCGAAGGCCCCGGCCACGTGCCGATGCAGCTGATCAAGGAAAACATGGACAAGCAGCTGCGCGAATGCGGCGAAGCGCCGTTCTACACGCTGGGCCCGCTGACGACCGACATCGCGCCGGGCTACGACCACATCACCAGTGCGATCGGCGCGGCGATGATCGGCTGGTTTGGCACGGCCATGCTCTGCTACGTGACGCCGAAGGAGCACCTGGGCCTGCCCAACCGCCAGGACGTGCGCGACGGCATCATGGCTTATCGCATTGCCGCGCACGCGGCCGACCTGGCCAAGGGGCATCCGGGCGCACAGGTACGCGACAACGCGCTGAGCAAGGCGCGCTTCGAGTTCCGCTGGCAGGACCAGTTCCACCTGGGCCTGGATCCGGAAAAGGCCAAGGAATTCCACGACGAGACACTGCCGAAGGACGCGCACAAGCTGGCCCACTTCTGCTCGATGTGCGGACCGCACTTCTGTTCGATGAAGATCACCCAGGACGTGCGCGACTACGCCGAGGCCGGCATGAAGGAGAAGTCGCAGGAGTTCCGTGCTGGCGGGGCCGAGGTCTACCGCCAGGGGTGACGGGTAACGGGTAGTGCCGGCCGCTGGCCAGCATTCCGTCGTGCACGGACCGGGGAGAGTGCTGGTCAATGGCCGGCACTACCGTTCATCACGCCGCGCCCGGCTATCCTCCGCGCATCGCCCAGGGGAAAGGACGCCATGCCCGTTGCCACGACCACCCGCTGGCTGGCCATCGCCCGCCGCCATCCTTCGGCCTGGCTCCTGGCCGCCCAGTTGATCGCGGTACTGCTGTATCCCGCCCTCGATGACACCGCCGCTGGCCGGGCGGCGCTGGGCATGTTCGGCATGGCGGTACTCGGCCTGGCGCTGTGGGTGGTCCAGCGCAGTCCGTTGGGAACCTGGCTGGCATTGCTGCTGGCCATTCCATCGGTGGTGTTCTCGCTGGCTGGCGCCCTGCTGGACCGCAGCGCGCTGCTGACCACCGCGCAGCTGCTGGAAAGCCTGCTGTACTTCTATACGGCCGGGGCATTGATCGCCTACATGCTGCAGGACCATCGAGTAACACGCGACGAACTGTTCGCGGCCGGGGCAACCTTCACCCTGCTGGCCTGGGGGTTCGCCTTTGCATTCGCGGTGTGCCAACAGTGGTATCCAAGCAGTTTCCAGGGTGCGACGGCCGGCCCCGAGCGCAGTTGGATGGAGCTGCTTTATCTGAGCTTCAGCTTGTTGTCCGGAGTTGGATTGAGTGACGTCGTGCCGTTGCACCCGCAGGCACGGGCCTTGGTGATGCTCGAACAGTTCGCAGGCGTCATGTATATCGGCCTTGTGGTGTCGCGTCTGGTCGGATTGACCATGCTTCGGCGCATGTAAAAATGAACGCCAGATAAAAATTTCGCGCCCATAAGGGCGCGAATGGTGATGCAGATTATGTGAATGCGTCGGCGAGAGAGAGCCTGAGTGTCGACCCCGTCATAGGCGGGGTAACCGGCTTAGGCTAATATCCGGGGGCGTTATTGTTTTTGCGGTATGCGCCGATGCTTTGTGCGGAATCTGGCTTTTCGATGGCCCTGTCCAGGGACGGTGGGGACGGTATTGCTGGTGAGCCCTGCCCAGGTCCCGTCCCTACTGTATAGCGGAAAATGAACAGCAGCGAACTCACGCCCATTGACGCCGACCGCGTGCAGGTCGGCGACTGTGTCATTACCTTGTCCTCGCGTGAGGTCGAGGTTGAAGGCGCGCGCCGTCCGCGGCGGCTGACGCCGAAAGCGCTGGGCGTACTTCGCGTGTTGATGCGGCAGCCTGGGCGCGTGGTCACCCGTGAAGAGCTGTTTGCCGAGGTCTGGCCCGATACGTTGCCGACCAATGACGTGCTGACCCAGGCCGTCACCCAGCTGCGCAAGGCGTTCGCCAACGACGACGACAATGGCCAGGCCTACATCGAGACCATCGCCAAGAGCGGCTATCGGCTGCTGGTACCGGTGCAGGCGCTGGACGACTTCGAGCCGGTGGCGGAAGTGGATGCGGTGGCCGTTGCGGATGTGATGCCGTCTCCGGACGGTGCCGGCACGATTCCGGCGCTGGCCGTGCCGGCAGCGCCTTCACGCCGGCGTGGCTGGCGCCAGCTGCGCCGCCAGCTGTTGTGGGTGCTGGGCGTGATGATGCTGGCCGCGCTGCTGGTCATGGCCACATTGTTGCTGCGGCGCGGGCCGGAGCCGAGTTCACCGGTGGATGCAGCGGTCGAGAACGGCGTGCGGGTGATCGGCAGCCCGCAGCGTCCCTATCGCCTGATCACCGCCACCAGTGGTTTTGAAACCTATCCCACACTTTCGCCGGACGGCTCCCAGGTTGCCTACGAAGGCGCCAACGAGGATGGCGCCGGAGGTGGTGTGATCAAGGTGCAGACCTCGGGCAATGCGCCGGCCCGGCAGCTGGCGCTGCCGCCGAAGGGGGCCAGTGACCGTTTCCCGAGCTGGTCACCGGACGGGCGCGAGATCGCTTTTGCCCGCTTTGGAGCCGACGGCGGTTGCCAGGTGCTGATCGCCAGTGCCACTGGAGGCGGCGTGCGCCAGGCGACCCGTTGCGATGGAACCGAGCTGCTCAGCTTCGACTGGACACCGGATGGCCGCGGCCTGGTCTTTGGCAGCATGGTGGGCCGCTATGCCCATCGCGGTATCCGTGTGCTCGACCTGGCCAGCGGCCAGTGGCGGGCGTTGGACTACGCCGTCGATCAGGATGATTTTGACTACGCGCCACGCTACTCGCCCGACGGCAAGTGGCTGGTGTTCGTGCGCAATCCACAGATGGGCGACCTGTGGCGGATGCCGGCCGGAGGCGGTGAGCTGGAGCAGTTGACCAACGAATCCGCCGAACAGCGTGGCTGGGCCTGGCTGGGCGATGGGCGCAGCATCGTGTTCGGCCGGCGCGTGGACAGCGAGGTGCGGTTGTACTACCTGGACGTGGAGCGCCGCACCTTGCGTGATGCCGGCCTCGACGACGCACAGTGGCCTGCGGTGTCGCGCCACGGCGACGTGCTGGCCTTCGTTCACCGCCGTGCCCAGTTCGGCGTGTTCAAGGTGCCGATGGCCGGCGGCAGCGCCGAGCGGCTGTTCGCGTCCAGTGGGCGCGACGGGCAGCCGATGGCGGCGCCCGACGGTCGCCAGCTGGTCTTCACCTCCGATCGTTCCGGCAGTTTCGCGCTGTGGTGGGCGGACATGCAGCGGCCCGACTCACTGCGGCCGATCGAGGGCCTGCGTCCGGAGGGGCGGCAGGCGCCGGACTGGTCGGCCGACAGCCGCCAGCTGCTGGTGGTCGGGCGTGACGAGCATGGGCGTACCGTTGTCTACGAGATCGCCCCGCGCGACGAGCACCTGCAACCGCTGCCGGTTCCGGTGGATCAGCCGCTGCAGGCCCTGTACGGGGCAACCCCGGAGCAGCTGCTGGTAGTCGAGCGCGATGCAGAGCAACGCACCCGGTTGAGCCTGTTCGATCGCAGCGTGACCCCCTGGCGCCGCCTGGCCAGTATCGACGGCGTCTCCCAGGCGCGTTTCGATCGCGGCGATGGCCGCGTGCTGTTCACACGCCTGGCATCCGGCGGCTTGTGGTCGGTGGATGCGGCACTGTCCCCGGCCAGCGTGCAGCAGGTCAGTGAAGACCGGCCCAGCCGATGGCGCTATCGCACCTGGACGGTGGCGGGCACCGGTGGCATCGGGTATCTCGGCAACTCGACCGAATGCGGTACGACCTTGATCCATATCCAGGCCGGCACCGAAGCCTCCGAGCGCTGCCTGGACCGGCAGCGGCTCAGTGCGGGCAACGGCATCAGTGCCAGCGCCGATGGCCGGGACCTGTACGTCGCCCTGGCGGTCAGCGATGGTGCCGACATCGGCGTCATGCAGCTGCCCCGGTCGGCGCCGGCACTGTTCCCGGCCTTTCTCAAGTCGTTGATCCTGAAGAAAAATATCTCTTCGTGATTCTTTCGTGGAGTTCTCGCCGCGAATTCGTGGCGATCTCGGCGGATTTTCCTGACGGGCTGACGCCTGATTAGGCAAAACGGAAGCCTGTATCAGGCAAACCCGTGGTGCCCCATGCGTCAACTCTCGCTGGCCGATCGTGGCCAAACCGTCTCCCTCGACAAGGCGCTCGACGATCTCGCGCCGACCTGCATGGGCGTGGCCCGGCTCGGCAGCCTGCAGACCGCAGGGTCAAGCTTCACTGTCTGGCTGCAGGTGCGGGGCAGTTCCTGGGTGGAAGCCAAGGAAGGGCGTTTCCGCCTGCGCCATGGTGAGTGGATTGCCTTCGAGAAGGAGTCGCGCCCGTTGGTGCAGGCCGGCCGTAACGGACTGTGCGTGGGCCTCAGCCTGACTGCGGAGGCGATGCGGGTGCTGTCCGAGATGGCCGACTGCGGCCTGTATGCCGGTCGTGGTCGCATGAGCCGCGGCGACGCCCGCGTTGCCCTGCGCCTGTGGCGCGATGCGCTCGACAGCGGCCTGCCAGCGCAGGCGCTGCGCCCGCTGTTGTTGCATCTGGCCGGCCTGCAGCGTGACCTGGCCGACAACGTACAGCGCTGCCCCGGTCGCTCACGCAGCCGCAAGCGCCAAGTGTTCGGCCGCATGCAGCGCGCCCGTCTCTATCTGGAGGGCAACAGCCACCGCGTGGTGCGGATCGGCGAACTGGCCGAGCTGACCAACTTCTCCAGCTGGTACCTCTCCAAGACCTTCCAGAGCCTGTATGAAGAGAGCCCCCAGTCGCTTTCGGCACGGTTGCGCCTGGAGCGGGCCGCCGATCTGCTGCGCGACACCGACATGATGGTGGGCGAGGTCGCCGCGGCCAGCGGATTCGACAACTGCTGCAGCTTCGCGCGGGCCTTCCGCGCCCGTTACGGGCAGTCTGCTTCCCGGTTCAGGGAAAACGGCGGCTTGCTCCCGCCACACTCTGCAAAGTCTACGGTTGGGTCGCGCAAATACAGCATCGCAACGCAATCGTAACGTGCTGGAGCGTTTTAACACGCTACTAACACGTACCTTGGAGAGATTGATGAACGTTCGCACCCCTGCCGTGCGGCTGGGCCTGCTGCCCGCCGGCATCGCGCTGGCGCTGGCACCGGCATTTGCTTCCGCACAGGAAGCCAGTGCCCCGACCACCCTTGATCGCCTGGAAGTCACCGGCTCCCGCATCCGCTCGGTGGATGTGGAAACCTCCCAGCCGGTCCTCACCGTAAGCCATGAGGACATCCAGCGTTCGGGCCTGGTCAGCGTCGGCGACCTGCTGCAGAACCTGTCCGTGGCAGGCACCCAGACCTTCAGCAAGGCGGCCGTGCTGGCGTCCAACCCGGAACAGGGCGGCCAGTACGTCAGCCTGTACAACCTGGGTGAGCAGCGCACGCTGGTGCTGGTCAACGGCAAGCGCTGGAGCACCAGCCTGGCCGGCTTCACCGACATGTCGACCATCCCGACCTCGCTGATCGAGCGCATTGAAGTCCTGAAGGACGGCGCCTCGGCGATCTACGGTTCCGACGCCATCTCCGGCGTGGTCAACATCATCCTGCGCAAGAACTTCGACGGCGCCGAGGCCAGTGCCTACTATGGCCAGAACAGCCACGGCGACGGTTCCAAGACCCAGTACAGCCTGACCCTGGGTGCCAGCGGCGAGCGCTCCTCGATCGTGTTCGGCGCGAACTATATCAAGGAAGATCCGGTGTGGGCCAAGGATCGTGGCCTGACCAAGTACTCCTATGGCCAGGGCCACAAGGAAGACGGTCTGAGCCCGGCTGGCCCGTGGGGTCGTTTCACCGATCCGCGTGCCGAAGGCACCGCCGGTGCTGGCGAATACAACAAGGCTGGCAAGTGGGTCCCGAACACCTGGGTGGTCAACCACACCGGTTCCTGGGACACCCCGGTCGGCGTTGGCCAGCCGTCGAACAACTTCAACAACTACCACCTGATTGGTCTGGACGACTACTACAACGCCTCGCAGCAGATGATGCTGAACCAGGGCGCTGAGTCGAAGACCATGTTCACCTCGGCCAGCTACGACATCAACGACAACCTGCGTCTGAAGTCGACGGCGATGTACTCCGAGCGCGATTCCAAGCGCCAGATCGCCGGCTACCCGCTGACCGGCACCTCGCAGCCGCAGTTCCCGGTGGCGATCAGCAAGGACAGCATCTACAACCCGCTGGGCAACTGGGCCAACCCGGGCGCCGGCGTTGACATCGGTGGCTGGGGCCGTCGTATCTTCGAACTGCCGCGCATCACCCAGAACAACGTCAAGTCGCTGCACTTCGACGCGGCCCTGGAAGGCAACTTCGACTTCAACAACCGTCCGTTCGACTGGGATGTGGGCATCAACTACAACCAGTTCGACGTGACCCAGACCAGCTCGGGCAACATCAACCTGCTGGCCCTGAAGAACGCCCTCGGCCCGTCGTTCATCAACGCCAACGGCGTCGCCCAGTGCGGCACCGCTGCCAACCCGATCGCGCTGGGCACCAGCCCGGGCAGCTGCGTTCCGTTCGACCTGCTGGGCGGCGCCAGCGCCGCGACCCCGGATGCGCTGAAGTACATCAACACCCTGCTGAACTCGACCGGCCAGAGCAAGAGCAAGCAGTACTTCGCCAACATCACCGGTTCGCTGTTCGACATGCCGGGCGATGCGGGCGAGTTCGCCTTCGCTGCCGGTTACGAGCATCGCGAAGTGTCGGGCTACGATCACCCGGACGCACTGTCCTCCTCGGGTTACACCACCGAGCTGGCCGCGCAGCCGACCGAAGGCAAGTACAAGACCAACGAGTTCTACCTGGAACTGATGGTGCCGCTGCTGCGTGACCTGCCGGGTGCCAAGGAGCTGTCGCTGGATATCGCCAGCCGCTACTCGGACTACGACAAGTTCGGCAACACGGTCAACAGCAAGTTCAGCGTGACCTGGAAGCCGATCGACGACCTGCTGGTGCGTGCGACCTACGGCGAGGGCTTCCGTGCCCCGACCCTGGACGACACGTTCGGTGGTGGTTCGCAGACCTTCGACAAGTTCACCGATCCGTGTGATGCCGTGTTCGGCCAGCGCAGCAACCCGGCCGTTGCAGCCCGTTGCGGTGCTGAAGGCCTGGCGTCCGACTTCCGTCAGACCGACGCTGCCGGTCGTCCGATCAGTGCCCGTGACACCCAGGGTAACAACCCGTTCAACTCGGGTGTGGGCAACGACAAGCTGCAGCCGGAAACCAGCAAGACCCGCACCGCGGGCCTGGTCTGGAGCCCGAGCTTCGTCAGCGGCCTGAACGTCTCGCTGGACTGGTACAAGATCACTGTCGACAACGTGATCACCGCGCTGTCGGCGAACTACGTGCTGAACCAGTGCTACCAGAACGGTGTGCAGGCCTTCTGTGACCAGTACAGCCGTGGCGACGTCGCCAACGGCCAGCAGGTCACCGGCCTGAGCCGCGGCAACGCGAACCTGGGCTCGCTGGAAACCGAAGGCTACAACTTCGGCGTCCGCTACCGCATGCCGGAATACAGCTTCGGTACCCTGTCGTTCAACCTGGACACCAACTACCTGACCAGCTTCCGTCAGCAGGCCACCAAGGGTGCTGCATGGGATGACTACGCAGGCTACTGGAACTACCCGCGTGTCCGCGGCACCCTGGCCAGCACCTGGACCAAGGGCGACCTGTCGGCCACCTGGACCATGCGTTACTACGGCGGCTTCCGCGACTTCTGCTACGACCAGGAAAATGGCCTGGAGTGCAACCAGCCGGATTACTACACCGAGAACGGTGGCTGGAGCGGTGGCCTGGGTGCCAACAAGAAGGGCGCGATCGTCTATCACGACATCTCGGCCACCTGGCAGGCCCCGTGGAACGGCAGCGTGACCGTCGGTGCCCGCAACGTGTTCGGCAAGACCCCGCCGATCACCTACGCGGTGACCAACGCCAGTGCCGTGCAGCTGGACCCGATGCTGGATTACGACCGCTTCCTGTTCATCCAGTACAACCAGCGCTTCTGATCCATCGAAGCCTGAAGGCAAGACGAGGAGGGCGGGCCGCAAGGCCCGCCCTCTTTGCGTTTGGCAGAGCCGGGTCGGGAAATTCTGAATCGGGCGCTTCAGCGACAAAGGTCACGCTTGTCGCAACTGGACCGCTGGTAGGTTCGCAGAGGTCCATTCCGGACCAGGGAGAGCGCGAAATGAACAACGCGATGCCACGTATGTTTGCTGCTGCAGTTCTCGCCGTCCTGAGCCTGGCCGGCAGTGTGTCGGCCGGTCCGCTGGTGTGTGCCAATGGCCGTTATTGCGCGGAGGTGCGCAGCAACTGCATCAAGGCCGGTGAGGATGCGGCGTACTGCCAGTTCCTGTTCGAGCGCTGCGTGTACGACCACTGCGCGCAGCCCTGATGCAACGAAGGCGCGTCCCTGCGGACGCGCCTTCATCGTGTGGATTGCCGGTGGAACTCAGGCTTCGCTCGGCGTAAGCCCCATCAGGCTGTTGGCATGTTCACGCCACTGCGGCAGTTTGTTGAGCACGCCCGCGCGCTGCAGATAGTCCTCATCCACCGGGTCGCCGTTGACCAGCGCCAGAGCCACGTGCACCGCACCGGTCACCCAGAAGCTGCGGGTGTTGGCGCGCTGCGGCTGCAGGTGGAATGCCACCGCTTCGATGATCGGCATCGGCAGGCCCCACAGCCCCAGCAGGTAGGCACCGGCTTCGGCATGGCCTGGGCGGGTATCACCGGCCAGCGACGGCTCGGTGCGCTCGTTGCGTACGCCGGGCAGCAGCAGGCCGATGTCGGCCAGCAGTGCCGCAGTTGCGCCCAGTTCGGCACTGGATTCGGGCAGCAGGCGTGCGGCCAGGCGCGAGGCGAGCAGGGCGCGCTGCTGCAGCGAGTTGCGTTCGGCAGTCGACAGCGTCGGTGCCGAGAACACTTCACTGGCCAGCACCAGGTCACGCAGCGTGGCCAGGCCCAGCCGGGTGACTGCAGTACGCAGGTCGGCAATGGTGCGGCCCTGGCTGAAGAACGCCGAGTTCGACAACTGCAGCACCTTGGCGGCGATGGCCGGATCGGCGGCCACCAGCTTGGCCACGTCGGCGCTGTCGGCGTCGTCATCATGCTCCAGCGCCTGGGTCAGGCTCAGGTACAGGTGCGGCGGCGACGGCAGTTTCTCGATGCGGCCGATGGCATCGCGCAGGCGCGGGCTGTCCAGCACTTCGCGCAGCTCTTCCAGGCTGGTCAGCGCTTCCAGCAGTACTTCCGGTGCCAGTGGCAACGGCAGGAAACGGTGAGCGACACCGATCAGGCGTGCCGGCGGCGGCCGGTTGCCATGCTGTGCGTCCACCAGCGCGATGCGGATGGTTTCCGGACGCAGGGTCCTGATCTGGCCGAGCAGCGTGGTGGCATTGAGGTCCGGCAGCTGCGGACAGACAATCACCGCGTCAACGCCCTGGGTGGCAACCGCGGTCATCGCGGTCTGGCCATCGGTGGCGGTCAGCGGCTGCCAGTCTTCCCCAAGATCGGCAATGAATTCGGTCAGCTCAGCCGGCAGGCTGGCTGCATCCCCAACAAGCAGAATACGCACGACACATTCCCCTGGCTGTCTCGACGATGGATGTCGATGACGTGTGAAGTGACGCAATTTACCTAATACGGCAGCAAGAGTGATGTGCCGTCATCATGAAACGTGACCCGCATCGCTCCGGCAGGGTACCGCCGGAGCGATCCGGTTCAGGCTCAGGCCTTGCTGTCGAGGTGGCGCTGGTGCGCCTCGATCAGGATCTGCTTGGCCTCAGCGGCGCCGCCCCAACCGTCCAGCTTGACCCACTTGCCCTTCTCCAGGTCCTTATAGTGCTCGAAGAAGTGGCCGATGCGCTCCAGCCAGTGGCTCGAGACCTGGGCGATGTCTTCAACGTGGGCGTAGCCACTGAAGATCTTCGAGACCGGCACGGCCAGGATCTTCTCGTCGCTGCCCGCCTCATCGCTCATCTTCAGCACGCCGACCGGACGGCAGCGCACGACCGAGCCCGGCACCAGCGGCAGCGGCAGCACCACCAGCACGTCGGCCGGATCGCCGTCGCCGCACAGGGTGCTCGGCACGTAGCCGTAGTTGCAGGGGTAACGCATCGGGGTGGACAGGATGCGGTCGACAAAGATCGCGCCGGTTTCCTTGTCCACTTCGTACTTCACCGGCTCCGAGTCCTTCGGGATCTCGATGATGACGTTGATTTCTTCCGGCGGGTTCTTGCCGGGCGAGACGAGTTCCAGACCCATGGTCGTGCTCCAGGTGGGGGATATAGACGGATAGCCCCCCATTTTATGCCTTTGCCGGGCGCTGTGCAGAGGGAGGGGCTGACCGCTGCGTGGGGCAGGGACCCACGCGGCAGGCCGGGGTTGGCTGATAGGGCCGGCCGGTGCGGGGGCGCAGGCTGGATCGACCTTGCCAAGGAGTCCGCCGATGAAAGTGTCTGCCCTGCCGTTCGCCCTGTTCTGCATGCTGCTGGTTGCGCCGTTGGCCCAGGCCTCTCCTTACGTCGACCTGATCGACTACCCGCGGCAGGAAGCCAACTGGGACCGCTTCTTTGCCCTGGAGGGACGTCTGCAGTACGGGTTCGACGCGATCTGCGGCGATACCTTCTGCGAAGGCGAGTACAGCGATATCCGCGCCCTGCGCCTGCGCTGCTCGGTGGACGCGGTACGCGGCACGGTGCATGAGTGCCTGTGGGCATTTGCCGCCAGTGACCTGGCTGTGTCGCGGCATGACGGTGCGATCGTCGCCCGGCAACCGACCTGGCTGTGCCGCCTGCCGCTGGTGCCTGGCACACCGGTGGAGGCCTTCCATGCCGCGCTCGCCGCCCGCAATCCACTGCATGACCCGTTGCCGGGGACCTCGCAGAGCGTCTATGACGGGCTGACCGGGTGCATCCATTGGTGCGAACGTGACTGATTCTCATTAACGGAGTAGCATGCGCGGCGCCTTCCGCCTGTCGTCCCGGTTCCGCGCATGTCCTCCAATGCCGCCTCCCTCACCGAACTGCTGATCCGCGAGCGGCCTGCGCTGCTGCGCCGGGTGCAACGCATCCTGGGGGGCGACAACGGCGCCGAGGACGTGATCCAGGCGGTGTGGTTCAAGGCGCGTGGTGTCGATGACAGCCAGGCCATCGACAATCCGCGTGCCTACCTGTACCGGCTGGCCGCCAACCTGGCCACCGACCACGGCCGCGAATCGACCCGGCGCAACCGCCTGCTGGCCGACCACTACCTGTGGGGAGCGGACGAGGTCATCTCGACCGAGGAACAGGCCATGGCCCAGGACGAGCTGCAGCGTGTGCTGGATGCGGCCGGACACCTGCCGGAGCCGACCCGCACCATCTTCCGGCTCAACCGCCTGCAGGGGCTGACACAGGCCGAGATCGCCCGCCGCCTCGGGGTGTCGGTGACCACCGTCGAGAACCATGTGCGCACCGCGTTGCAACGCCTGGCCTGGGCGCGCAGCGGCCGATGATCGCTCCGGCTTGGGCCTGGCCCTCGCTGAAACGTCTTGATCACTGGACCGTGGATGCGGTCTAGTTCCCCCGCCCGCGCTTGAATGCGCCTGTCCGCCAGCCGATGAGCCCGCCGAACACGCTGCCCGCCGCCAATGACGATGCCCTGGCCGAACAGGCCCGGGGCTGGATTGCGTGGCTGGCCTCGGGTGACATCGGCGAGGGACGCATGCACGAGTTCGAGCGCTGGCTGGCAGAGCCGGGGCACCGCCGGGCCTTCGAGCACGAGCGCACGCTGTGGCGCAGTGTCGGGCCACGCCCGCTGGCCCGGTGTGCCGAACGCCGCCGCCCGCATCGAATGCGCTGGGCGATGGCCGCTGCAGCTGTGCTGGCGATGCTGGTGGCATGGCCGGAGGCCTGGTTGCGGCTGCAGGCCGACCATCGCAGCTCGCACGTCGTGCAGAACGTAACGCTGCCCGATGGCAGCCGCGCAGTGCTGGATGCGGACAGCGCGATCGCCGTGCGCTTCGATGCGCACGCACGCGAGGTCGAGCTGCTGCGCGGGCGCGTCTGGTTCGAGGTCAGCCCGGATGCGCAGCGGCGTTTCAGCGTGCGTGCCGGCAATGGCGTGGTTGAGGACATCTCGACCGCGTTCACCGTCGCGCGTGGCGATGACCGGGTGGAAACCCAGGTCGGGCAAGGCAGGGTGCGTGTGGCCAGCCCGGCCGACGGTGGCTGGACCTACCTGCAGGTGGGCCAGCGCGCCGTCTATGGCGAGCGCAGCGGCGTGACGCGCCTGCAGGATGTGGCGGCCGACAGCGTGGGTGCATGGCGCCAGGGCGAGCTGCTGCTGGAGCAGGCCAGCGTCGCCGACGCCGTGCAATGGGTGGGGCGCTATCGTGCCGGCCCGACGTTCGTGCGCGGTGATCTGTCGCGACTGCCGGCGATCAGTGCGGCGCTGCGCATCGATCGCCCGGAACAGGCGCTGGACGCGTTGGCGGCGACGGCAGGTCTGCAGGTCACCCGCCTGCCGCTCGGCGTCGCCATCATCCATCAGTAGATCCACGCCATGCGTGGATGATGTTCCCGATGTGCCGTCCAACGGTCGGCACCCACCGCGACCGCAAATCGCCCTTGGGGTTGCCGCGCGCCCAGCCGTCTTACCCCGCGAACGTACCCGCCGCCGCCACGTACGTCGCCGTGTCCGCCTGTGTTGCGGATGACGCCGCGCCTGCGGCACCGATTACCTGACAGGTTCCCCATGTTCGACTCCCACCGTCCGGGCCGCGCGCCGCGCCCGTCCCGCCTGTGCATTGCATTGCTGGCTGCCGGCCTGGCCAGTGCCACGCCATCCGTGCTGGCACAGAACGCCCGTGGCGATCACGCCGCCGTACAGCGCTTCGACATTCCAGCGCAGCCCCTGGACGATGCGCTGCGCAGCTACATGCGCCAGTCCGGCGTGCAGGTCGTGTATCCGGCCATCCCGGCCCACGGGGTGAGCTCGCGTGCGGTCAATGGCAGCCTGCCGGCCAACGAGGCGCTGCAGCAGCTGCTGCAGGGCAGTGGCCTGGCGGTGCGCCGGGTCAGCGCAGATGCAGTCACGCTGGAAGCGGCAACGCCGGCGCAGGCCGACAGCGGCGTGATCGTCACCGACACGCTCAGCGTGGCCGGCGACCGCGTCGACAGTGGCGCGACCAGCGACGAGGCGCGCCTGCTCGACAGCTATCGCAGCGTCGGTTCCACCACCACGCTCAACCGCACGCACCTGGAGCGTTTCCGCGGTACGTCCAACGGCGACATCGTCAAGGGCGTGGCCGGCGTCACTGCCGGTGACCCACGCGTTGGCAATGGCTTCGACGTCAACATCCGCGGCATCCAGGGCCAGGGCCGCGTGCCGGTGATCATCGACGGTGGCCAGTCCAGCATGGATACCTACCGTGGCTATGCCGGTCAATCGCAGCGTACCTACCTCGACCCGGACCTGATCTCCAGCCTGACCATCACCAAGGGCCCGAGCCTGCAGGCCAACGCCTCCGGCGGCATCGGCGGCGTGGTCGAGATGGAGACGCTGAAGATCGGCGACGTGCTGCGCGAAGAGCGCGACTTCGGCGTACGCGTGCGTGGCGGCCTGGCCAACGCCAGTGCCAACAACCTGCCGTCCTACAGCGCCGCGCCGCGCAACGATCGCAGCGCCACCGGCAGTCAGTTCTTCAACGTGGCCGCTGCGGGACACTGGGATCGCTTCGATCTGGTCGCCGCCTACGCCTACCGCGACAATGGCAACTACTTCTCCGGCAAGCACGGCTACGATGATTTCCCACAGACCCGGCGCACGCTGGCACCGCTGAATCCGCCGCGTACCGAGGTCTTCAATACCTCGGCCCGCTCGAAGTCGGCGCTGCTCAAGGGCACCTGGCGTATCGACGATGCACAGACCCTGGAGGCGGGCTACCGCCGCTACGAAGGCACCGCCGGCGAGATCATGGCCTCGCAGATCATCCGCGTCGATCGCGACCGCATTCCGCAATGGGATCCGGGCCACGTCGACATGGACAGCTACACCCTGCGCTATCGCTTCAACCCGGACAGCGAGCTGGTCGACCTGCGCGTCAATGCCGCGTACACCGACACCGACAGCGTGATGTACAACAGCCTGACCGGCATCACCCCGTGGTATTTCGATCGTCGTACCGAGTGGTACGACGCGCCCAGCTTCAGTGGCGACCCCGGCTACAAGGATGCCTACCGCAATCCGCTGCGGCAGAAGCGCTTCGGCCTGGATGCCAGCAACACCTCGAAGTTCGATACCCGCGCCGGTGCGTTCACCCTCGACTACGGCCTGTCCTACAGTGACGAAGACATCGCACCGGGCAGCTCGGGCCCGGTCATGCACGACGATCTGGTCAACAACCGTTTCCTGCGCAACGCCGAGCGCAAGGAATACAGCGCCGTGGCCTCGCTGAAGTGGCAGCCCGATGAGCACTGGGAACTGCTGGCCGGCGGCCGCTGGAACCGCGTGGATGTGCATGACCGCAACCGCCTGGCCACACCCGATGCCTATGAGGTGCAGGGCCAGTACCGCTACACCGAACTGCTCAATGGCAACCCGGCGCTGCCGTCGTGGCGGGCCAAGCGCATCGCGCTGCTGAACTGGTATCCGGATGCCAACGGCAACTTCACCCAGGAATCGCTGCTGGCCTCACCGTACAAGAAGGGCACGGTGCGCGACATCGGTGGCTGGAACTTCTACGACGCCGGCAAGGCGCAGGACCTGGAAGTGCCGGTCAGCTGGACCTGGTCGCAGCCGATCCGCCGTCGTGACACCGCGTTCTCGCCGACCGCCAGCGTGGCCTACCGCTTCAGCGAAGACACCATGGTCTACGTGAAGTACGCCGAAGGCACCAAGCTGCCGAGCCTGTTCGAGACCACGCTGGGCCTGTTCACCGCTGCCAAGCCGGTGGGCGAGTTGAAGCCGGAGCGTGCGCGCAGCTGGGAAATCGGCGCCAGCACCCTCCGCTACGACCTGTTCACCGCCGGTGACCGCCTGGCGCTGAAGCTGGCGTACTTCGATACCCGCATCGACGACCTGATCACCCGTGACTACCGCACGCTGTCGGCGGGCCTGATCCGCAACGTCGACCAGTTCAAGGTCTCGGGCATGGAGTTCCAGTCCAGCTATGACAGCGGCAAGGTATTTGCCGATCTGTCCGCGCACTACTACTTCAAGGCCAAGACCTGCGCGCCGGACATCGCCGCCGAGCGCCGTGCCTATGGGGTGCAGCGCAGGAACGGCGAGCTGGCCAACACGCCTGACTGCGTGGACGGCGGCTTCGAGGGCTCGTACACCAATACCCAGAACCCACCGCGCTACATGGTCAACCTGACCCTGGGCTCGCGCCTGTTCGACGAGCGCCTGACCTTCGGCACCCGCGTGGTCCACAACGCCGGCCCGATCAGCAAGCTGGACAAGGACTGGAACGTGGGCCTGTCGGCGATCCAGCAGCTGTACCGGCCAACCACGCTGGTGGACCTGTTCGCCAGCTGGAGCTTCAACGACCAGCTGTCGGTGGAAGCCGGCGTGGACAACCTGACCGACCGCTACTACCTGGACCCGCTGGCCCTGGGCGTGATGCCGGCCCCGGGCCGCACTGCGCGGCTGGCGCTGACCTGGAAGTACTGACCGATCGTGGATGAGCGATGGGGTCGGATCCCTTTCCTGCGGAAAGGGCTCTGACCCCAGCGAGCCCAACCGCCCTCGGTGGGCGCGGACCTTGGTCCGCACCGCTTCTGCCGTGCAATCGACAGCGCCGGGCCATGCCCGGCGTCTATTTACAGCCCGCTCGAAGCCTTTACCGCATCTTCGTGCAGCGACTCGTTCAGCTCATCCACCACCGTGGTCCAGGCCGCATCGGCCTGCAGTGATTCGGACAGGAACTGGCGCTGGGCATCGTTCCAGTACGGTGCTTCGACCACCTCCACGTCGGTGGCCAGCTGGTGTTCGCGGATGAAGCGGGCGATGCCCTCGGCGCTTGCATCCAGGCCCAGCTGCAGGAACAGGTTGGTCATGCGCGGTTCGGTGGTGATCATCGTCGGTTCCGGATGGACAAGGGGATGGCCCATTATCGGTGTAGACGGCCTTGGGGAAAGCCCCGTGGCAGACGTCTACAGCACGACGACCCCCTTGGCATTCCCCCATGAACGCACACATCGCCCCTGAAGAAAGCCGCAGCCTGCGGCTCAAGGCCGCCACCCGCGACAGCCACGGTGCCCTGGACAAGCGCATCATGGCCGGCGACATCTTCGCCGACCGCAGCAATTTCGCCCGTTTCCTGCGCGTGCAGTATCGCTTCCACCGCAGCATCGATGCGCTGTATGCCAACCCTGCGCTGGACGCACTGCTGCCGGACCTGGGCGAGCGCCGCCGCCTGACCCAGGTCGCGCGCGACCTGCAGGACCTGGAGCAGACCCTGCCGGGGGCTGACATCGCGGCGTTGCCGTCCGATCTGGAACTGCCCGCCGCGTTGGGGTGGCTGTACGTGGCCGAAGGCTCCAACCTGGGCGGCACCATTCTGTACAAGATGGCTGCCAAGCTAGGCCTGGATCGTGATTTTGGCGCCCGCCACCTGGCCGCGCATCCGGATGGCGCGGCGCGCCACTGGCGCGAGTTCACCGCGGCGCTGGACGCGGTACCGCTGAGTGCCGAGCAGGAGCAGCAGGTGATCGATGCGGCCGACGCCGCGTTCCGCAGCGTGCACGGCCACGTCGAAGTGGAATTCGCCTGATGCACGGCGCACGCCCACAGGTGCAGCGCTGATGCGCTGGCTCTGGTTCGCGCTGGGCTGGCTGATGGTCGGGCTCGGGGTGATCGGCGCGTTGCTGCCGGTGATGCCGACCACCATCTTCCTGATCCTGGCCGTGGGCTGCTTCGCGCGCAGCTCGCGGAAGTTCGAGCAGCGCCTGTTGGCGCATCCGCGCTACGGCCCGTCGCTGCGGTTGTGGCGCGAGCAGGGCGCGGTATCGCGCAAGGGCAAGGCGTTTGCCAGTGCCGGCATGGCGCTGGGCTTTGCCCTGTTCTGCTGGGGCGCGCACCCGTCCTGGCGCCTGCTGTTGGGCGTGGGCCTGTTCTTCGCGGTCAGCGCCGGCTACGTGCTGAGCCGACCGGCACCGCGGCTGGAGCCCCATCCGGTCGTGGAAGTGGACGACGCCAATGATCCGCGCGCGGCCCGTCGTGGCGCAGCGACCCCTGATGCTGATGGAAACCGAGACGATGCTGCCTGCTGACCTGGCCCCCGTGGCCGCCCCCGCATTGACCCCGTGGGGCATGTACCTGGCCGCCGACGTGGTGGTGAAGGCCGTGATGATCGCGCTGGCACTGGCGTCGCTGGCCACCTGGACCATACTGCTGGCCAAGGGTTGGGAACTGACGCGCCAGGCCCGGCAGCTGCGTGCGGCGCGCGCGCTGTTGCTGCAGTCCGCGCAGCTGCCGCCGCAGAGCGAAGAGGCAAGTCTGCAGCAGGGCACCGCGCTGGCGATGCTGGACGCAGCACGCACCGAACTGCGCCTGTCGCAGGATCTGGATAGTCGCGACGGCATCAAGGAACGCATCGCCTCGCGCCTGGACCGCATCGAACTGGAGACCGCGCGCGTGCAGCGGCGCGGCATCGGTGTGCTCGCCAGCATCGGCGCGGTGGCGCCCTTCGTCGGCCTGTTCGGCACGGTGTGGGGCATCATGAACAGTTTCATCGGCATCGCACACAGCAACACCACCAACCTGGCGGTGGTTGCGCCCGGCATCGCCGAGGCCCTGCTGGCGACCGCACTCGGCCTGGTCGCGGCGATTCCCGCGGTACTGGTCTACAACCATTTCAGCCGCGTGCTGGCCGGCCTGCGGGGCCTGCTCGGCGATCTGTCGGCGGCCGTGCAGCAGCTGGTCTCGCGCGATCTTGATCGTGCCGTGCCGCGTACCGCAGCGGCACCGCTGCGCGCGGTGCACTGAGGCGCGACGATGGCGATCAGGACCGCGTCCGACCGCGACGACGCACCGGAAGAAGCACACGAGATCAACGTCACGCCCTTCATCGACGTGATGCTGGTGCTGCTGATCATCTTCATGGTAGCCGCACCGCTGGCCACCGTATCAGTGCCCGTGCAGCTGCCGGCCAGCAGCGCCAGTGCCACGCCGCCCGAACAGGCGCCGGTGTATGTGACCGTGCAGGCCGATCTGTCGCTGCGCGTGGGCGAGCAGGCGGTGGCGCGTGACGGGCTGGCCGCTGCATTGCAGGCGGCCACCCACGGCGACACCGCGCAGCGCATCTTCCTGCGTGCCGATACCCGCGTGCCTTACGGTGAACTGATGGCGACGCTGGACGCGCTGCGTGGCGCAGGCTACTTGAAGGTGGCACTGGTTGGACTGGAGCAGGGCGCGCGATGAGCGGATTGCGGCGCTGGGCGACCAGCCTGGCGATCGTGCTGCTGGTGCATGCGCTGCTGATCGGCGTGGCCTGCTGGTGGGCGACGCGCGCACCGGTACTGGCTGCGACGGCGCCGCCCGCCGCGCTGATGCTGGAACTGGCACCGATGGCGCAGGCACCGCCGGTGCCGCCGCGCGAGGTCGCCACCGGTCCACTGCAGCAGCAACAGCAGCGGCGGGCGCCGAAGCCGGCGCTGCGCGAGCAACCGAAGGCGCCGGTGCAGCCGCAGGGTGACCTGCCACCGCCGCGTACACCAGAGCCGACGCCCTCGCCGGATGTCGCCGACGCCAATGTCGCGCAGACCAGCGCACCGCCACAGGTGGCCGCTGACGCCGCCGCGCGCTACACCGCACCGCAGACCACGGCGGGTGAGCGCAGTCGCGCCGAGGCAAGCTGGGAAGGTCGCCTGCTGGGGCACCTGCAGAAGCATCGCCGCTATCCGCGCCAGGCCGAGCGGCTGCGCCAGCAGGGCGTGGTCTACGTGCGCTTTGCCGTGGCCCGCGATGGAGCGGTCTCGGGATTGAAGCTGGGCCGCAGCAGTGGCTTCGCGCTGCTTGACCAGGAGACGCTGGACACCGTGCAGCGCGCCAGCCCGGTACCGGCGCCGCCGGCCGAAGTGGCCGGCGACCCGGTGGACGTGATGGTGCCGGTGTCGTTCTTCCTGCGCGGGCGGTGATTGACGATGGGGTCGGATCCCTTTCCTGGGAAAGGGCTCTGACCCCATCAAGGCCGTCATCCACGCATGGCGTGGATCTACAGCAACGGCACCAGCAGCAGCGCGACGATGTTGATGATCTTGATCAGCGGATTGATCGCCGGGCCGGCCGTGTCCTTGTACGGGTCACCGACGGTATCGCCGGTCACCGCAGCCTTGTGCGCCTCGCTGCCCTTGCCGCCGAAGTGGCCATCTTCGATGTACTTCTTGGCGTTGTCCCAGGCGCCACCGCCGGTGGTCATCGAAATGGCCACGAACAGGCCGGTCACGATCGTGCCGATCAGCAGGCCACCCAGTGCGCGTGGCCCCAGCAGCAGGCCGACCACCACCGGCACCGCCACCGGCAGCAGCGAGGGCACGATCATTTCGCGGATCGCCGAGCGGGTCAGCATGTCCACCGCCTTGTCGTACTGCGGCTTGCCGGTGCCCTGCATGATGCCGGGGATCTCGCGGAACTGGCGGCGTACTTCCTCTACCACCGCACCCGCCGCGCGGCCGACCGCTTCCATCGCCATCGCACCGAACAGGTAGGGAATCAGGCCGCCGATCAGCAGGCCGATGATCACCGTGTGGTCGCTGAGGTCGAAGCGGAATTCCTGCCCGGGATGTGCAGCCTGCAGGTTGTGCGTGTAGTCCGCGAACAGCACCAATGCGGCCAGTGCGGCCGAACCGATCGCATAGCCCTTGGTCACCGCCTTGGTGGTGTTGCCAACCGCATCCAGTGGATCGGTGATGTCGCGGATCTCCGAGGGCAGCTCGGCCATCTCGGCAATCCCACCGGCGTTGTCGGTGATCGGCCCGTAGGCATCGAGAGCGACGATCATGCCGGCCATCGACAGCATCGCGGTGGCGGCGATGGCGATGCCGTACAGCCCACCCAGCGCGAACGCGCCCCAGATCGCCGCACACACGGCTACCACCGGCAGCGCGGTGGACTTCATCGAGATGCCGAGGCCGGCGATGATGTTGGTGCCGTGGCCGGTGGTCGAGGCCTGCGCCACGTGCTGCACCGGCTTGTACTGGGTGCCGGTGTAGTACTCGGTGATCCACACGATCAGCCCGGTCAGGACCAGGCCGATCAACGCGCAGCCGTACAGGGCCATCGGCCCATGTACGTTGTCACCCATCAGGCCGGTAGTGATCGGGTAGAAGGCGATGGCGGCCAGCACGCCGGAGACGATCACGCCCTTGTACAGCGCGCCCATGATCGAGCCGCCAGGCTTCACTTTCACGAACAGCGCGCCGATGATCGAGGCGATGATCGATACGCCGCCCAGCACCAGCGGATACAGCACCGCATTGGCGCCTGCCTCGGCCAGCATCAGGCTGCCCAGCAGCATTGTTGCGATCACGGTCACCGCGTAGGTTTCGAACAGATCGGCGGCCATGCCGGCGCAGTCGCCCACGTTGTCACCCACGTTGTCGGCGATCACCGCCGGGTTGCGCGGGTCGTCCTCGGGAATGCCGGCTTCCACCTTGCCGACCAGATCGGCGCCGACGTCGGCGCCCTTGGTGAAGATGCCACCGCCCAGCCGCGCGAAGATCGAGATCAGCGACGAGCCGAAGGCCAGGCCGACCAGCGCATGCAGCGCCTGTTCCATCGGCAGGCCCATGCGCAGCAGCAACGCGTAGTAGCCGGCCACGCCCAGCAGGCCCAGCCCGACCACCAGCATGCCGGTGATCGCGCCACCGCGGAAGGCGACGTCCATTGCGGCGCTGATGCCGTGGCGTGCAGCTTCGGCAGTGCGCACGTTGGCGCGTACCGACACGTTCATGCCGATGTAGCCGGCCGCGCCGGACAGTACCGCGCCGACCGCGAAGCCGATCGCGGTGTACCAGCTGAGGAACACACCGACCAGCACGAACAGCACCACACCGGCCACGCCAATGGTCAGGTACTGGCGGTTGAGATAGGCACGCGCACCTTCCTGGATCGCCGTGGCGATCGCGATCATGCGTTCATTGCCGGTGGGTTGGCGCAGGATCCAGCGCGCCGAGACGATTCCGAACAGGATCGCGAGAATGGCGCAGCCCAGCGCCAGTGACAGCCCGTGACGTTCCAGCATTAGACCCCTCCGCAGAATGGATGTAGGCATCCAGTGGCGATGAACGGCACCACGAGGGGGACGACGGGCTGCAGCCTGGAACCAACCCGTACCGACCTTGGCGGTCGTCCGACGTATGGCGGTGTTCAGCATTCCCTGGTGCCCGCAGTATGCGTGCCGCGCACTGTAGAGTCGAGCCGTGCTCGACTGGCTTCTGCGAGCCGCAGCGCATGCCGCCAGTCAATGGGCTTGATTCGAGAGCCACCGGCCTTTGCACCCCGTTAAGCCAGCCTCTGCAAGCCTGCGTGGAGTCCTGAAGGAGATCTCCCATGCGCCTGTCCCTGTTGATGCTTGCCGCCCTGGTCCCGGCTGTACCGGCATTGGCTGCGGAAACCCCGGAGCTACAGCGTGCCGTGGGCGCACCCCAGGCGGTGGGCGCGGTGCATACGCTGCGCCAGATTCCCGAGGCCTGTGCGCGCCTGGAAGGCGCCTTCACCGGGCAGGCGGCCGAGCCGTACCGCTTCTCTGCGGTGCGTACCAGTGAGCAGTGCCAGCCGCGCGCGCGCTTCGTCGACTACGCCAAGGCCCAACCGAGTGCCGACAAGGGTTGGAAGCTCAATGATGTGATCCGCGTGCCCAGCGCCGCGTGCCCCGCACAGCAGGCGGTGGTGCGAGTGTGGCGGCTGCCGTCGACCAACAAGGTCGAGCTGGACGGTCAGGGGCAGTCACGCATCTATCTGGAAGAGGCCAGGAAGCAGGCCGCTGCCGGCCAGATTCCGCAGGTGACGATGTTCGCCGCGCAGCTGCAGATGGAAGGCAAGGCCTGCAACTGAAATTGCCTGGGCGGTGTACCCAAGCGGTCATCCACGGGTAGTGCCGGCCGCTGGCCGGCAACCCTGCAATCATCACTCCGCCAGCGTCGCCCCGCGCGCCACCAGCAGCTCGCGCAAAGCCCTGCGATGGCAGTGCGCCTCATCCTCGCAGTAGCACCCCACGCTGATGTCGCTGTGCTGCGACAGTGCGGCAAGCAGGTCCAGTGCATGGGCGGCATCCGGCGCTTTCATCTCGGCCTTGTAGTGGCGGAAGAACGCGGTCCAGTCGGCGGCTGTCTTCGCCTCATGCGCCCGCTTCACCAGTTCCGCGCTGGGTGACAGGGTCGGGAACCAGACGTCGTACCAGTCCTGTCGGGCGAACTCGCTGCGCGGAACGCCGCGCGGCGGCCGCCGCACGGTGCCGATGCGCAGGCCCTCGCCAGGCACGCGCGGCGTACCGAGTCGAACAACACGCAATGCCATGGTGTGCCTCCATTAAAAGGGGACGGAGGGGATTAAGTCGTATCCGGCCCACTGCTGACGCTGTTGGAGATGACAGAGGGGCGTATGCGACTTAATCCCCTCCGTCCCCTTTTTCGGGTCAGCCCTCGAACGGCGGCAGCTTCTGCTTCACCGCCACGTTCTTCAGGGTGACGTATTTCGGCAGGCCGTCGGCGCCATACGGCAGCGGCGCTTCGCCCTTGATCAGCGGCGACAGGTAGGCCCGCGCCCTGGCGGTGATGCCGAAGCCGTCGCGGCGGATGAAGCCGGCGGGCATCTTCTTTTCATGGTTGGCGATCTTCGACAGTGGCGCCGCCTCGATCTTCCAGCGATAGGGCGCATCGCTGCTGCGCACGATCACCGGCATCACGCCGTTCTGGCCCTTCAGCGCCAGCTGCACGGCGGCCTTGCCGACCGCCTGCGCCTGCTCCCAGTCGGTCCTGCTGGCCAGGTGCCGGGCCGAGCGCTGCAGGTAGTCGGGCAGCGCCCAGTGCACCTTCAGGCCCAGCTGGTCCTTGACCCGGCCGGCCAGGTGCGCGGCCACGCCGCCCAGCTGCGAGTGGCCGAACGAGTCCTTGCCGCCGCCAGCGTCAGCGACGAAGCGGCCATCGGCGGTGGCGATGCCCTCCGACGCCACCACCACGCAGTAGCCGACGCGCTCGACCACCGCTTTCACCTTGGCCAGGAACGCCGCCTCGTCATAGGCGCGTTCGGGCAGCAGGATGATGTGCGGCGCTTCGTCATCGCCGTTGCCGGCAAGGCCAGCGGCCGCGGCCAGCCAGCCGGCGTGGCGGCCCATCGCTTCGTAGATGAAGACGCGGGTGGAGGTCTCGGCCATCGCCGCCACGTCCAGCGCCGCCTCGCGTACCGACACCGCGGTGTACTTGGCCGCCGAGCCGAAGCCGGGGCAGGTGTCGGTCACTGCCAGGTCGTTGTCGATGGTCTTGGGCACGCCGATGCAGGTCAGGTCGTAGCCGGAGGCCTTGGCCAGCTGCGAGACCTTCAGCGCGGTATCGGCCGAGTCGTTGCCGCCGTTGTAGAGGAACCAGCGCACGTCATGGGCGCGCAGCACCTCCAGCAGGCGGTCGTAGCGGGCGCGGTCGGCGTCCAGCGATTTCAGCTTGACCCGGCAGGAGCCGAACGCGCCGCCCGGGGTATGGGCGAGGGCGCGGATGGCCGCAGCGCTCTCCTTGCTGGTGTCGATCAGTTCCTCGCGCAGCGCGCCGAGGATGCCGTTGCGCGCGGCCAGGACCTTGATGCCCTTGGCCCGGGCCTGCTCGATCACCGCCGCCGCCGTGGCGTTGATGACCGCGGTGACACCACCGGATTGGGCGTAGAGGAGAGTACCGTTGCGCATGCGTCTACCTGCTCGGGGGAAAGGACATTGCAGGGACATTACCCGGATGCGGTAAAGTGGCGCTATTGCGGTGCAGCGATACCGGTCCGTCCGGGACGCGAGCCTTCTTTGTTTTCAACACGTTGGAGTCAGGTCAATGCGATTGGTTCTGTTGGGACCGCCCGGTTCGGGCAAGGGGACACAGGCGACGCGCCTGAAGGAAAAGCTGGGGATCGCCCACATTTCGACCGGTGACATGCTGCGCGCGGAAATCGCCGCGGGCACGGAGCTGGGCAAGCAGGCCAAGACGGTGATGGATGCCGGCAACCTGGTGTCGGACGACATCCTGCTGGGCATGCTGGAGTCGCGCCTGACCCAGCCCGATGTCGCCAAGGGCTTCATTCTTGATGGCTACCCGCGCAATGTGGCCCAGGCCAATGCGATGGACGGCCTGCTGGCCAAGATCGGCCAGCCGCTGGATGCCGTGGTGCAGCTGGACGTGGCCACCGAGCTGCTGGTCGAGCGCATCGCCGGTCGTGCCAAGGAACAGGGCCGCGCCGACGACACGCCGGAAGCGGTGCGCCAGCGCCTGCAGGTCTACAACGACCAGACCGCCCCGGTGGTCGACTTCTACGCCGGCCGTGGCACCCTGGCCCGCGTCGATGGCGTCGGTGAGCTGGACGAGATCGAAGCCCGCATCCTGGCGGCGATCAAGGCCTGATCCGGCGGGGCCGGTCTGTTGCCGGCCCTTCGGGCGCAAAAAAACACAGGCCTGGTCCGTGAGGATCAGGCCTGTGTCGTTTGACAGGCGCCAGCGAAGGGCTTGCTCAGGGCCCCGCAGCATGAGCTCCCTTGGGGATGGCCTCTTGGGGAGTAGGACCGGTTCGGGTACTGCGGCTGGCAGTTCGAATTGTGTCCGGGTTCACAGAACATCGCTATCGGGAATTCCCTGACAGGTGATTGGAGTTTTCTCACATCCCGTGTAGGACTTGTCTTACCCGGGGGCGGACATTGGCCCTATACAGCCGTCATCGGTCACAATCCTCGGTCATGAGCAGCGTACATATCCTTGCAATCGCCGGCACCTTCATGGGCGGCGTGGCCGCCCTGGCGCGGGAACTGGGCCATACGGTCAGCGGCAGCGACCAGGCCATCTATCCGCCAATGTCGACCCAGCTCGAGCAGCTGGGCATCGCCCTGGACCAGGGCTACCGCGCCGACAGCGTGCCGGCAGGCACCGATGACGTGGTGATCGGCAACGCCCTCTCGCGCGGCAATGCCGCCGTTGAGGCCGTGCTCGACGCCGGCCAGCGCTACATTTCGGGAGCGCAATGGCTGTCCGAACAGGTACTGCCGGGTCGCGACACCCTGGCCGTGGCAGGTACCCATGGCAAGACCACCACCACCACCATCCTCACCTGGCTGCTGGAAAGCGCCGGTCGTTCGCCCGGTTTCCTGATCGGCGGCGTCGCCGAGGATTTCGGCGTCTCCGCCCGGCTGGGCCAGGGCCGTGAGTTCGTGGTCGAGGCCGACGAGTACGACACCGCGTTCTTCGACAAGCGCAGCAAGTTCGTGCACTACCGGCCGCTGGTGGCCATCCTCAACAACCTTGAATACGACCACGCCGACATCTTCCCGGACGTAGCCGCGATCCAGCGCCAGTTCCACCATCTGGTGCGCACGGTGCCCGCGCGTGGCCGCCTGATCGTCAATGGCGAGGATCAGTACCTGGCCGAAGTGCTGGCAATGGGCTGCTGGACCCCGGTCGAGCGCTTCGGCTTCGATCCGTCGCTGGAATGGCATGCCGAGCTGCTGGCTGCCGATGGCAGCGCGTTCCGCGTGCATCATCGCGGGCAGGCACTGGGCGATGTGCAGTGGTCGCTGCTGGGCCGCCACAACGTGCTCAACGGCCTGGCCGCGCTGGCCGCGGCGAATGCGGTGGGCGTGGCACCGGCAGAGGTGATTCCGGCGCTGACGCGCTTCCGCAGCGTCAAGCGCCGCATGGAAGTGATCGGCAGCCATGACGGCATCACCGTCTACGACGACTTCGCCCATCACCCGACCGCAATCGCCACCACGCTGGAAGGCCTGCGTGCCAAGGTCGGCGATGCGCGCATCGTGGTCGCGATGGAACCGCGCAGCAACTCGATGCGGCTCGGCGCACATGCGCAGGCGCTGGCTCCCTCGCTGGCGCTGGCCGATGAAGTGGTGTTCCTGCATCGCCCGGAACTGGCCTGGGATGCTGCGGCGGTGATCGCCGCGGTGCGTGGCGAAGCCCATGCCGTGCCCGATACCGACGCATTGCTGGCGCAGCTGCAGGCCAGCGCGCGCAGCGGCGACCACGTGGTGTTCATGTCCAACGGTGGCTTCGACGGCGCGCCGCGTCGCTTCCTCGCCGCCCTGCAGGCCCGATGAGCGGCGACGGCTCGCTGCCGCTGTTCCCGCTGCACACCACGCTGGTACCGGGTGCGGCGGTGGGCCTGCGCGTATTCGAGCGCCGCTATCTGGACCTGATCCGCGACAGCGGCCGCAGTGGTGAGGGGTTTGGTGTCTGTCTGATCCTCGATGGCGAGGAAGTCGGCGCACCAGCGACGCCGGCCGCCTATGGCGTGCAGGTGCGCATCGAAGACTTCGATGTCGGCGCCGACGGCGTGCTGCAACTGCGCCTGCGCGGAACCCGCCGTTTCCACGTCGAGCGTACCCGCGTGCGCGACAACGGCCTGGTGGTGGCCGACGTGCGCTGGTGCGAGGAAGACCCGGACGATGAACTGCGGCCACAGCATGCGCTGCTGGCCACGCTGCTGGGGCACATCATCGAACAGGCTGGCGAGGCCTATGCGCCGGCCAACCCGGCGCTGCTGGACCAGGCCAGCTGGGTCGGCTGGCGGTTGGCCGAACTGTTGCCGCTGAGCGAGCAGCAGCGCCTGCAGCTGCTGCAGGTGGACGACCCGCACCAGCGATTGCAGCAATTGCTGGGCTGGATGCCGTAGAAGCCATCCACGCATGGCGTGGATCTGCTGTAGAGCCGAGCCCATGCTCGGCTTGATGGATCCCGCGAAGCGCAGCCGAGCATGGGCTCGGCTCTACACTGGGTGAGCGCGACCGGTACCGGTCAGGGCGTGGTGGTCTTCAACCGCAGCACCGGCAACCCGGTTTCGCTGTGCACGTCCTCGCGCTGCGGCAGGTCCTGCACGGCGTCCTTCACCGCGTTCAACGCCGGGTCGACGCCACGCAGCGGGTGCCACATGCCGATCCACTCGAAGTGGCGTTCGTAACGCAGGGTCTGTGCACTGCCCAGCCACAGCGGCGTGTTGCCCGCCTGCAGCTGCGCGGGTGCAGGCCACAGGCGCAGCACATAGCGTTCGTCCGGCTTCGCACCCTGGCGCACCATCAGCAGTGCTTCCACGCGGGTGTCCAGCGTGGCCGGCAGCACCGGCAGTTCATCGGCGCCGGTGTTCTTGTCCAGCATCAGCAGCGCCTGCTGCCAGCCGGCCTGTTCCTGCCGCTTCCAGCCACGCGCTTCCAGCTGCGCCTGCAGCGGTGCCAATGGCCCGGCCACCTGCACGTCCAGCGGCCAGCGCTGGTCGTCGTCGAACTCGTTGCGGCGCGCCGGCAGCGTGGCCCAGTCGTGCTGCCACCACGCCTGCATGTCCATCGCCTGCGGGGCCGGCAGGGTCGGTTCGAAGCGTTCCAGCTTCACCGGGATGTTGCGCGGTGCGTACCACATCGCCGCCACGGCGAAGACGCCGTAGAACAGCCAGGCCACCGGCTTCACCCAGAACGAGCGGTTGAAGCGGCGGCGATAGGCGATGCCCAGCACCAGCAGCCAGAACGTGCCGAACAGCATGCCGCCGATCACGTCGCTCAGCCAATGCGCGCCCAGGTACAGGCGCGAGAAGCCGATCAGGCTGACCACGATGCCCGAAACCAGGTACGGCCAGACGCGGGTGCGGCCGGGCATCTCGCGTGCGATCAGCACCGCGAAGAAGCCGAAGGTGATGGTGGCCATGGTCACCGACACCGACGGGAAGCCGAAGCCGCTGCTGGCGTCGATCGGGCGCACCACATCCACGGTGGCGCCCAGCAGCATGGTCAGGGCCAGGCCGAAGGCCAGTGCCGCCAGCCAGTGAGCAGCGGCCATCCAGCGTCGGCGCCAGATCAGATAGCCCATCGCCGCGGCGGTGGCCGGCAGCAGGACCTGCCAGGCCCCGAGCGACGCCAGCGCAGCCATCGGGTAGTCGGCCAGCGGATTGCGCAGCGCCAGCATGGCCTGGTGCACCAGCAGGTCGATCGCCAGCGGCTCGCCATGTGCGACCACCACGGTCAACAGCGCGAACCAGCCCCAGCCCAGCAGGAGCAGCATCAGCGCCAGCATCGCCAGCGGCACCGATTCGCGCCGCTTCGGGTCCAGCACGCCAACGGTGTAGCGGCCCAGCGTCGGGTGGCGGTTGGACCAGTCCAGCAGGCGTGCCAGCCAGTTGTCCATGCGTGCGGCCGACCAGCGGTAGCCGTACAGCACGATGGCCCAGACCAGGCCAAGGATCACCGCCAGCAGGCCGACCACCACCACCAGCCGCCCGGCTACAGCAGCCACCGCGTCGTACGCTTCGCCGAGGATCCAGCCCGGCGCCAGGAACAGCACCGCCCAGGAAATGCTGGCGATGCCGCTGGCCTGCACGTAGCGGCTGGCGGGCATCTTCATCATGCCGGCGATGGCCGGCACGAACGGGCGGATCGCGCCGACGTAGCGTGCCACCAGGATGCTCTTGAAGGCATTGCGGCGGAACAGGTTTTCGCCGCGGTCGAGCAGCTGCGGGTAACGGCTGAACGGCCACACGCCGCGCAGGCGGTCGCCCCAGCGGCGGCCGATCCAGTAACTGATGCCATCGCCGGCAAACGCACCCAATGCCGCAGCCGCCACCGCGTACGGCCCGGAGATCTGGCCCAGGCCAATGAACACGCCCACCGCGAACAGCAGTGGCAGCGCCGGCACGATGGCGCCAAGAATGATGACCGCATCGCAGAAGGCGATGAGGAAGATAACGGCGCCCGCCAGCACGGGGTGAGCGGCAATCCACGCGAGCGTGGCGTCGATCCATGAAGAGTCCATTGCCCGATTATAGGGGCGTGAAGGTGACTGGTTCCCAGCCGCTTCGTGACCGTTTGCAACCGGCGCCATCGCCTAGAATGGAGTCATGCCGCATACGCCAGACGCTCCCCACCATGCTCTGAAGGCCGACAGCTTCGGCCGGATCCTTCTTGTGAAAGGGCCCGATGGCCCGTTCGTACGCCGCGATCTGGGGGCCACGCCGCTGTGGCTGCGGTTGCCCGCGTGGTGGCTTGCACGTCGCGAAGCACGCGCGCTGCGCCATATCCATGGCATGGCCGATGTGCCGCAGCTGCTGGCCTGGGATGGCCGCCACCTCGACCGCAGCTTCATGGCCGGCGATGCCATGTACCAGCGTCCGCCGCGCGGCGATCTGGCCTGGTTCCGCGCCGCGCGTCGCCTGCTGCAGCAGCTGCATCGCAATGGCGTGGCCCACAACGACCTGGCCAAGGAAGCCAACTGGCTGGTCACTGAAGATGGACGACCGGCGCTGATCGACTTCCAGCTGGCGGTGATCGGCAACCCGCGCTCGCGCTGGATGCGGCTGCTGGCCCGCGAGGACCTGCGCCACCTGCTCAAGCACAAGCGCATGTACTGCCGCGAATCACTCACCCCGGTGGAGAAGCGCGTGCTCAAGCGTACGTCGTGGGTGCGCGAGCTGTGGTTCGCCACCGGCAAGCCGGTCTACCGCTTCGTCACCCGCCGCATCCTGCACTGGGAAGACAACGAGGGGCAGGGACCGAAGCCGTGAGTGCATCGCAGGTGATGAGCGCGCCGCCGAGCGCGGGCAGCGTGCTGCGAACTCAGCTGCCCGGTGCGGATTTCGTGCATGCGTGCCATGCGACCACCCGTCGTGATGGGCGCTCGGCCTTGCAGGCCTATCGCGACATGGCCGCGAGCATTCCCGGTTGGTTCGATGGTCTGATGGCGCTGCGCAACCACGGCATGCGCCTGCTTGGGATGAAGCACCTTGGCTCATTGCGTGCGGTTCAGGACACCGACGATCCGGCGGCCGGCCAGCGGCTGGGCATCTTCACCCTGCAGTCGCTGGATGACGATGCCATCGTGCTGGAAGACGATGATCGCCACCTGCGCGTACAGCTGGCCCTGCAATGGCAGGGCGATGTGCTGGAAGTGGTGACGGTGGTGCATACGCATAACGCATTCGGGCGGCTCTACATGCTGCCGGTCGCGCCCGTGCACAGGTTGATCGTGCCGCATCTGCTGCAGAAGCAGGTGCAGGCGTACCGATGATTCGACACTGCGCTCGCCGGGCCATGCCCGGCGACACGCGGCATTTCCGGATTACGGCGTCGCCGGCACCACCTGCTGGCCGATGAAGTTGCGCTTGGCATCGAAGTCATAGGCGATCTGCAGCTGGCCCACGTCCGGGCAGGCGTGGCAGTCGCGCAGCGGTGTGCGGTACAGCAGGCGGATCCCGCCGCCCTCCAGCGGTGTCGCTCCGGCCGATTGCGCCGGCGCGAATGGCGTGGCCTGCGGGTTGGCCTTCAACAGCTCCTGCACGGCCGGGTCGGCACGCAGCGTGTCGTCCAGCTGTACGGCATCCACATCGATGCGCTTGCCGCTGGCGTCGACCAGGCGGGTGCCTTCGTTGGTGTTGGCCCGGAAGGGATACTCGACCGTGGCAATGCCCAGCCCCTCGTTCTCATGCCAGGCGGTGACATACGCCAGTTCCCCGGCGCTGGACAGTTGCTCGGCCGCGGTGATCGCCTCGGCGCTTGCTCCCCCCGCTCGCATCGCATCGCGCAGGCAATCCCGGGTGGCGGCATTCTCTCCCTGGCGGCATGCGTTCAGATCGCCATCCCAGACCACGGCCTCGCTCCAGCGCATCTTGCCGTCGGCGGCGGCCTTCTCCGCGCTGGGCGCGTCACCGGCGGGTGGCTCCTTGCCGGGTTCCGGCGAACGGCCCTGGCAGGCAGTCAGCAGGGCAAGCCCCAGGGCAGGCAGCAACAGGCGGGAACGGCGCATGGCGTGGACCTCGTGCGTTGGCTGGAGGCCCGAGTATCGTCAAGGCCGGGTGAACTCCGCGTCGGCGCGGCATACTAGCGGCTCATTGCATACGCTGGAGTGTGGAACGTGGGCAGTCTGCAGGGCAAAACGCTTTTCATCACCGGAGCCTCGCGTGGGATCGGCCTGGCCATCGCACTGCGCGCTGCGCGCGACGGCGCCAACGTGGCCATTGCGGCCAAGTCGTCGGTGCCGAATCCGAAGCTGCCGGGCACCATCCATACCGCGGCTGAAGCGGTGACGGCGGCAGGCGGGCAGGGCCTGGCCCTGAAGTGCGACATCCGCGAGGAAGAGCAGGTGCACGCGGCGGTTGCGGCCACGGTCGATACCTTCGGCGGCATCGACATCCTGGTCAACAACGCCAGCGCGATCTGGCTGCGCGGTACGCTGGATACGCCGATGAAGCGTTTCGACCTGATGCAGCAGGTCAATGCGCGCGGCAGTTTCCTGTGCGCGCAGGCCTGCCTGCCGTACCTGCTGCAGGCGCCGAATCCGCACATCCTCACCCTTGCACCGCCGCCCAGCCTGGCGCCGAAGTGGTGGGCACCGCATACCGGCTACACGCTGGCGAAGATGGGCATGAGCTTCGTTACCCTGGGCCTGGCCGCGGAATTCGGCCCGCAGGGCGTGGCGGTGAATGCGCTGTGGCCGCGCACGGTCATCGCCACCGATGCGATCAACATGATCCCGGGCGTGGATGCGGCCGGCTGCCGCACGCCGCAGATCATGGCTGATGCCGCGCATGCGGTGCTGGTGCGCGAAGCGGCGGGCTTCCATGGCCAGTTCCTGATCGACGATGACGTGCTGGCGCAGGCGGGTATCACCGATCTTTCGGGCTACGCAGTGGATCCATCGCGTCCGTTGCTGCCGGATCTGTTCCTGGATTGATCGTACGTCGCCGGAAGAGGCCGAGGGCTGCGACCTTCGGCCTGCTGCGCTAGAATGCGCAGCTGTAATCGTTTTCAACAGGGATGTGAACACATGTCACGCACTCTTTCCGTCGCGGCGCTGGCCGCTTCGCTGTCGTTGATCCTGGCCGCCTGCGGTGGCAAGGCACCCGCCGCTGCGGGCGGCGCCGCTGCCTCCGGCACGCCGGACGCCAGCGCGGCGCCGTCCGACCCGCAGCAGCAGTTGACCGCCAAGCTCAACGCCTACATCGGCTGCTTCAACGCGCTTGATTCGAAGACCCACGGCAGCATCGAGTCCTATACGCGCTGGATCAAGGATGTCGCCGCCGGCCCGACCGGTCGCGAGACACAGGTGTACGGTCCGTTCGAGATCAGCGATTACGACATGAAGCAGTGCGATGCCCCCGTGACCGAGGCGATCGCTGCCAAGCCAGTGCTGGCTGAACTCGATGCTGCTGCCGGCCACTACCAGCAGGCGCTGAAGGCGCTGGTGCCGATCAGCAAGGACGCGCACGACTACTACGATCGCCAGGACTACGAAGACGACCAGTTCGCCAAGGGCAAGCAGCTGCACGCGCCCTTGATGGCCGCCTTCAAGGATTTCGTGGCTGCCAGCGAAACGTTCAATGCCGAGCTGGAGCGCCAGAACGACGCCGCCCAGCGCGAGCAGCTCAAGGCACTGGAGCAGGCCGAGGGTCGCACGCGCGAGTACTACCGCCTGGCGATGATGCTGGAAGCCAAGGCCATCATGGATCTGATGAGCGAGGATGATTTCGATCAGGCCAAGGCCCGCGAGCGTCTGGATGCGTTCAACCGCATTTCCGACGAAGCGCATGCGAAGGTGGCTGATCAGGAGCCGGGCAAGCTGGACTGGAACAGCTTCGAGCGTGAGGCCGAGAACTTCCGTCGGGAAGGCAAGGCGCGGCTGCAGCGCGTCAGCGAGAAAGAGCCTTACACCGATTTCGAACGACGCATGCTTGATTCGCCGTCGATGGCGCCGCGTGGATCGGCCAGCAAGCTGATGCAGGAATACAACACGCTCGTTTTCCAGAGCAACCGCCAGTAGTGCTCCCGCTCATGGCGTGATCAGCGTGCGCCGGTGTACATCGCCGGCGCTCGCATCAATGACTGAACGCATCCGGCAGCTTGCCGCCGCACTTGCGGCAGTGCAGTGCATCTGGTTCATGGCCTTCCAGCCCACAGTCCGGGCAGCCACGCGCATCGCGGCGTGCGGCCTGCTCGGCTTCACGCATGGTGCTGGCCAGTTCGGCGGTGTAGATGCCGGTGGGCACGGCGATGATGCTGTAGCCGATCAGGATCAGCACCGAGGTGACGAAGCGGCCGAGCACGGTCTGCGGCACGATATCGCCGAAGCCGACCGTGGCCATGGTCACCACCGCCCAGTACATGCTGGCCGGGATGTTGGTGAAACCGTGTTCGGGGCCCTCGATCACGTACATCAGCGCACCGGCGATGATGGTGATGGTGATCACCGTGAACAGGAATACCAGCACCTTGCGCCGGCTGCGCCACAGCGACGTCATCAGGACGCCGCTTTCCTCGATGTAGCGGGTCAGCTTCAGGATGCGGAACACCCGCAGGATGCGCAGCGCGCGCACCACCAGCAGGCTCTGCGCGCCGGGGATGAACATCGACAGGTAGGCGGGCAGGATCGACAGCAGGTCGATGATGCCCCAGATGCTCACTGCATACCGCAGCGGGCGCTTGACCACCGCCAGCCGCAGCAGGTACTCGGCGGTGAAGATGATCGTGAAGCCCCATTCCAGGATGTACAGGCCGGTGGACCATTCGGCATGCAGGTGCTGCACGCTGTCGATCATCACCACCAGGATGCTGGCGACGATCGCCACCACCAGGATCAGGTCGAAATTGCGCGAAGGGCGGGTGTCATGGCGGTAGATGATGTCGAACCACCGACGGCGCCAGCCGGTCTCGGTGGCGGGGTTGAGCTGGGGGGCGGAAAACGGTCGCATGGGCGCATTGTGCCGCAGGGGTTCCGGCGCGAGAATGGGCGTTCCTGAACCCTGCCGACTGCCATGACCGCCGCGACCGATCCGCTGATCTCCCTTTCGCACTATTACCTGCCGGTCTACAAGCCCCGCCAGGTGGTACTGGAGCGAGGCCAGGGCGCCCGAGTATGGGACAGCCAGGGCCGTGAGTTCATCGACCTGGCTGCCGGCATCGCCGTGTGCGGCCTGGGCCACAACGATCCGGACCTGGTGGCCGCGCTGGTCGAGCAGGCCGGCAAGCTCTGGCACACCAGCAACGTGTTCTACAGCGCACCGCCGCTGCACCTGGCCGAGGAACTGGTGAAGGCCAGTCGTTTCGCCGAGCGGGTGTTCCTGTGCAACTCCGGCGCCGAAGCCAACGAAGTGGCGATCAAGATGGTCCGCAAGTGGGCCTCCAGCCAGGGCCGCCCGGCCGACAAGCGCGTCATCATCACCTTCCGTGGCAGCTTCCACGGCCGCACCATGGGCGCGGTGACCGCTACCGCGCAGCCGAAGTACCAGGAAGGCTACGAGCCGCTGCCGGGTGGCTTCCGCTACATCGATTTCAACGACGAAGTGCAGCTGGAAACCGCGATGGCCGCCGGTGACGTGGCGGCGGTGATGCTGGAGCCGATCCAGGGCGAGGGCGGCGTGATGCCGGCCAAGTCCGGCTTCCTCAAGCGCGTGCGCGAACTGTGCGACCAGCACGACGCGCTGCTGGTGCTGGACGAGATCCAGGCCGGCATGGGCCGCACCGGCACGCTGTTCGCGCACTGGCAGGACGACGTGGTGCCGGACATGGTCACCCTGGCCAAGGCACTGGGTGGCGGCTTCCCGATCGGTGCGATGCTGGCCGGCCCGAAGGTGGCCGAGACCATGCAGTTTGGCGCGCACGGCACCACCTTCGGTGGCAACCCGCTGGCCGCTGCGGTGGCCCGCGTGGCGCTGCGCAAGCTGGCCTCGTCGGAGATCGCCGCCAACGTCAGCCGCCAGTCGAAGGCGCTGCGCGATGGCTTCGCGCGCATCAACGAAGAGTTCGGCGTGTTCAGCGAGGTGCGTGGTCGCGGCCTGATGCTGGGTGCGGTGCTGAGCAAGGACTTCGCCGGCCAGGCTGGTGCGATCCTCGACCACGCCGCCGGGCAGGGGCTGCTGACCCTGCAGGCCGGCCCGGACGTGCTGCGCTTCGTGCCGTCGCTGAACATCACCGACGAAGAAGTGGCTGAAGGCCTCAAGCGCCTGCGCGCGGCAATTGCCGCGTTCATCGCCGCGCGCTGACGCCATAATGCTGGGGTCGGATCCCTCTCCTGCGCAGAGGGCTCTGACCCCGATCAGCCCACCGCGTAACGCTTCAACACCTTGCCCAGCCCACGGCCATCGCGCACGGTTTCCGCGTGCAGGCCGGCGGCGCGTGCGCCGCGCACGTTGGCGAACAGGTCATCGACGAACAGCGTGCGGGCAGGTGCCACGTCCAGTGCTTCCAGCGTGCGCAGGAACACCGCGGGCGCCGGTTTGCGCAGGCCGAACTCCGCGCTGCAGAACACGCGCTCATGCAGGGCCGGGAACAGTTCCGGTAGCAGAGTCGGCAAGGCCTGCTGCATCAGTGCGCCATTGTTGGTCAGCACCGCCATCGGCAGCTGCAGGGCCTGCAGCCGCTGCAGCACGGCCGGCTGTGGATGGCTGGCGGCCTGTCGCGCCGCGATCCACGTGTGTACATCAACGGTGCGGCCCAGCTGTTTGCTCAGCTGCGCCAGATAGGCCGGGCCATCCAGCGTGCCATTGTCATGTGCCGCTTCCAGCCCGCTGTCGTACAGCGCGGCCTGCACGGTTTCCGGCGCGACATCCAGCGCCTGTGCCAGGTGCAGCACGCGCTGCGCGCGCTGGTACTGCACCAGCACGCCGTCCACATCCAGCAGCAACAGATCGATCCGCATCGGCCGAGCATGCCATCGCGGTGGATGCGCGGAAACCCTGGAGTGCGCGTGCGACAGACGGTCGCAGACGCGGCCACAGGAGGCTGCCTAGAATGGCGCTTGAATCCGCAGGAGATGCAACGATGAAGGCTTGGATGGTGGCAGTGGGACTGGGCGCGCTGATGCTGGCGCCGTCGGCGATGGCGCGGATATGTGCGGTCAGCATCGACAGCACCGACCAGATGAGCTTCAGCAGCCGCGAGATCAAGGTCGCCGCCGACTGCACCGCCGTGGACCTGACCCTGCGCCACACCGGCAAGCTGGCTGTCACCGCGATGGGTCACAACTGGGTGCTGACCCGTACCGCCGATTACCAGCCGGTGGCGATGGCGGGCATGCGCATGACCCTGGCCGACAGCTACCTGCCGAAGGCCGACAAGCGCGTGCTGGCGCACACCAAGGTGATCGGCGGTGGCGAGACCACGCGCGTGCGCTTCTCCACCCAGGGCCTGCAGAAGGGCGGTGACTACACCTTCTTCTGCTCGTTCCCCGGCCACTTCGCGATGATGAAGGGCAAGTTCGTCTTTGGTTGAAAAAAAGGGGACGGAGGGGATTAAGTCGTTTGTGCACAAACGACTTAATCCCCTCCGTCCCCTTTTTTTGCGATCAGCCCTTGGCAGCCCTGAACGCCACGCGTGCTGCGGCCAGCGTCGCCTCGATCACGGCATCGTCGTGGGCGCTGGACAGGAAGCCGGCCTCGTACGCCGACGGGGCCAGGAACACGCCCTGCTCCAGCATCGCGTGGAAGAAGCGGTTGAACGCCGGAATGTCACAGGCGGTGGCCTGCGCATAGGTTTCCACCTTCTCGCTGGTGAAGAACAGCCCGAACATCGCACCCACGCAGGTGGTGGTCACGGCCACACCGGCGTCGGCGGCGGCCGCTTCCAGACCCGCACACAGGCGTGCGGTGCGCTCGGCCAGGTCGGCATGGAAGCCCGGCTGCTGGACCAGCTCCAGCATCGCCAGGCCGGCAGCCATCGCCACCGGATTGCCGCTCAGCGTGCCGGCCTGGTAGATCGGGCCGGCCGGTGCGATCTGCTGCATCAGCTCGCGGCGACCACCGTAGGCACCCACCGGCATGCCACCACCGATGATCTTGCCGAAAGTGGTCAGGTCCGGGGTGATGCCGTAATGCGCCTGCGCACCGCCGAGGGCAACGCGGAAGCCGGTCATCACTTCGTCGAAGATCAGCAGCGCGCCATGCTTCGTGCACAGCGCACGCAGGTGTTGCAGGTAGCCCTCGCGCGGCGGGATGCAGTTGGCGTTGCCGACCACCGGTTCGATGATCAGGCCGGCGATGTCGTCACCCTGCTGTTCGAACAGGGCGGTGGCCGCTTCGAAGTCGTTGTAGGGCAGGGTCAGGGTCAGTTCGCTCAGGCCGGCCGGGACGCCCGGCGAGGTCGGCACGCCCAGGGTCAGCATGCCGCTGCCGGCCTTGACCAGGAACGAGTCGCCGTGGCCGTGGTAGCAGCCTTCGAACTTGACGATGCGGTTGCGGCCGGTGGCGCCACGCGCCAGGCGGATCGCCGACAGTGTGGCCTCGGTGCCGGAGTTGACCATGCGCACCATCTCGCACGATGGCACCAGGCGGGTGATGGTCTCGGCCATGGTGACTTCGGCCGCGCACGGCGCACCGAAGGACAGGCCATTGTCGATCGCCTTCTTCACCGCCTGGCGCACGGCCGGGTGGTTGTGGCCGACGATCATCGGGCCCCAGGAACCGACGTAGTCGATGTAGCGGTTGCCATCGACGTCGTACAGGTAGGCGCCATCGGCGCGTTCAACGAAGAACGGCTCGCCGCCGACCGACTTGAACGCACGTACCGGCGAATTGACGCCGCCCGGCAGCAGCTGCTGGGCACGGGAGAACAGGGCGTGGGACTGGTCGTGGTTCATGGGGCTTTCCTGGGCATTACGCGAACTGGGTGAGATAGGCGCGCTGGGTCGCGACCGGGTCCGATGCGGCATAGATACCGCTGACCACGGCCACCAGATCGGCGCCGGCGTCGATGATGGGACCGACATTGTCCGGCGTCAGGCCGCCGATCGCCACCCGCGGCACGCCGAGTGCGGCGCTTTGCCGCAGCAGGTCGGTGTGGGCGCGGCTGCTGGTGACCTTGGTGGTGGTCGGGAAGAAGGCGCCGAAGGCCACATAGCTGGCGCCGGCCGCCACGGCCTTCTCGGCATTGGCCAGCTGGTCGTAGCAGGAGGCGCCGATGATGGCCTCGGCACCGAGCAGCGCGCGCGCGCTGGGGATGTCCCCGTCGGTGCCGCCCAGATGCACGCCGGCGGCGCCCACGGCCTTGGCCAGCACCGGATCGTCGTTGACGATCAGCGGCACGCCGTGGGCGGCGCACAGGCCT
The DNA here is from genome assembly GCF_059372495.1 of Stenotrophomonas sp. YJH_SMC_80. Lineage (NCBI taxonomy): Bacteria > Pseudomonadati > Pseudomonadota > Gammaproteobacteria > Lysobacterales > Lysobacteraceae > Stenotrophomonas > Stenotrophomonas sp. YJH_SMC_80. The sequence continues at coordinate 173,876 of NZ_JCAFVP010000001.1, forward strand.
TGCAGGGCCGTCGCCTGTTCCTGCCGAAGGGCATCGCTGGCGGTCTTGTTGCGGTACTGCAGCCAGGTGGCACCAGCGGCCAGCAGCGGCGCGGTACGGGCCAGCAGGCGCGCGGTATCGGGCTCGTCCGGGGTGATCAGGTAGACGCCGCGGGGCGCCGGGGAAGCAGAAGTCATCGATGGCTACCGGTGCGTGGGCTGCAATGGGACAATGGCCGCCCGTGAATCCAGCCCCGATTATCCGATGAGCGACGCCAGCCCCACCACCCTGCGAACCTGGATGTGCGTGGTCTGCGGCTTCCTGTACAGCGAAGCGGAAGGCTTGCCGGAGGAGGGTATTGAGCCCGGGACGCGTTGGGAGGACATTCCCGAGACCTGGACCTGCCCGGACTGCGGGGTGACCAAGGCCGATTTCGAGATGGTCGAGGTCGATTGACCGGCGGGCCACCCGGCCCATCCTGTGGGTGCTGACCGTTGGGGTGGGTGTGGACCGTTGGTCCACACACCGACACCCTCAATGCAGCCGCGGCATCGGCCCGCCGAGGTCGATCAGCTTCTCGCGCAGCCACTGCGCATCGCTGGCCTCGGGATTGCGCTTCAGGTACTGCCCCAGGTCATGGCGGGCACCGGCCAGATACTCCAGTTGCAGGTACGCCAGGCCGCGGTCGCGCAGCGCGTCGTCCTGCTCGGGCGCCAGTTTCAGCAGGCGGTCGGCACTGCGTGCGGCACGATCCCATTCACCGGCTTCGGCGTAGACGCCATGCAGGTTGCGCAGCATGCGCATCAGGATCGCGCGCGCCGGCGCCGGGTCGAGGATCTGCGCCAGCACCTGGTCATCGGGCATCTGCCCGCCCAGGTGTGACTTGGCGCGTTCGCGCAGTTCGTCCACGTCCAGTGGCCGGCCACCGTTGAACGGGTCCATCACCAGCACGCCGTCGTCCACCGGCAAACGCACCAGGAAGTGGCCGGGGAAGGACACGCCATCGAGCGGAATGCCCAGTCGGCGCGCGACTTCCATCTGCACCAGCGCCAGCGAGATCGGGTTGCCCAGTCGGCGTTCGAACACCTGGTTGAGATAGCTGTTGCGCGGGTCGTAATACTCGTCGTGGTCGCCGCTGTAGCCCAGCTCGTCGAACAGGTGGCGGTTGATCGCCGCCATTTTCAGTGGGCTGTTGTCGATGCTCTCCACTTCCGAACGGAGGTGGTCGACATGGCTCTGGATCAGCGCGTCGTAGGTGGACGGCTGCAGATCGGGGTATTCATCGCGCGCGATCAGCAGCGCGGTCGGCAACAAGGGCAGCGCCTCGTCTTCGAGGTCGGCCAGTGCATCCCAGTCGGGGAGTGTGATCCGGTCCTGCATGACCACAGACTGGCGTCATTCGCAGGCGGTTTCAAGCGGTGCCGCGTGAAAAATCCGGGGGTCAGATCCCTTTCGCGTGCGAAAGGGATCTGACCCCTGCGGGGTTGCCGGCCAGCGGCCGGCACTACCGCGGGCAGAACCCTGTTACTCGATGCCTGGGCCGAACTTCAGCTCCGTGCCGTCCTTCAGCTTGAGCTTCTCGGCCTGGCCGGCGTTGAGCTCCAGCACGTAACGTGCCGGGCCACCGCTGGGGTAGGGCGGGCACATGTCGCCGGCAGAGCACGGCGGCACATCGCGCTGCTGGCTGACCAGCTTGCGCTGGCTGTCGAAGTACAGGATGTCCAGCGCGATCTTGGTGTTCTTCATCCAGTACGCCTGCATTTCTTCGCGGTCGTGGATGAACAGCATGCCGTGGTCGGCCGACATCTGGTCGCGGAACATCAGCCCGCGTGCGCGGGTTTCATCGTTGGTGGCCAGCTCGACCTGGTAGCGGGCGCCATCCAGTTCGACCCAATGGCGGGCCGCGTCGGTGGCGCAGCCAGCCAGGGCCAGCAGCGGGAGCATCAGCAGCGAACGCAACAGCGACATCGTCAGGATCCTTCGAAAGGGTCAGAGCACGACCGGCGGCTCGCCGCCGACGATCACCACATCGGCGCGTCGGCGGGCGAACAGGCCGACGCAGACCACGCCCGGCAGCTGGTTGAGCTCGCGCTCCAGCTTTTCCGGATCGGTGATCTGCAGGTTGTGGATGTCCAGGATCTGGTTGCCGTTGTCGGTGACCACGCCTTCGCGCCAGGTCGGCTGGCCGCCGGTCATGTCGCGGATCTGGCGGGCGACCAGGCTGCGCGCCATCGGGATCACTTCCACCGGCAGCGGGAACCTGCCCAGCACCGGCACCTGCTTGCTCGGGTCGATGATGCAGATGAAGCGCTCGCTGGCCTCGGCGATGATCTTCTCGCGGGTCAGCGCGGCGCCGCCGCCCTTGATCAGGCACTTGTTGGCGTCGCACTCATCGGCGCCGTCCACGTACAGCGACAGGTTGCCGCTGTGGTTCAGCTCGATCACCTCGATGCCGTGCTGCTTCAGGCGCGCGGTGCTCTGCTCGGAGCTGGACACGGCACCCTTGATGCGGTGCTGGATGCGGGCCAGGGCATCGATGAAATAGGCCACGGTGGAACCGGTGCCGACACCGACGATCATGCCGTCTTCTACGTACTCGATGGCTTTCTCGGCGGCCAGGCGCTTGGCTTCGGACATGGGAGAACTCTCAGGCAGGGAATCAGGATTTCTTTTCCAGCGACAGCAGCAGCTTCCACTGCGCGGCGGTCACCGGGAACACCGACAGGCGGTTGCCCTTGGCAACCAGCGGGAAGCCTTCACCGAGCGCTTCGGCGTGCAGCTTGATCTCGTCCAGCGCGATCACCTGCTTGAGCTTGCGGTCGAAGGCCACGTCCACCAGCATCCAGCGCGGGTTCTCGCGCGTGCTCTTGGGGTCGTGGTAGTCGGATTTCGGATCGAACTGGGTGTCGTCCGGGTAGGCCGTACTGGCCACGGTGGCCAGGCCGACGATGCCGGGCACCTTGGTATTGGAGTGGTAGAACAGGATGCCGTCGCCCACCTGCATGACATCGCGCATGAAGTTGCGCGCCTGGTAGTTGCGCACCCCGTTCCAGGGTTCGACCTTGACCTTGGCCAGGTCATCGATGGAGAAGGCGTCCGGTTCGGACTTCATCAGCCAGTAGCGCTTGCGGGCGGTCATGCGTTCACGGGGGCAGCGGAGGGGAACAGGGTGCCGTCTTCGGTGCAGATCGCATCCACCGGCACGTCCCACGACGCCACCGGCAAGGACTCGACCTGCTGCACCGCGAACGCAGCACCGACCAGCCAGGGCGGCGCCGGCCGGTCGTGGCGGAAGGCGAAGCTGCGATCATACCAGCCGCCCCCCATGCCCAGCCGCCGGCACTGCGTGTCGAAACCCACCAGCGGGGCCACCACCAGCGCCATCTGTGCTGGTTCCAGGGTGTCTTCCAGCGCCACGTCCGGCTCGGGAATGCCGTAGCGGTTGCTGGTCAGCGGCTGCCCCTGCCGCCACGGCGCGAAGCGCAGCACGTCGCCGGCCAGCACCGGCAGGCAGTAGGTGAGGCCTTCGGGCAACTGCAACTGCCAGCGGTGCAGGGCGATCTCGCCATCCAGCGCCCAGTAGCCGGCCACGGCGCCTTCGCGCGGGGCGAACGGCAGGGCGAGCAGGGCATCGGCAAGCGATTCGGCGGCGGCGATGCGCTCAGCGGCGGAAAGGTCGCGGCGGCGTTGCCGCAGGTCGTGGCGCAGGGCCTGGCGCGGGTCGGTCATGGCAGCGTGCGGCAAGGATCAGCCGTCATTGTGCCGGAAAGAACAAGGGCGACGCCCGAAGACGCCGCCCTTGCTGGAATATTGCATTCTCCGCAATGTCGATGCATGCGAAACGACCTTGAACCCGGGGGCTCAAGTGGGAACGCTGGAGAACCATCGGGCTTCCCGCTGCAAGGCGGACCTGCACTCCCGGCGCTGTCGCGCTCCCGGTGTCGTTCTTAAGGGACAAGGCGAATGTTTGCACATGCCGTCGAGTACCGCAGAGAACGCGTGGCCATTATAGCCAGCACGCAGGATCTGGATAGGCCGTTCGTCGGCAACAGTCCGTGCCAATTCAGATATGCGAAAAGGGGACGGAGGGGATTAAGACGTTTCCGGCACGGATGGGGGCGAATGCGCCTTAATCCCCTCCGTCCCCTTTTTCTAGGGGGTGCCGTCGATGGCGCGGTCCAGGCGCCGGTTCAGGTCGGCCAGGGTCTGCTGCAGGGCCACGGCCTGGCGGGCGTTTTCGTCGCGCAGCAGCTGCAGTTCGTGGGCCAGGTTCAGCGCGGCCAGTACGGCAACGCGATCAACCGCGGCCATGCGGTTGCTGCCGCGGATCTCGCGCATGCGCGCATCCAGCAGGCGTGCGGCGGCCATCAGGCTGTCACGTTCATCGCCGCCGACGCCCACGGTGTATTCACGATCGAGGATGCGGACACTGACCGGTTCGGCGCTCATGTGTGCTGCTCCAGGGATTTGAGCCGGCTGATCATTGCTTCCACCCGCGAACGTGCCTGCTCATTCTTGGCCAGCAGCGTCGAGCGCTCGGCCACCAGCTGCTCCTGCTGGTGGCGCAGGCTGCGGTTCTCCTCGGCCAGGCGCTGGTTGCGTTCAAGCAACGCTTCCACGCGGGCGGCGAAGTCCTGCAGCTGGGCAAGGGGATCGGCGGGTTCCATGCGGGCACGATAGGCAAGCCGGGCAAGGGCGGTCAAGCGTTGTCGCAGCAAGGCTGGACGGCTGCGGAGAGGATGCCGTCGGGTTGCTACACTACGGGGTCTCACGGGCGCGCGCGTGCGCGCCCCGGGTTTCCTTTCCGAACGAGCCGCACGATGACCGAACTTCCCTCCGTCGACGACGTTACCCGCGCCAGCCAGGCGTTGGGCCTGGGCGCCACCGCTGCCGAGCTGCACGGCGCGCTGTGCGGCTGGCTGGCTGCCGGCGGTGCCCCCGGCAACGACTGGCCGGCGCGCGTGCTGGCCGACGACAACCTGCCGCCGGTGGCCGCCGACAGCGTGCTGGGGCAGCTGCTGCAGGCCACCATCAAGCAGCTGGAAGACCGCGACTTCGCCTTCGAGCTGCTGCTGACCGACGGCGACGACGTATCCGCGCAGGCCGATGCCATGTTCAGCTGGACCCGTTCCTTCCTGGGCGGCTTCGGCCTGGGCAGTGGCGGCCGCCGCCCGACCCTGTCCGAAGAGGGCGAGGAAGCGCTGACCGACATGGCCAGCCTGGCGCGTGCCTCCAGCGAGGATTTCGAGGCCGGTGGCGATGATGACGACGAAGCCCTGTCGGAGATCGAGGAATTCATCCGCGTGGCGGTGCTCCTGCTGCACGGCGACGTGGTGCTGGCCTCGCGCCATCGTCAGCGCCTGAACTGATGGACATCAAGCAGCGCACCGGCATTGCGGCCGGCGAGTACAAGCGTCGCCGTCGCCAGCTGATGGACATGGCCGGCGAGGACGCGATCCTGGTGCTGCCGGCGGCGGCCGAGAAGGTGCGCAGCCTCGATACCCATTATCCGTTCCGGCAGGATTCGGATTTCCAGTACCTGAGCGGCTTCCCGGAGCCGGAAGCAGTGCTGGTACTGATCCCGGGCCGACGCCACGGCGAGGCCATCCTGTTCTGCCGCGAGCGCGATGCCGAACGCGAAGCCTGGGACGGCAGCCGCGCCGGCCAGGAAGGCGCGGTGGCGCAGTACGGCATGGACGATGCCTACCCGATCGATGATCTGGACGACATCCTGCCGGGCCTGCTTGAAGGCCGTTCGCGCGTCTACTACCACTTCGGCCGGGATGCCGACTTCGACCTGAAGCTGATCGGCTGGGTCAACCGCGTGCGTTCGCAGGTGCGCCACGGTGCGCAGCCGCCGCACGAGTTCCTCGAACTGGGCCACCTGCTGCACGAGCAGCGCCTGTTCAAGTCCGGTGCCGAAGTGGCGTTGATGCACCACGCCGCGCAGATCAGCGTGCGTGCGCATCTGGCCGCGATGAAGGCCGCCAGGGCCGGCATCCACGAGTACGAACTGCAGGCGGAGCTGGAACGCGTGTTCCGCGCCAATGATGCGGTGCCCGCGTACTGCAGCATCGTCGGCGCCGGCCGCAACGGCTGCATCCTGCATTACCGCGACAACAACGCGCGTTCGCGCGACGGCGAGCTGGTGCTGATCGACGCCGGTGCCGAGTACCGTGGCTACGCCAGCGACATCACCCGCACGTTCCCGGTGAATGGCCGCTTCAGCGCCGAGCAGCGTGCACTGCACGACCTGGTCGGCGATGCGCAGGCGGCTGCGTTGGCCCAGGCCAGGCCGGGCGTGCCGTACGAGGCCGGTCACCTCGCCGCAGTGCAGACCCTGACCGAGGGCCTGCTGCGGTTGGGCCTGCTGAAGGGTACGCTGGAAAAGAACCTGGCCGAAGGCCTGTACCAGCGCTTCTACCGGCACAAGACCGGGCACTGGATCGGCATGGACGTGCACGACGTGGGCGACTACCGCCTGGCGGGTGACTCGCGTCTGCTGGAGCCGGGCATGGCGTTCACCATCGAGCCGGGGTTGTACATCGGCGTGGATGACACGACGGTGGAACCGCGCTGGCGCGGTATCGGCATCCGCACGGAGGATGACGTGCTGATCACCGATGACGGCCATCGCGTGCTGACCGAAGGCCTGGCGCGCAGCGCCGACGAGATTGAAGCGGTGATGGCGGGGTAAGGGGTGTTCTGCAGGGCTTGCAGCCCTGCACCTGCGGTAGTGCCGGCCGCTGGCCGGCAACCTCAACAGCAACAGCAACAGCAACAGCGGGCATTCCGTGGGATGGCGGGGCACTGTGGGTTTGCGGGGACGCCGTGAACCCGTCCATGGGGGCTTGGTCGCGGCATCCATGCCGCTCACACCCCGCAAACCCACAGTACCCCGCCTTCGACAGGTTCACGCGGCTGTTGGTGGGTGCCGACCGTGCCGACCGTTGGTCGGCACATCTGTCAGATATCGAATGAATCATCCACGCATGGCGTGGATCTACGGGCAATTGCGGCTGTTGGGTAGGTGTCGACCGTGGTCGACACAGAGCGAGCGCAGCGAGCGACCCGCTTCTGCTTTTCTTTTTTCTTTTCCGTGGTTGGACGCGCCCAGGAAACTGTCAGAGGTGGGGCGGGGTGGGTTCGCGGGGGTGTCCGCGGCATGGATGCCGCGGCCAAGCCCCCAGGGACGGGTTCACGGCGTCCCCCGCGAACCCACCCCGCCCCACCAAGCGCGGCTTTTGAATTCAGCGCCCAACCACGAGGGGCTCAGCCGTTCGCCGCAGCAAACGCCGGCCGCGTCAGGTTGTCCGCCTCGCCATCAGTGCACAGCACTTCGTCTTCAATGCGGATGCCACCATACGGACGGAAGAAGTCCACGCGCTCCCAGTTGATCGCATCACCATGGCCGGCGTCCTTCACTTCGTTCAACAGCATGTCGATGAAGTACAGGCCTGGCTCGATGGTCACCACCATGCCCGGTTCCAGCACGCGGGTCAGGCGCAGGTAGGGATGGCCGGCCGGGCGCTCGATGCGGCCGCCCTCGTCGCTGGCCGCGAAGCCGGCCACGTCGTGCACCTGCAGGCCGATCAGGTGGCCGATGCCGTGCGGGAAGAATGCGGCGCTGACGCCGGTCTCCAGCGCGGTCTGCGGCGACACCTTGATCACGCCGAAGTCCTTCAGCACGCCCATCAGCGAAAGATGTGCGTCCACGTGCAGCTGCTTGTAGTCGAAGCCCGGGCGCACCGCTGCACACATCTGCTGCTGGGCGGCGTCGACGGCCGCAATCATCGCGGCGAATTCGTCGTGGCCCTGCGCGGCGTAGGTGCGGGTGATGTCGCTGGCGTAGCCGTGCGCACTGGCGCCGGCGTCGATCAGGAAGCTGCGCAGCGGCTGCGGTGCCTTGCGGCCCAGCTCGGTGTAATGCAGCACGGCGGCGTGTTCGTTCAACGCCACGATGTTGCCGTAGGGCAGCTCGTTGGCATCCTGGCCGACGGCCTGGCAGTACGCCATGTGGATGCTGAATTCGTCGGCACCGTTGCGGAACGCGGCCTCGGCGGCGCGGTGGCCGCGCACGCCCAGCACCTGGGCCTGGCGCATCAGTGCGATTTCATACGGCGTCTTGCTGCCTCGGTGCCATTCCAGGTAGTTCACCACCGGCGCCGGGTTGTTCGGCACGTAGTTGCCCAGCGCGCTCTGCGGCTCGCCCAGGATCGCGCAGCGCGACGGGTCGGCCGGCAGCAGGGCCAGCGCCTCTTCGGGCTTGCGGATGATGTGGATGTCGAAGTGCTCCACCCACCAGCCACTGGGGGCGTCCGGTACCACGTGCCAGTAGTCGAAGGGCTGGTGGAAGATCACTGCCGGGCGCTTGCCCGGGGTGAACACGATCCAGCTGTTGGGCACGCGGGTCAGCGGCAGCCAGGCCTTGAACTGCGGGTTGACCGCATACGGGTAGTCGCGGTCGTCGAACACCTGGTAGTGCAGGGTGCCGCTGGGCACCACCAGATGGTCGAAGCCGCCGCGGGCCAGCGCCTGTTCGGCGCGTCGGCACAGCACGGCCAGGTGGTCGGAATACAGGGCGCCGGGGTCTTGCTGGATCATTGCGGTGGCTCGACACGGAAAACGGCCCTAGATTCTGCCGCATACCGCGAAAAACCGCTGTGCCGGAACCGGCACTCAGGCCGTCGAAACCGGTCCCTCGTCGCTGTCTTCGCCCACCCACTGCCGCAGCAGCTGCCGATGTTCGCGCGACAGGGTCAGGAAGCGGAAGCCGGTCCAGCTCTGCCCGGGAACGTGTGCGGGCTCGCTCCACAGCAGATGCACGCCTACGTCGATGGCCTGCTGGCGGCCATCACCCAATGGCAAGGGAAAGCGCAGCTGGTACAGCGCATCCTCGCGCAGCGGCATGCTGGCCAGCATCAGCATGCCAGTTTCGGAGACATTGCCGAGGCGCCCGACCACGCACTCGCGCATCTGGTCGGTAACCGGCACCAGGTCCGAGACCTGGCGGCGCGGCGCGCGGCGGGTGTCCTGCGGCGGTACGGCTTTCATGCGGGGGTCTCCTGTGCGCGAGCCGTGGCCAGTGCGCGCAGCGCACCGAGGCTGGCTTCCCAGGCACGGTCGACCAGCCGGCCCTTGTCTTCGGTGACCAGCTGCGCGCGCCCGGCACTGATCTGCCGTGCCAGCGCATCCAGGTCGGTATCGGTGATCTTCTGCCCGCGCGCATTGACGAACAACGCGTGGCCGGTCAGCAGGCTGTACCAGGACAGGCGCTGGCGGCGCATCGTGCCATCGCCCGTGTCGATGTCGAACCAACTGCCGAACGGCAGGCTGGACAGCTGTTGGTAGGCCGCTTCTTCGGCGCTGCTGCGCGGCGTGGCAGGTGCGGCGCCACTGTTCGTGCCGGCGTGCTCGCCCAGGCGCGCACGTGCCTTGAGGCGTGCGCTGAGCTCGGTACGCGAGGTGCTTTCATCCTCGCCGCCGGGCGTGGCCAGCCTGCGCGCGACAGCGGCGGCTTCCTCGGCGTGGTAGCCGACCTGCAGCAATGCGGCCTCCACGTCCGCTGCCAGTGCGGTATCGGTGCCGCCGGGAGCGTCGATGGCCTGCGCGGTGATGGCAGCGATGCGCTCGGTCTGTTGCAGGCGCTCCTGCCATTGCGGTGAATCGTCGCCATGGCGCAGGCGGGTGAGGGTCAGTGCATCGGCCCAGGCCTGGCGCAGCAAGGTCTGCACGAAGCGCGGTGGCGACCGGGTGTCGCAGCACTGGTCGATCTGTGCGGTGGCCTGGCGACGGGCCAGTTCCAATCGTTCCTTGCCGCGCGCGGCTTCCACATGGCGGCGCTCGGCCAGTTCGGCACGATGGGCCGCCGCGCGCTGGTGCTGCTGCACGTCTTCACTGGCGGCGGCAAAGACTTCCGGCGCACGCGCATCCTGCCCCAGCAGGCCCTGCACGCTCTGCGCCATGCGCTGCAGCAGCTGCGGGTCGACATCCTCATCGCCCAGCCAGTTGGCGCCGACTTCGGCGATCTGATTGAGCAGCTCACGCGCGGGGTGTTCGTCGCGCACGAAAAAGCCCGGATCGGCCATGGCGGCGCGTGCCAGGGGTACCTGCAGGCGGGCCAGCAGCGCGGCCGGCACTGGATCGGGACGCTGCTGCTGTTGCACCTGCTGCATCAGCATGCGCAGCAGGTCGAGGTTGTCCCGGTCGTGACTGCCCAGCTGGGCCTGCGCACCATGCTCGCTGCGCAGCTGCGCGACCACGGCAGCCTGCAGGTCGGCCACACCGGTTGCCGCACTGGACTGGGCCTGCAGGCGCGCGAGTACCGCGTCGACTGCCGCGCTGGGCACCGCGCCGCTGTCCCCCGGGGCAGGGCTGCCGTGCCGTGCCTGCTGCAGCAGCTCATGCAGTGCACTGCCGGTGGAGGTGGTCACGCCCGGCGTGGCGGGGCCGGCTGCGCCGCCCTCGTGGAAGGCGTCCTGTACCAGGCTGGACCAGGAGCCGGCCGGTGCCGAACCGTTCCAGCCGGTCAGGGGGGCTGCGGTGCGCTTGGCCGGCTGCGTGGTGCGGCCGCCCCCCACCGACTGGGTGATGATCCGCCGCGTGCTCGACGAGCGTGCCAGGTAGGGGGTGTAGACCAGCCCCGGCAGTACACCGGACTGGGCCAGCAGGGCATTGGCACGGTCAAGGATATCGCCCAGCCGTTCCAGCACCTGCCGTTCGAAACTGCGATACAGCGCCAGCTGTACCTCGACGCTCAGCGCGTCCTGTTCGGCAATCCGGCGCACCATCGCGCACAGTGCCTGCGGTGCCAGCGGCAGGGTGTCGGCCTCGAAGGCCGGCGCCGCCGCCAGTACGCCCAGGCGTTGGCCCAGCAGGTTCAGTGTGTTGGTTGAACGCAGGGTTTCGCGCCGCACCATCTCGGTCAGCAGCAGGTCGCGATCCACTTCGTGCTCATCAACCAGCGACAGCCCGAGCATGCCCGGCAGCGCTGGCGGCCCAGCACTGGTACTGACACCGCTGACCGGTTCGCGCAACCGCGCGAGGGCGTCGGCCACGGCATCGAGCATGCGATCGGCGAAATGGCCGGCGAAGGCGTGCAGCTGTCCACGCTGGGCCATCAGCTCGGCCTGCTGCTGCGGATTGCGTGCGCGGTCGGCGTCGTGCAGCAGGGTCTGCTCCAGCGCCTCGACGGTCAGGATCAGGGGCGCGGCCAGCGACTGCCGGCACAGGCCGATCAGCGCGCCCAGCAGCTCACGTACCCGCGGTGGCAGATCGCTGGCGGCCAGGCGGTTCTTGTCGGCAGGAGTGATGGAAAAGACAGCTGACATCGGCAGGCGGTACCCGGATTCCCGCGGATCGATCTGGTGAATCTACCGTGTCGGCCGATGTCGGCGCTACTTTAGGCTGAACGTGAATCGCATCCGCCGGGCCTGGCCCAACCGATGAACGGTAGTGCCGGCCGCTGGCCGGCAGATATGTCTCCACCGGATTGCCGGCCAGCGGCCGGCACAACCCTCTGTCACGCGAGGATCAATCTTCCAGGAACAGGCTTACCACGTCGTTGGTGAAGCGGCGGCCCAGCTCGGTCGGCTGCACATGCCCATCCGTGACTTCCAGCCAGCCGCGCTGCACGGCCTCGGCCAGGGGAGCGTCCAGCACGCTGCGCGGCAGCCCCGTGCGCGACTCGAAATCGCGCAGGCCGAAACCTTCGTGCAGGCGCAGCAGGTTGAGCATGTATTCGAACGGCAGGCGCTCCGGCGCGATCACATCGTCGCCGCCGAACGAGGCGGGCGTGCCGGCGCTGTCCAGGTAGGCCTGCGGGTGCTTCAGCTTCCAACGTCGCAGCACATGCTCCTCGGCGCCGGAACTGATCTTGCCGTGCGCGCCGGCACCGATGCCCAGGTAGTCGCCGAAGCGCCAGTAGTTCAGATTGTGCGCGCTCTGCCGACCGGGGCGCGCATAGGCGCTGACCTCGTACTGGCCGAAACCGGCCTGTGCCAGCAATGCCTGGCAGTGTTCCTGCATGTCCCAGGCGTTGTCTTCATCGGGAATGCCCTGCGGCGGCCGCGCGAAGAACACCGTATTCGGTTCCAGGGTCAGCTGGTAGTGGGAGATGTGTGCCGGCTGCAGCGCGAACGCGCGTTCCAGGTCGGCCTCGGCACCGGCCAGGGTCTGTTCCGGCAGCGCGTACATCAGGTCGATGTTGAAGTTGTCGTAGCCCGCGTCCTGCGCCATCTTTACCGCGCGCTCGGCTTCGCCACTGTCGTGGATGCGGCCCAGGCGCTTGAGCATCGCATCGTCGAAACTCTGGATGCCGAAGCTGAGGCGGTTCACGCCGGCCGCGCGATAGCGGTCGAAGCGGCCATGTTCGGCGGTGCCCGGGTTGGTTTCCAGGGTGATTTCGGCATTGGGCGCGAAACGCAGGCGTGCGCTGGCCTGTTGCAGGAAGCGGTCGATCGCCTCCGGCGGGAACAGGCTGGGCGTGCCGCCACCGAAGAACACGCTGTGCACCACCCGGCCCCAGACCAGCGGCAGGTCCTGGTCGAGGTCGCGCAGCAGCGCATCGATATAAGCGTCGAACGGCAGCTCGCCCTTGGCCTGGTGCGAATTGAAATCGCAGTACGGGCATTTGCGCACGCACCACGGCAGGTGCACGTACAACGACAGCGGTGGCGGCACCAGCCGCGGCGGGTTGTCGTGGTCGGCGGAGCAGGCTTCGCCGGGCAGGTGGTTGCAGTGGTCGTGGGCGTGCGGCATGGGCTTCTTCGGTAGTGCCGGCCGCTGGCCGGCTTCCCTGGGTCGATCGGGTAGCGTCAGTACAGCGTCGCCAGCTGCTGCTTGAGCTGCTGCAGGGCAATGGCGCGGTGGCTGATGGCGTTCTTCAGTGCCGGCTCCATTTCCGCGGCGGTCAGGCCGTGGGTGGTGTCCAGGAATACCGGGTTGTAGCCGAAACCATTGGTGCCGCGCAGTTCGCGGATGATCTGGCCTTCCCAGCGGCCTTCACAGATCAACGGCTGCGGGTCGGTGGCGTGGCGCAGCAGCACGATCACCGCATAGAAGCGGGCGCTGCGCTGGCCATCGGGAATGTCGGCCATCGCGTCCAGCAGCTTGGCATTGTTGGCCGCAGCATTGGTCGGGTGGCCGGCATAGCGTGCGCTGTACAGGCCCGGCGCACCGCCGAGGGCATCGACGATCAGGCCCGAATCATCGGCCAGCGCCGGCAGGCCGGTCGCTTCGCAGGCCGCGCGCGCCTTCAGCAGCGCGTTCTCGACGAAGGTCAGGCCGGTCTCTTCCACATCGCCCAGCCCCAGTTCGGCGGCCGAGGTGATCTGCAGCGGCAGATCGGCAAGGATCTCCTGCATCTCCACCAGCTTGCCGGCGTTGTGGCTGGCCAGTACCAGTTTCTTCATTGACGGGGCTCCAGCAGGTCCCAGGTGTTGCCATACAGATCGCGGAACACCGCAACCGTTGCATAGGGTTCTTCGCGCGGCGCTTCCAGGAACTCGACGCCGGCGGCGACCATCGCCGCGTGGTCGCGGCGGAAGTCGTCGGTGTTGAGGAAGAAGCCGACGCGGCCGCCGGTCTGGTTGCCGATGCGGCTGCGCTGCTCCTCGTCGCTGGCGCGGGCCAGCAGCAGGGCGGCGGCGCTGCCGTCGGTCGGGCCGACCACCACCCAGCGCTTGTGGCCCTGGTCGATGTCCTCCAACAGTGCGAAGCCGAGCTTGCCGGTGTACCAGGCAATGGCTTCGTCATAGTCGGCCACCACCAGGGTGGTCAGGGCGATGCGGCGGTTCATGCCGACAGCGCCGCCTGCTGAGCGGCCAGCAGTTCGCCCACGCCCTTTTCGGCCAGGCCCAGCAGCGCATCCAGTTCATCGCGACGGAAGGCGTGGCCTTCGGCGGTGCCCTGCAGCTCGATGAAGCCGCCACCGTCGTTCATCACCACGTTCATGTCGGTGTCGCAGTCGCTGTCTTCGGCGTAGTCCAGGTCCAGCACCGGGGTGCCGCGGTACACGCCTACCGATACGGCGGCCACTGCGCCCAGGATCGGGTTGCGCTTGATGTCGCCACGCTTCATCAGCACGTTCACCGCATCGACCAGCGCCACGTAGGCGCCGGTGATGGCGGCCGTGCGGGTGCCACCGTCGGCCTGCAGCACGTCGCAGTCGAGGGTGATGGTGCGCTCGCCCAGCGCGTTGCGATCCACGCAGGCGCGCAGGCTGCGGCCGATCAGTCGCTGGATCTCCAGGGTGCGGCCACCCTGCTTGCCACGGGCCGCTTCACGGTCGCTGCGGGTGTGGGTGGCGCGCGGCAGCATGCCGTATTCGGCGGTGACCCAGCCTTCGCCCTTGCCGCGCAGGAAGCCCGGCACGCGGTTCTCGACGCTGGCGGTGCACAGCACACGGGTTTCACCGAAGCACACCAGCACCGAACCTTCGGCGTGGCGGGTGAAGCCGCGTTGGATGACGACCGGGCGGAGCTGGTCGGGCTGGCGGCCGCTGGGGCGGGAATCGGACATGGTGCGGGTTCCGTAATGGCGAGGGAGTACGCCGCCACGCCCGCGGCCTTCACGGGGCGGGCAAGGGGGCTCTGGTGAGGGCGCTAGGGTACCATTCCCCCTTTGCACGCACCGGACACAATCCATGATTCGAAGCATGACCGCCTATGCCGGCGGCGAGCGGGTCACCCCGTGGGGCACGCTGGGCTGCGAGCTGCGCTCGGTCAACCACCGCTTCCTGGAGGTCGGCACCCGCCTGCCCGAGGAGCTGCGGGCGCTGGAACCGCAGCTGCGCGAGCGCATCGCCGCGCGCCTGAGCCGTGGCAAGCTGGATCTGGTGATGCGCCTGCGCGCGCCGGAAGCGGCGGCCAACCTGCAGGTGGACGAGGCCCTGCTGGGCCAGCTGGGCCGCCTAGCGCACCGCCTGACCTCCGATTTCCCCAACCTGCAGGTCAGCTTCACCGACCTGCTGCAGCTGCCGGGCGTGACCCGTGGCGAGGCCACCGACGCCGCCGCCCTGCAGGTCGAGGCGCTGGCGCTGCTGGACCAGGTGCTGGATGGCTTCGTCGAGGCCCGTGAGCGCGAAGGCGGCAAGTTGGCTGAGGCCATCAGCGAGCGTGTGGACGGCATCGAACGCATCGCCACCGAAGTCCGCACGCTGATTCCGGCCATTCGCGACGGCCAGCGCGCCAAGCTGGCCGCACGCCTGGCCGACCTGCCGCACCCGGTCGACCCCGGCCGCGCCGAGCAGGAACTGGTCCTGTGGCTGCAGAAGCTGGACGTGGATGAAGAGCTGGACCGCCTCGGCAGCCACATCGTCGAGATCCGCCGCGTGCTCAAGCAGCGCGAGCCGGTCGGTCGCCGCCTGGACTTCCTGCTGCAGGAGTTCAACCGCGAAGCCAATACGCTGGGCTCGAAGTCGGTGGACAGCCGCACGTCCAATGCCGCGGTGGAGCTGAAGGTGCTGATCGACCAGATCCGCGAACAGGTGCAGAACATCGAGTGATGTTGCACCCCGCAAAATGACAAGGGCGCCTTTGGGCGCCCTTGTCGTTCCAGCGCATCAGCGCACGCTGACGCCCGGCGCTCCTTCGCTCAAACGCCCGACCACGGCTGCCTGGCCGAACCCCGCGTCGTGGAAGCAGGCCAGCACTGCATCCACCGCCTCCGGAGCGCACGACACCAGCAGTCCGCCGCTGGTCTGCGGATCGGTCAGCAGCGGCTGCCAATGGGCGGCCAAGCCCTCGGCGAAGCGCACCTCGGCGCCATACGAGGCCCAGTTGCGGTGGGAAGCGCCGGTCACGCAGCCACGCTGCAGCAGCTCCAGCGCCTGCGGCAGCAGCGGCACCTGTGCACTGTCCACCTCGGCAGCGACACCACTGGCGCGGCACACTTCCAGCAGGTGGCCGAGCAGGCCGAAGCCGGTGACGTCGGTCATGGCATGCACACCGTCCAGCGCGGCCAGCGGCACGCCCACGGTGTTCAGGCGGGTGGTCGACGCGATCATCTGCCGGTAGCCGTCGGCATCCAGCACTTCCTTCTTCAGCGCCGACGAATACACGCCCACGCCCAACGGCTTGCCCAGCACCAGCACGTCGCCGGCGCGGGCATCGGCATTGCGCTTGAGTCGTTGCGGGTCGAGCACGCCGATCGCAGCCAGGCCGTAGATGGGTTCCACCGAATCGATGCTGTGGCCACCAGCGACCACGATGCCCGCATCGGCGCTGGCGCGTTCGCCACCCTGCAGAATGCCGCGGATCGTGTCCTGCGGCAGCGTGTTGATCGGCATGCCGACGATGGCCAGTGCGAACAGCGGGCGCGCGCCCATCGCATACAGGTCCGACAGCGCGTTGGTGGCCGCGATGCGGCCGAAGTCGAACGGGTCGTCGACGATCGGCATGAAGAAGTCGGTGGTGGCGACGATCGCCTGCCGGTCATCGAGGCGATACACCGCGGCGTCGTCGCTGTTCTCACGGCCCACCAGCAGCTCAGCCGGTGCCGGAAGTGCTGGAACGCCACGCAGCAGTTCGCTCAGCACGCCCGGCGCGATCTTGCAGCCGCAGCCGCCGCCATGCGCGAGAGAGGTCAGTCGTTGCGGGGCATCGGCCGTTGAAGGGGCGGGGGACTGCGCGTGCGTGGCCATGCCGACATCTCCTGCGGGAACGCGAATGGCGGAAGGCAGCAGGAGTCGAACCTACCAGGGAACGATCGACGCCCCCTACTGGGTTTGAAGCCCAGCCGCATGCCCGGATGCGCATGCCTTCCGAAAGTACGGCGGTACCGGTGGGCTCAGTCGCGGGCTGCGTTCCACTGCAGGTCGCCGCGCGGCCGATGCTGGTCACCGACGCGTCGAGTGTAGCCAACGCGATTGAAGAACTCCAAGATCTGGATGCTGCGTTTGCGGCCCAGGCCGATGGCATCGCGGAACGTGGCCGCATCCACCGTGCCGCTGGCCTGTGACAGCTGCGCGACGATCGCGGCGAGTTCCGCAATGCACGCGGGTGCATAGAACAGGTCCGGCACCACCTGGAACAGCTCGCCACGTGCGGTGGCGCGGCGCAGGACGGCGCGGACTTCGTCTTCGGCCAGGCCGATCTCGGCAGCAAGGGTGCGCACCCACGGCGGATCGAAGCGACCGGCGTGCAGTTGCGGCAGCACGCGTTCCAGCAGCAGACGCTCGCGTTCCGGTGGCGCATGGCCATGCCCGGGCAGGCGCCACCAGGCACCCACGCGTTGCACGCTGCCGTCGTCCAGCAGGTCCTGCAGCAGCGCATTCCAGAGGCTCGCTGCAAGAGCGGGCAGGGTGCTGCGCTGCAGGCGGCCGCTGTCGACACCGGGTTCGTCCGGGCGTCGCTCATGCCATCCACGCAGTGAGGCGATCACCTGCTCGCGCAATGCCTGCCAGTGCGACACAAGGATGACTACCGTGTCTTCGCGGGTGACGATGCGTCGCGTGTCTGCAGGAAGATCGATCCGGTCGGCGGCGCGCCGGCAGTAGCGCTGCAGCGCGGCCATGGCAACGCCGAAGGGCGCCTGCTGCAACAGTGGGCCGATTCCCGCACCCGCGGCCAGTTGCTCCAGTGCTCCCAGCCATGCGAGCCGTGCAGGACTGCGCCGGCGCCGCTGTGGCGGGTCCGGATCGAGCACGAGGCCGCCGCCCAGCGTGTGGGTGGCCGCTGAATCGCGGGCAATGAAGCGATCGCCACACATCGCACAGACCGGAGCATCGAACACCAGCTGCACCAACTGCCCGTCACCGTGGTCACGGTCCTCCAGCAGCACCACATGGGCCTGCCGGTGCATCGTGCCCCAGTGGATATGCAGCGGTGCCCAGTCGCGCAACGGTGCGGCCAACGCGGACAGCCGCAACCGCACATCAACGCGGGTGGTGGCCAGCAGTGCGCGTGCGTCGGCGATCCAGTCACCGCGGCGAATGTCATCACGGGCGATGGCCGCCAGGTTCAGCGCGCAGCGCTGCCCGGCCATCGCGTGGTCACTGGCCTGGTTCTGCGCGTGGATGCTGCGTATGCGCACTTCAGTGGCGGCCGGCATCAGCTGCAGATGCTCACCCACCGAGGCGATGCCGCCGTGCACTGCACCGGTCACCAGCGTGCCATGACCGGCCAGCGAGAACACGCGGTCCACCGGCATGCGGAACAGCTCGCTGCGCAGTTCGGCCTGGCGCGTGCTGGCATCGTCCGCCGCCCACGCGTGCAGCTGGGTACGCAGCGCGTTGATGCCAGCATCGTCGGGTGCGGTGCTGTTGCAGGTGAACACAGGGGAATCCTGCAGTGGCGTGCCGGCCAGCAGGGCAGCGACCTCGATCTCGACCCGGGCCAGGCGCGCCGCATCCACACGGTCGATCTTGGTCAGCGCCACCGCACCGCGGTTCACGCCCAGCAGCTGCAGGATGGCCAGGTGCTCGCGGGTCTGTGGCATCACGCCGTCGTCGGCAGCGATGACCAGCAGGGCGCCGTCGATACCCGTGGCGCCGGCCACCATCGTGTGCACGAAGCGCTCGTGGCCCGGCACGTCGACGAAACCCAGCGTCGCGACAGGACCTGTGCCGTCCCTGCGTTCCACAGGAACATAGGCATAGCCCAGTTCGATGGAAATACCACGCGTACGCTCTTCCTGCAGGCGATCGGTTTCGATGCCGGTCAGTGCCCGCACCAGGCTGGTCTTGCCATGGTCGATATGCCCGGCGGTGCCGACGATCATGCCTGCAGCGTGCTCCACTGGGCGAGGAAGTCGGCTTCGTCGGCCGGTTCCAGGCAGCGCAGGTCCAGCCATAGCGCGTCATCGGCAATGCGGCCCAGCACGGGTCGCGGCAGCTGACGCAGGCGCTTGGCCAGGCGATCCAGTCCGCCACGGCGTGCGCTGGTAATGCGCAGTCCGGCGCTGGCCAGCTGCGCCTGTGGCTGGGCGCCGCTGCCGATCTGGCTGTGCATCGAAGCGGGCCCGAGGGTGTAGTCCGCCGTGAGCGAGGCACGCATCGGCTGCAGCAGGCGCTGGGCCTGCGCATCAATGTCATCCTGCGTGCGCGAGAGCGTGCGCAGTGTCGGCAGCCGCTGTGCCAGCAGCTCGGGTTCGCGGTACAGGGCCAGCACCGCCTCCAGTGCGGCCAGGCCCATCTTGTCCATGCGCAGTGCCCGCTTCAGCGGGTTGCGGTTGATCCGCGCGATCAGGTCCGCGCGACCGGCGATGATGCCGGCCTGCGGGCCACCCAGCAGCTTGTCGCCGCTGAACGAAACCAGATCGGCGCCGGCCGTCAGCGTTTCCTGCACGGTGGGTTCGTGCGGCAGGCCGAACGTGGCCAGATCGCACAGGCTGCCACTGCCCAGGTCCACCACCAGCGGCAGGCCATGTTCGTGCGCGATCGCGGCCATCGCCGCGGTGTCGACCTTGGCAGTGAATCCGCTGATCGCGTAGTTGCTGGCGTGCACCTCCATCAGCAGCGCTGTGCGCGCGCCGATGGCGTTGGTGAAGTCGGCCGGATGGGTGCGGTTGGTGGTACCTACTTCCAGCAGCCGCGCGCCGGCGCTGCGCATCACGTCGGGAATGCGGAAGGCGCCACCGATCTCCACCAGCTCGCCGCGCGACACCACCACGTCGCGGCGGTTGGCCAGGCTGTTGAGCAGCAGCAGGACCGCCGCCGCATTGTTGTTGACCACAGTGGCGGCTTCGGCACCGGTCAGCTCGCAGATCAGTGCCTGTACCCGCGCATCGCGGTCGCCGCGACGGCCACGGATGACGTCGAACTCCAGATCGACCGGCGCGGTCATCGCGCGGGTGACTGCCTGCACCGCGGCCTCGGGCAGCAATGCGCGACCCAGGTTGGTATGCAGTACGGTGCCGGTCAGGTTGAACATCGGTTGCAGGTCCAGCCGTGCATCGGCTGCCAGTTCGGCCTCGACCGCTGCCACCAGCGCCGGGCCGTCGACCGCTTCCTGCAGCTGCGCGGTCGACAACTGGCTGGCGCTTACACGCTCACGCAGCACCTGCAGGTGCGAACGCAGCAGCTGGGTGATGCGGCTTCGACCGTGGCCTTCGATCAGTGGCGCCAGTGCAGGCAGGCGCAGCACCCGGTCCAGCGAGGGCAGGGCGGCGGCCGATGCCGGGGCGGGGGGCATGGCTGTCATCGCCTCAATCGCCGTCGGATTGCCACAGCAGAGGATTCTGGCTGGCACGCGCATAGCCTTCCTCGGCCAGCAGCAGATCCAGCGCCAGCGTGCCGAGGTCATCGGCCACCGGCTCCAGTGACGGGTCCTTTTCCAGATACAGGATCTTGCGGTAGCTGTGACAGTGGTCGCAGGTTTCGGCACGCACCGCGCTCTCGCGCACCGCCTCGCCGCTGTCGCCGTCCACATCGGCCAGGGCGCGATAGGCGATGTCCTTGCCGGCGGCACCACACTGGCTGCACTGCACGCGCACGTAGTGCCACTGGCAGGCGCACAGCGAGCACGACAGGTAACGGTAGGACGCATAGGGTGCGCGTGCCTGCACCACGCTGGTCACCGGCAACGTGCCGCACAGCGGGCACAGCCCTGGCGCATCAGCCAGCGGCTTCAGGTCGGTAGGGCGGAAGCTGGCTGCGAGGACCGCCCAGTAAACCTGCAGTGCGTTCATCACCAGCAGCGCAGCGACCGCATCCACCGACGGCGCGTCATCGCGCTCCAGCACCGCGTGCGCCTGCGCATCCAGCCAGGCGTCGTCGGCCGCGGCGACGCGTTGCAGCTCCTGCCGGGTTTCCACCGGCAGCCCGGCTTCGTCGGCACAGTGCTGGCACAGCGTGCGCAGCCAGTCGCGCCAGCATCCATCCAGCTGAAGCGTGTTGGCCGGCCGCAACGGCATGCCGGCACCGGCCGCCGCACTCGACTGCTGCGCGCGCGCCTGCGACTGCAGTGCCTCGCGCTGCTGCGGTGTCAGTTCATCCAGCAGCGCCTGCTGTGCATCGGCCAACGCCGCCAGCAGCTGCAGGTAACCGCCGA
This sequence comes from Stenotrophomonas sp. YJH_SMC_80, assembly GCF_059372495.1. Lineage (NCBI taxonomy): Bacteria > Pseudomonadati > Pseudomonadota > Gammaproteobacteria > Lysobacterales > Lysobacteraceae > Stenotrophomonas > Stenotrophomonas sp. YJH_SMC_80. Next base: position 194,845 of record NZ_JCAFVP010000001.1, read on the forward strand.
TGGCACTGTGCGCGGCCAGGCTGCGCAGGCGCGTCGCGCGCTCAGCGAACAGTGACTCGATATCGGGCAGGATGATGCGCGGCACATCGCGCGAGGCGAGCGTCTCGATCTCACCGGGTTCAAGGATGCGTTGCGCCATGCAGGGCCAGCCAGAAGAACCGGCCTCCATCCTCGCCGTTGTCGGCGCTCGCGTCCAGCGGGTTCAAACAACGCAGTCGAGCAAAGCAGTCGAGCACGGCTCGACTCTACAAAAACCGGTTTCGGTCGTTGCCATGTTCATCGTGTCGACCAAGGTCGACACCCACCAGCAACGGGAAACTGTCGAAGGCGGGGCACTGTGGGTTTGCGGGGTGTCCGCGGCATGGATGCCGCGGCCAAGCCCCCAGGGACGGGTTCACGGCGTCCCCGCAAATCCACAGTGCCCCGCCAACCCACGTATAGCCAGCTTTTGACGTTGACCTTGCCTCTGCGGGTGCAGGGCCGCAGGCCCTGCCGCTACCCCTCTTCCCGCCGCCCGCGCAGGATGTCCCTGAACCACTGCCGGTGGTGCTTGTACGCCCACCCATAGGTCACCTTGCCCTGGGTCATCGCCCGCACCGAGCCCTTGATCCAGATCGCCGCATAGATGTGCACCACGATCGCGCACACCAGCACCCAGCCGAACAGCGCATGGGCCAGCACCGAGAAGCGGATCACCCCGATCGGGAAGAAGTGGCTGAAGTACTGCCGCCAGATCACGAAGCCGGTCAGCAGCAGCGCCGACAGGCAGCCGATGATGGCCCAGAACAGCAGTTTCTGGCCGGCATTGAAACGGCCCACCGGCGGCAGCTTCTCATCCTCGTTGCGCAGTACATCGCGCATGCCGCGCATCCATGCGCGATCGTCGGCGGTCGGCAGATTGTCGCGCCACATGCGGAACGCCAGCAGCGCAAAGCCCACCACCATGGCCAGCCCGATGAACGGATGCAGGATGCGCGTCCAGGGGCCGCCACCGAACAGCTGGGTCAACGGGAACAGGGCAGGGTGGAACAGCGCCAGCCCGGACAGCGCGGTCAGCACGAAGCAGATCGCCACGATCCAGTGGTTGATGCGGGTCGGTGCGCGGTAGCGGATGATCTGGCGCGGGTGCGGGGCGTACTTCATGGCCGCTGCTCCTCTTCGATCTTCTTCGCCTCGTGCTCGGCTTCCTCTTCTTCCTCGTCATTGACCGTGTTGCGGCCGATGCCGATGTAATGCAGGAAGCCGGCGAAGGCGGTGGCGGCGATCGCCAGCACGCCCAGCGGCTTGGCCACGCCCTTCCACACCTCCACCATCGGGCTGATGCGCGGATCCTTGGGCAGGTCGGCATACAGCTCCGGCTTGTCCACGTGCTGCAGCACGTACATCACGTGGGTGCCGCCGACGCCCTGCGGATCGTACAGGCCGGCATTCTCGTAGCCGCGCGATTTCAGGTCTTCCACGCGTCCGGCCGCATGCTCGGTCATCGCCTGCTTGCTGCCGAAGGTAATCGCGCCGGTCGGGCAGGTCTTCACGCAGGCCGGTTCCTGGCCCACCGCCACCCGGTCCGAACACAGCGTGCACTTGTAGGCCTTGTGGTCCTTCTTGGAGATGCGCGGCACGTCGAACGGACAACCGGTCACGCAGTAGCCGCAGCCGATGCAGTTCTCTTCCTGGAAGTCGACGATGCCGTTGGCGTACTGGATGATGGCACCGGGCGACGGGCAGGCCTTCAGGCAGCCCGGATCGCTGCAGTGCATGCAGCCTTCCTTGCGGATCAGCCACTCCAGCTTGCCCTTCTCGTCCTCGTACTCGCGGAACTTCATCACCGTCCACGACTGTTCGCTCAGGTCGGGCGGGTTGTCATAGCTGCCAACGCAGCTGCCCACTTCGTCGCGCAGGTCATTCCACTCCATGCAGGCGACCTGGCAGGCCTTGCAGCCGATGCACTTGCTCACATCGATCAGCTTGGCGACCTGGCCGGTGTGCGCACCACGCGCCTCCGGCGAGGGCGTGGTGGTGGCCGAGCGGCGGATGATGTCCAGGGATTGCAGTGACATGGCGTGTCTCCTACACCTTCTCGACCTTGACCAGGATGCACTTCGATTCGGGCGTCTGCGAGTTGCCGTCACCGATGGCGTTGGTCAGCGTATTGGCGATGTATCCGGGCTTGGCCGCACCGAGGAAGCCCCAGTGGATCGGCACGCCCACCTGGTGCACGGTCCGGCCATCGATCTGCAGGGCCTTGATGCGCTTGGTCACCATGGCGACCGCTTCGATGTGGCCGCGCTTGGAACTGACCCGCACGCGGCTGCCGTTGTTGATACCCAGCTCGTCGGCCAACGCCGCGCCGATCTCGACGAACTGCTCGGGCTGGATGATGGCGTTCAACTTGCCGTGCTTGGTCCAGAAGTGGAAATGCTCGGTCAGGCGGTAGGTGGTGGCCACATGCGGGAACTCGTCCGGCGAACCGATCTGTGCGCGATCGCTGGCGAATACGCGGGCGGCCGGGTTGTTCAGCGTCAGTGCCTGGCCGGGGCTGAGCGGGTTGCTGCGCAGCGGTGTATCGAACGGTTCGTAGTGCTCCGGGAACGGGCCTTCGGCCATGCCGGCCTTGGCGAAGAAGCGCGCGATGCCCTCCGGGTTCATGATGAACGGGCCCATTCCGCCGGCGGGATCTTCGTCGGCCTTGAAGTCGGGCACGTCCACGCTGCCCCAGTTTTTCCCGTTCCACGCCAGCAGCGTGCGCCGCGGATCAAATGGCTTTCCGGCGACGTCGCACGAGGCGCGGTTGTACATCACGCGACGATTGGCCGGCCACGCCCAGGCCCAGCCCAGCGTGTTGCCGATGCCGGTGGGGTCGCTGTTGTCACGCCGCGCCATCATGTTGCCGGTCGGGCCCCAGGCACCGATGTAGATCCAGCAGCCGGAGGCGGTGCTGCCGTCGTCGCGCAGGTCGCCGAATGCGGCCAGCTGCTCGCCGGCCTTGCGCACCAGCTTGGTTGGGTCCTTCGGATCGAACACGTCGGCCAGCGCCTTGCCGTTGTATTCCATCGCCAGTTCTTCGGGCGTGGGTACCTCAGGGTTGGCGTAGTTCCAGGCCAGGTCGCGCACCGGCTCCCACCACGCACCGCCGTCCTTCTCGTACATCGCTTTGATGCGATGGAACAGCTCGGACATGATCTCGATGTCGCTGCGTGCTTCTCCTGGTGGGTTGGCACCCTTCCAGTGCCACTGCAGCCAGCGCGAGGAATTCACCACCGCGCCGTTCTCCTCGGCGAAGGAGGTGGTCGGCAGGCGGAATACTTCGGTCTGGATCGTGCTCGGGTCGACGTCGTTCAACGCACCGTGGTTCTGCCAGAAGGCGATGGTCTCGGTTTCCAGCGGGTCCATGCTGACCATGAACTTCAGCTTGGAGAACGCGCTGATCAGCTTGCCCTTGTTCGGCGCCGAGGCCAGCGGATTGAAGCCCTGACAGATGTAGCCGTGGATCTTGCCTTCGTTCATCAGCTCGTACGCCTGCAGCATGTCGTACGGCTTGTCGAGCTTGGGCAGGTAATCGAAACACCAGTTGTTGTCGGCGGTGGCGGCGTCACCCCACCACGATTTCATCAGGCTGACGTGGAACTTCGGGTAGTTCTGCCAGAACGACATCTGGTTGGCGCGCAGCGGCTTCTGCGTGCGCTTGGCGATGTAGGCCTCGTAGTCCTGCTCGTCCTGTTTCGGCAGGGTCAGGTAGCCGGGCAGCAGGTCGGACATCAGGCCGATGTCGGTCAGGCCCTGGATGTTGGAATGCCCGCGCAAGGCGTTCATGCCGCCACCGGCCACGCCGATGTTGCCCAGCAGCAGCTGCACCATGGTGCCGGCACGCACGTTCTGCGCGCCGATCGAGTGCTGCGTCCAGCCCAGCGCGTACAGGATGGTCATCGCCTTGTCCTTGCCGGCGGTGGACGCGATCATGTCCCAGATCTGGCGGATGCTGTCGGCCGGCGTGCCGCAGATGCGTTCGACCATCTCCACCGTGTAGCGCGCATAGTGCTGCTTGAGCAGGTTGTAGACGCAGCGCGGGTCCTTCAGCGTCGGGTCGCTGCGCACGAAGCCATCATCACCGTAGGCGTAGTCCCAGCTGGAGCGGTCGTAGCTGCGCTTCTCTTCGTTGTAGCCCGAATACAGGCCGTCCTTGAAGGCGAACTCGTCCTTCACCAGGAACGACATGTCGGTGTAGTTCAGCACGTACTCGTGCTGGATGCGGTCCTCGGTCAGCAGGTAGTTGATCAGGCCCCCCAGGAACACGATGTCGGTACCGGTGCGGATCGGCGCGTACACGTCGGCCACCGCGGCCGAGCGGTTGAATCGCGGATCGACCACGATCAGGCGTGCCTTGTTGTGTGCCTTGGCCTCGGTCACCCATTTGAACCCGCACGGGTGCGCCTCGGCGGCATTGCCACCCATGATCAGGATCAGGTCGGCATTCTTGATGTCGACCCAGTGATTCGTCATCGCACCACGGCCTAGCGTCGGGGCAAGACCTGCCACCGTCGGGCCGTGTCAGACACGTGCCTGGTTGTCGAATGCCAACATGCCAAGGGAGCGCACGACCTTGTGGGTCAGCACCGCGGTTTCATTGCTGGTGGCCGAGGCCGCCAGCATGCCGGTGGTCAGCCAGCGGTTGACCGTCTGCCCGGCCTCGTTCTTCTGCACGAAGTTGGCATCGCGGTCTTCCTTCATCAGCCGCGCGATGCGGTCCAGCGCATCGTCCCAGCTCAGCCGCTTCCACTCGTTCGAGCCCGGCGCGCGGTACTCGGGGTAGAGCAGGCGCGACTTGCTGTGGATGATGTCGGCCAGGCCGGCGCCCTTCGGGCACAGCGTGCCGCGGTTCACCGGATGGTCCGGGTCGCCTTCGATATGGAAGATGCTCGGCTCGGCGTTCTTGGCACCATCGCCGAGGCTGTACATCAGGATGCCGCAGGCCACCGAACAGTAGGTACAGGTGTTGCGGGTCTCGGTCGCGCGGGTCAGCTTGTACTGCCTGACCTCCGCGAGCGCGATGCCGGGCGCGAAGCCCATCAATGCCAGGCTGGAGCCGACCAGGGTTGTCCCGGTCACTTTCAGGAACTGGCGGCGGCTCATCGATGGCATGCCGTTCTCCTGGGATGGCGGGGAGGCGCAGGCCTCCGGGCTGTCGTTGGGTACGGCCCGGTTATAGCACAGGCCCCCGTACGCCCATGTGGCACAAGGCCCGGCGCCCGCCAGACGGGCGCGCGACGGGGCCGCTCTGGTAAAGTTGCGTGCCCGCCCCCCGGGGAAAGCGTCTGCCGGGCCTGGTTCCAGGATGTTCCGCGCAGCCCCCGCCGTCCTGGCGCGATCCTCCGCGCCGGATCTGGAACACCGAGGAAAAATTTTGCGAAATCAACCCGTTGGATCCCCCGCATGAGCGCCGCGTCGAAGCCGTCGGACGCCGTTGCGCGCGGCACGCTGTACATCGTTGCCGCCCCGTCCGGTGCCGGCAAGAGCAGCATCGTCAATGCCACCCTGGCGCGTGACCCGCAGATCGCCCTGTCGATCTCCTTCACCTCGCGCGCGATGCGCCCGGGTGAAGTGAACGGCCAGCACTACCATTTCGTCTCTGCGGAGAGGTTCGAGGAAATGATCGCCGCCGGCGACTTCTTCGAGCATGCCTGGGTGCACGGCGACTGGAAGGGCACCGCCCGGCAGTCGGTGGAGCCGCAGCTGGCCGCCGGCCAGGACGTGCTGCTGGAAATCGACTGGCAGGGTGCGCAGCAGGTGCGCCAGCTGGTGCCGGGCACGGTCACCGTGTTCATCCTGCCGCCGTCCAAGCAGGCCCTGCAGGACCGCATGCGCAAGCGCGGCCAGGACAGCGAGGCGGTCATCGCCCAGCGCCTGGGCGCGGCACGCGATGAAATGCTGCACTTCAACGAGTTCGACTACGTCATCGTCAACGAGGTGTTCGACACCGCCGTGGACGAGCTGTGCGCCATCTTCACCGCCAGCCGCCTGCGCCGGGAGGCCCAGAAGGTCCGCCACGCCGGCCTGATCCAGGCCCTGCTGACCCCAGATCCGGGTGCAACTGACTGATTCCAAAAGAATCGGGTGGGGGTTGGCTTGATTTTGTCCAGCCCCTGCCAGTACACTCCGTCCCCTTTCCCTCATTCGACTGAGCGGCCGACCGGTCGCCGGGAGCCCGTATGGCCCGCATCACCGTAGAAGATTGCCTGGAAGTCGTTAACAACCGTTTCGAACTGGTCATGATGGCTTCCAAGCGTGCCCGCCAGCTCGCCAACGGCGTGCAGGCCACGCTGGACAACAGCGAGACCGAGGACAAGCCGACCGTGCTGGCGCTGCGCGAAATCGCCGCCCGCAAGATCGACAACGCGCTGATCGACGAAGTCGAGAAGGCCGAGCGTGAGCGCGCCGAGCGCGAAGCGCTGGAGTGGGCTGCCGCCGAAGTGGTCGCCGACGAAGACATGTCCAAGAACGACGATTGATCGCATCGATCAACGTCATTGCTGGATCGCCGAACAGCCCGCCCCGTGCGGGCTGTTTCGCATTCAGGATTTGCCGTAAACGTCGCGCTGGAATAGGCTTCGGGCATGAACCCAGGCCCCACTGCCAAGGTCGCCGCAGCCCCCGCTGCCGCCGTACCCGACTACGTCCTCCAGCTTGAACGCGCCGCCCATTACCTGCCGCCGGAACAGCTGCCGCTGCTGCGCCGTGCCTGGGAAGTCGGTGCCTCCGCGCACGCTGGGCAGACGCGCAAGTCGGGCGAGCCCTATATCACCCATCCGGTGGCCGTGGCCCAGGTGCTGGCCGAGCTCGGCCTGGACGTGGAAGCGCTGATCGCCGCGATCCTGCACGACACCATCGAAGACACCCCGCTCACCCGCGAGGCGCTGGCTGCCGAGTTCGGCGAAGCCGTGGCCGAACTGGTCGACGGCGTCACCAAGCTGGACAAGCTGAAGTTCCGCGACCGCCAGGAAGCGGCCGCCGAGAGCTTCCGCAAGATGCTGCTGGCGATGTCGCGCGACCTGCGCGTGATCATGATCAAGCTGGCCGACCGCCTGCACAACATGCGCACGCTGGGCGCGCAGAGCCGCGAAGCGCGCGGCCGCATCGCCCGCGAGACGCTGGAGATCTACGCGCCCATCGCCCAGCGCCTGGGCATGAGCCTGGTCAAGAGCGAGCTGCAGAACCTCGGCTTCAAGGCGCTCTACCCGTGGCGCCACGCCATCATTGAAAAACACATCCGCAGCCAGCCGGTGGTGCGCCGCGAGGCGATGGCGCAGGTGGAAGTGCAGCTGTCGCAGCGCCTGGCCAAGGAGGGGATCGAGCATCGGCTGATCAGCCGCATCAAGACCCCGTGGAGCATCTACAACAAGATGCGCGACGAGAACAAATCCTTCGACCAGGTGATGGACGTGTTCGGCTTCCGCCTGGTCGTGCGCAGCGTGCCCAGCTGTTACCACGCGCTGGGTTCGGTGCATGCCACCTTCAAACCGCTGGATGGCCGCTTCCGCGATTTCATCGCCATTCCCAAGGCCAACGGCTACCAGTCGCTGCACACCGTGCTGTTCGGGCCGTACGGCTCGCCGATCGAAGTGCAGATCCGTACCGAGGAAATGGACCTGATCGCCGAGCGCGGCGTGGCCGCGCACTGGACCTACAAGTTTGGTGGCGATTCGCCCAACAGCGCGCAGAGCCGTGCCCACGCCTGGATCGTCGAGCTGATCGACTCGCAGCGCGCTGCCGGCTCCTCGCTGGAGTTCCTCGACAACGTCAAGGTCGACCTGTTCCCGGACGAGGTCTACCTGTTCACGCCGAAGGGCAAGATCCTGGCCCTGCCGCGCAATTCCACCGCGCTCGATTTCGCCTACGCCGTGCATACCGATGTCGGCAACATGGCGGTGGCCTCGCGCGTTGACAAGAAACTGGTGCCACTGCGCACCAAGCTGGTGTCGGGGCAGTCGGTGGAGATCATCACCGCACGCTCGGCCACGCCGAAACCGCAGTGGCTGGAATTCGTGGTCACCAGCAAGGCGCGCACTGCCATCCGCCACCAGCTCAAGCAGCTGGAGCACGAAGATGCCGTGCAGCTCGGCCACCGCATGCTCGACCGTGCGCTGGAGGCGATGGATTCGTCGCTGGAACGGCTGCCGAAGGGGCGCCTGGATGCGTTCCTGGCCGAGCACCGTTTCCCGCGTCTGGAGGCGCTGCTGGCCGAGGTGGCGCTGGGCAACTGGATGCCGACCCAGGCCGCGCAGGCGCTGATGGCCTACGCCGAACTGCGTGGCGGCCCGCATTCGCGCCACCATTCGCAGGAAAAGATCCTGATCAACGGCAGCGAGCGCGGCGTGGTCACCTTCGCCGGCTGCTGCCAGCCGATTCCCGGCGACGAGATCATGGGCTACCACACCGCCGGCAAGGGCATCGTGGTGCACCGCATGGACTGCCCGAACCTGGCCGAGCTGCGCAAGTCGCCCGAGCGCTGGGTGCCGATCGGCTGGGACACCACCGTCTCCGGCGACTACGACACTTCGCTGGTGGTGGAAGTGGAGAACGGCACCGGCGTGCTGGCGCAGCTGGCCGCTGCCATCGCCCAGAGCCATTCCAACATCGAGCGCGTGGACTACCTGGACCGCGACTTCAACGCCGCCGTGCTGGCGTTCAATATCCAGGTACGCGACCGCAACCACCTGGCCGAGGTGATGCGCCGCCTGCGCCGCCTGTCGGTTGTGCAGTCGGTACGCCGCCAGTAGGTCCTGCGCGGACCGGTAGTGCCGGCCGCTGGCCGGCAACCCATGGATCCTCGACGGCGTCGCGATTGCCGGCCAACGGCCGGCACTACCGGAGCGGTGCGGTAGATCCACGCCATGCGTGGATGCACCCCCAGCCGGTACAATCACCGCTCTGTTTTCCCCCAAGCACCGGAGCGACCCATGTCCCGCCAGATCATCAACACCGAAAAGGCCCCCGCCGCCATCGGCCCGTACTCGCAGGCCGTGCGCGCCGGCAACACCGTGTACTTCTCCGGCCAGATCCCGCTCGACCCGGCCACCGGCGACATCGTCGGCGCCGGCGACGTCGAAGCACAGGCCCGCCGCGCCTTCGACAACCTCAAGGCCGTGGCCGAAGCCGCTGGCGGCTCGCTGGACAAGGTCGTGCGTCTGGGCCTGTACCTGACCGATCTGGGCGAGTTCGCCAAGGTCAACGCGGTCATGCAGGACTACTTTCAGGCCCCGTACCCGGCCCGTTCCACCATCGAAGTCTCCGGCCTGCCCAAGGGCGCCAACTTCGAGGTCGACGCGGTGATGGTCATCGACTGACCGCCACGTGGCACGCAAGGCGGCGGTCACCCCGGTCCTGTCACCGTCCGGCGAAGCATCCCTGGCGATGCTCGCGGGCGTCGGTCCGGCCGTGGCCGCCAAACTGCAGGCGCGTGGCCTGGCCACCCTGCAGGATCTCTGGCTTCATCTGCCGCTGCGCTATGAAGACCGGACCCGGCTGACCCGCATCGAAGACCTGCGCAACGGCGTACCGGCGCAGGTGGAAGGGCGGGTGGTCGCGGTCGAGCGCGGCATGCGCTACCGGCCGATGCTGAAAGTGGCGGTGGAAGACGAAGGGCGGGGCACTTTGGTGCTGCGCTTCTTCCACTTCCGCCAGCAGCAGGTCGGCCAGTTCGCGGTCGGCAATCGGCTGCGCTGCTTCGGCACGCCCAAACCGGGCCAGCTCGGCCTGGAAATCGTCCACCCCAGCTACCAGGTGCTGGGCCGCAACGACGATCCCGAACTCGGCGACCGCCTCGACCCGGTGTATCCCACCGTCGAAGGCGTCGGTCCGATGACCATGCGCAAGCTGATCGGCCAGGCGCTGGACCGCCTGCCCGAGGAAAGCGCGCTGGAACTGCTGCCCAGCGGCTGGCTCGATGGCCTCGGCCTGCCGTCACTGCGCAGCGCGCTGCTGACCGTGCACCGGCCGCCACCAGATGCCGATCTGGCCGCGCTGGCCGCCGGCACCCACCCGGCGCAGCGCCGCCTGGCGATGGAAGAGCTGCTGGCCCACCACCTCAGCCTGCGTCGCCAGCGCATCGCGTTGCAGGCGCACCATGCGCCGCCGCTGGCCGGCCCCGGCAAACTGGCCAAGGCGCTGCTGAAGCAGCTGCCGTTCGCCCTGACCGGCGCACAGGCGCGCGTGTTCAAGCAGATCCGCGAGGACCTCGCGCGGCCCAGCCCGATGCTGCGGCTGGTGCAGGGCGATGTGGGCTCCGGCAAGACCGTGGTCGCCGCGCTGGCGGCGATGCTGGCGGTGGAGCAGGGCAAGCAGGTTGCATTGGCTGCGCCCACCGAACTGCTGGCCGAACAGCATCTCAACAACCTGCGCGGCTGGCTGGAACCGCTCGGTGTGCGCATCGCCTGGCTGGCCGGCAAAGTCACCGGCAAGGCGCGCGCCAAGGTGATGGAGCAGGTCGCCAGCGGCGAAGCGCAGGTGGTGGTCGGTACCCACGCGCTGATGCAGGAGGCGGTGGTGTTCCAGGATCTGGCGCTCGCCATCGTCGACGAGCAGCACCGCTTCGGCGTGCACCAGCGCTTGGCGCTGCGCGACAAGGGCGCGGGCGGCAACAGCGTGCCACACCAGCTGGTGATGACCGCCACGCCGATTCCGCGCACGCTGGCGATGTCCGAATACGCGGACCTGGATGTGTCGGCCATCGACGAACTGCCGCCGGGCCGTACCCCGGTGCAGACCGTCGCGCTCAACAACGATCGTCGTCCCGAGCTGATCGAGCGCATCGCACTGGCCTGCCAGGAAGGGCGGCAGGTGTACTGGGTGTGCACCCTCATCGAGGAAAGCGAAGAACTGGATGCCACCCCGGCGCAGGCCACCTACGAATCGCTGCAGGCGCTGTTGCCGGGCGTGCGCGTGGGGCTGGTGCATGGCCGCCTGAAAGCCGCCGAAAAGCTGGCGACGATGGTGGCGTTCAAGGCCGGCGACATCGACCTGCTGGTGGCGACCACGGTAATTGAAGTGGGCGTGGATGTGCCGAACGCCTCGCTGATGGTGATCGAGAACGCCGAGCGCCTGGGCCTGGCCCAGCTGCACCAGCTGCGCGGCCGCGTCGGCCGTGGTTCTGCGGTATCGCGCTGCGTGCTGCTGTACCAGGCCCCGCTTTCGCAGATGGCACGCGAGCGCCTGCAGACCATGCGCGAAACCAACGATGGATTCGTCATCGCCGAAAAGGATCTGGAACTGCGCGGCCCCGGCGAACTGCTGGGTACCCGGCAGACCGGCCTGGCCGGTTTCCGCATCGCCGACCTGGCCCGCGACGCCGGCCTGCTGCCCGGCGTGCATGACCTGGCCGAGCGCCTGCTGGACCAGCAACCCGCGCTGGCCGATCGTGTGGTGCAGCGCTGGATCGGCACCGCCGTGCGTTACGCCTCGGCGTAGCGCCACCTTGATGTGTGTGGACCTTGGTCCACGCATCCACGCATCCACGCATCCACGCGTGGCGTGGATCTACTCCATGTTCATCCACGCATTGCATGGATGTGTCGACCAAGGTCGACACCCACCAACAGCCGCGAAAAACTGTCGAAGGCGGGGTGGGTCCGGTTGCGGGGGTGTCCGCGGCATGGATGCCGCGGCCAAGCCCCCAAGGATGGGTTTACGGCGTCCCCCGCAACCGGACCCACCCCGCCATCCCCCAGGAAACCCGCTTTTGCCGTTGCTCTGGCGTTTGTCGTTGATTCGGCGGGTGCAGGGCGCAGCCCTGCCGAACCCCAACCCCCGTACTTGCAACGGTCATCATCCCGGTCCACACTTCGTTGCCGATCTGAAGACGGCAACGATGACCCACAAGATCCCCCTGTTGATCGACACCGACCCCGGTGTGGACGACGCCCTGGCCCTGCTGATGGCCTTTGCCGACGAGCGGCATGACGTGGTCGCCCTGACCATCGCCGCCGGCAATGTCGGCCTGCAGTACACCGTCCGCAACGCCCTCAAGCTCTGCGACATCGTCGGCCGCACCGACGTACCGGTGTTTGCCGGCAGCCCGGATCCGCTGCTGCATCCCTCCGTTGACGCTGCCCACGTGCATGGCCGTGACGGCTACGGCGACGTGGACCTGCCGCCGCCGAGCCGCCAGGCTGAAGCCGAACACGCCGCACTGGCCATCCTGCGCCTGTCGCACGAGCACGCCGGCGAACTGATGCTGGTGATGCTGGGCCCGCTGACCAACCTTGCCCTGGCACTGAAGCTGGACCCGACCCTGCCCGAGCGCATCAAGCGCATCGTGGTGATGGGCGGCGCGGTCACCTGCCACGGCAACATCACCCCGGCGGCCGAATTCAACATTGCGTTCGACCCAGAAGCGGCGCACGTGGTGTTCACCTCGTTCAAGCACCTGCTGGTGTCGGACTGGGAAGCCACCGTCGCCCATGGCCTGCCGCTGCAGGACGCCGAGAAGTGGCTGCAGGCCGATTCCGATCGCGCCCGCTTCTACGAACTGATCTCGCGCAAGACCCGTGGCCTGTCCGAAGACAGCAAGGGCGGGCGCTGGTACACCGCCGATGCGGTGGCCATGGCCTGGGCGCTGAACCCCGAAGGGCAGCTGCGGGTCGAGTCGCGCCCGCTGAACGTGGAGCTGAACGGCACGTTCAGCCGCGGCGCCACCATCGTTGATTGGAACCGCCAGACCGGCCAGCCGGACAACTGCGATCTGCTGATGGCCTACGACCAGCAGCGTTTCGAGGCCCTGGTGCGCCAGGCCCTGGGTGCGGACTGACGTCGATTGACCGGCACCGGTTGCCCCGGGCGGCAACCGGTGCTTATAATGCCGCTCTTGACCACCAGCCCATTTACGGTGTGAGCCCATGAAGGCCGATATCCATCCGAACTACCGCGACGTCGTCTTCCATGACGTCACCTCCGATTTCAAGATCCTGACCCGCTCGACCATGGCGACGAAGGAAACCATCCAGTGGGAAGACGGCAACGAATACCCGCTGGTCAAGGTTGAAATTTCCTCGGCTTCGCACCCGTTCTACACGGGCAAGCACAAGGTCATCGACACCTCGGGCCGTATCGACAAGTTCCAGAAGCGCTACGCGCGCTGATCTGTCGATCCAGCTTCGAACCAACGGCCGCGCTCTGCGCGGCCGTTTGTTTTTCCCCAACGCCAACCCAACGGGCGTTTGGATGGGCGGAACACTGCGTTCGTGTGACAACGCTTTTGCCGATCCGGGCCGCTCAACGGCCGGTGTCTGGCTGCCTGTCGTATACGACTTCTGTCTAGCGCCGGGCAAATGCTGCTGTGCGATAATGACCTGATCCCCGGCACAGGCCGAGGACGTCATTCACGTGCCTGACCAATGCGCTTGGGCAGGCGCCTTCCCATGAAGGAGCGCACACAGTGTCCGATCTTGATCAGGTCACGCTCAACGCCGGCGACAAGTCGGTCGTTCTGCCCGTCATCAAACCCACCCTTGGCAACGACTGCGTCGACATCGCGAAGCTGACCAAGGAAACGGGGTTCTTCACCTACGATTCCGGCTTCACCGCGACGGCCAGCTGCAAGTCCGCCATCACCTACATCGACGGCGACAAGGGCGTGCTGCTGTACCGCGGCTACCCGATCGAACAGCTGTCGGAAAAGTCGAGCTACGTCGAAGTGGCCTACCTGCTGATCAACGGCGAGCGCCCGAGCGCCGAGCAGCTGAAGGCCTTCACCGATGAGCTGACCGCCGAAGCCAACGTCGATGAGTCGATCAACACCCTGATCGGCAGCTTCGCCAAGGATGCCCATCCGATGGCCATCCTGGCCGCTGCAATCGCGCAGCTGTCGGCCATCTACCACGACTCGCTGGACCTGTCCGACGCCGAACAGCGCCGCCAGGCCGCCGTGCGCCTGATCGCCAAGGTGCCGACCCTGTCGGCGCTGATCTACCGCCACGGCAAGGGCCTGCCGGCCAACAAGCCGGACACCTCGCTGGACTACGTCAGCCGCTTCCTGAAGCAGACCTTCGAGTCCGCTGACGGCCAGTACGATCTGAACCCGGACGTGGTGAAGGCGCTGGACCTGCTGTTCATCCTGCACGCCGACCACGAGCAGAACGCCTCGACCTCGACGGTGCGTCTGGTCGGTTCGACCGGTGCCAACCCGTACGCGTCGGTCGCTGCGGGTGTCACCGCGCTGTGGGGTCCGGCCCACGGTGGTGCCAACGAAGCCGTGCTGAAGATGCTGGAAGAAATCGGCAGCGCCGACAACGTCGAGTCCGCCGTGGTCAAGGCCAAGGACAAGACCTCCGGCTTCCGCCTGATGGGCTTCGGCCACCGCGTCTACAAGAACTTCGACCCGCGCGCCAAGGTCATCGGCGAGATGACCAGCAAGGTGCTCAAGCAGCTGGGCGTGCAGGATCCGCTGCTGGACGTGGCCGTGAAGCTGGAACAGGCCGCGCTGCAGGACGAGTACTTCGTCGCCCGCAAGCTGTACCCGAACGTCGATTTCTACAGCGGCATCATCTACAAGGCGCTGCAGATCCCGACCGAAATGTTCACCGTCATGTTCGCCCTGGGCCGTACCTCCGGCTGGGTCTCGCATTGGCTGGAACAGCAGGTTGATCCGGAAATGAAGATCGGCCGTCCGCGCCAGGTCTACACCGGCAGCGACGTGCGCGACTACCAGGGCTGATCGCCCCGCGTAGGTTGTGCCGAGAACGCCCCGCATCCGCGGGGCGTTTTTTTTGGAGCGGACCTGGTAGGTGCGGACCGTTGGTCCGCACGATTTCGGCGCCCGCGAAAAATCATCCACGCATGGCGCGGATCTACCACCGCAACCGCCTTCGGTAGGTGCCAACCTTGGTTGGCACGCTTTCCCATCCACGCACGGCGTGGATCTACCACCGCAACCGCCTTCGGTAGGTGCCAACCTTGGTTGGCACGCTCTCCCATCCACGCATGGCGCGGATCTACCACCGCAACCGCCTTCGGTAGGTGCCAACCTTGGTTGGCACGCGCTTCATCGCGCCAAGACCGCGTGATTCAAGGGTCTCGCCAGCTTCACAAGCGCTCGCGCAGCCTCAGGACGCCAGCTGCATCCGCAGCACCTGAAATGGAGCGTCCATCCCGATGAGTACCCGATTCGACCCACCCCAGCGCGGACCGCTCGGCCCTGACGTCGCCGCCGTCGTCACCGCCCCGATCGTCGCCCCTCCCAGCGAAAGCGCCGTTTCCTGGGGCGCGATCTTCGCTGGCGCCACCGCTGCCGCTGCACTCTCCCTCATCCTGCTGATCCTCGGTGTTGGCCTCGGCCTGTCGTCGGTGTCGCCATGGTCGTTCGAAGGCGTCAGCAAAGAGACCTTCGGTTGGTCCAGCATCATCTGGCTCACCTTCACCGCATTGGCCGCGTCCGGCCTGGGTGGCTATCTGGCGGGCCGCCTGCGTACCAAGTGGACGCAGATCCATGGCGATGAAACCTATTTCCGCGATACCGCGCATGGCTTCGTGTCGTGGGCGGTGGCCACGCTGCTGACCGCGGGCCTGCTCACATCGGCCATCGGTGGCGTGCTGGGCGCCGGCGCAAAGGTGGCCGGTGCCGCCGCAGGCGCTGCCGCATCCACGGCCAGTGTTGCCGCAGCGGGCGCGGGCAGCACTGCTGCGGCGGCCCCGGAAGGCGACCTCAACTACTGGGTGGATTCGCTGTTCCGCAGCACGACCAGCGCAGGGCCGACTGCTCCTGCAGCGCCGCCGCCGGGTGCACCGATGGATCCGAATGCCGCCCCGCCGCCGCGCCCGATGCCGGGTAATGGTCCGATGGGCGACCGCCGCGAAGTGCGTGCCGAAGTGAACCGCATCATCGTCAACAGCCTGCAGGGAGACGGCCTGGACCCGGACGACACCCAGTACCTGGCGCAGCTGATCGCGCGCGAAACCGGCATGAGCCCGGCCGAAGCGCAGGCGCGCGTGACCGATGTGCAGACGCGCATGCGTACGGCGCTGGAAAAGGCCAGGAAGACCGCCAAGCAGGCCGCCGACGATGCCCGAAAGGCGACCGCCTATGCCGCGTTGTGGCTGTTCATCACCCTGCTGATCGGTGCGTTCTTCGCCAGCCTCAGCGCCACTTGGGGCGGCCGCCGCCGCGACCTGTAACCCGCCTTCCACGCAAGGAGACCTGCAATGAAAATGATTCTTCTCTGGTTGTTGGGCGTACCGATTCCGCTGCTGATCCTGTACGCGATCTTCTTCTGATCGTGCGCCAACACGATGTGTCATCAGGCCGCCGAAAGGCGGCCTGATGCCATCCAGCAGATTCACGCCATGCGTGGATGACCCCTTGTAGAGTCGAGCCGTACTCGACTCACGCGCGCAGCGCGTGTGCTTCGCGCAGTGTCGGAAGAGCAGTCGACTAACAGTTGACTCTACAAACTCAAGGCAATGAGGTTTATTGCATTCAAGCAGTGAGGGAGTTTGCATAACCCTCAAACGTTGAACACATTCAAGAATTCTCCTTAACGTTCCACGTTTTAGGAATGCTTGAATGGCCTGCATGGCAATGGATTCCTAACATTCTCTCCGTCGCCCGCAACCACCTCTGCGGGCGGCGCCTCCCTCCCTTTCTCCTTAGGGGAGGGGGGCTTTCATATTCCCCCTGTCCGAGAGAGACACCCATGCACGCCATTCTCAAGAAGGCCGCGCTCGCTGCAGCGCTGGCCACTGCTTCGCTGTCCGCGCACGCGCTGGAAACCAAGATCACCGTCTACGCCGACGTCGACCCGACCCTGGCGCTGCTGCTCGAGGACGGCACCCCGCTGCCGGATACCGTGCAGATGACCCACGATCCGCTGCGCGGCCTGCTGCCGTCCACGCAGCAGGTGCGCATCCACTCCAACGATATCGATAAGGACATCGAAGTTCGCCTCGGCCACGATCCGGTGCTGCTCAATGGCAGCACCCGCGTGCCGCTGGCCGTCAGCCTGAACACCGATGCGCTGACCACTGCGGTCACCGAGTTCAAGGCGGCTGACCTGTTCAACGGCGCCAGCTCGACGCCGGGTGCCTCCATCTCGATGCCGCTGACCATCGCCCAGGCGGGTGCCGGTGGCCCGCTTACGGTCAACGGCCGCTATGAAGGCATGGTCTACATCGTTATGAACCAGAAGCCCTGATCCACGGCTTCCCCGCGCCGGTCCGCATTCCGGGCCGGCCGCTTCTGCAGCGATACCCCCATGACCCCACACGCCCCCGCCGTTACCCGGCTGGCGGTCGCGCTCGCCCTGGCAATGGCTGCTCCTCTGGTCGCAGCCCACGGCGTCCCCGCCGGCTTCGAGGATCTGGTTGAAGGCCAGACCGAACAACTCGACATCCAGCTGTTCGGCCGCTCGGCCGGGCTGTCGCCGGTGCGCGTGACGCTGGAGCACGTGCAGCTGGAAGACCCCGCGCACGTGCTGCAGGCGCTGGACCTGCCTGCCGATGCACAGGCAGCCTTGCTGCCGGCGTTGTCGCAACCACTGCCGCGCAACAGCCACCTGGCCTGCCGCTTCGGTGGCGCCACGGCCGGCTGCGGTTATCTCGACCCACCCGAAGACCCCACCGCGGCGCGCGCGCTGTATGACGAAGGCGAGGGCGCCGTGCGCCTGTTCGTGGCGCGGCAGTGGATTCCGGGAGAGCCGGCCGCTGAGCGTTACCACACGGTCACGGCCAACGCCGAAAACGCCTTCCTGCACCAGCAGACGCTCAACGTCAGCGGCGGCCGCGACTACCAGGCGCTGTCCGCGCGCGGCGTGGGCACACTGGGCCTGTTCGATCGCGGCCACCTGTCCGCCGACTGGTACTACACCCAGCAGCGTTACCGCAGCCGAAGCGACGACGACTTCCAGTTCGACAACGTCTACTACCGCCATGACCTGGGGCAGGCGCACTACCTGCAGGCCGGGCGCATGGACCGCCGCAACCTGTCCAGCCCGCAGGGTGGCACTTTCAGCTTCAGCATGTTGCCGCTGGACCGTTTCCAAGGCGCGCGCGTGGGCACCACCCAGGCCTACGTGGACACCGATGCCGCCGTGCAGGCCACGCCGCTGACGGTGCTGCTGGCGCGCGACGCACGCGTCGATGTGTTCGACGGCGAGCGACTGCTGCAGACTTTCTACCTGCAGGCGGGCATCAACCAGATCGACACCCGCAATTTCCCGTTCGGCAACTACCTGGTGCGCATGCGCATCTACGAGGACGGTGTGCTGGTGCGCACCGAGGAGGCGCCGTTCGACAAGGGCGGCGACTGGACCAACAGCCAGTGGCAGTGGTTCGTGCAGGGCGGCCGCCGCAACGAGCGCCGCAGCGACCGCTTCGATGGGGAGAGCGTGGCGATGGCCGGCGTGCGCGTGCCGCTGGGCCGCGATGCCGCCCTTACCGCCGGTGCCGCCAACCTCGGCGGCCACAGTTACGGCGAGCTGCGCGTGGACCTGCGTCGCGTGCTGGCCACGCATGAGATGCGCGCCTCGCTCAGCGGCATGCGGGGCAGTGATGGCAGCAATGGCCAGCAGCACCAGCTGTCGTACCGGCGCAAGGCGTCGTGGAATCTCTACCAGCAGCGCATGCGTGGCAAGGCCTGCCAGTTCGAGGCCGATGCGCGCGACCAGCTGGGCTGCACCAACTCGCTCAGCGGCTCGATGTCGCTGCCGTTGGCCGGTGGCAACGCCTACGTGGGCTACACCCGGCGCCAGACCTGGCGCACCGGCTGGCATCGACCCGGGCTCGAGCAGGATCCGTTCTTCGGGCTCGATCCGCTGCTGCCGCCCGGCCCGCTGGAACCGCGCCGCGAGCCCGTGCTCAGCCGCACCTGGCAGGCCAGCTTCAGCCGCAGCCATCGCTGGCAGGACTTCAGCGTGTCCACGCGCGTGGGCCTGTGGCAGCAGCGCAGCACCGACAGCGTGCGCGGCAGCAACGAGCGCGATCGTGGCATCCACTTCAACCTGAGCCTGACCCGCCTGCAGCGCAACCATGACAGCAGTGGCCAGCGTCGCTACGCCGTGGACGTACGCCAGCCGCAGCACCAGCGCCCGGCCATCGACTACAGCGTGGGGCAGAGCCTGCGCCAGGAACGGGATACGCACTATCGCGAGCTGAACGCCGAACTGCGCGCCAACAACAATGACCGCTACAGCGCCTCACTGAGTGGCCAGCTGCAGAACGGCATCGGCAATACCACCGCCAGCATTGCGCACTATCAGCAACGCGGACGCGGCGAGACGGGCTACAGCGGCAGCCACAGTTCCGGCTTCGCACTGGGACGTCGTGGCTTCTACTGGAGTGGCGCCAACGGCGCCGAGGCCGGTCTGGCCGTGCAGGTGGACGGCTCCGACGACGTGGACCTGCGTGGTGTGGCCGCCGAACTGCAGGTGGGCGGACTGCGCCGACAGCGCTTGCAGATCGGCGAGCGTCGGCTGCTGCCGCTGCAGGCCTATCAGTCGCAGCGCGCCGAAGTACAGGATGCAAGCACGCTGGACAGCATCGCCGCCATCCGCGTGACCGGCGTGGGCGGTGCACGGCCGATGTTCCTCACGCCCGGCAAGCTGATGCGCATGCCGGTGCCGATCGAAGTGACCTACACCTTCATCGGCAACGCCAAGGATCTTGCGGGGTCGCCATTGGGCGGTGCCCGCATTCTCAATGCGCCGATGCCTGGCACCAGCGCCAACGGCAGCTTCGTTGCCGATTTCCCGCGTCGCGAAACAACGCTGTACCTGCTGCAGGACGACCGCCTGCTGCATTGCCCGCTGCAGGTGCGCGAGCGCCGCCAGGTGGTGCTGCTGGTCGGCGCCGTGCATTGCGAGCCGCTGGCCGTGGCCCAGCTGCCGCCCGAGATCCGCCAGCAGGCCCGCGTGACCCGCCTGCTGCAGGAGCGCGCATTGATTGCCGCCACGCCCCAGACCGCTGCTGCAGGAGGTACGCCATGAGCCGGCGTTGGATGTGTGTGTTGATGCTGGTGTGTGCGCTGGTGCTGGTGATGCCACGAGCGTGGACGCAGTGGCCGCCGGAGACGCATCCAGCGGACCAGAACAGGGACATCGTGATGAGCTGGGATCGCTCGGCGGTGCCGGGTGACGTGGAGCTGTGGGCGCCGCGGACGGTGCTGGGATTCAGTCATGACCTGGCAATGAAGTACGGGCAAATCCATGTGGTTTGTGGGTCTGCTTCTGATAGTGAGTTTGGGAAGTGCCCGACGGAGAGTGAGCCGAGCATGTCAGGGGGGACAACAGAGATTGCGTTACGTCTCGTTGAGCTGAGGACTGGTCTGCAAACGGAGATTCGTGCGGTAGGAAGCCTGCAGCGGGCTATGTCGGGCTATCGCTGCGCTAGCGATCTCTGGGACAGTGACAAGCGCATTCTGAACGGGTCATTCTGGTTCACCTGTGGCATAGGAAGCGGGGCAGATCAGCCGCTCGGAACCGGCGTCGAGATGATCCTGCCTCAACGCGAAATTTCGCGACTCGTCGCAGGCCATTGGAAGGCCACGATGCGCCTGAACATCAAGGCCGATCCCGCTGCAGCACCCGTCGCCACGGCAACCTTCAACTTCGACTTCACCGTCACCGACTACGACGCGATCTCGATCTACTTCCCCGGCTTCGATGGCATTGCACCACTGGTCAACATGGACCTGCGCTACGACCCCATCCGCAAGATGGTCGGCGGGCGCAAGGAGGTGGACATGTGCCTGTACGACGGCGTGGGTTCGCAGAGCGAGTTCCTCGGCGTTACCGTGCGCGATAGCGGACCGCGACCACCTCCAGGGCGTGACTATGCGGTCTGGCACGGAGATGGCGGCAGTGACGACACCCAGCGCCTCGACTACCAGGTCGGCCTGAAGTACGGCGGAAACCTGCTGGCCATGAAGCACGGGGAGGAACAGCTGCTGCGCGGTATCGACAGCGCGCAGCTACGCCTGGTGATGCTGCCGGGCATCAGTCAGCCCGTGTACTGCGTGCCCACGCCGTTGACGCTGGAAACGCCGCCTACGCCCATCGCCAGCAAACGGCCCGGCCTCTACGACGGCGAGCTGACGGTAGAGCTGCGCGTGCCGACCGCCAAACCCTGATTCCACGGAGCCTGATCATGAAGAAGCTGCTGTTCTGTCTGTTGCCGTTAAGCGCGCTGCTGGCCCCACCGGCACATGCCAACCTCTCCATCCATCCGATGCGCGCGGCCGTCGATGGCAAGCGCGGTACGCAGATCCGCGTCTACTCGCACTCCACCCAGCCGCAGTACGTGCAGGCGCGCCTGCTGCGCATCTCGAATCCCGCGCAGGTTGGCGAGGAAGAGGTGGAAATGGAGGCGGCCGATGCCGCGGTCGCCATCACGCCTGGAAAGTTCGCACTCAGTGGTGGTGGCAATCGCCTGATCCGGGTCATTCCGCTGCGTACTGTCGAGAAGGAAGCGGCGTACCGAGTCTATTTCGAGGGGGTAAGGGGCCCGGATGGAACCCTTCTCGAAGATGACGAGCAGGCTGCCCAAGCCAACGTCGGCGTCAGTCTGGTATGGGGCGCGCTGGTGAACGTGCTGCCCACCAACGGCAGCGTGGATCTGCAATTGCAGGGCGACACCCTGCGCAACGTGGGGACCCTGCGGGTCGGCATCACAGGGCTGGCCGAATGCAGCGCCAGTGGTGCCTGTACGACCCACGACTTTGCCAAAAGCCTATACCCCGACGCGGAGTTGAAGCTGCCGTTCCTGCCTCAGCCGGGCAACACCGTGCAGCTGCATTACCGCCTGTCAAAGGACGGCTACCGCGAGCACACAACCACCCTGGCGCCGAGCGCCTGAGTGTTCTGGCCCTGCGCCATGCGCAGGGCCTCATTTCAATGTCCTGTTAAGGAGGGAGAGCATGAACCACGTCTACCGTCGTATCTGGAGTGCCGCCAAGCGTTGCTGGGTGGTTGGAAGTGAGTTGACCAAGCGCGGACCGGCCGCGAGACGCTCTGTCAGCGTGGCGATGAGTGCCGCAATGCTGGCGCTGTCTGCAAATGCCATGGCGATAGAAGGTGCCGAGAAGGAGAATCCAGGCGAGGAGACTGAAACGATTTGGAATGAGCAGGAGGACTCCAGGTACTCAGGCATGCCTATGGATCTCTTTGCGATGACTGGCGGACTGAATGCAGGGCTCTCGTTGACGTCGATTGCCCCTCAGTCCACGCATTACCAATTGGCGATTGTGAACGATGTGGCCTATCGGGATTCCACCGCGACCGGTGATGACACGGTCGTGGTGGGTTCGCGCTCCACCATCTCGGGTAAACGATCAGTTGGCTATGGCAACGGCATCCGTTCAACGGGAGAGCGCAACGTTGCGATCGGCACGAACGTGAAGATCGAACATTGGTACGCCACCGCTGTGGGTGACGGCGCGTATGCCGGCGGCGGCTGGGGTGCCACGGCTTACGGGAATGATTCACGAGCCGACGGCGGCAACGCGATTGCCATTGGCAGCGGCTCGCGGGTGGCTACCGGCGGTGGTATCGGTGGAATTGCGTTGGGTGGTGATGCCCGTGCCGGCACCAGCGGCTATTCGGGAGCCATCGCTGTAGGCAACAAGTCCAATGCATCATATGACGCGATGGCGATAGGTTATGAGTCAAGCGCTTCCGCATCGGGGGCGGTGGCATTGGGCAGGGGCTCAGTT
The DNA here is from genome assembly GCF_059372495.1 of Stenotrophomonas sp. YJH_SMC_80. Taxonomy (NCBI): domain Bacteria; kingdom Pseudomonadati; phylum Pseudomonadota; class Gammaproteobacteria; order Lysobacterales; family Lysobacteraceae; genus Stenotrophomonas; species Stenotrophomonas sp. YJH_SMC_80. The sequence continues at coordinate 217,529 of NZ_JCAFVP010000001.1, forward strand.
GCCAGCGAAGCGAACAGCGTTTCTGTGGGAAACAGCAGCACCAAGCGTCGAGTCGTCAATGTGGCGGACGCGCGGCTCAACAGCACGAGTTCAGACGCGGTAACGGGCAAGCAGCTGAATGCCACCAATAGCAATGTAACGGCCGCACGCTCCGTCGCCGACTCAGCCAAGACAAACGCTGACAGTGCGTTGGCGAAGGCCAATACGCTCTCCGGCCTTCTGAGCCAGACGTCTGCTTCGGGAAATGTCCGTATAGGTGCAAGCAACAGCGGGACCGTACTGGACGTCCGCAACAGCGCCAGCGCGAATCGCAAGGTCACGGGCGTGGCGGATGGCACACTGAGCACGACCAGCACGGACGCTGTGTCAGGAAAGCAGCTGAACGCGACAAACAGCAATGTCACGGCCGCGCGATCCGTCGCCGACTCGGCCAAGACAAGCGCTGACAGTGCGTTGGCAAAGGCCAATGTGTTCTCGGGCCTGCTGAGTCAGACCTCTGCATCAGGTAACGTCCGCCTCGGTGCAAGTAACAGCGGCACAGTACTGGACGTCCGCAACAGCGCCAGCGCCAATCGCAAGATCACGGGCGTGGCAGATGCCACACTGAGCACGGCCAGCACAGATGCGGTGTCAGGCAAGCAGCTGAATTCCACCAACAGCAATGTTGCGGCCGCGCGCGCCGTCGCCGACGCCGCGAAGACCAATGCTGACAGCGCACTGGCAAAGGCCAACACGCTTTCGGGCCTCCTGAGCGAGACCTCTGCTTCGGGGAACGTTAGGCTGGGCGCATCCAACAGCGGTACCGTCCTGGACGTGCGGAACAGTGCCGGTGCCAATCGCAGGATCGCGGGTGTTGCGGACGCGACGTTGTCCTCGACGAGTACCGATGCGGTGACCGGTCGGCAGCTCAACACCACCAACAGCAATGTCAGCACCGCGATGAGCGATGCCAGTTCCGCCAAGACGACAGCGAATACCGCGCTGACCCAGGTGGGGACGCTCAACGGACTGCTGAATCAGGTCAGTGCCAGTGGCAATGTTCGCGTGGGTTAGAAGAACAGTGGCACCGTAGTGGATGTGCGCAATAGCGCCAATGCGAACCGGAAACTGACCGGCGTGGCCGATGGCGTGGTCAGCGCCAGCAGCTACGAGGCGGTCAATGGCAGGCAGCTCAGTGCCACCAATGACAAGTTGACGACGGTCGAGGGGGTTGCCAAGTCTGCGGGTGCAGATGCTGCCGTGGCGAAAACGGATGCAGCCAAGGCTTTGGCCGAAACCGCGGTGCTGGGCGGGCTGGTGGCGCAGGTTTCCGCGTCCGGCGATGTGCGCCTGGGCGGGAAGAACAGCGGTGCGACGTTGGACGTGCGCAACAACGCCAATGCCAATCGGAAGATCAGTGGTGTGGCGGATGGATTACTGAGCGCAAGCAGTGCTGAGGCTGTGTCCGGGAAACAACTGTACTCAACGAATTCGCGCGTCTCAGATCTTGAGGATGTCGCGCAGTTTGTAAGTATCGGCTCAGCTCCCTTCAGTGAACGCGCACAAGCCGGTGTGGCAGGTGTCGCGGTCGGAAATTCTGCCAAGACGGGACTGGATGGAGGAACCGCGGTAGGCACGTTTGCGGAGGCGATGGGGAAGAACTCCACCGCAATTGGTCGAGCGGCAGCCGTTTCTGAAGATTCCGAGAATGGATTTGCGATGGGGGCGGGTGCACAGGTTGGCGGAGACGCTGGCGGTGCGTATGCAGGTGTGGCGATTGGTGCTAGCGCAAGCGTTGAAAGTGGTGCTCACGGTTCGCTGGCACTTGGAAATGGCTCACTAGCGGATGAAGAAGGAGTTGCGTCATTCGGGGGTGTCGGCATCCAGCGCCGCCTTGTAAACATCGCCCGTGGTACCGCTGACCATAACGCCACGACTGTCTCTCAGCTTAAGGATTCCCTCGGAGCCCTCGGCGGCGGTGCAGGCATGGATGCCAGCGGCAACATCATCGCGCCGACCTACGCGGTGCAGGGTGGAACGCAGAGCACCGTCGAGGATGCACTGATGGCACTCGATGGCGCTGTCATCACCGCAGGCCGTCGCGCGGACAAGGTGGAAGGTCAGCTGAGCTCGATCTTCCAGGATTCACCTTCCGCCCGTGCCGATGGCATGAACCAGATCGCGCTGAATGGCGTGAATGGCATGGTGCTGACCAACCTGGCTGACGGCCGAGTGGCGCCAGGAAGCCGTGATGCCGTAACCGGAAGCCAGTTGCACGCCGCAGAGCAGAAGATCTCGCAGAATCGGAATGATCTGGAGGCGATGCGCAAGGAGCGGGAGATGGGCGCGCAGGCAATGCGTGGATTGGATGCGAGCGGTCCGATCGACTTTGGCGGTGCGCGATTGACTGGTGTGGCCGAGGCGACGCTGTCGGCTGATAGCTCGGACGTTGTGCGCGGAAGTCAGCTATATGAAACCAACAGCCGAGTCTCGGAGCTTGAGGACGTCGCACAGTTTGTGAGTATCGGGTCAGCCCCTTTCAGTGAACGCGCAGAAGCAGGTGTTGCAGGCGTTGCGGTGGGAAATTCAGCAAAGACCGGACTGGAGGGCGGAACTGCGGTAGGGACATTTGCGGAGGCCATGGGAAGGAATTCCACTGCAATTGGTAGAGCGGCGACTGTCTCTGTGGATTCCGAGAGTGGATTTGCAATGGGGGTCGGTGCTCAGGTGGGCGGAGACGCTGGAGGCGCGCGATGGGGTGTGGCGATTGGTGCTGGCGCAAGTGTTGAAAGCGGGGCTCACGGCTCGCTAGCACTTGGATATGGTTCCAATGCAGATGAAGGTGGAGTTGTGTCATTTGGGAGCGTTGGTATCAAGCGCCGCCTCGTAAACATCGCCAACGGCACCGCCAACCACAACGCTGCCACCGTCGGCCAGCTGCGCGGTGCACTCTCCGCACTCGGCAGCGAAGTCGATGCCAACGGCAACATCGTTGGCCCCAGCTTCAACGTGCAGGGCCAGTCCCAATCCACCCTCAATGGTGCATTGGAAGCGCTGGACGGCGCCGTGGTCAGCACCACCTCGCGCGTGAACCAGGTCGAATCCCAGCTCCGCTCCGTCTTCCAGGAAACCCCCTCGGTACGCGCAGATGGCACCCAACAGCTCACCCTGGCCGGCGCCAACGGCATGGTCATCTCCAACGTGGCCAACGGCCTGATCGCGGCCGGCAGCCGCGATGCGGTCAACGGCGGCCAGCTGCATTCGATGCAGCAGCAGCTCAATGGCCGCATGGATGGGCTGGAGCAGCGCATCGACGATCAGCCGCAGGCCCGCGCCATGGCGGCTGCGTCCACGCCGTCGCCTTCCACTGAAGAGATCGCGCCGACACCGGAGACCAGTGGCTCGCCGCAGATCGCCTCGACCGGTGAGGGTGACAAGCCGATGCCGCAGCCAAAGTCGAAGCAGGACGACACGCCCAAGCCGCAGGTCGACACCGCCGACCTGGAGAAGATGCTGGCCCGTGCCAACGAGTACACCGACGGTGCGATCAGCACTTTCGAGCGTCGCCTGGACAAGATGGACAAGCGCTTCAATCGCATGGCGGCGATGAGCAGCGCGCAGAGCGCGATGGCGATGAACACCGCCGGCCTGGCCACGTACAACCGCCTGGGTGCGGGCGTGGGTTACAGCGAGGGCGAGTCGGCGATGGCCGTGGGCTACCAGCGCGTGCTCAACGAGAAGGGCTCGGCCACCTTCAGCCTCAATGGTGCGTTCACCAACAGCGGTGAGCGCAGCATGGGTGTCGGCGTGGGCATCGGCTGGTAAGCCATGCAGCCCCGGCGTGGTGCGCGTAATGAACCCCGCCGCGCCGGGGTCCTTGCCGAGGAGAAGGCAATGTACAGATGGGTAAGTGGAATCGTCAGCTATCGCACGTTTTATATCTGGCGCGCGCGCTATCGCTACTACACCCGGAACCTGGACCTGTGGACGCTGATGAGCGGGCTGTGCATCGCCGGTCTGCTGCTGGTGCTGTGGTACCTGTGGGAGATGCTGGGCGTGCCACCGCCGCGCGTGCACCCGCAGACAGCGGCGCTGCGCATCGACGGCGTCACCAGCGAGGCGATCCATCGCATCGTGCTGGTGCGCCATGCTGGCAGCACGCCGGGTGCCCCGTTCACCACGCCGGAGGAGGTGCGGGCGAGCACGCTGCGCACGATGCGGGTACGCCAGGTGATGGACAGCGAAGTGGTGTGGCGGCTGAAAGCCGACATGCTGGCGGATATTGCTGACTACATCACCGCCACGGGCGGGTGCTTCCCGTACAACTGCCGGCGGGTCCTCGATCGATTGGACTACGTGCGCCAGGCGGGTGTTGAGAACGCGCAGATCAACGCGGCGCTGTCGACAATCCTGGAGGTGCCGCTGGACCAGATGCCGCCGTTGGAGGCAGACGAGCATGAGCGTGTGAAGAGCGGGTGGTCGGATGGATTCAACGACATCTACTACCAGTCCTGGTTGCTGCGGGATCTGCAGGTCATGCACGCACAGATGATGCGGGAGTATCCGCGGCGAGCTCCCGCCCCGTGGTTGCCGCGGTTGTTCAGCGATCCGCTGCGCGATACCCGTTTTGTCTGGTAGCGGGAGCATGATCGGCATCATCTGCCAGGGCAGGTAACACCGCTTTTGTAGAGGCGAGCTTGCTCGACTGCTCTCCGCTCAGCCATCGAAATGCCCGAAGCACAGTGCGGACCAACGGTCCGCACCCACCCAAGGCAGGCACCGCTGCGCTACCGTCACCCGCCGATATACGCGGTGATTTCCGCTTCGGCCAGCAGCTGCCGTAACTGCGCCACCGACGCACGTCGCATAGGCTTCTCATCCACCGGCGACAGCGGTGCCTGGCGCAGGGCATCGTAGGGCAGCACGGCCAGGTCGAAGGTCAGCTCCTCGGCACTGAACACCCACACCGGCACATCCAGGCTGCGCTCGCGATCCATGCGCAGGCGACGCGTCCGCGATTCGGCGGGAATGCCGTGTTCGTCCAGGAAGCGGTGCACGGCTTCCGGGTCGTCGCTGTGCAGGTGCAGCTGCACGGGGCTGTTGGCGTCGGCGGTGCCCTCCAGCACAGGGCCGGCCAGGCGCGGGGCGAAGCCGTGCAGGAACTCCAGCGCACGCATGGCGGCCTCTCGGCGGCGCTGCAGTTCGTTGCCGTGCTGGGGGCCGGAGAACAGTCGCTGGTACTCGCGCAGGGCGTCTTCGATCTCGGTGTTGCGGGGCAGGGAGGCATCGTCGTGGATGCCGAGCCGGCTGGCGGCCTTCAACTTGGCCTGGTGGTAGTCGCGGATGCCGCCTTCAGCCATCAGGCGGGCGGCTTCGTGGGCGAGGCGGTGGCGCCGCTCGCGGGTCTGGCTGGCAGCATGCTGACGGGCGCGATGCATGCGATGACTCCCTGTTGCGACCTGGCTACAGATTAGCGCACGGATGTGACATCTGCGTGGGTATGGCGCGGAGATGCCAACCAACGGTTGGCACCCACCGATGCTTTGGCAGGTGCCGACCTTGGTCGGCACGGGGCGCCAACCAAGGTTGGCAGCTACCAGAGCAGCGCGGGGTTGTGCCCGGCGGATGCATCGATGCCAATCAACGGTTGGCACCCACCGACGCTTTGGTAGGTGCCGACCTTGGTCGGCACGAGGCGCCAACCAAGGTTGGCCTCTACCAAGGCCGCATCGGTGCCAACGCACGGTTGGCACCCACCTGGTCCTTCCTCAGAAGATATCGAACGCGGCGGCGTCGGCCTGCGGCGTATTGAGGTTCAGGTCGTAGTCGGTCAGGCGGTCCATGTCTTCCACCTTCACCCACTCGGTCGCGCCGTTGAGCGTGGCCTGGACCATGCCGCTGGGCGGCTCGTTCTGCGCGATCGGGGTGTCCTTCAGCGCGGTGCGCATGTAGTCGATCCAGATCGGCAGGGCGGCCTTGCCACCGTACTCGCGGTAGCCCAGCGAGCGGAAGTCGTCGCGGCCCACCCACACGGTGGTCACGTACGGGCCGCCGAAGCCGGAGAACCAGGCGTCGCGGTGGTCGTTGGTGGAGCCGGTCTTGCCGCCCACGTCCTCGCGTCCGAGCACCTTGGCCTGCACGCCGGTACCGCGCTGGACCACGTCGCGCATCATCGATACCAGCTGGTAGGCGGTGCGGGCGTCGATCGCACGCGGAGCGGTGCGGGCATCGGGGTTGGCCGGCGCGGCCGGGGTTTCGGTCTTGGCTTCGGCCTTGGCCGCAGCGGCCGGGTCCACCTTCGGGGCCGGGGCGCCGAAGTTGAAGCCGTCCACCACCTGGTTGACCGGCTGGTCGCTGCTGCCGGCGCAGTCGCGGCAGGCCAGCGCCGGGTTTTCCTTGAACACCAGGTTGCCGTCGCGGTCATTGACCTGGTCGATCAGCCAGGTGTCCACGCGCGAGCCGCCGTTGGCGAACACAGCGTAGCCACGGGCCACCGACAGCGGGGTCAGCGAGGCGGTACCCAGCGACATCGACAGGTTCGGCGGCAGTTCGGATTCGGCGAAACCAAATTCGCTGATGTACTTGCGCGCGTAGTCCACGCCCATGCCATCGAGCAGGCGCACCGAGACCAGGTTGCGCGACTGCACCAGCGCCTCACGCAGGCGCATCGGGCCGCGGAAGCCGCCGCCGTCGTTCTGCGGGGCCCAGGTCTTGCCGCGGCGGTCGCGGAACACGACGGGCGCGTCGAGCACGATCGAGGCCGGGTTGTAGCCCTTGTCGAAGGCCGCGGCGTAGATGAAGGGCTTGAAGCTGGAACCCGGCTGGCGTCGGGCCTGGGTGGCACGGTTGAACTTGTTGCCGGAGAAGCTGAAGCCACCGACCAGCGCCTTCAGGGCGCCGTTGTGGGCGTCCAGCGAGACCAGCGCGGACTGGCCGCGCGGGATCTGGTCCAGCAGCCACTCACCTTCCTTGGCACCGGCACGCACGCGCACGATGTCGCCGCGCTGCACCAGCTTGCCCGGGGTCTTGTTGGTCCACTTGGCGGCACCGGCCGGCAGCACGATCTCGCTGCGGTTGGCCAGCACCACGGTGGCGCTGCCATCGGCGCCGGTGCTGGCGACGATCGCCGGCAGCAGGCCGGCCTGGCCGTACATGCCGCGCAGGTGCTCGGCCAGGGCGGCGGCGTCTTCGCCGGCACCCACCTGCACCTGCTTCTCCACGCCGTGCCAGCCGTGGCGGTGGTCGTACAGCAGCAGGCCGTCGCGCACCGACTGGTTGGCGGCGGTCTGCAGGGTGGAGTCGATGGTGGTGGTGACGTGGTAACCCTTGTTGACCACATCCCCGCCGAAGCGGGCGATCATTTCCTGGCGCACCAGCTCGGCCACGTACGGCGCGTCGACCTGCACCGGCGGCTCATGGGCGGTGGCGTGCATCGGCACGGCCTTGGCCGCGTCGGCCTCGGCCTGGCTGACGAACTTCAGGTCGGCCATGCGCTGCAGCACGTAATTGTCGCGGCGCTGGCGGGCGCGCTCCGGATTGGAGATCGGATTGCCCGAGGACGGGAACTTGGGGATGCCGGCCAGCGAGGCCATCTCGTCCAGGTCCAGCTCGTTCAGCTTCTTGCCGTAGTAGAACTCGGCGGCGGCGGCCACGCCGTAGGCGCGGTTGCCGAAGAAACTCTTGTTCAGGTACAGCTCGAAGATCTCGTCCTTGCTCAGCTCGGACTCGATCTTCCGTGCCAGCAGGATCTCGGCCAGCTTGCGGGTGTAGCTGTACTCGGAGCTGAGGAAGAACTGGCGGGCCACCTGCTGGGTGATGGTGGAACCACCCGGCACGCGCTTGTCGTTGGTGGTGGCCAGCAGCCACACCGCACGGCCGATGCCCATGTAGTCCACGCCGCCATGCTCGTAGAAGCGGGCGTCCTCGGTGGCCAGGAAGGCCTGCTTCAGGCGCTCGGGCACGTCCTTCATGGTGATCGGGGTGCGCCGGGTCTCGCCGAACACCGCCATCAGCTTGCCGTCGGCAGCATAGACGTACATCGGCTCCTGCATTTCCACGTCGCGCAGGGTCTGCACGTCGGGAAGCTTGGAGGACACAGCGTAGTACAGACCGCCCACGGCGGCCGCGCCGATCAGCGCCAGGACCAGGACAATCAGGAAGATCCAGCGCAGCCAGCGGCGGAGTCGAGTCATCGGGTTCAGATTCCGATTGCGAATTTCGTGGTCGCAGAGTATAGATTACGCAAGGTGGCGGCTGGGGTCGGCACCGGGGAGCGCAAGGGGAACAGTCAGGGGCTGCATCGTGAATCCGTGAGGAACTTCACAGCAGGGCCGTTGCCATTTGCTAAGAATACGTTATTAATGCTCGGGCGCAGGTCTTGCGTCCAAGTGCCCGTCGGCAGGGGAGAAACCGTGGGGCTCATCCCAAAAAGTCAGTCGCCGCTTGTAGGCGTCGACATCAGTTCGACTGCGGTAAAGCTTTTGCAGCTGTCCCGCAGCGGCAATCGTTTCCGTGTGGAACATTACGCTGTGGAACCTCTTCCGCCGAACGCGGTGGTAGAGAAGAACATCGTGGAAGTGGAGGCCGTGGGTGAGGCCATCCGCCGTGCGATGAACCGTTCAGGCAGCAAGGCCAAGCTGGCCGCTGCCGCCGTCGCCGGGTCGGCGGTGATCACCAAGGTGATCCCGATGCCGGCCGAGCTCGACGAGAACGACATGGAAGCCCAGATCGAGCTGGAAGCGGTCAACTACATTCCGTACCCGATCGAGGAAGTAAACCTGGACTTCGAGGTGATCGGGGCGATCCCGAACAACCCGGAGATGGTCCAGGTGCTGCTGGCCGCGTCGCGTTCGGAGAACGTGGAACTGCGCCAGTCGGCCCTGGAACTGGGTGGCCTGCAGGCCAAGGTGATGGACGTGGAGGCCTTCGCGGTCGAGAACGCCTACGCCCTGGTCGCCAGCGAGCTGCCGGTGTCCATCGACGGCGTGGTCGCGCTGGTCGATATCGGCGCCACCATGACCACCCTCAACGTCCTGCGCGGCGGCCGCAGCCTGTACAGCCGCGAACAGGTGTTCGGTGGCAAGCAGCTGACCGACGAGATCATGCGCCGTTACGGCCTGAGCTACGAGGAGGCCGGCCTGGCCAAGCGCCAGGGCGGGCTGCCGGAAAGCTACGAGATGGAAGTGCTGGAGCCGTTCAAGGAAGCCACGGTCCAGCAGATCAGCCGCCTGCTGCAGTTCTTCTATGCAGGCAGTGAGTTCAACCGCGTTGATCACATCGTGCTGGCCGGCGGCTGCGCCGTGCTGGGCGGGCTGCCGGAAATGGTCGAGGAGCAGCTGGGCGTGCCGACCGTGGTCGCCAACCCGCTGGCACAGATGACGTTGGGCCCGAAGGTGAACGCGCATGCGCTGGCCCAGGATGCCCCCGCGCTGATGATCGCCACCGGTCTGGCGCTGAGGAGCTTCGACTGATGGCACGCATCAATCTATTGCCCTGGCGCGCCGAGCGGCGCAAGCAACGCCAGCGCGAGTTCTACGCAATGCTGGGCATGGCCGCGATCGGTGGCCTGCTGCTGTCGCTGCTGATCTGGTTCTATTACGACCGGCAGGTGAGCGGCCAGATGGACCGCAATGCCTATCTGGAAGCCGAGATCGAGAAGGTCAAGGAACAGAACAAGGAGATCGATCGCCTCGATGCGCAGAAGGACCGCCTGCTGGCCCGCAAGAAGGTGATCGAGGAACTGCAGGCCAAGCGCTCGCAGATGGTCCACCTGTTCGACGCGTTGGTGCGCACGATTCCCGACGGCGTGGTGCTGACCGCCCTGCAGCAGGAGGGGGACATGCTCACCCTCGAGGGACGCACCCAGTCCAATGCACGCGTGTCGGCTTACATGCGCAACCTGGAAACCTCCGGCTGGATGACCAACCCGGAGCTGTCGATCATCCAGGCCAGTGCCGGCGACAAGAGTGCAGCCGGTCCGGTATCGGACATCAAGGCACTGCCGTACATGTTCAAGGTCACGGTGAAGCTGCCGGCGCAGAGTGAAGAGACAGGCACTGCCGGTTTGAATGCGGATGGCAGCGTGGCGGCTGCCCCGGCTGCGACGCCCGCCGTGGCGCCGCTTGCCGCCGGCCCCGATGCGGCGGCCCCGGCTGCTGCACCAGCACCGGCCCCGGCCCAACCGGCGGCGGCCCCGGCCGCAGCACCCGCCAGCGCACCGGCGCCTGCACCGGCCAAGCCGAACCAGCCCGCCGCACCGGCTCCGGCCGCCAGGCCTGAGGGCAGCCGCCTGGCGCAGCCGCCGCAGGCCTCTTACGCCCCGCTGCAGGGGGGCCGCGCATGAGCCAGAAAATCGATCTGAAGAACCTGGATTTCAACGACATCGGCAACTGGCCGCAGAAGGCCAAGATCGTCTTCTGTTCGTTGCTGGCCCTGGTCATCATGTTCGTTGCATGGATGCTGCTGATCAGCGGCAAGCGCGATGAACTGGCCAGCCTGGAATCGAAGGAAAGCGATCTGCGTACCGAGTTCTCCAAGCAGCAGGAACGCGCGGTGAACCTGGGGCCGCTGAAGCAGCAGCTGGCGCAGATGGAGCAGGTGCTGCAGCAGATGCTGCGGCAGCTGCCCAGCAAGACCGAAATGCCGGACCTGATCATCGACATCTCGCAGACCGCGCTGTCCAGCGGCCTGACCAGCCAGCTGTTCGAACCGGAACAGGAGCAGGTCAAGGAGTTCTACGCCGAGAAGCCGATCAAGCTGAAGATGGTGGGCAGCTACCACCAGTTCGGTGCGTTCGTCAGTGGCGTGGCCTCGCTGCCGCGCGTGGTGATCCTGACCATGCACGACATCAATCTGAAGCCGGCGGACAAGGCTGGCGGCGGTGGTTCGCGTGCCGGTGCGCTGGAATTGTCCGGCACGGTCAAGACCTACCGGTATCTCGACGAGACCGAGGTGCAGGAACAGCAGAAGGCTGAAGCCGGCAAGGAGGGCAGCAAGTGATCCGTTCCTTCTTTGCACGCTGCGGGATGGCCGCTGCCGTGTTGCTGCTGGCCGCCTGCGGCCGTGGCGTGACCAGCACGCCGGGCGATGCGCCGAATCTCGAGAAGTGGGTGGAAGGCGAACGTGCCCGGCCGGCGCAGCCGCTGGAACCGTTGCCTGTGATGCAGCAGTTCGAGACCTTCGAATACTCCGCGCAGGGCCTGCGTGATCCGTTCACCGATGCCTGGACCAATCCGCAGGGGAATGGCGGATTGCGGCCGGATCCGAACCGGCGCAAGGAGCCCCTGGAGGGCTTCCCGCTGGACGCACTGGACATGGTCGGTACCATCGGCACCGGCGGCGGCACCGTCGCACTGGTGATGGGGCCGGACAAGGTGACCTACCGGGTGCGCCCGGGCGGTTACCTGGGGCAGAGCGACGGGCGGGTCACTGCGGTCTTCGAAGACCGTGTGGAGCTGATCGAACTGGTGCCGGATGGCGCGGGTGGCTGGCTGGAACGGCCGGCAACGCTCTCGCTTGAAGATCAATGATCGTTTACTGGGGATAGCACGATGACCTTTCACCAAGCCAAGGGGCTGCGTCCCAACCGGCGCTCTACCTTGAACCGTGTCAGCGCGTTGGGAGTCGCGCTGATGCTGGCCTGCGCTCCGGCGCTGGCCGCCGCACCGGCGGAGAAGCCGGTGGGCACCACCGTCTCACCGGCCGCGGCACCGGCCGGCCTGTCGGTGGCCAAGATCGATTTCAAGCGCGGCGATGATGGCGCGGGCCGCCTGATCGTGCAGTTTGACGGCCAGGGCGCGATCCCGGACCTGCGCACGCAGGGCAACAGCGTGGTGGTCGACGTGGGCAATGCCCGCCTGCCGGCCAACCTGCAGAAGCCGTTGAACGTCGTCGACTTCGCCACGCCGGTGCAGCGCATCGACGCCAAGCCGTCCGGCGCCGGCACCCAGCTGGTGCTGAGCACCGGCGGTGCGGTGGAGTCGCTGGCCTACCAGAGCGGCAACGAATACGTGGTGGAGATCAGCGCGCGGCAGGCTCCGGCCGCCGTCGGTGCAGTGACCGCCGGCAGCGTCACCCAGGCCGCAAAGGCCGTCGGCCAACGTGGCTTCACCGGCAAGCCGGTGACCTTCAACTTCCAGGACGTGCCAGTGCGCACCGTGCTGCAGTTGATCGCCGAAGAGTCCAACCTCAACGTGGTGGCCTCCGACTCGGTGCAGGGCAATGTGACCCTGCGCCTGGTCAACGTGCCGTGGGACCAGGCACTGGACATCGTGCTGCGTGCCAAGGGCCTGGACAAGCGACGCGATGGCAGCGTGATCTGGGTCGGCCCGCAGGCAGAGCTGGCCAAGTTCGAGCAGGAGAAGGAAGACGCGCGCATCGCCATCGAGAACCGCGAAGACCTGGTGACCGATTACGTCCAGATCAACTACCACAGCGCCACCCAGATCTTCAAAGCCCTGACCGAAGCCAAGGGCATCGGCGGGGGTGGCGGTGGTGGCGCAGGTGGCGGTGGTGGTGGGTCGTCGCAGGAGGAGAGTGGCTTCCTGTCCGGCCGTGGCCGCATCGTTGCCGACGAGCGCACCAACACGCTGATGATCAGCGACATTCCGAAGAAGATCGCGCGCATGCGTGAGCTGATCAACGTGATCGACCGCCCGGTCGACCAGGTGCTGATCGAAAGCCGCATCGTGATCGCCACCGATACGTTCGCGCGTGAGCTGGGCGCGCGGTTCGGCATCAGTGGCAGCCGCGACAACGCCTACTTCAGCGGCAATCTGGAAGCCAACGAGGCAACCCGCAAATCGCAGGTCGAAGCCAATGCGACCAACGCCAAGGCCTACCGCGACTGGCTGGCCGGTGGCAGTACGGGCCCGGCGCCGGTGCCGGTCGGCTCGGCAATCACCCGTGGCCTGAACTGGGCCATGCCGGCGGCGTCCACCAACCCGGCAGGCTCGCTTGCGCTGTCGATCCTCAATGCCGGCTACCTGCTGGACGTCGAGCTGTCGGCCATGCAAGAGGAGTCGCGTGGTGAAGTGATCTCCAACCCGCGCGTGGTCACCACCAACCAGCGCGAGGCCCTGATCAAGCAGGGTAAGGAAATCGGCTATGTGACCATCAGCGCCGGTGCGGGCGGTGTCGCTACGCCGAACGTGCAGTTCAAGGAAGTGGTGCTGGAACTGAAGGTCACCCCGACTATCACCAACGACAACCGCGTGTTCCTCAACATGCAGGTGAAGAAGGATGAAGTGGACCGGCTGATCCAGCTGGAAGGCTATGGCACCGTGCCGTCGATCAACCGCCGCGAAGTGAACACCGCAGTGCTGGTCGAGGACGGGCAGACCGTGGTCATCGGTGGTGTGTACGAGTTCACCGACCGCAACAGCATCAGCAAGGTTCCGTTCCTGGGCGATGTACCGTTCCTGGGCAACCTGTTCAAGAAGCGTGGCCGCAGCAAGGACAAGGCCGAGCTGCTGGTGTTCGTTACCCCGAAGGTGCTGCGCGTAGCCAGGCAGAACTGAGCCAGCGCACCCGCGACACGAAGAAGGGCCGCCATGTGCGGCCCTTCTTCGTTCATGCCGGACGTAATCCGCGGATGATCCGGTAGATCCACGCCCTGCGTGGAGGAGAGGCCCGTTCAGCCGTTCTTGATGCCAATCGCAGGGCACCCTGCGATGATGTGGGGAACCCGTGCCGTCCCGCGCCGGTCAAAGGCCCCCATGAACCTGCCACCGCCGATGCCCGAAACCGCCTCGCCGCCGCCCGCGCCGGCCGCCTCCCGCCTGCATGGCGCCTTCAACCAGTTGCGCGACGCGCTGTCGGCCGAAATCGTCGGCCAGGCGGCTTTGGTCGAACGCCTGTTGATCGCATTGCTGGCCGACGGGCACCTGCTGGTGGAGGGCGCCCCGGGACTGGCCAAGACCACGGCCATCCGCGCACTGGCCTCGCGCCTGGAGGCGGATTTCGCCCGCGTGCAGTTCACCCCCGACCTGCTGCCGGCCGACCTGACCGGCACCGAGATCTGGCGCCCGCAGGAAGGGCGCTTCGAATTCGTACCCGGCCCGATCTTCCACCCGATCCTGCTGGCCGATGAAATCAATCGCGCGCCAGCCAAGGTGCAGTCGGCACTGCTGGAAGCGATGGGCGAGCGCCAGGTCACCGTTGGCCGCCACACCTATGCGTTGCCGCCGCTGTTCCTGGTGATGGCCACGCAGAACCCGATCGAGCAGGAAGGTACCTTCCCGCTGCCGGAAGCGCAGCTGGACCGTTTCCTGATGCACGTACGCATCGGCTATCCGGACCAGGCCGCCGAATCGGAGATCCTGCGGCTCGCCCGCGAGCGTGCCCGTGGCGCACTGGGCGAAGCGGCACCCGCACCGGCGAAGCTGCCGATGCAGGATGTGTTCGACGCCCGCCGCGAAGTGCTGGACCTGCACATGGCGCCGGCGCTGGAACGCTACCTGATCGAGCTGGTGCTGGCTTCGCGTGATCCGGCGCGCTATGACGCTGGCCTGGGCCGCCGCATTGCCTGGGGCGCCAGCCCGCGCGGTTCCATCGCACTGGAACGCTGCGCGCGTGCGCGCGCCTGGCTGGCCGGCCGCGATTTCGTCACCCCTGATGATGTGCGTGCGGTCGCTGCCGACGTGCTGCGCCATCGCGTGCTGCCCAGCTACGAAGCCACTGCCGAAGGCTGGGATGGCGAACGCCTGGTGCAGGAGCTGCTGGCCCGGGTGCCGGCGCCCTGAGCCTGCGCATGACCGATCCATCCCTGGAAGCCGCATCCACCGCCAGTGATGGCGACGGACTGCGCCCGCACCTGTCCGAACTGGTGGCCCTGCGCCGGCTGGCACAGCGGCCGCCGCCGCCACGCCGTGGCCGTGCCGGCAACGCCGGGCAGGCGCCGTCGCCGCTGCGTGGGCGTGGCATGGAGTACGCCGAGTCACGCGAGTACGTGGCCGGTGATGATGCACGGCATATCGACTGGCGCGTGACCGCGCGGACCGGCCGTGCCCATACCAAGCTGTTCCAGGCCGAGCGCGAGCGGGTCAGCCTGATCGTGGCCGATACGTCGCCGGCGCTGTATTTCGGCACCCGCGTGCGATTCAAGTCGGTGCAGGCGGCCCGCGCGGGCGCCGTCGCCGCGTGGTCGGCGCAGCGCCGCGGTGATCGCGTGGGTGCCCTGCGCGGCAGCGACCGCGAAGCGCCGATTGCACCCGCGGGTGGGCCGCGTGGTGTACTGCGCGTGCTCGACGCACTCACCCGCTGGTACACACAGCCGCCCGCCGACGATCTCGGCCTGGAACGCGCGCTGGACCATGCCGCCCGCGTGCTGCGCCCCGGGGCGCGCATGCTGGTGCTGGCCGATCCGCAGCAGGCCGCGCGGATTCCCGTCGTGCGCTGGAGCGCGCTGGCCCAGCACCATGACCTCAGCCTGGTGCTGCTGGTCGATCCCCTCGAACTGCAACCGCCCTCGGCGGCCCTGCAGTTCCAGACCGCGCAGCAGCGCATTGGCCTCGACCTGCGTCGCAGCGAGGTGCAGGCGCACTGGCAGGCGCATTTTGTCGAACCACTGCAGGCGCTGCGCCGCCAGCTCGGCGCACGCCGCGTTGACGTGCAGGTGTTGTCCACCGATGCGCCCAGCGACGCCTGGTTGGCACCACCGGTAACCGAGGTGCCGGCATGAGCGCCAACCTTCCGCTGCGCGATGTGCAGTTGCCGCCGGCACCGTCGTGGTGGCCGCCGGCCCCCGGCTATCTGATGGTCGGGGGCGCGGTGTTGCTGGTGATCCTGGCGCTGGCCCTGCTGTGGTGGAAACGCCGCCGTCGTCGCCAACGCTGGTTGCAGGCGTTCGACCAGGAGCTGACCACCACCGCCGATGCCACCGCGGAACTGGCGGCGATCGCCGGCCTGCTGCGTCGCGCCGCGCGACAGGCACAGCCCGGCAGTGAATCCCTGCGTGACGATGCCTGGTGGCAGCGCGTGGATCCGAAGGGCACGTTGCCGGATGCGCGCCGCAACCTCCTGGCCGAAGGTGCCTATCGTCCCCGCGTGGACGCCAGCGAAGTGGCGGCCGTGCGTAGCTGGGCGCGCGGGCGCTACCTGGCGATGCTGCTGGAGCGCCGCCGATGAACCTGCTGGCAAGTTACTGGCCGTGGCCTGACCTGCAGCTGGCGTGGCCGCTGGCCCTGCTGGCGTTGCCGCTGCCACTGCTGATGCGCTGGTGGAAGCGTCGTGCCGATCCCGGTGCTGCGCTGCGCGTGCCCTATGCGGCGACGGAACTGGAAGCGCTGGCCGGTGGCGGCCGCGTTGATGTTTCGTGGCTGCGTACGCTGCTGTTGTGGCTGGGCTGGTGCGCGCTGTGCGTCGCACTGGCTCGCCCGCAACAGCTGGGTGAAGCGATCACGCCACCGCAGCAGGGCCGGCAGATGATGCTGGCGATGGACGTGTCCGGCAGCATGGGCGAGGGCGACATGGTGCTGGGGGGGCAGGCGGTGGATCGCCTCACCGCAGCCAAGGCCGTGCTGGCCGATTTCCTGGATCGTCGTGCCGGCGATCGCATCGGCCTGCTGATCTTCGGGGACCGCGCTTATACGCTCACGCCACTCACTGCGGACCTGGCCAGTGTGCGCGACCAGCTGCGCGACAGCGTGGTCGGCCTGGCCGGGCGCGAGACGGCCATCGGTGATGCCATCGGCCTGGCGGTGAAGCGCCTGCGCAGCCAGCCGGAAGGGCAACGTGTACTGATCCTGCTGACCGACGGCGTCAGCAATGCCGGCGTGCTGGAACCGCTGCGTGCGGCCGAAGTCGCGCAGGCTGAAGGGGTGCGCATCCACACCGTCGCGTTTGGTGGCGATGGCAGCATGCGCTTCCTCGGTATTCCGATTTCCGCTGACCAGGACCCGGTCGACGAGGCCACGTTGAAGAAGATTGCCAGTCTGACCGGTGGCCAGTTCTTCCGCGCACGCGATACCGCGCAGCTGGCCGGCATCTACGCCGAACTGGATCGTCTGGAGCCGATCGCTGCGAAGGGGCCGAGCCTGCGCCCGCGCGAGGAGCGCTATGCGTGGCCATTGGGCCTGGCCTTGCTGCTGGGGGCATTGGCATGGGTGTGGCCGGAGCGCCGTCGATGATCGCGTTGGCATCCCATCTTCCCGACTGGAATGCACTGCACTTCCTGCGCCCGGAATGGCTGTGGGCCTTGCTGGCCTTGCCGGTGATTCTCGCCGTGGCACTGTACCGGCAGCGGCGCAGCGATGCGTGGCGGCAGGCGGTGGATGCGCACCTGTTGCCGCATCTGCTGGCAGCCGGTGCTCGCCGTCGCGTGCGGCTGCCATTGGCAGTGCTGCTGGGGTGGACGCTGGCAGCACTGGCGATGGCGGGGCCGAGCTGGCGGCAGCAGGCACAGCCGATGTTCCAGCCCAGCGCACCGCTGCTGATCGTGCTGGATCTGTCCAGCCGCATCACTGCCACCGACCTGCCACCGTCGCGCCTGCTGCAGGCAAGGGCCAAGGTCGGCGAGCTCCTGCGTGCACGCAAGGGTGGGCAGGTGGGGCTGGTGGTGTACGCCGAAGATGCCTACACCGTCGCGCCGCTGACCGATGACGGCAGCAACGTCGCGCTGTATCTGGATGCCTTGTCGCCGGATGTGATGCCGCGTGATGGCCAGCGTGCCGACCGTGGCATCGACTGGGCCACGCGGCTGATGCGGCAGATCGCTGCAGCGCAGGGACAGATCCTGCTGGTCACCGATCAAGCCGATGGTGAAGCTGCATTGGCGGCCGCGCAGGCACGTGGACTCGGCCTGCAGGTGTCGGTGCTGGGGCTCGGTACACCGGCGGGTGCGGCGTATCGTGACGACAGCGGACAGATCCGCCAGGCTGCGCTGGACGAAGGTCGCCTGCGTGCGGTGGCCACGGCAGGTGGCGGTCGCTATGCTCGCATCACCGCCGATGGCAGTGACCTGCGCGCACTGGGTGTGCTTGATGCACGCGAAGGTACTGCGGCGCAGCGGCCCGGCGAGGGCAGGCAATGGCGCGATGAAGGATTCTGGCTGCTGCCACCGGTGATGCTGCTGGCGCTGCTCGCCTTCCGCCGCCGCGCGCTGCTGGCCGCAGTGCTGGCGGTGGGCCTGTTGCCATGGATGGGGGATGTGCAGGCGCAGGCAGCTCCAGCGCCCGCTTCGCCGCCATCGCAGGGCACGCTGTGGAAGCGGTCCGACCAGTTGCAGCACCAGCGCCTGGCCGACGGCGTGCAGGCCTATCGCGCGGGCGACTTCGCCACTGCGCGCAAGCAGTTCGAGGGCATCGACAGTGATGCGGGCTGGTACAACCTGGCCAACACGCTGGCGCGCCAGGGCAGCTACGACGAAGCCATCGCCGCCTACGACCGCGCGCTGGCGCTGCATCCCGGCATGGCCGATGCGGTCGCCAACCGTGCCGTGGTTGATGCCGCACGCAAGCGCAAGCAGTCGGGGGGGCGGGGCCAGGACCAGCAGAAACCGCAGCAGAACGGGCAGCAGAAGCAGCAGAACAATTCACAGGGCCAGCGGAACCCGCAGGGCCAGCAACCGCAGCAGGGCCAGAAGGATCCAGGACAGGGTCAGCCACCATCTCAGCAGGGCCAGCAGGGGCAGCCCCAGGCGGGTAACGACGACGCGCAGTCGGCGCCTCAGCCCGGTGAGCGTGGCCGCGATGGACAGCAGGCGCCACCACAGGTGGAGGATGCCAAGGCGCAGGCCCAGGCTGATGAGCAGCAGCGCCAGCGCATGCAGCAGGCGATGCAGCAGGCACGTGAGGGCAAGGGCGAACAGGATGGCAAACCCGTGCCAGGCAGTGACGGCACTACTCCGCGCCAGCGCGAAGAGCAACAGGCGGTGGAGGCGTGGATGCGACGCGTGCCGGATGATCCGGGCGCATTGCTGCGGGCCAAGTTCCAGCTGGAAAACGAGCGCAGGAAGAGGGAAGGGCGATGACGAGGGCGATCAACATGCACGGGCACTGGCCCCGACAGGTACTGGCGGCGCTGCTGCTGTGGCTGCCGCTGCTGGCCTGGGCGCAGCCGCGCGCGTGGCTGGACCGCGACCGCATCGCGATGGGCGACACGGTCACGCTCAATGTCGAGAGCGACCAGGGCGCCCCTGACTTCACACCGTTGCGTACCGACTTCGACCTCAGCGGGCAGACCAGCAGCCGCCAGGTGGAGTGGAGCAACGGCAGCATGCAGCAGCGCAACCTGTATGGCGTGGCGCTGACGCCACGGCGCAGCGGCGCACTGGTGGTGCCGGGCCTGCAGGTGGGCAGCGTCCGTACCGCGCCGCTGACCCTGCAGGTGGATGCCGCTGCCGTGGCCGGCCCCGACAGCAATGCGGTGGCATTCATCGAAACCGTTGTCGATGACGAAACGCCGTATGTGCAGCAGAGCGTAGGCGTGGTGGTGAGGCTGTTCTTCGCCTCTCAGCTGGCCTCTGGCGAACTGGTGCTGGATACCCCGGCGGGTGCGTCGTTGCAGCGGGTGGGCGATGACCGCACCGATGTGCGGCAGGTCAACGGCCGCCGCTACAACGTGGTCGAGCGCCGCTTCCTGCTGATCCCCGAGCGCAGCGGTGCACTTCGGCTGGCCGGTGCGCGTTTCAGTGGGCGCAGTGCCGGTGGCTTCTTCGACGACTTCTTCGGCGGCGGCGACGGCCGCATGAATGCCACCGGCGCCGATCGCACGCTGCAGGTGCAGGCGCAACCGGCACAGGCGCCGCAGCCATGGCTTCCGCTGCAGAGTCTCCAGCTGCGCTACACCAGTGCGCCGACCAGCGCCCGTACCGGTGAGGCCGCCACTGTGGTGGTCGAGGCGATTGCCGAAGGGGCAACCCGCGCACAGTTCACCGACCTGCCGGTGCCGGATCTGGGCACCCATGCGCAGGTATTCGCCGAACCTGCGCAGTACGAAGAATCGTTCAATGGCAGCACGCCGCGGCTGAAGATCACCCGCCGCTATTCGATCGTGCCGCGCCAGCCGGGTTCGCTAGTGGTGCCGGGGCCGCGTCTGCCGTGGTGGGACGTGCGCAATGGCAAGGCAGAGGAAGCGAAGTTGCCGGACTTGACGCTGACGGTTGCGGCGGGCAATGGCGCTGGCAATGGCTCGCCGGCACCGCTGCCGCCAATCGACACCGACGCCGCGCTGCCCGGCAGCGATGGCCAGGACAGCCGCATCGCCGCGACCGATCCGCGCGCCGGTGGTCTGGCCGAACGCCCGTGGCCGTGGATGGGCGCGGCCATTGGCCTGGCGCTGCTGTGGCTGCTGACTCTGTTGTGGGGCTGGCAGCGAGGCCGCCGACCGCGTGCGGCGACGCCTGCAGCCGGCAAGCCCTCTGTGCCGACTGTGGCGCGCGGACGTGCCGGCCTGGCCGAGCTGCGCCGCACGCTGGATGGCGAAGGCTTCGATCAGGTGGAAGCGCAGCTGTGCGCGATGGCCGGAGTTGAGCGCATCGAGCAGGTCATCGCGCGGTTGGATGACCCTGGCCAGCGCCAGGTGCTGCAGGACCTGCAGCAGGCACGCTGGGGCGGGCAGGGCGACCTGGCATCGCTGCGCGCGCGTCTGCGCGAGGTCTTCCGTGACGGACCGCACTGGTCGGCGGCTACCGGCGCCGCTGACACTGGCCTGGCGCCGCTGTATCCAACGCGGCGAACCTGAACCGGCGCCGCTTGCGCGCTTTGTTAGAGTGCATTCATTTTTCGAGGAAACCCGCGCATGACAGCAGCTGCTGCCGACAAGAAGAAGTTGCCCCTGCATTGGAAGATGGGCATCGGCTTTGCGATCGGCCTGATCCTGGGACTGATCGTGCACGCCCTGGGCGGCAGCGTCGATGGTCTGCAGGCCGGTGCCAAGTGGGTAATGGACTACATCACCACCCCGGCGTCGGGCCTGTTCCTCAACCTGATCTTCATGCTGATCGTGCCGCTGATCTTCTCGGCGCTGATCATGGGCGTGTCGGAGATGGGCGACATCCGCGCCCTTGGCCGCATCGGCTGGAAGACCCTGGCGTATACCGTGCTGCTGTCCGGCATTGCCGTGGGCATCGGCCTGGTGCTGGTCAACCTGCTCAAGCCGGGTGCCGGCGTCGATCCGCAGGTCGCTGCGATGATGCTCTCGGAGAACGCCGAGCGCAGCAAGGAAATCGTTGCTGGCATCCATGGCACGCCGAAGGGCATGGACATGCTGCTGTCGATCGTGCCGAGCAACGTGCTGCAGGCCGCGTCCGACAACGGCGCGATCCTGTCGCTGATGTTCTTCGCGCTGATGTTCGGCATCGGCATGGTGCTGACCGACAATGAGAAGGTCGCGCCGCTGCGCCGCGCCATTGAAGGCGTGTTCGAAATCTCGATGACCCTGATCAACCTGGTCATCCGCCTGGCCCCGTATGCGGTGGCCTGCTTCATGTTCAACCTGGCCGCGCTGTTCGGCTTCGAGCTGATCATCCGCCTCGGTGCCTACGTGGGCGTGGTGGTGCTGGCACTCGGCCTGCACATGATCGTGACCTACGGTACCGCCGTGTGGCTGTCCGGCCGTTCGCCGCTGTCGTTCTTCCGCGATACCCAGGAAGCGACGGTGATGGCGTTCTCCACCGCCTCCAGCAACGCCACCCTGCCGACCGCGCTGCGCGTGGCCGACCAGATGGGCCTGCCGCAGCGCGTGTCGCGCTTCGTGCTGACCGTGGGCGCCACCGCCAACCAGAACGGCACCGCGCTGTTCGAGGGCGTGACGGTGATCTTCCTGGCCCAGTTCTTCGGCGTGGACCTGAGCATCGGCCAGCAGATCATGGTGATGGCGGTCTGCATCCTCGGTGGCATCGGCACCGCCGGCGTGCCGTCGGGCTCGCTGCCGGTGGTGGCGATGATCTGTGCGATGGTGGGCGTGAACCCGCTGGGCATTGGCCTGATCCTGGGCGTGAACCACTTCCTGGACATGTGCCGTACGGCGCTGAACGTGACCGGCGACCTGGCCCTGACCACCCTGGTGGCCAAGGGCGAATCGCACGACGGCCCGGCGCTGGGCCCGCAGCAGGACTGAGTCCAACGCCACCGCTGGCGACCTGATCGGGGTCGGATTCCTTTCCGCAAGGAAAGGGCTCCGACCCCGCTTCACATGCGGAATCCGGGGGAGATGACGACGTTGCCGGCCAGCGGCCGGCACGACCGGGCAAGGTGAACCGACCCCCCGCCCGGCGACTATGGGACAATAGGCCGCCCGCACGTCCGCGGCCGCCTCCCGATTCCGACAGAACCATGACGCAGCCTACCCGTCGCCAGTTGGCCAACGCCATCCGCTTCCTTGCCGCCGATGCGGTTGAAACCGCAAAGTCCGGCCACCCCGGCATGCCCATGGGCATGGCCGACATCGCCGAAGTCCTCTGGAACGACTATCTCCGCCATAACCCGAGCAACCCGCACTGGTTCAACCGCGACCGTTTCGTGCTGTCCAACGGCCACGGTTCGATGCTGCAGTACGCGCTGCTGCACCTGAGTGGTTACGACCTGCCGATCGAGCAGCTGAAGCTGTTCCGCCAGCTGGGCAGCCACACCGCCGGTCACCCGGAGCGCCACGAGACCCCGGGCGTGGAAACCACCACCGGCCCGCTGGGCCAGGGTTTCGCCAATGCCGTGGGCTTCGCCCTGGCCGAGAAGCTGCTGGCACAGCGCTTCAACCGCCCGGAGCTGGAAGTGGTCGACCACCGCACCTGGGTGTTCATGGGCGATGGCTGCCTGATGGAAGGCGTGTCGCATGAAGCCGCTTCGCTGGCCGGTACCTGGGGCCTGCACAAGCTGGTCTGCTTCTGGGACAACAACCACATCTCCATCGACGGCAACGTCGAGGGCTGGTTCACCGACAACACCCCGGAGCGTTTCGAGGCCTATGGCTGGAACGTGGTGCGCGATGTCGATGGCCATGACCCGGAGAGCATCAAGGCCGGCATCGAGGCCGCGCTGTCGCAGAGCGACAAGCCGACCCTGATCTGCTGCCGCACCACCATTGGCTTTGGTTCGCCGAACAAGGCGGGCAAGGAATCCAGCCACGGCGCACCGCTGGGCAAGGACGAACTGGAAGCCACCCGCAAGCAGCTGGGCTGGGAATACGGTCCGTTCGAGATCCCGCAGGCGATCTACGACGGCTGGCGCGCCAACGGCGCCGGCACGCTGCGCCAGGCCGAGTGGGAACAGCTGTTCGACAAGTACGCCAGCCAGTACCCGGCTGAAGCAGCCGAACTGACCCGCCGCTCGCATGGCGAACTGCCGGCCGACTTCGTTGCCAAGGCCGATGCCTACATCGCCCAGGTGGCCGCCGAAGGCCCGACGATCGCCTCGCGCAAGGCGTCGCAGCTGGCCATCGAAGCCTATGCACCGCTGCTGCCGGAAATCGTCGGCGGCTCGGCTGACCTGGCGCACTCCAACCTGACCCTGTGGAAGGGCAGCAAGTCGGTTGCCAGCGACGACGCCAACGCCAACTACGTGTACTACGGCGTGCGCGAGTTCGGCATGACCGCCATCGCCAACGGCCTGGCCCTGCACGGTGGCTTCATTCCGTTCGACGCCACCTTCCTGGTGTTCAGCGACTACGCCCGCAACGGCGTGCGCATGAGCGCGCTGATCCCGGCCCACGCCATCCACGTCTACACCCACGACTCGATCGGCCTGGGCGAAGACGGCCCGACCCACCAGCCGGTGGAGCACCTGGCTTCGCTGCGCTACATCCCGAACAACGACGTGTGGCGTCCGTGCGATGCGGTCGAGTCGGCGGTGAGCTGGAAGGCTGCGATCACCCGCCAGGACGGCCCGAGCTGCCTGGTGTTCAGCCGCCAGAACCTGCCGCACCAGCCGCGCAACGCCGAGCAGATCGCCCAGATCGAGCGCGGTGGCTACGTGCTGGCCGACGCTGCCGGTACCCCGGACGTGATCCTGATCGCCACCGGTTCGGAAGTCTCGCTGGCCACCGAAGCCAAGGCCCAGCTGGACGCGGCCGGCCTCAAGACCCGCGTGGTCTCGATGCCGTCCACCGACGTGTTCCTGCGCCAGGATGCGGCCTACCGTGAATCGGTGCTGCCGAACGCCGTGCGCAAGCGCGTGGCGGTGGAAGCCGGCGTCACCGGCTTCTGGCGCCAGTTCGTCGGCCTGGACGGTGCCGTGATCGGTATCGACACCTTCGGTGCCTCGGCCCCGGCCGACCAGCTGTACAAGCACTTCGGCATCACCACTGCCCACGTGGTGGAAGCGGCCAAGTCGCTGTAAGCAGCTTCGCGACGTAATGAGGAAAGGCCGGCGCACGCCGGCCTTTTCTTTGCCGCAGGAAAAAGGGGACGGAGGGGATTAAGTCGTTTGTGCACATGCGACTTAATCCCCTCCGTCCCCTTTTCTCAGGCGGTGCGCGCCAGTGCCAGCCGCAGGAGGCGCGCGTCCAGGCGCTCGGCGAAGTCCTTCGGTGCCTGCAGGCCCATGCGCTGCAGGTACACCGCATCGCCGTCGCCTGCCGGTTGGCGCAGCGCTGCCCAGACGGTACGCAGCTTGCCGGCGCGGGTCTGCGTATTGGCCTTCAGCCAGGCCAGCGCCTTCACCAGCACCTGCTCGATCTCGTTGAAATCGCTGCCCAGCGGATAGTCGGGCAGGCTGCCATCGGCGCGGAACGGGGCCAACGCCGCTGCCAGCGCCTGCGGCGTGTTGCGCTGCTGGCGCGCCGGATCCGGTTGCGCGGCCGCCAACAGCTTGCGCGAGGCCTGCGCCTGCTGCAGCAGCTCACCCTGGAACGGCGCCTCGGTGATCGCGGTCATTGCGTGCACGCAGTCCTCGTCGGTCAGCCCGCGCAGGTCGGCGATGCCGTATTCGTTGAGGTAGATGTCACGCAGGTGGCGCGGGATGGTGGTGTGCCCGTAGTTCCAGCGCACGTTGGATGCGCGCTGGCCCTTGTCATCGCGCGCGGCGCGGAACATCAGCACGCTGCGCGCTTCCGGCAGTGCATGTGCCATCGCCACGAAGTTGTACTGGCCGCCCACACCGGATACCACGCGTCCATCGTCCAGCGCGTCCGACACCGCCGCGCCCAGCGCGGTGGCCATCATGCAGGAGTTGAAGAAGCGCGCATGGCGGCGCTGCAGGCGTTCCAGCGTTTCGTTGCCGCCGTACAGCTGGTTGATCTCGCTGATGCGGCGCATGCCGATCGCGCGGCATTCGTCTTCCGGCAGCGTGCGCAGCCACTCGTAGAATTCCGGCGAGCCCAGGTAGAACGCGCCGTGCAGGTACTCACCCTCGGCGGCCAGGGTGGCGTGGTCGATCGACAACGTGCTGCCGTTCTCGATGCGCTGCATCAGCGCCAGGTCGTCGTGCACCTTGCGCTTGATCACCCCGGTCTGCACCAGCCGGCGGAAGCCTTCGTTGAGCATCTCGCTGCAGCCGTACAGGCCCACCTCGAACGGATCCAGTCCGCCGATCTCCTGCACCAGCGGGTGGCTGGCAAGCTGTGGATCCAGCGCATGCAGCACGCGGCGGTAGCGCGCGTTGTCGGTGTGGCGCAGCACCAGCGCATGGCTGAGCGCGTCGGCCAGCGTGCCGATGCCGATCTGCAGGGTGCCGCCGTCGCGCACCAGCGTGCTGGCGTACAGGCCGATGGCGTAGTCGGCATCGCCCACCGGCTGCCGCGGCAGCCCGAACAGCGCCGGGTACGGCGGCGGCGGGGTGATCACCAGATCGAAGAACGACACATCGACCGTGGCCGAGCCGCCCATGTAAGGCAGCTGCGGATCGATCTCGGCGATGAGCAACGGGCGCGGCAGCCCGCGCGCGGTCATCGCATCCAGCGTGTCCTGGGTGATGTCGTTGTTGCACGACAGCGAAAGCCGGCGATCGTTCGGCCGCATCGCCACCTTCTGCACGATCACCTGCGGCGCGCGTTGCGCGACCGCATCGGCGGCGTGGGTGTAG
This sequence comes from Stenotrophomonas sp. YJH_SMC_80, assembly GCF_059372495.1. NCBI lineage: Bacteria > Pseudomonadati > Pseudomonadota > Gammaproteobacteria > Lysobacterales > Lysobacteraceae > Stenotrophomonas > Stenotrophomonas sp. YJH_SMC_80. The sequence continues at coordinate 243,460 of NZ_JCAFVP010000001.1, forward strand.
TTCAGGCTGGTATAGCTGGACTGCGCCTGGCGCGAACCGAGCAGGGCGCCGGACTGCATGTAGAACTCTTCCACCTGCACATGTGCCGGCAGCGCATCGCGCGCGATCGCATCGGCATAGGCCAGGCGCGGGAAATCGTCGCCGAAATGGCGCTGCGCGAACGGCGCCATGAAGCGCGCTTCCAGGCCGTTGCCGCGCGCCTTCGGCGGGTTCAGCGACAGCGCGGTATACAGCTGCAGCGGTCGCGATGGATCGTGCTCGACGCGTGCATAAAGGGCATTGAGCAGCCGATGCGGCTTGCCCAGTGCCAGCGGTGCCCCGATCCGCAGCGGCCCGTCCACGCGCGCAAACAACCAGTCGACGGCGGCGTCCAGGTCGGTGAGGTGTTCGGTCATGCGCGGCGGTCCTGCGTGTGGGGGAGTGCTGGCATTACAGCATGTCGGGCTTGAACCGCCGTCGACGCGAGACTTCGGCGCCGGACACCATGAACTGGCCATCGCCCCGGTAATGCACCGTGCGCGGCAGTTTCGGCCGGGGCGCGACGTGGGCGCGCACGATTTCCCAGATGAACAGGTTGCTCGATTGCACCTGGCTGTCGTCGTAGAGTCGGCATTCGAAGCACGAATGACATTGGCCGACCAGCGGCGCGCCGACCTCGCGCGCGGGCAGCGCATCGAGCTCGAAACGGGCGAACTTGTCGACCTCGCGGCCGCTGCAGTTGCCGATGTCGACCACGGTGTCGAGCAGTTCCACCCCCGGCACATTGATCACGCAATCGCCGCTGCCACGGGCCAGCGCGTGGCTGTGGTTCGCGTCCCACAGGTAGGTGGCGACCAATGACGGCGAGAAACCCATCACCATGTGCCAGCCCAGCGTCATCAGGTTGCGCTGGCCACGCCAGGCGGTACTGACCAGCACGATCGGGCCAGGTTCGAGGAAGCGGCGGGCCTGCTCGACCGGGAAATCCTTCTTGGGCAGCGGCTTCATCCGGGGCCTGGGGCGGGAGGCATCGATGCTGGCGCAGCCAGGATGAACCTGGAGTCGAGGGGCTTGACAGGCGATTCGATTACGCGCGTAATCGGTTTATCGATTACGGACGTAAACAATGACTCCGATCAGCGAAGCCGAAGCCGTTGTGATGGAGGTGCTGTGGCAGCAGGCACCGCGTAGCGCCGATGAAGTGGTCGCCGCACTGGCCCACCGCGACTGGGCCGAACCGACCATCAAGACCCTGCTCAATCGTCTGCTGACCAAGGGCGCGATTGCTGCCGAGCGTGATGGCCGGCGCTACCTGTACCGGCCGCTGCTGCAGCGCCAGGCTTGGGTGGCGGCACAGAGCCAGGATTTCATCGGTCGTGTCTTTGAAGGGCGCGTGGCGCCGCTGGTCGCGCACTTCAGCGAGCGCGGCCAGTTGAGCGCGCAGGACATCACCGAACTGAAGAAACTGATCCAGGAGCTGGACCATGACTGAGCTGCTCAACGGAGTGTGGCAGGCCAGCCTGTGGTTGGCGGTGGGCGCGGTCCTGCTGGCGGTGATGCGGCCGCTGCTGGTGCGATTGGGGGGCGCTGGTCTGGCATACCGCAGCTGGTGGCTGCTGCCGATGGTGCTGCTGGCACTGATGCTGCCGTTGCCGCAGGTTGCGTTGTTGCAGCAGGTACCCACGCTGCCGCTGAAAGTGCTGCCCGGTGCCATTGATGGCGCGGTCGGCCAGTCCTTGCCATGGGCCGGGTTGTTGCTGGCATTCTGGGCCGTGGGCACGGGCCTCCGCCTGCTGCGCGACCTGCGCGCGCAGCGTCGATTCGAACGGCGCATGGGGCCACTGACGCCGCGCACCGATGGCAGCTGGCAGGCCAGCGCCGACCCGGGCCTGCCAGCGCTGGTTGGCCTGTGGCGGCCGCGCATCGTGGTTGGCCCGGAGTTCGATCAGCAGTTCAGCGCGCAGGAACAGGGCCTGATCCTGCAGCACGAGCGCAGCCACCGTCGCAATGGCGACCACTGGGCCAACGGCGCGCTGCTGCTGGTGCGCGCGGTGTTCTGGTTCCACCCGTTGCTGCCTTGGGCCGCACGCCGCTTCCTGCGCGACCAGGAACTGGCCTGCGATGCCCGCACCATCGGCCCGCAGCCTGCGCTGCGCGGCCTCTACGCCAGCACGCTGCTGAAGGCGCAGCTGGTCCAACCGGTTGCGCCCGCGGTCTGCCATTGGCGCAGCCAACCCGTGTTGAAGGAGCGCATCGCCATGTTGAAGCAGTCCAAGCGGAAGGCATTGCCGTGGGTGTCGGGACAGGTACTGGTGGTCGGGTTGTGCCTGGGAATGGGAGCGGTGGCGTGGGCCAGCCAGGGCGGAGGCGCGGGAGGCCCGGCAGGGTCCGTCATGGATCGGGAGATCCAGGTCGACAAGATGCCGCCGCCGTCCTATCCGAAATCTGCGGTCGAGCAGCGCCAGGTGGGCGTGGTGAACCTGCGCGTGGAAGTGGATGCCCAAGGCCGTCCCACCGACGTCCAGGTGCTCAGCGCCACCAATCCGGGGGTGTTCGATGCTGTCTCGATTGCTGCGGCGCGCAGCTGGACCTATCGGCCCGCAGTGAAGAACGGCAAGCCGGTGGCCGGTGCCGTGCGCGTCCCGATTACCTACGCCATGGATGACACCGAGGACACGAAGTGAAGCGAGCGCCGCTGCTGATGATGGCGGTGCTGCTGGCGGGATGTGCAACCCAGGATCGCCTGACCACCGCCGATACCCGCAGCGAGAATGTGGGTCACCAGCGCCTGCGACCCGATGCGGGGGGAGGGACCGGCCAGATCCAGCCCTACGCGCTGGCCGCCAGCGAAGGCTACCGCATGCCACAACTGCATACGGCACCGGACCCGGTAGTGGGCGAGCGTGATCCACGCACCTCGCTGCCGCCGACTACGGTCTGCCTGCAGGTGGTGGTGGATGCGCAGGGCAGCGTTGAGCGCAGCATCCCGCTGACCGACCGCAGCGAATGCAGTGCGGGTGAGGCACCGGAGAATGCGCCCTTGCTGCAGGCAGCGCAGGAGGCGGTTGCCATGTGGAAGTACTCCTCCGCCGCAGTCTGTCACTTCGCGGCAGGCAAAGTGCCGGCTGATCGCGGCGACTGCCGCAGTGCCGAGCGGGTCGAACCGGTGGCCGTCACCCTGCAGTACGCCTTCACCTTCGAGGTCGTGAAGGGCCGGCAGACGGTCCGCACGCAGGGAAAATGATCGCGCGTGATGCCGGGTGGCGCCGGGCCATGCCGGGCCAATACAGCGGCGTCGATCAGGCCCCGCCCTGGATGTTGGCCTTCACCGCTGGCTGCATCAGCTTCGGTTCTTCCAGCGTCGCATCGCGGGCCTGCCGCACGCTGACGAACTCCGCCTCGGCTACGCCCTCATGCACGTGGATGTTGTGCGCGCGCTGTTCGCCGATGGTGGTTTCGTTGGCAAAGCCGCGTCCACCCGGGCCGTAGTCGTGGCAGACGAACACGCGCGTTGCATCGGGCAAGGCCAGCAGGCGCTGGATCGAACGGTACAGCTGTGCGGCATCGCCGCCCGGGAAATCGCAGCGGGCGGTGCCGCCGTCGGGCATGAACAGCGAGTCGCCGGTGAACAGCGCATCGTCGATCAGGTAGGCGATGCTGTCGCTGGTATGGCCGGGCACGGCGATCACCTGGCAGCGCAGTTCGCCCAGAGCGAAGGTTTCGCCGTCGCTGAACAGGTGATCGAAGATTTCATCTGCGGCAGGAAGCTGCAGGCCATAGCGTGGTGCAAACGTTGCCTGTACCGCGCGGATGCCTTCGCCGATGGCCAGCGTGGCCTGCGGGAAACGATGCTTCAGGCGGCGCCCGGCCGACACATGGTCAGCGTGGGCATGGGTTTCCAGCAGCCAGCGCAGCTGCAGACCGTGTTGCTCGATGGCCTGCAACGCGGCATGCAGCGGCGCTTCACTGCTGGCGTCGGTATCCGGGTCGTAGTCCAGGACCGGGTCGATCAGCGCTGCCTCGCTACTGGCCGGGTCGCTGACCAGGTAGCTGAAGGTATTGCTGTCACGGTGGAAGAACGACTGCACCTGGACCGACATTGGAACCCTCCTCAGCGCGCGCCGAGCACGCGGTTCAGCAACTGCGCCAGGTTTTCACCGGCCAGCCGCAGCTGCGCTTCGGCCAGCGGCCGGTAGCGCTCGGTGTATTCGTCACCGATTTTACGCGTGGCCGGATAAACGCCAGCTTGCATGGAAATGCCGCAGCTGGCCTCGGCCCACGTCTGCGGGTCGCGCTGCGGGTTGGACTGGCGCGCCAGCTTCGGCGCGCGCTGGCTCTGCAGCAGCGGCAGGTAGCCCGCGTCGTCCAGCTTGCGGGTGTTGAGCATGCCGCTGTCCCACAGCGAGTGCAGGTTGGTACCGCGGTTGCCGAACTGCAGCTGGAAATCGTTGCCGCCCTTGTCGTGCGCGTAACCGGCGTGCATCGGCTGATGGATGTCGCCGACCAGGTGCACGACGAACTTCAGCGCCTGCAGACGCTCGCCATCGGTCAGGCTGCGGTCGCCGAGGATGGTGCTCTGTGCCTTCAGGGCCTCGACGATGCAGTTGCCGTTCCTGCAGTGCTTCGGTGCTTCGTAATGGCAATTGTCTTCGGCGATGTTGACGTAGTGCCAGCCGGCCGAGCGACGGCCCAGGCCCGGATCCTTGGCACGCAGCTGGTCGGCCCACGGGGCGATGCTGGCCAGCGTGGCGTCCGGTTCGGTGGCCAGCAGGCGGTCCACTTCTGCGCGGGCAGCGGGGTTGAGACGGGCGTCGGCGACTTCGGCGACAAGGCGGTGGCCTTGTGCGCCCCAGGCATGGGCGGGGGCGGAAGCGGACAGCAGAGCCGGCGCCAGGGCGGCGGCGAGGAACAGGGAATGCAGGGCTTTCATGTGCACATTCTAGCGGGGTAGGTGGATTGAAGAGCGGCGCGTTCCTGTTTCGAAGCGGGAGCGCAGCGGGAGGCGGGGCGTGTCCCGGCTCTGCTCCCCGCCTCGCCCCGGCTCCGGAACCGCTTCAGTCCCAGGCACAAAAAAGCCCCGGCAATCACCGGGGCAACATGCTGCGAGGGTTTTGCGTATGGCGGGGGAGCGGGGGCGAAGCCCCCGCGCCCAACACACCGCTTAGAACTTGAAGACGTACGAAGCGCCGTAGACCAGCGGATCGATGTTGACCGTGCCGATCTTCTCGCCGTTCAACTTCACCTTGCTGTCGATGTCGATCCAGCGCATGTCCACACGCAGGGCGCCCTTCTCGCCGATCGCGAAGTCGATGCCCGCATGCGCGGCCAGGCCCCACGAATCCTGCAGCTTCAGCTTGCTGCCGGCCAGCGCACCGGTGGTGTCTTCGCTGAAGAAGGTCGTGTAGTTCACGCCCGCGCCGACGAACGGCGAGACCTTGCCCTTGCTGTTGAAGTGGTACTGCAGGGTCACCACCGGCGGCAACTGCTTGGTGCTGCCGACGCGGCCGAGGCCATTGATGTTGATGTCGTGCTTGAACGGCAGCGCGGCCAGCACTTCGATGCCCAGGTTGTCGGCAATGAAGTACTCGCCGGTGATGGTCGGCTTGACGTCGTTGTCGACGTCGACCTTCAGCGTGTGGCCGGCCAGCCAGCCGTTGTTCGACTTCGGCGCCACCTGGTGGACGCCGGCCGAGACGGTCCAGTCGCCCTTGGACTGGGCCATGGCCGGGGCGGCGGCGAGGGACAGGGCGGCGGCCAGGCCGGCCAGGATCAGGGGGGAGGTCTTGCGCATGGGGGTGATCTCGTTGCTGGGTGGATGGCGACAGTCTCGGCCTCACGCCGTGCTAACGCTTTGATCCGGATCAAATCCTGTCCGCCGGTCCTCTGGCCCGGGCGCTGGCCCACGGTGGCCAGCCCCGGTTTGCTAGACTTGTGGGCCCTATCCATCCCGCCGCACCCGTAGCGGCCGCAGGAGCTTGAGAAATGGCAATCAAGGTTGGTATCAACGGTTTCGGTCGCATCGGGCGTAACGTCCTGCGCTCGGCGGTGCTGAACTTCGGCGACGACATCGAAATCGTGGCCATCAACGATCTGCTGGAGCCGGACTACCTGGCGTACATGCTCAAGTACGACTCCGTGCACGGCCGCTTCAAGGCCGACGTGGCGGTGCAGGGCAACGACCTGCTGGTCAACGGCAAGAAGATCCGCCTGACCCAGGAACGCGACCCGGCCAACCTGAAGTGGGATGAAGTCGGTGCCGACGTGGTGCTGGAAGCCACCGGCCTGTTCCTGACCAAGGAAACCGCGCAGAAGCACATCGATGCCGGCGCCAAGAAGGTCATCATGTCGGCGCCGTCGAAGGACGACACGCCGATGTTCGTCTACGGCGTGAACGACAAGACCTACGCCGGCCAGGCGATCATTTCCAACGCCTCGTGCACCACCAACTGCCTGGCCCCGCTGGCCAAGGTCATCAATGACAAGTGGGGCATCAAGCGCGGCCTGATGACCACCGTGCATGCGGCAACCGCCACCCAGAAGACCGTCGATGGCCCGTCCAACAAGGACTGGCGCGGTGGCCGTGGCATCCTGGAGAACATCATCCCGTCGTCCACCGGTGCGGCCAAGGCCGTCGGCGTGGTCATCCCGGAACTGAACAAGAAGCTGACGGGCATGAGCTTCCGCGTCCCGACCTCGGACGTGTCGGTGGTCGACCTGACCGTCGAACTGGAAAAGGAAGCCACCTACGCCGAGATCTGCGCGGAAGTGAAGGCACAGAGCGAAGGCCCGCTGAAGGGCATCCTGGGCTACACCGAAGACAAGGTGGTGGCCACCGATTTCCGCGGCGAAACCTGCACTTCGGTGTTCGACGCCGACGCTGGCATCGCCCTGGACGGCACCTTCGTCAAGCTGGTCACCTGGTACGACAACGAGTGGGGCTACTCGAACAAGTGCCTGGAAATGGCCAAGGTCATCGCCGCCAAGTAAGGCCGGCGAAGATCGCACACGAACCCCGGCCTGGCCGGGGTTCGTCGTTTATGGGGCCGGCCCTGTCGTAGCATGGGCCGGTCGACCGCTGCCGCTGGGGCGCGGGAACGCTATGGAAGCACGCAATGGAAGCACTGATTGCCCTGGTCGTACTGGTCCTGCTGGCCATCCCGCTGCTGCTGGTGGTGGCGCTGGTGATGATTGCCGGCCTGCGCCGCCGCGTCGCCGCGCTGGAAAGCGCCATGGCTGCCGCGCCGGTCGCCGCCATGCACGCGCCTGAACGGCCTGCGGCCCCCCCTGTGGCCAGTGCCGATCCACCGTTCCTGCGGCCGGTGGCGGCTGCTGCACCGCCTCCGCCTCCGCCCCCGCCTCAGCCAACGCCGGTGCGCGAAGCGGTGCCTGCGGCAACGGAGGCGCCGCGCCCGATCGCACCACCGCCGGTGCCACCCGCGCCGATGCAGCCACCGTTGCCTTCCGGACCGGCGCTGCCGAACTTCATCGAGCGCGGCATTGGCGCGGTCAAGCGCTGGTTCACCGAGGGCAACGTGCCGGTGAAGATCGGCATGCTGGTGCTGCTGGCCGGTGTCGCTGCGCTGCTGAAGTACGTCAGCGACCAGGGCTGGCTGGTGCTGCCGATCGAGCTGCGCCTGGCCGGTGTTACCGTCGGTGCACTGGGCCTGCTGGCGTTCGGCTGGCACCAGCGCGAGCGTCGGCGCCTGTTTGCGCTGGCCTTGCAGGGTGGTGCCATCGGCGTGCTGCTGCTGACCATCTTCGCGGCCTTCAAGCGTTTCGAGCTGATTCCGCCGGGCTTCGCCTTCGTCAGCTCCATTGCACTGGTGGCCGCGCTGTGCGTGCTGGCGGTGGTGCAGAACTCGCGCACGCTGGCGGTGCTGGGCATCCTCGCCGGCTTCATGGCACCGCTGTGGCTGTCCACCGGCAGCGGCAACCACGTGGGGTTGTTCAGCTACTACGCCGTGCTCAACGCCGGCATCTTCGCCATTGCCTGGTTCCGACCGTGGCGCGCGCTGAACCTGCTGGGCTTCGCCTTCACCTTCGGTATCGGCACGTTCTGGGGCGTGCTGCAGTACGCGCCTGACAAGTTCAGCAGCACCGAGCCGTTCCTGCTGCTGTTCTTCGCCTTCTACCTGCTGATCCCATTGCTCTACGCACGCCGGCAGCCCGCCGGGCAGCGTGACCTGGTCGATGGCAGCCTGGTGTTCGGTACGCCGTTGGTCGCGTTCTCGTTGCAGGCGGGGATGCTGTACCAGCAGCCGATGACGCTGGCGCTGTGCGCACTGGGCCTGGCCGCGATCTACGCGGCGCTGGCGTGGGCGTTGATCAGGCGCGCGTCGTACACCGTGCTGGCGCAGTCGCACGCGGTGCTGGCGGTGGGCTTTGCCACGCTGGCGGTGCCGCTGGCCTTGTCGGCGCGGGCCACCGGCGCGGTCTTCGCGCTGGAAGGCGCCGGACTGGCCTGGTTGGGCCTGCGCCAGAAGCGCTGGCTGCCGCAGGTGTCCGGCGCGCTGCTGCAGATGGGCGCTGCGTTCGCCTTCGTGGCCGGTGGCGATCACTGGCATGAGGACCTGCGCTTCCTGATCAATCCGACTGCCATCGGGGCGCTGCTGCTGGCCCTGGCCGGCTTCGCGTCGGCCTGGAGCTACCAGCGCAGGTCACGCCGTGAGATCGCCCTGGTCTACTACCTGTGGGGCCTGCTGTGGTGGCTGGGCGGCATGGTGCATGAGATCACCCGCTTCTTCCCGTACCGCACCGAAGTGGACGCGTTGCTGGTGCTGGCCGCCGTCACTGCCTGGCTGGCCGCCGAAATGCAGCGCCGTCAGCCGGCACGCGCACTGGGCGTGACCGCGCTGGCCATGCTGGCGCTGGGCTTCCCGCTGGCGCTGATGCAGAGCGACGCGCACCATCAGCCGTTCGCCGGCTACGGTGCGCTGGCCTGGGCGGTGTTCGCGGTGATGGGCGTGCGCACGCTGCTCTGCCTGCGCCAGGGGGGCGACAGCGTGGCGCGCATCGCGCAGTTCCTGTGGTGGCTGTTGTGGCCGTCTCTGCTTTCGCTGCTGGCCCTGTGGGGCGGTGGCGAGGCCGGGTTGGCACAGGGCTGGACCACATTGCTGGTGACGGTGCCGTGGCTGCTGATGGCGGCGCTGTCGCTGTGGCGCTGGAATGCGCTGCGCTGGCCGCTGGGTGCAGCGTTCGATCGCGTGCGCCAGCCGCTGCAGTGTGTGCTGTTCGGCCTGTTGTCGATCGGCTGGCTGTTCGGACAGCTGCTGCCGGGCGATGCTGCGCCGCTGCTCTGGCTGCCGGTATTGAATCCGGCCGATCTCGGACAGTGGCTGAGCCTGTTGCTGCTTGCACGCTGGCTGTACAGCGATCAGGCGCCGAAGACCCTGTCGGGAATCCGCATGCCGCTGCTGTCACTGGCAACGTTCGTCGCGCTGACCAGCGTGGTGCTGCATGGCGTGCATCAGTGGGGTGGCCTGTCGTGGAGTGCGTCGATGATGCGTTCCAGCCTCGCGCAGACCAGCCTGACCGTGCTGTGGAGCGTGCTCGGCGTGATTGCCTGGGTGTGGGGATCGCGCCGTGGCCAGCGCGTGTTGTGGATGGTCGGTGCCGTGCTGATGGGCGTGGTGCTGGCCAAGCTGGTCATCGTCGATCGCCAGCACCTGGGCAACCTGCTGGGCATCGCATCGTTCATCGCCTACGGCCTGCTGTGCACGGTCGTGGGTTATCTGGCACCGGCACCGCCCAGCGCGGCGCCGTCCGTGGAGGAAAAACAATGAGGAAGTGGAGCAGGGCGCTGCTGCCGGCGATGTTCGGCATGCTGGCCGCCGTCGCGGTGCAGGCCGCCGACTACCGCACGCAGTACGCCGAGCAGTGGCCGCTGACGCTGTCCAGCGCACAGTCCGGTGCGTACAGGGTGGTTCTGGAGCCGGCGATCTATCGCCGTGCAGGTGCCGCAGACCTGGGTGACCTGCAGGTGTTCAACGCCGCCGGCCAATCGTTGCCATCGGCGCTGCTGGCGCCCGACCAGCCGCTGGCACAGCCGCCGGTGCAGCGTGAGCTGCCGTGGTTCGCGCTGCCGCCGCTGGCCGAAGCACAGCGCAACGATCTGCAGTTGCTGACCGAGCGCGATACCGATGGCCGTGTCCGTCGCGTCGAAGCACGCGTGAGCGGCGGTGCGGCAGCGAACGGGCAGGGTGGTTGGCTGATCGATGCCAGCGTGCTCGGCCAGCAACCGTTGGCGGCACTGGTGCTGGACTGGGCTGACAGCGGACAGCCGTTGCAGGCGCAGGTGCAGCTGGATGCCAGCGACGACCTGCAGCACTGGCGTCCGATCGGGCGTGACATCCCGCTGGTCGACCTGCAGCGTGCTGGCAAGCGCCTGCTGCAGCGCCGCCTGCAGGTGGACGGCGAGGCGCGCTATCTGCGCGTGCTGGCGCAGGGCGATGCACGGTTGCCAACGCTGCGCAGCGTACTGGCCGAGTTGCCGCCGGCACCGGCCACATTGCCGTGGGAGTGGTTGTCGCTGGAACCGACCTCGAAGGGCAAGGGCGAGTACACCTTCGAGATGGATGGCCGCTTCCCGGTAGCGCGCGCGGATGTGGCCAGCACCGACAACAGCCTGGTGCAGTGGACGTTGTTCAGCCGCGATGACGAGAGTGCGGAATGGCAGCGCCGCAGTGCGCCATGGATTGCGTACCAACTGCAGCAGGGCGCGCAGGGCCAGCGCCAGCAATCAGCGGCCCAGCCGCTGGGGGGCGTGCATCGTGACCGCTACTGGAAGCTGGTGGCGAATCCGGCGGAAACTGCGACCGCGCCGACCCTGCGCTTGGGCTACCAGCCGGAAGTACTGGTGTTCCTCAGCCAGGGGGCAGCGCCGTATGCATTGGCAGTGGGCAGCGCGACCGCGCGCCGCATGGAAGCGCCGATCGGTGTGTTGATCGAGGAACTGCGGCAGCGCAATGATCCTTCGTGGCAGCCGACGCTGGCGCGCCTGGAGGGCAGCCCGGAGCCGCTGGCCGGTGACGCGGCGCTGAAGCCGCAGCACGATTGGAAGGCGTGGTTGCTGTGGGCGTTGCTGGGGCTGGGTGTGTTGGTTGTTGGCGGCCTGGCGGTCAGCCTGCTTCGGCAGAAGCCGGCGCCTTCGGAATAGGTTCCAGCGAACGGCGCAGCCCCTCGTGGGTGGTCGTTCTTCGAGCAAAAGCCGCGCTTGGCCGGGCGGGTGGGTTGTCTGGGGGACGCCGTGAATACGTCCCTGTAGGCTCGGTCGCCGCATCCATGCGGCTCACGCCCCCAGCCAACCCACCCGCCCGGCCACGGACAGTTTCCGTGTGCGTCCACCCACGTAGAAAAAAAGAAAAGCAAAAGCGGGTCGCGCGCTTCGCGCACCCCTTCTTTCTTCAGCAGACACCACACACTGCTCTTGCGTTTGCCATCCGCTCTACCTCATGAACCTGTCGAGGCCGGGGCGGTGCGGGTTGGCAGGGGTGTCAGCCGCATGGATGCGGCTGCCAAGCCTCCACGGACGGATTCACGGCGTCCCCTGCCAGCCCACACCGCCCCGGCCCACTCACGGCACCACGAAGCGCCAGCGCTTTGGCTCTGGCTGTGCTGTTGCTGTTGCTGCTGCAGTTGCGCCTCTGCCTGCCGCAGGCATCGACCCTCCCACCACCCGCACCCGATACAATGGACGTCTGCCGCATCCCGGCATCCCGTCCCCGAGCCAAAGAGTTGCCCATGTCCATCGTCCGCATGACCGACCTCGACCTCTCCGGCAAGCGCGTGCTGATCCGCCAGGATCTGAACGTGCCGATCGAGAATGGCCGCATCACTTCCGAACAGCGCATCACCGCTTCGCTGCCGACGCTCAAGCGCGCGCTGGAGCAGGGCGCGGCGGTGATGGTCACCTCGCACCTGGGGCGCCCGAAGGAAGGTGTGTGGAGCGAAGCCGATTCGCTGGCGCCGGTGGCCCAGCGCCTGTCCGAGCTGCTCGGTCGCGAGGTTCCGCTGGTGCGCGACTGGGTCGACGGCGTCGAGGTGCAGCCGGGCCAGCTGGTGCTGCTGGAAAACTGCCGCATGAACGTCGGCGAGGGCAAGGACGATGAAGCCCTGTCGAAGAAGTACGCCGCCCTGTGCGATGTGTTCGTGATGGACGCCTTCGGCACCGCGCACCGTGCGCAGGCCTCCACCCACGGTGTCATCCGCTTCGCCCCGGTTGCTGCCGGTGGCCCGCTGCTGATGGCCGAACTGGACGCGCTGGCGCAGGCGCTGGATGCACCGGCCAAGCCGCTGCTGGCCATCGTCGCCGGCAGCAAGGTCAGCACCAAGCTGGAACTGCTGGCCAACCTGGTCGGCAAGGTCGACCAGCTGATCGTCGGTGGTGGCATCGCCAACACCTTCATCGCTGCCGCCGGCTACAACGTCGGCAAGTCGCTGTACGAGCCGGACCTGCTGGACACCGCGAAGAAGATCGTGGCCGATGCCAAGGCGCGCGGCGCCGACATCCCGCTGCCGGTGGACGTGGTGACCGCCAAGCAGTTCATGCCCGACGCGGTCGCCGAGGTGAAGGCGGTCGACGCCGTTGCCGAAGATGATCTGATCCTGGACATCGGCCCGCAGACCGCGGCGCAGTACGCGCAGCTGATCGAGAAGGCTGGCACCGTGGTCTGGAACGGCCCGGTCGGTGTGTTCGAGTTCGAGGCCTTCAGCAAGGGCACCGAAGCGCTGGCCCGCGCCATCGCCAGCTCCAGGGCGTTCTCCATCGCCGGTGGCGGCGACACCCTGGCGGCGGTCGACAAGTTCGATATCGCCCAGCAGGTCAGCTACATCTCCACCGGCGGCGGCGCGTTCCTGGAGTTCCTGGAAGGCAAGACCCTGCCGGCGGTCGCCGCACTCGACGCGCGCGGCGCATGAGTGCCGGGCACGGCAAGGATGTCCTGTTCTTCGACCTGGACGGCACGCTGATCGACTCGCAGGTGGGCATCACCGCCTGCATCGCCTATGCGCTGCAGAAGATGGACCATCCGGTGCCGCCGCAGGAGACGCTGCTGGGCTGGATTGGTCCTTCGCTGCGTACCACCTTCACGCCACTGTTCGTTGAACCAGCGCGGGTGGAGCAGGCGGTGGGCTATTACCGCGAGCGTTTCGACGCCGAAGGCTGGCGCGAACACACGGTGTACCCGCAGGTGGAAGACACCCTGCGCACGCTGCATGGCCGAGGCCACCGCCTGGCGGTGGTCACCGCCAAGAACGAGCCGCATGCGCGCCGCATCCTTGCGCACCTGCCGTTTGGCGGGCTGTTCGAGGAGATCGTCGGTTCGACCCTGGACGGCTCGCGCAGCCACAAGCCCGAGCTGGTCGGGGAGGCACTACGCCGCCTGCAACTGCAGCCCGCACAGTGCTGGATGATCGGCGACCGCCGGATGGACATCGAGGGCGCACGCCACCACGGCCTGCGCAGCGTGGGTGTACTGTGGGGCTTTGGCGGTGAGGCCGAACTGACCGAAGCCGGTGCGGGCCAGCTGGCTCGCGAGCCGGCACAGCTGACGACGCTGTTGGCCTAGCCGCCCCGCCTGGAGAGCTGGCCCCACGCTCGCTGATTGCGGCCCACGGTGCAGCCGGGCATGGCCCGGCTCTACAGAACACCCTGCGCCAGCGTATGTCCGGGTGATGTCCGTTCCATGACCCGCGAAGTCAGGCAGCACAAGGCTGTAACCGTATACATGCGGCGTGAAGGATGTGCTAATTTCCGTTCTTTATCGGGAGAGGCCCATTCACCATGTTCGAGCGTCAGCGTCGCACCAAGATCCTTGCCACCCTCGGTCCGGCCACTGATCCGCCGGGCGTGCTGGAGGATCTTTTCCGCGCCGGCGTCAACGTGGTGCGCCTCAACTTCAGCCATGGTGACCCGTCCGGCCAGGCCAAGCGTGCCGCCGAAGTGCGTGCCGCCGCCGCCCGCGTCGGCGTGGAAGTGGGCATCCTGGCCGACCTGCCGGGCCCGAAGATCCGCATCGAGCGCTTCGCAGAAGGCAAGGTGCAGCTGAAGGCGGGCAACCGCTTCGACCTGATCGCCAGCACCAGTGCCGGCCCGGGTGATGCCACCCAGGTGGGTGTGAGCTACCTCGGCCTGCCGCAGGACGTGGGTCCGGGCGATGTCCTGTTGCTCGACGACGGCCTGATGCAGCTGCAGGTGGTGGAGGTGCAGGGCGAACGCATCATCAATACCGTACTGAACGACGGTGTGCTGTCCGACCGCAAGGGCCTGAACAAGCAGGGCGGCGGCCTCTCGTTGGGCGCGCTGACCGAGCGCGACAAGGAACTGATCGGCATCGTCGCCAAGATCGGTGTCGACTTCATCGCTGTGTCGTTCTGCCGCAACGCGCAGGACATGAACGATGCGCGTGACATCGCCCGCTCGCATGGCTGTGATGCTGCACTGGTGTCGAAGATCGAGCGCACCGAGGCCATTGAGAACCTGGAAGAAATCGTCGAGGCCAGCGACGTGGTGATGGTCGCCCGTGGCGACCTTGGCGTGGAGATCGGCGATGCCGAACTGCCGGGCCTGCAGAAGAAGATCATCAAGGCCTCGCTGGCACAGAACAAGGTGGTGATCACCGCCACGCAGATGCTGCAGTCGATGGTGGAAAGCCCGATTCCGACCCGTGCCGAAGTGCTGGACGTGGCCAACTCGGTCATCGACGGCACCGATGCGGTGATGCTGTCGGCCGAGACCGCTGCAGGTGCCTGGCCGGTCAAGGCGGTCGAAGCAATGGCGCGCATCTGCCTGGGGGCCGAGCGCCAGTTCCAGACCGAGACCGACTTCAACGCTTCGCCGCGCAACCTCCAGCGTGCCGACCAGGCCATTGCCATGGCCACCATGTTCCTGTCCCAGCACGTGGGCGTGCGCGCGATCGTGGCAATGACCGAGTCCGGTGGCACCGCGCGTTACCTGTCGCGTTTCCGCGCCAAGGCGCCGGTGTTCGCGGTGACCCGCCATGACGGCGCGCGCCGGCAGATGGCGCTGATGCGCGATGTGTTCCCGATCAACTTCGACAGCCGCGGCCTGACCCCGCGCGAAGCCGCGCGCGGCAGCATCCGCCTGCTGGTGGAAGCCGAACTGCTGCAGGCCGGCGACCGCGTCGTGTTCACCAGCGGCGAGCACATGGAAACCCACGGTGCCACCAATACCCTGCGCCTGCTGGAAGTGGGTGAAGACGGCCGCGCCATTGGGCTGGGCGATCTGTAAACCCAGTCGGCCTTGGGTCGGAGCCGCTGCGCGGATCCGACCCGGGGTCAGATCCCCAAAGGGGCTCTGACCCCATGCCGCAGGACATCCCTTGTCCTGCGCGGACATTGGAATCGTTTCCATCCTGGCCTCGACACCGGGGCAACGGGCAGCGGGGCTATACTTACGTTTTTCCCGCACCCGCCACAGGAAATACATGAGCATCGAACAGCTGGCCGAAACCGCCCAGGCCATGGTCGCCCCGGGCAAGGGCATCATCGCGATCGACGAATCCACCGCTACCATCGCCAAGCGTTTCGCCGGCGTCGGTATCGAGAACACCGAGGAGAACCGTCGTGCCTACCGCGAGCTGCTGCTGACCACGCCGAAGCTCAACGAGCACATTTCCGGCGCCATCCTGTACGACGAAACCATCCGCCAGTCGACCAGGGACGGCGTGCCGTTCGCCAAGTACATGGCCGACCACGGCATGATTCCGGGCATCAAGGTGGACAAGGGTGCGCACCCGCTGGCCGGCTGCCCGGGCGAGCTGGTCACCGAAGGCCTGGACGGCCTGCGCGAGCGCCTGCAGGAGTACTACAAGCTGGGTGCGCGCTTCGCCAAGTGGCGTGCGGTCATCAACATCGGCGAGAGCATTCCGTCGGGCACCTGCATCGAGTCCAACGCCCATGCGCTGGCCCGTTATGCGGCCCTGTGCCAGGAATGCGGCCTGGTGCCGATGGTCGAGCCGGAAGTGATCATGGACGGCGACCACGACATCGAGACCTGCTACGAAGTCACCGAAGCCACCCTGCGTTCGCTGTTCGACGCGCTGTACCAGCAGAACGTGCTGCTGGAAGGCACCATCCTGAAGGCGTCCATGGTCATCTCCGGCAAGAACTGCGATGAGCAGGCCGACGTCGAGGAAGTGGCCGAGTCGACCGTGATGTGCCTGAAGAGCACCGTGCCGGCCATCCTGCCGGGCGTGGTGTTCCTGTCCGGTGGCCAGAGCGACGAGCAGTCCACCGAGCACCTGAACGCGATGAACCAGCTGGGCAACCTGCCGTGGCCGCTGAGCTTCTCCTACGGCCGCGCCATGCAGCAGGCCGCGCTGAAGCTGTGGGCCAAGGACATGAAGGGCAACTACGCAGCCGCCCAGAAGACCGTGTACGAGCGTGCCAAGGACAACGGCCTGGCTGCGCTGGGCAAGTGGAACGGCTGATCCGTCCCATCGCTGGATGAACAAGGCAGCGCCGGCATCACGCCGGCGTTTGCTTTTGCGGGTATCTTTTCCGCCCCCGCGTGCCCGGCCGGTACGCGGGAACCACATGGAAGGCCAAGGAGAAACAACATGCGTTTGGCAGCAATCACACTGGCCGTAGCCACGGTCCTGGTCGCCGGCGGGTGCAACCGTATCGGCGGCGGCGCAGAGGCAGGCAAGGCAGCGTCGCTCGATTTCGACAAGCCGGTGTCCGGCGAGATCACCTCGCGCAGCGGCATCAACTTCAATGATGGCAGCCATCACCAGCTCTACCAGATCAAGCTGGAAGACAAGGATCTGGTCGGCCTGAAACTTACTGGTGCCCTCAGCGGCTCGATCGCCGTTTTCAACAACGGCAGTCTTGTTTCCACCAGCAACACCGGTTACGAACGCGAAGGCGACGTCTCGCTGGCGTTCCGTGCCAATGGCGGCGGCACCTACCAGGTGGCGGTCAATGCCGATGGCCCGACCGCCTTTGGTCCGTATCGCCTGCGAGCCGAGAAGCTGAAACCTTACGACGGCAAGCCGTTGGCGGGCAGTGGCGAAATCGTGGACATGCTGGCCAGTGATTCGCAGGACTACACCCTGCAGGTGGACAAGGCCGGCCTGTACGAAATCCGCCTGGTGTCGGATGTCTTCGATCCGGTGCTGAAGCTGTCGGGCCAGGGCGTTGAAGCCGAAAACGACGATGGCAACGACAGCACCAACTCGCGGCTGACCCTGTCGCTGAAGCCGGGCAAGTACACCCTGACCGCGCGTGGCCTCGGCAGCGGTGTCAATGGCATGTTCACCCTGTCTGCCTCCCGCATCGAACTGCCGGGGAATCTGGTCGAGCGCGATGGCACCGCCCTGCCGAA
Organism: Stenotrophomonas sp. YJH_SMC_80; assembly: GCF_059372495.1. NCBI lineage: Bacteria > Pseudomonadati > Pseudomonadota > Gammaproteobacteria > Lysobacterales > Lysobacteraceae > Stenotrophomonas > Stenotrophomonas sp. YJH_SMC_80. The sequence continues at coordinate 260,783 of NZ_JCAFVP010000001.1, forward strand.
GTCGGGCAGCGTGTACACCATGCTGGACAACGAAGGCCGTCGCCGCTTCCTGCTGACCCTGGACCGGCCGGCCGACGTGCGCCTGGATGCGATTTCCAGCCAGGTCGATACCGTGCTGCGCGTGGTCGGTGGCGATGTCGAGCTGACCGACGACGACGGTGGCAACGGTACCAACTCGCGCCTGGAAGAGACTCTGCCGGCCGGTCATTACACCGTCGACGTGTCCAGCCTGAACAATGGCGCAGGCATGGTCGAGGTGCGCGTGCAGGTGGAAGGAGCCAGCGCCGAGGGTGCTGCCGCATCGGCTGCACGTGCCGCTGCCGACGCTGCAGCCGCCGTGGCCGATGACGCCGCTGCGGTGGAAGCTGCCAGTCGTTGAGCGTGATCCACGCCACGCGTGGATGACATCAACGGTGCAACTGAGAAGGCCGGGCAATGCCCGGCCTTTTCCTTTCCACGCTGCGTCGCGATTCAATGCGCGGCGGCAAAACCCGCGTCACCCAAGGGCGGCAGCATCGACCCGCGCGGTTCGCTGTCGGCGCTTTGCCCGGCGGCACTCAACGCCTGCTGGTAGGCCTTGGCCGTAGCGGTATTGAACGCCACCAGCACGATGCGCATCGGTTGCGCGTGGCTGCGCTGCCAGGCCAGTGTTTCGGTCACTGCGATCTGCGCGGCCTGGTACAGCGGATAGCCGTATACGCCGCAGCTGATGGCTGGGAATGCGATCGACTGCACGCCCAGCGATTCGGCCAGCTGCAGCGACTTCCAGTAGCAGTTGGCGAGCAACGCCGGTTCATCGCGCTGGCCGTCGTGCCAGACCGGGCCCACCGTGTGCAGTACGTAGCGTGCAGGCAAAGCGTAAGCACTGGTGGCGCGCACTTCGCCGGTCGGGCAACGTACGCCCGGGCGCAGCTCCGGCAGCTGCGCGCATTCGGCCAGCAACGCGGGCCCGGCCGCACGATGGATCGCGCCGTCGACACCGCCACCACCGAGCAGCGTTTCATTGGCCGCGTTGACGATCGCATCCACCGCCAGGGTCGTGATGTCGCCCTGCCAAACTTCGATCTTCATGCGTCCGTCTCCTGCCTGTGAGGTGATCCGCGCAGCATCTGCGCCGGCTGTTCCCACGGTAGGGGACAGGGCATCGATACTGCGTCATGACCGTCTCACGCGCTGCGATCCGACGGCCTTCACGCACGATGGCGGGCGACGCCTTCATGCAGGCTGAAGCAGAAGGGGGTCGGAGCCCTTTCCCTGCGGAAAAGGGATCCGCCCCCGGGCATGTAACAGGATGGGGTCGGATCCTTTTCCGGATGCAAGAGGCTCTGACCCCCGGGTGTCACGGCAGGCCGGCCAACCAGTCGTCGTCGGAACCCTCATTCACGTCGGCAAACAGCGGCGTGGAGAAGTAGCGTTCACCGGTGTCCGGCAGCATCGCCAGAATCACTGAACCCGGTTCGGCACGTGCGGCCACGTCCAGTGCGCTGGCCACGGTAGCGCCGGCGGAGATGCCGACGAAGATGCCTTCCTCGGCGGCCAGTCGGCGCGCGGTGGCGATCGCGCGGTCATCTTCCACCGTCAGCAGTTCATCCACCACATCACGGTTGAGCACGTCGGGCACGAAGTCCGGGGTCCAGCCCTGGATCTTGTGCGGCTTCCAGTCATCGCCCTTCAGCAGTGCGGCGCCGGCTGGCTCGGTGGCGATGATGCGGGTCTGCGGACGCGCGACCTTCAGCACTTCGCCCACGCCGGTGAGCGTGCCGCCCGTGCCCCAGCCGCTGACGAAGTAGTCCAGCCGCTTGCCGGCGAAGTCGCGCAGGATCTCGGCGGCGGTGGTGTTGCGGTGATACGCCGGATTGGCCGGGTTGGCGAACTGGCTGGCCAGGAACCAGCCGTGCTGCTCGGCCAGTTCGCGCGCCTTGCGCACCATGCCGCTGCCGCGTTCGGCGGCCGGGGTCAGGATCACCTTGGCGCCATAGGCGCGCATCAGCTTGCGGCGCTCCACCGAGAAGGTCTCGACCATGGTCGCCACGAACTTGTAGCCGCGCGCGGCGGCGACCATCGCCAGCGCCACGCCGGTGTTGCCAGAAGTGGCTTCGACGATGGTGTCGCCCGGCTTGAGCAGGCCACGCGCTTCGGCGTCGAGGATGATCGCCAGCGCCAGGCGGTCCTTGACCGAGCCGCCCGGGTTGAACGACTCGACCTTGGCGTAGACGCTGACCTGCGGCGGCGCCAGGCGCTGCAGCTTGACGATGGGGGTATTACCGACGGTGTCGAGGATGGAGTCGTACAGGGCCATGGAAGCGCTCCGGAAACAGGGCCGCGCCGGACGCCGGCGGGCAGAAGGGGAGGGCTGGCTGTTCAGGCCAGCGGCTGCCGGCTGACCGTAGCGCCGGCATATGACGCCCGGAAATGACCAGATACCTTTCTTAAACAACCTTTGGTTATAAGCTGGTGACGGCAATTGACCCTAGAGTGGACCTCCGCCCCACGCCGCCCGCCTCCCATGACGCTGACCCAGCTGCGCTACCTGGTCGCCATCGCCGACGCCGAGCTGAACATCACGCTGGCCGCCTCGCGCGTGCACGCCACCCAGCCCGGCCTGTCCAAGCAGCTCAAGCAGCTGGAAGACGAGCTCGGCTTCCTGTTGTTCGTGCGCAAGGGCCGCAGCCTGGAGTCGGTCACCCCGGCCGGCACCGAGGTCATCGCCCGCGCCCGCGCGGTGCTGGCCGAGGCCAACAACATCCGCACCTACGCGGCCAACCAGCGCCGCGAGAGCCAGGGCCAGCTGATCCTGACCACCACCCACACGCAGGCGCGCTTCGTGCTGCCGCCGGCGGTGGCAGCGATCAAGCAGGCCTATCCCCAGGTGAGCGTGCACCTGCAGCAGGCCGGTGAAACCGACGCACTGGACCGCTTGAACCAGGGTGACGCGGATATCGCGATCATCAGCACCGCCGGCAGTGAGCCCACCGATGGCATCGCGGTGCCGCTGTTCCGCTGGCGACGCCTGGTGGTGGTACCCAAGGGGCACCCGCTGGACCGCGCCGGCCGCGCACCGGACCTGGCCGCGTTGGCCCGGCAGCCGCTGATCAGCTACGAATCCTCGACCCGCCCGAATTCCTCGTTGCAGCGCGCCTTCGCTGCAAACGGCCTGGCGCCGGACCTGGCGCTGACCGCGCTCGATGCGGACCTGATCAAGACCTATGTGCGTACCGGTCTGGGCGTAGGCCTGCTGGCCGAGATGGCGGTCAGTTCCAACGACGAAGACCTGCGCTCGTGGCCGGCGCCGGAGCCGATCAGCGAGTGCATTGCCTGGGCGGTGTTGCCGCGCGACCGGGTGCTGCGCGATTACGCGCTGGAGCTGGTGCACGTGCTGGCACCGCAGATTGATCCGCGCGATCTGCGCAGGGTGCTGGATGGCAACCAGGCCGCCGCGTGGCCGGTGCCCCCGACGTGGGAGTCACTGACCCAGACCATCACGGTGTGAGGGGTTGGTCGAGCAGGGCTTGCAGCCCTGCACCTGCTGCGGACAAAGGCAACAGCAACAGCAGAAGCGGCATTCCGTGGGTTGGCGGGGCGGTGTCGGAGTGCGGGGACGCTGCAAGTACGTCCCTGTAAGCTTGGCAGCCGCATCCATGCGGCTGACACCCCGCACTCCGACACCGCCCCACCTCTGACAGATCCCGATGGCTGTTGGTAGGTGTCGACCTTGGTCGACACGATAGATCCACGCCATGCGTGGATGCTCTTCGATTCCAGTTCGAAATATTCGATTCCGATGGAGATTCATCCACGCATGGCGTGGATCTACTGCAGATCGCAGAGATCTGTCGAAGGCGGGGTGGGTCCGGTTGCGGGAGTGTCCGCGGCATGGATGCCGCGGCCAAGCCCCCATGGGTGAGGGCGCTTTGCTTGCGAAGCACTGCTTCGCAAGCGCCCGAACGCACAGCCGCCAGCGGCTGGGCCGGACCGCGGAGCGGGGTTTACGGCGTCTCCCGCAACCGGACCCACCCCGCCTACCCACAGGAAGCCCGCTTTTGCTTCGGCTGTTGCTGTTGCTGTTGCTGTTGCTCCAGCTCGCAGCGGGTGCAGGGCGCAGCCCTGCCGATAAACCCCTCCTGCGACGGTTCGTCGCACGGGTAACCCAGGACCCGCCTCTACACTAGCGGGGTGACCCGCCTGTCCCGCCCGCAGCGTCTTCTGCTCCAGCTCGCCATCCTGGCGACGCTGCTGATGGTGCTTGCGCCGCTGGTCAGCCGCGCGCTGCAGGTGTCGCCGATGGACCACACCGCAATGGCGGGCATGGACCACGCCGCCATGGGCCATGACATGCACGACATGGCCATGGCCGGGCACGATCAGCACGGCGCCGCGCCGGCAGTGCCCCGCCCCGCGGCCGATCCCCACGCCATGCATGGCGAAGCCTGCGAATACTGTGTACTGGCCATGCGCCTGCTGCCATGGCTGGCGGTGCTGGTGCTGCTGTTGCCGCTGCTGTGGCGGCCGCGCCTGGTGTTCCCGTGGTCGCAACAGGTGCTGCCCGCACCGCACTGGCCCGCACATGCCGCACGCGGGCCACCGCGCGTCTCCATCGTCCGCTGATATCCCCGTGAATCTGCCGCACGACGCCTGACCGGGCGCCGTGCGCGCGTGCGTACCTTGGAGCTGTTCCGATGAAAATGACTTCCCGCCCCGCGGGCGCCTGCGCGCGCCTGCCGGTTGCCCTTGGCCTGGCCGTGACCACGTCACTGGCCTACGCTGCGCCTGCCGAAGAGGCGCGTACCCTCGATACGATGGTGGTCACCGCCGCCGCACCGTCCTCGCCGCTGCACTGGGTGACCGACCCACGCCTGCCGCGGCAGCCGGTGCCGGCCAGTGATGGTGCCGATTACCTGAAAACCGTTCCCGGATTCTCTGCCATCCGCAATGGCGGCACCAACGGCGACCCGGTGCTGCGCGGCATGTTCGGTTCGCGCCTGAACATCCTCAGCAACGACGGCAACCTGATCGGTGCCTGCCCGTCGCGCATGGACAATCCGCTGTCCTACATCGCGCCGGAAAGCTTCGACCGGTTGACCATCATCAAGGGCCCGCAGAGCGTGCGCTGGGGCGCAGGTGCCTCGGCCGGTACCGTGCGCTTCGAGCGCGACACGCCGCGCTTCGATGAACCCGGCCTGCGTGCCGATGCCAGTGCGCTGGTCGGCTCGCGCAACCGCAATGACCAGGTGCTGGACCTGACCCTGGGCAATCCGACCGGCTATGTACGCGCCAGCGGCAACCGGTCCGAGGCCGATGACTACAAGGATGGCCACGGTGACGTGGTGCCGTCGAAGTGGCGCAAGTGGAACGGTGACGTGGCCATCGGCTGGACGCCGGATGCCGACACGCTGCTGGAGATTTCCGCCGGTGCCGGCGATGCCATCGCGCGTTACGCCGGGCGCGGCATGGACGGTGCCGCGTTCGAACGCACCAGCTATGCCGCGCGCTTCGAAAAACGAAACCTGCCCGGTGCGTGGGACACGTTGCAGGCCAACGTGTACTACAACGAAGCCGACCACGTGATGGACAACTACACGCTGCGCACGCCGAATCCCAACAGCATGATGCCGATGCCGATGGCGTCGAACGTGGACCGCCGTACCCAGGGCGGCCGGGTCAGTTCCGAGTGGCGCTGGCAGGACGTGCAACTGGTGGCGGGTGTGGACGGCGAAGACAGCCGCCATCGTGGCCGCATGGGCATGGGCCGCGACACCTACCGCCAGGCCGCCTGGGAGACCGATGCCAGGTTCCGCCGCTACGGCGTGTTCACCGAGTTGACCCTCGGCGCCGGCACCGATCAGCGTTGGATCAGCGGCCTGCGCATCGATCGCGCCAGCGTGCACGACGAGCGGCAGTCGCTCCGCGGAATGATGGGCGACATGCCCAATCCGACTGCGGGCCAGCGTCGCAAGGAATGGCTCGGCAGTGGCTTCCTGCGTTACGAGCAGGACCTGGCCGACGGCATGACCTGGTACGCCGGGCTCGGCCACAGCGAACGCATGCCCGACTACTGGGAGCTGTTCTCGCCCAACCACGGCCCGGCCGGCGCAGTGAACGCGTTCACCGGCGTGCAGCCCGAACGCACCACCCAGCTCGACGTCGGCCTGCAGTACAAGGGACCGCGCGTGCAGGCGTGGGTTTCGGCGTACGCCGGGCAGATCCAGGACTACACCCTGTTCACGTACCACGGCAGCGGCATGATGGGCATGAGCCAGGCCCGCAATGTCGACGCGCGCATCGCCGGTGCCGAGGCGGGCCTGGAAGTGAGCCTGGCCGGGCAGTGGAAGCTGGGCGGCACGCTGGCCTATGCCTGGGGCGAGAACCGCGACCAGCAGGGTCCGCTGCCGCAGATGCCACCACTGGAAGCACGCCTGAGCGCGAACTGGGAAGGCCAGCGCTGGAGTGCCGGGGCACTGCTGCGTGCGGTGACCCACCAGCACCGCGTGGCCGAGGGCCAGGGCAACGTGGTCGCACAGGACCTCGGGCCGAGTGCAGGTTTCGCCACGTTCGCGCTCAACGCCGCGTACCGTTTCAGTTCGCAGCTGCAGCTCAGCGCGGGCGTCGACAACCTGTTCGACCGCGCCTACAGCGAGCACCTGAACCTGGCCGGCAGTGCCGACTTCGGCTTCCCGGCCGACCCGGTGCGCATCAACGAGCCCGGGCGCAGCCTGTGGATGAAGGTGAACTACCGGTACTGATCCGCCGGGTGAAAAAAAACCGGGGCCGGATCCCCGCCAGGATCCGGCCCCGCCCGACGCCCTCTGTCGGGCAGCTTCGACTCTACGATGGCAACGCCCGTGGTGCACGGTTGGATACAACCCGACACACGCCGACACCGCCAAGGGCAGCCTTGCACGGAACGGGTTCAAGGCGCTATCACGGCTTCGGTTCCACGATGGTAAACGCTTGGCACATACCGCTTTTGCGGGGCCTTGCCTACACTCGGCGGCCGTGGATCAATCAGGACCATTCATGTTGGCTCGTATCGCTTCGACCCTGGCCCTTGGCCTCAGCCTGGCCGTGTTGGCCGGGTGCGCAGGCAAACAGGAGGCCGCCGCGCGTCGGCAGGGCGAAGCAGTGCCGGTCACGGCGCAGGTGGTGCAGCCCATGCAGTGGAACGACACCCTGCAGGCGCTGGGCACGGCCAAGGCGCGCGAGTCGATCAGCGTCACCGCCAAGGTCAGCGAAATCGTCGAGAAGGTGCATTTCGAAAGCGGCCAGCACATCGCCGCCGGCGCACCGATCGTGACGCTGCGCGGGCAGGCCCAGGAAGCGGCGCTGGTGCAGGCGCAGGCCACCTTCCACGAGGCCGACCAGTTGTACAAGCGCCAGCGCGAGCTGGCCTCCCAGCGGCTGGTGTCCAGCGCCACGCTGGATACGCAGAAGTCGATCCGTGATGCCGCCGAGGCGCGCGTGATGCAGATGCAGGCCGACATCGGTGATCGCCGTGTACGCGCACCTTTCGCCGGCGTGCTCGGCATCCGCCAGGTCAGCCCGGGCTCGCTGGTGACTCCGACCACGGTCATCGCCACGCTCGACGACATCGAGCACATGCACATCGATTTCCAGGTGCCGGAAGTGGAACTGGCCGCACTGGGCGTCGGTGACAAGGTCAGCGCCACCAGCGTGGCGTGGCCGGGCCGCACCTTCGAGGGCGTGGTCAGTACCATCGACGCACGCATCGACCCGGCGACCCGTGCGGTGACCGTGCGCGGCGATTTCGCCAACAGCGACCACGCGCTGCGCCCGGGCATGCTGCTGGACGTGCGCCTGTTCCGCCCCGAGCGCCCGGCGCTGGTGGTGCCGGAAATCGCGGTGGTGCAGGTGGGCCGCGACACGTTCGTGTACCGCATCAAGAGCGACGACAGCGTCGAGCGCGTGGACGTGGTGACCGGTGCGCGCCGTGCCGGCGTGGTTGAGATCAAGCAGGGCCTGGAAGCCGGCCAGCGCATCGTGGTCGATGGCACCGGCAAGCTGCGCCCGGGCCTGAAGGTCGCGGCCAAGGATGCGGCCCCGGCCAGCGGTGCCAAGCCGGCGGATGCACCGGCGCCGGTCGCGGCCGAGGGCCACGGCGGATGAAGCTGTCCGACATCTCCATCCAGCGGCCGGTGTTCGCCGTGGTGATGAGCCTGTTGCTGCTGGTGCTGGGCGTGATGTCCTTCACCCGCCTGACCCTGCGCGAACTGCCCGCCATCGATCCGCCGATCGTGTCGGTGTCGGTGGACTACACCGGCGCCTCGGCGGCGGTCATCGAAAGCCGCATCACCCAGGTACTGGAAGATGCGCTGGCCGGCATCGAAGGCATCGATACGATCAATGCGCGCAGCACCAACGGCCGCTCGCAGGTCAGCATCGAGTTCACCTCCAACCGCGATATCGAAGCGGCGGCCAATGACGTGCGCGATGCGGTCAGCCGCGTCGCCGACCGCATGCCCGAAGAAGCGCGTCCGCCGGAAATCGCCAAGGTCGAGAGCGATGCCGACCCGATCATCTGGTTCAACATGGTGTCCTCGACCATGGACACGCTGGAGCTGAGCGACTACGCCGACCGCTACGTGGTCGATCGTTTCTCCAGCCTCGATGGCGTGGCCCAGGTCCGCATCGGTGGCCGCCAGCGCTATGCGATGCGCATCTGGCTGGACCGTGACCAGCTGGCCGCGCGCGGGCTGACCACTGGCGATGTGGAAACCGCACTGCGCAACGAGAACGTGGAATTGCCGGCCGGCCGCATCGAGTCGACCGACCGTGACTTCACCCTGCGCGTGGAGCGCAACTACATCAAGCCGGAGGACTTTGCGACCATCCCGCTGGGCAAGGGCCGCGACGGTTACGTGGTGCGCATGGGCGACGTGGCGAAGATTGAACTGGCTTCGGCCGAGCATCGCGCGTACTACCGCAGCAACGGCGAGCCGGGCATCGGCCTGGGCATCGTCAAGACCTCCACTGCCAACTCGCTGGACGTGGCGCGTACCGCGCGCGCTGAAGCCGAGCGGGTTGCGCTGACCCTGCCCAAGGGCACGCAGATCTTCGTCGCCTTCGACAACACCACCTTCATCGAAGCGGCGGTGGACCGCGTCTATGCCACGCTGGTGGAAGCGATGATCCTGGTGCTGGCGGTGATCTGGCTGTTCCTCGGCAGTTTCCGCGCCGCGTTGATCCCGGCGGTGACGGTGCCGGTCTGCCTGGTCGCGGCGTTCATCGCGCTGTATGCGTTCGATTTCTCGATCAACCTGCTGACCCTGCTGGCCCTGGTGCTGTGCATCGGCCTGGTGGTGGACGATGCGATCGTGGTGGTGGAAAACGTGCAGCGCCGCATCGACCTGGGCGAGCCCCCGCTGGTGGCCTCCAAGCGCGGTACCACGCAGGTCGCCTTCGCGGTGATCGCCACCACCGCCGTGCTGGTGGCGGTGTTCCTGCCGGTCGGTTTCCTGGAAGGCAATACCGGCCGCCTGTTCCGCGAACTGGCGGTGGCGCTGGCGGCAGCGGTTGCGTTGTCCGCGTTCGTGGCGCTGACGCTGACGCCGATGATGGCCTCCAAACTGCTCAAGCCGCACACCGGGCAGGCACCGCGCGGCCTGCATGGCTTCGTCAACCGCAACCTGGAGCGCCTGGCCTCCGGCTATGGTCGCGTGCTCGACCATCACGTGGACCGCACCTGGATCTACCTGCTGGTGATGGTGGCCGCGCTGGCCGCCAGCTGGGGCCTGCTGAAACTGCTGCCGTCGGAGCTGGCGCCGGCCGAAGACCGCGGTTCGTTCCAGATCATGATCGACGGCCCGGAAGGCGCCGGCTACGACTACACCGTGCAGCAGGTACAGCAGGTGGAAGCGCTGCTGGCCCCTCACGTCGGCCCGGACAAGCCGATCGTGCGTGCCAACCCCCGCGTGCCCGGCGGCTTCGGTGCCAGCGAGGAAATGCACACCGGCCGCGTCAGCATCTTCCTGCAGCCGTGGCGCCAGCGCAGCGAGGCCACGCCGGACGTGGCCAACGCACTGCAGAAGGAACTGGACACCATCCGCGGCGTGCGCGTGCGTACGCAGGTGGGCGGCGGGCTGGTGCGCAGTGGCGGCCAGCCATTCCAGATCGTGCTGGGCGGCCCGGAATACGCGGAGATCGCGCAGTGGCGTGACCGCATCCTGCTGCGCATGGCCGACAATCCGGGCCTGGTCGGCCCGGATTCGGACTACAAGGAAACCCGGCCGCAGATGCGGGTGAACATCGACCGCCAGCGTGCGGCGGATCTCGGCGTGCCGGTCACCGCGATCGGTTCGGCACTGGAAACCATGATGGGCTCGCGCCGCGTCACCACCTTCGTCGACAACGGCGAAGAGTACGACGTGCTGGTGCAGGCCGGTCGCGATGGCCGTGCCAGCCCGGCCGACCTGGCCGCGATCCGTGTGCGTGCCACCTCCGGCGAACTGGTGCCGCTGTCCAACCTGGTCACGCTCAGTGAAGTGGCCGAGGCGGGCACGCTGAACCGCTTCAACCGCCTGCGCTCGATCACCATCACCGCCGGCCTGGCACCGGGCTATCCGCTGGGCGAGGCCATCGCCTGGGCGCAGAACGTGGCCCGCGAGGAACTGCCGCAGTACGCGCAGGTGAACTGGAAGGGCGAATCGCGCGAGTACCAGAGTGCGGGTGGCGCGGTGCTGCTGACCTTCGCCATGGCCCTGCTGGTGGTTTACCTGGTGCTGGCCGCGCAGTTCGAGAGCTTCATCCACCCGCTCACCATCATGCTGACCGTGCCGCTGGGCGTGCTCGGTGCCTTGGTCGGGTTATGGGTGAGCGGCGGTACGGTGAACCTGTTCAGCCAGATCGGCATCGTCATGCTGGTCGGCCTGGCAGCGAAGAACGGCATCCTCATCGTCGAATTCGCCAACCAGCTGCGCGACGACGGAAGAACCGTGCGCGAGGCGATCATCGAATCGGCGATGGTGCGCCTGCGCCCGATCCTGATGACCTCGATCGCCACCGTGGTCGGCGCGATTCCGCTGGTGGTGGCCGGTGGCCCCGGCTCGGCCAGCCGTGGCACGATCGGCATCGTGATCATCTTCGGCGTGACTCTTTCGACGTTCCTGTCGCTGTTCGTGGTGCCGGCGTTCTACGCGCGGCTGGCCCCGTACACCCGCTCGCCGGAAGCGGTGAAGCGCGAGCTGGAGAAGCAGGAAGCCGAATCGCCCTCGGTGGGCGGGCATGCCTGACCGGCCTGCCGGCGGGGTCGGACCAGGGGTCGGATCCCTTTCCGGAACGGAAAGGGCTCTGACCCCGCCACTACAGGGAGAAGGTTTCCGCCTGCGCCCCTGGCGCCCGGAAGACCTGGAATCCCTGCTGCGCCATGCAAACGACGCCGAGGTATCGCGGGGCCTGCGTGATCGCTTTCCGTACCCGTACACGCGCGAGGATGGCGAGGCCTTCCTCGCCGGCCGCGTGCTGGCCCCCGGAACCCTGAACCTGGCCATCGAGATCGACGGCCAGGCCTGCGGCAGCGTCGGTGCCCAGCAGGGCGTGGCCGAGCGTGGGCATACCGCCGAACTGGGTTACTGGCTGGGCCAGGCCTACTGGGGCCAGGGCGTGATGACCCGCGTGGTCGGCCTGTTCGCACCGTGGGTGATGGACGAACTGCGCCTGTTCAGGCTGCAGGCTACCGTGGTCGACTTCAACCTCGGCTCGGCCCGGGTGCTGGAGAAGAACGGCTTCCAGGAAGAGGGCGTGGAGCGCTGTGCGGTCTACAAGCGCGGCGTCCTGCACGACCTGCGCCGCTTCGCCCGGGTGCGCACCCAGCTGCCCTGAGCAGCCGGGGAAGGGGAGGGGTAGAGTCGACTGTCAGTCGACTATCGCGCGCAGCGCGGGCTCTTCTGCGACCGGGGCCAACGGCAGTGGACCAACAGTCGACTCTACCGGGCATCATGGCGTCAGCGCAGCCATCCCACCCACCCATCCCGCAGCCCCCATTGATCCGGCGCTACCGCAGCGGCCTTCGATCAGGGAGAATCGACCGGTCCCTTCCAGCCGACGGGACGTCCTTACAACCCGCCGACTGGAGAGAGCGCGCGTGGAAGCAACCGTACATTTCATCAACAGCATCATCTGGAGCAAGGCACTGATCTTCGTGTGCCTGGGCGCCGGCCTGTTCTTCAGCCTGCGCACGCGCTTCATGCAGATCCGCGGCTTCCTCGAGATGTGCCGCCTCACCGTCAAGGGTGAGAAATCCGACGCCGGCGTGTCCTCGTTCCAGGCCCTGGCCATGTCGATGGCCGGCCGCATGGGCATCGGCAACATCGCCGGCGTGGCCACCGCCATCGCCTTCGGCGGCCCCGGTGCGATCTTCTGGATGTGGGTGATGGGCTTCCTCGGCGCGTCCACGTCGTACGTGGAATGCACCCTGGCGCAGATCTACAAGACCAAGGACGCTGAAGGCCGCTACCGCGGTGGCCCGGCCTACTACATCGAAAAGGCCATGGGCCTGAAGTGGTACGCGCTGGCCTTCGCCATCGCCACGATCATCGCCGCCGGCTTCCTGATGCCGGGCGTGCAGGCCAACGCGATCGCCGACAGCATCATCAACGCCTGCCGCGGTACTGCCCTGTGCGGTCCGCTCGATGGCCAGGCCTTCGGCATGGAGTCGGTGCAGGCGCTGAAGCTGGGCATCGGCATCGTGGTCGCGCTGCTGCTGGGCGTGGTGATCTTCGGCGGCGTCAAGCGCATCGCCAACTTCGCCGAAGTGGTGGTGCCGTTCATGGCCGCCGGCTTCATCCTGATGGCCATCGTCATCATGATCATCAACTACGACCGCGTGCCGGAGATGTTCAACATCATCTTCAGCAGCGCCTTCGGCACCCACGCCGCGTTCGGCGCGATGATGGGCCTGGCAGTGGAGTGGGGCATCAAGCGCGGTATCTACGCCAACGAAGCCGGCCAGGGTTCGGGCCCGCATGCAGCGGCCGCCTCGGAAGTCTCGCACCCGGCCAAGCAGGGCTACGTGCAGGCCTTCGCCATCTACTTCGACACGATGATGGTGTGCACCGCTACCGCCTTCCTGATCCTGGCCAGCGGCACCTACAACGTCTACTCGCCCGCAGGTGCCGGCGCCCCGCCGATCTTCCAGGGCCTGGCCGGCATTCCCGAAGGCGCCGGTTACGCCCAGGCCGGCGTAGAAGCCGTGCTGCCGGGCTGGGGTTCGGCGTTCGTGTCCATCGCCATCTTCTTCTTCGCCTTCACCACCATCATGGCGTACTACTACATGGCCGAGACCAACCTCAGCTATGTGAACCACAACAGGAAGCGCCCGCTGACCGTGCTGGTGCTGCGCCTGGGCATCATCGGCATGGTGGTGTTCGGCGCGTTCCATAATGCGACCCTGGCCTGGGCGCTGGGTGACATCGGCGTCGGCCTGATGGCCTGGCTGAACATCATTGCCATCCTCATCATCCAGAAGCCGGCCATGCTCGCCCTGCGTGATTACGAACGACAGAAGAAGCTCGGCCTCGATCCAATCTTCGACCCCGATGCCCTGGGCATCAAGAACGCCGATTTCTGGCGTCAACGCAAGCTGGAGTTGTCCCGTAGTGAATGATCCCTGGAAGAATGCCCGCCGCCCGTCGTCGCGACCGCCGCGGGCCACCCCGCTGCCACCGCGTGAGGGCGGCACCCCGCCGCCGCCGGGGCGCGGCAACGACGAACTGCGCCTGTATGGCTGGAACGCCGTACAGGCGCTGTTCGCCAAGCGCCCGCAGGCGCTGCGCAAGCTGTACCTGGTGGACGCGCTGATTCCGCGCATGCAGCCGGTGCTGAAGTGGTGCGTGGCCAACCGCGTGGGCTATCGCGTGGTGGAGGAAGGCGATCTCAACAAGCTGGCTGCCACGACCCATCACGAAGGCCTGGTGGCCGACGTGCTGCGTGCGCCGGTCGTGCCGCTGGCGCAGTGGCTGGCCGATCTGGAGCAGGGCCCGGTGCTGGCGTTGTGGCTGGATGGTGTCGGCAACCCGCACAACTTCGGCGCGATCCTGCGCTCGGCCGCGCATTTCGGCGTCAAGGCGCTGCTGCTGCCGGCCGGCAGCACGCTGGCGCTGTCCGGTGCTGCCGCACGCGTGGCCGAAGGCGGGGCGGAGTCGGTGCCGCTGGTGCAGTTGCCGGAGACTGCAGAGGCGATGGCGCAGCTGCGCAGTGCCGGCTTTGGGCTGGTGGCGACCCTCGTTGAGGGTGGCGACGACGTGTTCCGTGCGTCGCTGCCGGAGCGGCTGGTGTACGTGATGGGCGCCGAAGGCGAGGGCATGGACCGCGGTTTGGCGGGACAGTGCGACCTGCAGGTCTCGATTCCCGGCAGTGGCGCGGTGGAGAGCCTGAACGTGGCCTCGGCCACGGCCGTGCTGCTGGCGCAGTGGGCCAGTCGACGCGGGTGATCCCGTATCCGGGCTCGCATGATCGGGGTCGGATCCCTCGCCGCAGGCGAGGGCTCTGACCCTGTCGGGTTCCTGATTCAGGACCCGCCTTGGTGGGTGCGAACCTTGGTTCGCACCGCTCCTGCCGCTGCGCTCGCCGGGCATGGCCCGGCACTACCGCATCACTCGTTCGGAGGCGTGGTCGCCTTGGCTTCGCTGCCGAAACTGCCATCGGCTTCCGCCGCCAGGTACGCGAACACCGTATACGCGGCCACGTTCTGCGCCAGTGCCTTCGGGTCGATCTTGTCCAGCGTGTCGTCGGCGGTGTGGTGCAGGTGGAAGTAGTCCGAGCCGTCCTGCGCCAGCCACGCCCATGCACCGCCCTTGGCGGCCAGCGGGCCGACGTCCGGGCCCGGGCCACCCTTGTCGGCCTGGTACTCGATGCCCAGCGGCTTCATTACTTCGGCAATCTGCTTCGTCGCTTCACGTGAGCCTTCCGGATTCGGTGAACCGGTATTGAAGGCGTAGATGCGGCCTGCGCCGAAGTCGCTCTCGGCGGCCAGCTGGTGCAGGGCCACGTCCTTGGCGTGTGCCTCGGCATAGGCCTTGCCGCCGTAGAGGCCCTGCTCCTCGTTGGCGAAGGCGATCACGCGGATGGTGCGCTTCGGTGCCTGCTTGAGCTGGCCGATCAGGTGGCCGGCGGCCATCGTGATGCCCACGCCCGCGCCGTCATCCACGGCGCCGGTGCCCAGGTCCCACGAATCCAGGTGACCACCGATCACCACCACTTCCTTCGGCAGGCTGCGGCCGGTGATCTCGCCGATCACGTTGTACGAGGTGGCGGTGCCGTCCCAGCCGCAATCCAGTGCCACCTTCACCGTGGTGCTGCCACGGGCCAGCAGGCGCGCCAGCTGGTCGGCATCGGGCACCGACAGTGCCGCCGACGGCACCGGGGTCAGGCCATCATCGAAACGGGTGATGCCGGTGTGCGGCACGCGGTGGGAGTCGGTACCGGCCGAGCGCATCAGGAAGCCCACCGCGCCCTTGCGGATCGCTTCTGACGGTCCCTTGCTGCGGATTGCACCGCCGCGGCCGTAGTCGCGGCCATCGCGGAACGGCAGCATCTGGTAATCGACGAAGGCGATCTTGCCCTTCAGCGAACCGGCCGGTGCCGCCTGCAGGGCGGCCAGATCGGCGAAGCGCACCACCTCCGCTTCCACCGTGCCGCCCGGGCTGCCGCCCAGCGCAGTGATCTGCAGCGGCTGCGGGTTCCTGCCGGTCACGGCAGCGTGTTCACTGCGGCGCTCCCACTTCGGGAAGGTCACCGGTTCCTTCCACACCTTGTCGAAACCCAGTGCCTTGAACTTGGCTTCGGCCCAGGCCACGGCGCGGGCGTCGGCCTCGCTGCCGGCGATGCGCGGGCCGATTTCGGTGGTGAGCGATTCGACCACCTTCCAGCCGGTGTCATCGGCCAGCGCCTGGTCACGCAGCTGTGCGGCGGTGGCCAGCGACGCCGGGGGCAGGGTGGTGGTATGCGGCGCCGCGAAGGCCGGGGCGGCCAGCAGGGCGAGGGAGGATGCGATGGCAAGGACGCGGCGACGCATGGACAGCTCCGGGAAGGGACCAAGCCTTGGAGCTTAACAGTCGTTCAGCCCGGCGCATGGGCGGGAGGTCATGGCTGGCGCGAACGCTGTTTTCCGCCATGTCCGGCAAAGCGAAAGCCCCGCCGGAGCGGGGCTTTCGCGCAGCTGCGGTAGTGCCGGCCGCTGGCCGGCTTCCGCATGTTCCGATGTTGCCGGCCAGCGGCCGGCACTACCGTTCTGCCGCCTTATTTCTTCAGGCTGTCGCGGATCTCGCGCAGCAGCACCACTTCCTCGGCCGGTGCGGCCGGTGCAGCCTCCTGCTTGCGCGACAGGCGGTTGATCGCCTTGACCACGATGAAGATGGCGAAGGCCACGATCACGAACTGGATGATGGTATTGATGAAGTCGCCGTAGCCAACCACCACGGCCGGAATCTCCTTGCCATCCGGACCCAGGTGGGCCGGCGACAGGGTCCAGGCCAGGCTGGAGAAGTCCACGCGGCCGATCAGGTAGCCCAGCGGCGGCATGATGATCTTCTCGACCAGCGCCGTCACGATCTTGCCGAAGGCCGCGCCGATCACCACGCCGACGGCGAGGTCGATGACGTTGCCGCGCATCGCGAATTCCTTGAACTCGGTGAGCATTCCCATTGTTGTTTTTCTCCGGTGGGGAAGTGGACAGCGCGCAGGGTAGCGCAGGTAATGTCAGCCGGCGATCACGCCGTGGCGCTCGGCCACGTTTTCCAGGCGCGCGCTGAAGCGGTCGCCGGGCTTCAGTGCAGCCACGCCGGACGGGGTGCCCATGAACACCAGGTCGCCGGCACGCAGCTGCCACAGCTTGGACAGCTCGTGCAGGATCTCCGGCACGTTCCAGATCATCTGGTCCAGCAGCGCCTGCTGGCGCACCTCGCCGTTGACCTCCAGCGACAGGTTGAGCGCGGCCAGGTCGCCGACCTCTTCGGCGTGGACGATTTCGCTGATCGGCGCGGAGGCGTCGAAGCCCTTTGCGGCATCCCACGGGTGGCCCTTGTCCTTGGCCGCAGCCTGCAGGTCGCGGCGGGTCAGGTCCAGGCCGACGGCGTAGCCGTAGACCAGTGCTTCGGCATCGGCCACGGCCAGTTCGCCTGCGGGCGCATCACGGCCGATCGCCACCACCAGCTCCACTTCGTGGTGCAGGTTGGCGGTCGCCGGCGGGTAGGGGATGGCGTCGTCGTGGCCGACCACGATCGCATCGGCCGGCTTGCTGAAGAACATCGGGCGGCCACGGTCATCGGCCGCCGGCACCGCCGCGCCCATTTCGCGGGCGTGGTCGGCGAAGTTGCGGCCGACGCAGTAGATGCGGTGCACGGGGAAACTGCCACCGCCCACCACCGGTACACGCGGCAGGGCTACGGCAGGGATCACATCGGAGACATCGGACATGCGGGCATCCAGGAAGGGCGTGCCCGCAGTCTAGAACGCATGGCGCCCGCCGTCAGCGGGCGCGGAAGACCTGGATCAGCGCGAGGCCGGCAGCACCGGCTTGCGTACCACGCGGTACTCGCCTTCGACCACGGTCGGGTCGACCGGACGGGCAACACCCGGCTTGCGCGAGGCCAGCAGCTTCCACGCCAGGCCGACCAGGATCATCGCTGCACCGACGAACACGCCGATGAACACCATCGCGGCCAGGATCGCCAGGCCAAGCAGGCCCACGGCAACGCGCACCAGCGGATGGCGCGGCTTGCGCGGCGCGAACAGGGTGCGGAACTGGTTGAAGGCGGATGCGCGATTGAACATGGCGGCTCGATAGGCTGGGATCAGCGAAACCAGAGTATCGGGACGCGCCACTGTCATTGAGTGAAAAACTCGTTAAATATAGCCTGTGCTTATTACGGATCAATGACTTGTGTTCATGTCGCAGCCAGTCACCTGAGTGGGCGTGCGACAATGCGGGTTTACTGTCCGAGCCTTCGCCATGACTGCCCCTGCCGCCCTGATCGCCCTTGATGCCATTGCCGATGGCGCGTTTGCCGAGGTCGAAGCAGTGGTTGATGGCGATGCCGAGTCGCTGGTGCTGTACCGCGACGGTGCGCAGGTGCGCGCGTTCCTGAACATCTGCCCGCACGCCGGCCGCCGCTTGGACTGGGCCCCGGGCCAGTTCCTGAAGAGCCGTGAAGGCAACCTGGTCTGCGCCGCGCATGGCGCCTCGTTCGCGCTGGACAGCGGCGACTGCATCGCCGGCCCCTGCAAGGGCGACCGCCTGCGTGCGGTGCCGGTGGACGTGCGCGACGGGCAGGTCTATCTGGCTTGAGGCCAGAAACAGTCGAGCACGGCTCGACTCTACAAAAGCCGTGTCGACCAAGGTCGACACCTACCAGAGCGAGATCCGTGCCGACCAACGGTCGGCACCCACCACCAGCCGCGTGAACCTGTCGAAGGCGGGGCACTGTGGGTTTGCGGGGTGTGAGCGGCATGGATGCCGCGACCAAGCCCCCATGGATGGGTTTACGGCGTCCCCGCAAACCCACAGTGCCCCGCCATCCCACGGAATGCCCGCTGTTGCTGTTGCTTCGGCTTCTGCAGGTGCAGGGCGCAGCCCTGCCAACAAACCCCAACCCTCAGAACATCAGGTTGATCATCAGCACCACCACGCAGGTGTAGATCAGCGACAGCGGTCCGCCGACCCGCCACATCTCGCGCGGGGTGTAGTTGGCCGGCCCGGTGATCATCGAGATCACCGGGTTGGAGGCGGTCATCAGATTGTTGGACGCCGACAGCGCCACGATCAGCGCGAACGCGGTCGGGTTGCCGCCCGCCGCCAGTGCCAGGTTCACCGCGATCGGCACCATCACGATGGTCGCGCCCACATGGCTGATCACCAGCGAGAACGCCGTGGTCAGCAGCGCCAGCGCCACCTCCAGCACCCACACCGGGATGCCGGTCGGCAGCTTGTCGATGGTATGGCCGGCCACCCATGCCGCCGCACCACTGGAGTCCATCGCCCAGCCGAGCGGGATCAGCCCGGCCATCATGAACACCGTTTTCCAGTTGATCGAGGCATAGGCCTCGTCCATGCGCAGCACGCCGGTCAGCAGCATGCCGGCCACGCCGGTCATCAGCGTCAGTGCCACCGGCAGCTTGCTGGTCAGCGCGATCAGGATGGTCAACGCGAAGATCGCCATGGCGATCTTGAACTTGTGCGGGCGTTGTTCGCCGGTCGGGTAGTCGGTCACCACCACGAAGTCGCGGCTCTTGGCCGCCTGTGCCAGGTCGGTCCAGATGCTGTGGAAGACCAGCATGTCGCCGGCGCGCAACTGCACGTCGCGCGCGTCCTCGCGGATCACCTGCTTGTCGCGGTTGATCGCCAGCAGGCTGATGCCGCGCTCCTTGCGCAGGCGCAGGTCGGCCGCGCTCTTGCCGATCACGTTCGAGGTCGGCGGTACCACCGCCTCGGAAATACCGGCGCGGCTCGGGTTGAACAGGTCACCCAGGTGCTTCAGGCGCGAAGACATGCGCAGGAACTGGTTCTGCGCGAAGTCGTTGATCTGCTCGCGCGGACCCATTGCGCCGAGCACGCTGCCCACCCAGATGCGCATCTCCGCCGGCGGCGCCAGGCGGGTGTCGTTGCCGGTCTTCAGGGCCAGCAGCAGCGGGGCATCGTGCAGGTTCTCGGCCTCGCCCAGGGTCATGCCGACCAGCGGGCTTTCGGCACTGACCACCAGCTCGAACACATCGCCTTCAATGCCATAGGTCTTGGCGAAGTAGCTTTCGGTGCGCGCCGGGGTGACCCCGTCGTTGGCCAGGTTCTCTTCCTCGATCAGCTTGCGGTCGCCGTAGTAGCGGAAGTACAGCAGCGAGGCGATCAGCAGCGCCACGCCGATCGGCAGCGGCGCGAACATGCGCAGCGGCTCGATGGTAGCCAGGCCCGAGGGCAGGTTGTTGTTGGCCGAGGCCAGCAGATCGTTCAGCAGGATGAGCGGTGAATTGCCGACCATGGTCAGCGCACCGCCCATCACGATCGCCGCCGAAATCGGCAGCAGCAGGCGCTGCAGGGTCAGCCCGGTGCGCGCTGCCAGTCGCGAAGCCACCGGCAGGTACAGCGCCATCACCGACGGGTTCTGCATGAAGGACGAGTTCAGGCCGGCAATGGCCGTGGTCATCATCAGCAGCCGCTGCTCGACGCCATGACCGCGTCGCAGCAGCCACGCGGCCAGCCGGTTCAGCGCCCCGGTGCGGTCCAGGCCGGCACCGAGGATGGTGGTGGCGATGATGCTCATCACCGCGTTACCGGAGAAGCCGCCGAAGATTTCCTCCGGCGCGATCAGCCCGGTGACACCGAGCACCACCAGTACCACCAGCGCGACCACGTCGGCGCGGATGCGCTCGAACAGGAACATCGCCATCGTGAAGCCGACCAGCCCGAGCACGAGCTTCATGTCGTTGGTCAGCGTCAGCGCGGTATCCATGTGGGGCGCGGCGTCCTCAGGCGATCGTCAGGTGCGGTCGTACAGCAGGTCCCAGACGCCATGGCCGAGCTTCTGGCCGCGGGTCTCGAAGTGGGTCTGCGGGCGCCAGTCCGGGCGCGGCACGCTGCCACGCGGGCCGGCACGGTTGACCAGGCCGGCGGTGGCATCGAGCACGTCCCACATCTGCTCGGCGTAGTCCTCCCAGTCGGTGGCACAGTGCAGGCGACCGCCCGGGCGCAGCTTGCGCACCAGCAGTTCGGCGAACGCCGGCTGCAGCAGGCGGCGCTTGTTGTGGCGCTTCTTGTGCCACGGGTCCGGGAAGTAGATGCGCACTTCATCGAGCGCGCCATCGGCGATCTCGTTCTGCAGCACTTCAACCGCGTCGTGGTGGTACAGGCGCACGTGGTCGGCGTTGTCGTCGGCCAGCGCGTTCAGCAGCCTGCCCACGCCCGGGGCGTGCACTTCGATGCCGATGTAATCGCGTGACGGGTCGTGCTGGGCGGCGAAGCGCAGCGCGGCACCGTTGCCGAAGCCGATTTCCAGCACCTTGTGTGCCGGGCGGCCGAAGGTGGCGTCCAGGTCACGCGGCTGGCCGGTGTAGTCGAGGCCGAAGCGCGGCCAGCGTTCGTCGAACGCGCGCTGCTGGGCGGGGGTGAAGCGGCCTTGGCGCAACACGAAGCTGCGCACCTCGCGGCGGCCCTCGCTTACGGTGAAGGGCTTGGGCGGAGCCTTGGAACCGGCGCTGTCGAAAGGATTGGTCATCAGCCGATCAGCCCATCCACCGGGGAGGAGGCGCTGGCGTAGCGCTTGCGCGGGATGCGCCCGGCCAGGAAGGCCTCGCGGCCGGCCTCGACCGCTTTGCGCATGGCACTGGCCATCAGCACCGGGTGGCGCGCACCGGCAATGGCCGTGTTCATCAGCACGCCGTCGCAGCCCAGCTCCATCGCAATCGCGGCATCCGACGCGGTACCGACGCCGGCGTCGACGATGATCGGCACCTTGGCGTCTTCGATGATCTGCAGCAGGTTGTACTTGTTCTGGATGCCCAGGCCCGAACCGATCGGCGCGGCCAGCGGCATCACCGCAGCGCAGCCGATCTCTTCCAGGCGCTTGGCCAGGATCGGATCGTCAGAGGTGTAGACCATCACTTCGAAGCCGTCCTTGACCAGCTGCTCGGCAGCCTTGAGGGTCTGCACCACGTCCGGGTACAGCGACTTCTGGTCGCCCAGCACTTCCAGCTTGGTCAGGTTATGGCCGTCCAGCAGCTCACGGGCCAGGCGGCAGGTGCGCACGGCATCTTCGGCGGTGTAGCAGCCGGCGGTGTTGGGCAGGATGGTGTAGCGCTCCGGCGGCAGCACGTCGAGCAGGTTCGGCTCGCCCGGGTTCTGCCCGATGTTGGTGCGGCGGATCGCCACGGTGACGATCTGGGCGCCCGCGGCCTCGGTGGCCAGGCGGGTTTCTTCCAGATCCTTGAACTTGCCGGTGCCGGTCAGCAGCCGCGAGCCATAGGTCTTGCCGGCGATCACCAGCGAATCGGGGGAGACATGAACGTTCATGGCGTGATTATCGCCTATCCGCCTGAAGATGGGATCACGCAAGGCGGTGCTGTCCGCAGGAGAGCGAGGGTAGAGCCGGCCGCTGGCCGGCACATGTAGGGTGCCTGACAGCGTCGGATTGCCGGCCAGCGGCCGGCACCACCCGGAGGTCTCAGCCCCCGCCCAACGCGTGCACGATCTCCACCACGTCGCCTTCGGCCAGGACGTGCTCGCCGTGGCGGCTGCGGCTGACGATCTCGCCGTTGACCTCGACCGCCACCCGGCGCTGCAGCAACTGTTCGGCCTCGAGCAGGTCGTGGAGGGTTGCCGAAGCGGGCAGGGCGCGGGGTTCGCCATTGAGCTGGATGTTCATCCGTGCATTGTCGCCGATAGCCCGCCGGGATCGGAACACTTGCAAATTGAACGGGGCGCCAGCTCCGGCACAGCAGGTTTCCCGGTGATCGGGCGACAATCCATGCGGCGGCGCAGCGTGAGCAAAACGCGGCGCAGTGAAACCATTCACCGTGCGCCGGCGTACGTCCGCCGGGTCCTCAACGATATCCCCACAGGAGTTTTTTCATGCTGCTCAGCAAACGCCCGATCCGCACCCTGATGGCGGCCGCGATCGCGCTGGCCGCGCTTCCGGCCATGGCAGGCGAATCCCCGTATTCCAAGGCCGTGTTCTTCGGCGACAGCCTGACCGATGCCGGCTATTTCCGCCCGCTGCTGCCGGCCGATGTGCGTCCGGTGACCGGCCAGTTCACCACCAACCCGGGCTGGGTGTGGTCGCAGCAGGTCGCCAACTACTATGGCCTCAATGGCGCCGCCAATGGCAACGGCCAGAACGGTGACAATTACGCGGTCGGTGGTGCCCGCGTTGGCGTGGACGTGCCGAGCGCAATGGGGACTATCCCCTCGCTGAAGTCGCAGGCGGCCCGTTATCTGGCCGCCAACGGCGGCAAGGCTGACGGCAATGTCCTGTACACGGTGTGGGGCGGCGCCAATGACCTGTTCGCCGCCGCAGCTGCACCGGCGCAGGCACAGGCCATCATCGGCGCCGCCGTCACCGACCAGATCGCTCTGGTGGGTGCGCTGAAGCAGGCCGGTGCGCAGTACGTGCTGGTGCCGAACCTGCCGAACGTCGGCCTGACTCCGGCCTTCCGCGGCCCGAACGCGGCCACCGCCACCGCGCTGTCAGCCGGCTACAACAAGGCTCTTTATGGTGGCCTGAAGCAGGCCGGCATCGAGTTCATCCCGCTCGATACCTTCACCGTGCTGGGCGAAGTCGCCGCCAATCCGGCCATGTACGGCTTCACCAACGTCACCAGCACCGCCTGCAAGATCGATCCGGCCAATTCGACCCAGAGCATCCTGACCTGCAATCCGACCAGCTACGTCAGCCCGGATGCGGCCAACACCTATCTGTTCGCCGATGGCGTGCATCCGACCACGGCGGGCCACCAGCTGCTGGGCCAGTATGCGGTCTCGGTGCTGGAAGCCCCGCGCCTGCAGCAGGTGCTGAGCCACTCGGCACAGACCATCGGTCGTTCGCGTGCCGATCAGGTCAGCATGCACCTGGGCGGTCGTCCGGCCGACGGCCTGTCCTGGTGGGGCGGCGTCCGCGGTGACCTGCAGCGCTACGACCACGCGGATCTGTACGACGGCCTGGCGCCGGCCGGCCTGTTCGGCATCGACTGGGCGCGCGACGGCATGGTGGTCGGCGGCTTCGCCGGCTTCGGCCGCCTCAACGCCGACTTCGGCAACAGCCGTGGCGATTTCACCCAGAAGGACACCACCGCCGGTCTGTTCGCCGGCTGGTACGGCGATCGCATCTGGGTGAACGGCCAGGTCAGCTACACCTGGCTGTCGTATGACGTGAACCGCAAGGTCCAGCTCGGCCCGGCCACCCGCGAGCACGGTGGTTCGCCGGACGGCAGCAACCTGACCGCCGCCCTGAACGCCGGTTACGAGTTCGGCACCGAAGGCGGCTTCCGCCACGGCCCGATCGCTTCGGTGATCTGGCAGAAGGTGAAGATCGATGGTTACACCGAAAGCGCTGCGGCCGGCACCCTGGCCACCGCGCTGGGCTACGACCGCCAGAACGTTGATTCGACCGTTGGTCGCATCGGTTGGCAGGCCCGCTTCGATGGCGGCACCCTCAAGCCGTACGCGCAGCTGACCTACGACCATGAGTTCGAAGACACCAAGCAGGGCAGCGCGTGGCTGCAGACCCTGCCGGAACTGGGCACCTACCGTGTGCCGGGCCTGAAGTTCGACAAGGACTACGCGACCGTCGTGCTGGGCGCCCGCACCGAACTGTTCGGGCTGCAGAGCAACTTCGGCCTGAGCGCTTCGGCCGGGCAGAAGCGTGCCCAGGACGCAACGCTGTTCGCCAACTTCAGCGGCACCTTCTAAGCAGAAACCAGGCGGGGTCGGCCCTCTCGGCAGCGAGAGGGCTGTGACCCCGGCCTGATGCGATGGGCACCATTGCGCAACACGGGGCCCAGCGCATAGACTTCCCACCGCAACGCGGGCGTAGCTCAATGGTAGAGCTGTAGCTTCCCAAGCTACTGACGTGGGTTCGATTCCCATCGCCCGCTCCATGTCTCCAGCGGTCTGCATCAGGCAGACGCTCCGCGATATCCGCACCCCGCTTTTCCGCGCATGGATCCCGGTCGAGATGCCCGGTGAATGGCAGGGCTGGACGTCGCTTCGCAAACATCCCTTGGCCGGATCGGTCGTGTCCGAATGCATCCTTGCGCATAGCCTGCAGGACGGGAACTGCCCTGCTGCAGCTGCTGCAGCTGCGGCTGCTGTGGCCTCCCGGGCCCGGTCGAGCTGCGGGGTTCAGTTGATGCTTGGCTTCGCAATGCTAGAAGATCGTCAGCTGTTGACGCCCAACATCCGTTGCCCGGAGCGTGAATGATCGCTGCACTTGTGCCCATCAGGCGATGCTTTGATTTTTCCGGACGATCCGACCGGCGGGAGTTCTGGTCGTATTCGCTGCTGGCCGGGTTCGTGATGGCGGTGAGCTACAGCGTGATGGATCGCGGTTACTGGCTGGTCGGGTACCTGTCATTGGATTGGGAAACGTCCGAGAGCCTGTGGAAGGTGGGATGGGTCATGACCGTCTGCGCTGTCTTCGTCTTCCTGCCTCCGATGCTGGCCCTGACCGTGAGGAGATTGCACGACATCGACGAGTCAGGCTGGTACACCGTGATCGCGTTCATTCCCTTGGGGGTGTTCGTCCTCTTTCCAGTCATGCTGCTTCCCGGGAGCGAGGAAGAGAATCGATTTGGCGCAGTTCCAGGAGCGCAGGATGCTTGAACCGGCATCGGCCGCAATCGATCGGATCGGCATTGAAGACGTGGACGGTTCGCTGGGGCGCCTCTCTCATCCGCATGTCCCTTGATCGAACCGCCCTGCGGCGCTACACCCAGTGGATGCCGTTCCTGGCCCTGGTCGCCGTCTGTGTGGCCTGGTGGTCGCCTCTGGGAGTGATTGCCGGCCTTGCCGTGTGCCTTGCGTTGGGGGGCGCGCTGCAGCGAATCGATCTGGTCGGCAATGCCGTGGGCGGTTCACGACTGCGCTCGCGATCGATGAAGCCCTTTGCCGAACGGCCGCCCGCACATGATGTGCTGTTGGATTGGGGCGAGCTGGGCATGGGCGGACCGGCGTACAGCACGCAGATGCTGCGCGATGGCGCCATCGTCGAAGGCGTATCCACTGGAGGCAGTCGTGATGCCAGTGGTGAATGGCAGGACCTGCCGGGAGGCGCGCTGCGCCTGGCCAGCGGGTATGTTGATCGATGCGAAGCAGTGATCGTCTACGACGAGCGCCAAAAGACGGTGCAGGTGCTTGCGGCTGATCCCGGCCAGTTCCGGCAGCAGCTGGGCGAGCGCCTGCAGACCGATGGGGAGGCGGGGGCGGCGTCGTGGCTGCGCAGCCAGTCCGGCGGCGTGACCCAGCTGCATTCCTGCCGAGGCCTATGGCTGGAGCACGGACATCCGGCGCTGGCCGCCGGATTGCCGCGGGAGCTGAGGCACGTCCTGCCTGATGCCCGGGTGCTGCGCGCGGTCCCGCTGCTTCCCGATGATCTGCGCGTGACTGCGCATCCGGCCCTGTTCGCGTGCATCTGCCCGTATGCCCTTTACCTTGACGAGACCTCCAGTGGTCGCCATGCCTGTGATCTGGAGACCGTGATCGCGAGCCCGTCGGGACGCTGCCTGGTGGTGGCCGGCAGTGTGCTTGATGAAAACCTGCGACCCATCGAGGGCGTGTGGCTTGTCTGCTGGCAGGGTCGTTGGCAAGCCTTTGCCCGTCATGCGATGGGGGGCTTCGGCAAGGCCCGGAGCGTGGCCTGGATCAATGTGATCGATGCTGACGATGACGGCACACTGCAGTGCGAAGCCTATGAGGAACGCTGGGAGTCCGATGCCGTCCATCGATACCCCACGCGCCACACAGCCTTGGAGCTGCCTGTGGAATGGCGTGAAACCGGGTTGGCGCTGCGCGCCCGTGATGGGCGCTTCAGGCTGCGCCTTCCCTCGCGCTGATCAGGCCTCGGCGGCGCGCGCGCTCGTTTCCCGCAGCGACTGTGCATATTCCTCGGTGAACAGCCCCGACAACGCCTGGCGCTGCTCCGCATCGATCTCGCGCGAGGCGTTGGCCGTGTAGTCGAAATGAACCATCACGCAGCGCCCGCTGGCTACCAGGGCCTCGAACTGGAACGCCTGCTGCACGATCGACAGCGAGGAGCGGCCAATGCTCTCGATCCGAGTCTCGATGCGCACTTCGTGTCCCGCCTGTATCTGCTGCAGGAAGTCGATCTCGTAGCGGCGCAGGATCAGTGCCAGGTCGCGCATGCTGGCCTCGCGGCTGAAATGCCGGAAGATCTCCTGGCGGCCTTCCTCGAACCAGACGGGCAGGGCGGTGTTGGTGACGTGGCCGAGTACATCCACTTCGGAGAAGCGCGGGAATACGGTGATCGACATCGGGTTTCCTTGCGGTCTGGCCTGCCACCGCAGTGTGCCGCCTGCGCCTGAGCAAGCCACGCCGCAGGGCATCATCCACCCGCCACACGCCCGCGCTATGCTGCGCGCCTGCCGCCCGATCCTGCCGCGATGAAGCTCGCCATCCTGTCCCGCAACAGTTCCCTGTATTCCACCCGCCGGCTGGTCGAGGCGGCGCGCGCGCGCGGCCACACCGTGCGCATCCTCGATCCGCTGCGCTGCTACATGCGCATTGCCGCCGATGGCTTTTCGATGCATTACAAGGGCCGGCCGATGACCGGCGTGGACATGGTCATCCCGCGCATCGGTGCCTCGATCACCCGCTATGGCACGGCCGTGCTGCGCCAGTTCGAACTGATGGGTGCACGCACCCCGAATCCGTCCGACGCGATCCTGCGTTCGCGCGACAAGCTGCGCGCACACCAGCTGCTGGCGGCCAAGGGCATCGACATGCCGGTCACTGTGTTCGGCGACAACCCCGACGACACCGTCGACCTGTTGTCCATGCTGGGCCCACCGCCGCATGTGGTGAAGCTCAATGAGGGTACCCAGGGGCGCGGCGTGATCCTTACCGAGAAGGCCAGCGCCTCGCGCGGCATTGTCGAGGCCCTGCGCGGGTTGTACGCCAATTTCCTGATGCAGGAATTCATCGGCGAGGCCAAGGGCGCCGACCTGCGCTGCTTCGTGGTCGGTGACCAGGTGGTTGCCTCGATGCAGCGGCAGGCGCCGGAAGGTGACTTCCGCTCCAACCTGCATGCCGGGGGTACGGCGGTGGCGGCCAAGGCCAGCCGTGCCGAGCAGCAGGTGGCGGTGCGGTCGGCCAAGGCGCTGGGACTGTCGGTGTGCGGGGTGGACCTGATCCGCTCCGCGCGCGGCCCGCTGGTGCTGGAGGTCAATTCAACGCCGGGGCTGGAAGGGATCGAGGCCGCCTGCGGGGTGGACGTGGCCACGCGCATCATCGAGCACGTCGAGAAGCTTAAAAAACCCTGAGTATTCAGCGGCTTGAGATTCTCACGGGCGGATGAGGCCGGCTTTAACAAGCCTTTAATCGGCCCACGCGTAGGCTTCAGCGAACCGCAGCTCTGCCTCTCAGCAGGATCGGTATCGGGATACAACTTCAGACCCAGGCGGGGGCACCGCCTGGGTCTTTTTTATGCCTGCCCGCTGTCCCTTGTGGAGGTGGCGTGACGGCCGTAGAGTGGCCCCCATCGTTCCTGGATGGATCGGAGGCTGGCGATGTACCGCATCACGATGATCGCGTTGTTGCTGGGCCTGGCCGGATCTGCTGCGGCCAAGCCGGAGAAAGCCGTTGTGCAGATGGACCGGCAGTCGCCGGTGGCCGAGCAGGTGCGCCAGGTCGAAAAAGCCCTGGATGATGGCGATTACAGCGAGATTTCCGCTGATGACCGCAGCACCGTGCGCGAAGCGCTGGCCCGGATCACCGCGCGGATGGGCGGCCACCAGAGCGTGCAGGAACTGCCGCCGCAGGTGCAGGGGGAGGTCTTCAACGACCAGGAGCGGATCAATATCCTGCTCACCCGCGCCCACGAGGACAGCCGGCAGATCTGCCAGCACACGCGCAGTACCGGCAGCAACATGCCCAAAAGCCGCTGCCTGACAGTGGCCGAACGCCGCCGGATCGAGGAAAAGGGCAAGGCGCTGTTGAACGACCAGCGCACCTTCAACAACTTCAACCCTGCCAGCTCGCGGTAGGGCTTCCGCTGCCCCGACCATTGGCACTTGCTGGCGTGAAGGGGGTGCGAATAGAGTCGGGATTCGCCACAGACAAGGATTTGTTTGCCATGAAACAGGCTTTGATGTCGGCCGTCCTGTTGTCAGGACTCGCCCTGGTCAGTACCGCATCGGCATCCAGGGGCAAGGACGTGTTCGTGCCCGGCCAGCCGCTGCAGCAGCAGATCGCGCGTATCGAGGTGGAGCTCAAGGACGGCGAAACCTATTCGGAACTCAAGCAGGACGAGCGCACCCGCGTCAACGACGCCCTGGCACGCATGCGCGCAGCGGTGGAGCAGTACCCGGCACGCGATTCCATGCCTGAACCAGTGCAAACCCAGGTCTTCAACGATCAGCAGGTCGTGAACACGGTTTTGACACAGGCGCGTGAAGATAGTCGTCTAATATGCCAACGTGAAAAGCCCATCGGTTCCAACCGGACCACGACGCAGTGCATGACCGTTGCCGAGCGTGCTCGGCAGAAGGAACGGGCACAGCAGGACATGAGGCAGGTCATGCGCGCCGGCAGTACAGTCAATTAGAGGTGACAGTGAGAATCCTGGTAATCGAAGACAACAGCGACATTGCGGCCAACCTGGGCGACTATCTGGAGGACCGGGGGCATACGGTGGACTTCGCGGCTGACGGGGTCACCGGCCTGCATCTGGCCGTGGTGCACGAGTTCGACGCGATCGTGCTGGATCTCAACCTGCCAGGCATGGACGGCATCGAAGTCTGCCGCAAACTGCGCAATGAAGCGCGCAAGCAGACCCCGGTGCTGATGCTGACGGCCCGCGATTCGCTGGACAACAAGCTGGCCGGCTTCGATTCCGGTGCCGATGACTACCTGATCAAGCCGTTCGCGCTGCAGGAAGTGGAAGTGCGTCTGAACGCCCTGTCGCGCCGCGGCAAGGGCGTGCAGACCCGCGTGCTGGAAACCGGCGACCTGGAATACAACCTGGATACGCTGGAAGTGCGCCGCCAGGGCAAGCTGCTGCAGCTCAACCCGACCGCGCTGAAGATCCTGCAGGCGCTGATGGAAGCGGCACCGGCGGTGGTGACCCGCCAGGAGCTGGAAACCCGCGTGTGGGGCGAGGAACTGCCCGATTCGGATTCGCTGCGCGTGCATATCCATGGCCTGCGTGCGGTGGTCGACAAGCCGTTTGAAGTGCCGCTGATCCAGACCCGCCATGGCATCGGATACCGCATCGCCACCCCGGAAGCCTGATTCCGTGGCAGCCAAGGGGGAGCGCCGGCGCACGCCATACCGGCGGCGCCTGCGCAGCCGCATCATCGTCTCGTTCGTGTTGTTGGGCTTCTGCCTGACGACACTGTTCGCGTTCGCCACCAACTGGGCCCGCATGCGGGTGGAAAACCAGTTGGTGGAAGACGTGATCAACCACAACATCGAAGAGTATGCGCGGCGCTTCTACGAGCATCCGGGGCGCAATCCGGCAGTGCCCGTGCAGCAGATCCGGGCGTACGCCTACTCGGCTGACAAATTCGACAAGGCCCGCGAGTCGTGGCCGCAGTGGGCCGACCTGCAGAACGGCAATTACAACCTCAGTGGCACCGACGAGCAGGGGCAGCCGTATGCCTACAAGCTGGCGGTACGCAAGGCCGACGACGCCTGGTTCTTCCTCGCCTATGACATGACCGACAGCGTGCGCGGCGGCAAGCAGCTCAACCGCGCGCTGGTGTTGTCGGTGCTGGTGTTCAGCGTGCTGTCGCTGGTGCTGGGCTGGTGGTCGGCCTCGAAGGTGATGAAGCCGGTGTCGGACCTGGCCGCGCGGCTGCGTGCGTACCGTGGCGGTACCAGTGAGCCCGAGCCCTTGGCGCCGCGCTTTCCCGATGACGAGGTGGGGCAGCTGGCCCAGGCGCTGGACGACTATTCCTCGCGGCTGACCGAAGTGGTGCAGCGCGATCGCGAGTTCAATGCAGACGTCAGCCATGAACTGCGCACGCCGCTGGCAGTGATCCGCGGTGCCACCGAGCTGCTGCTGACCCGGCCCGGCCTGGACGAGAAGGTGCTGCAGCGCCTGCAGCGTATCCAGCGTGCCGAGCAGCAGTGCAGCGACCTGATCGGCGCACTACTGCTGCTGTCGCGCAACGAGCGCGGGCAGGGCACCAGCAACGTGGCCCGCGTGGCCGAGCAGCTGCTGGATGCGCACCGCGCGCAGCTGGGGGGCAAGCCGCTGGAGCTGCTGCTGGAAGGCGAGCGCAACCTGGTGATCGATGCACCCGAGGCGGCGCTGTCGGTGGCGCTGGGCAACCTGATCGGCAACGCGGTGAAGTACTCGCAGGATGGCGAAGTACGCGTCTTCGTGGGCGCC
This sequence comes from Stenotrophomonas sp. YJH_SMC_80, assembly GCF_059372495.1. Lineage (NCBI taxonomy): Bacteria > Pseudomonadati > Pseudomonadota > Gammaproteobacteria > Lysobacterales > Lysobacteraceae > Stenotrophomonas > Stenotrophomonas sp. YJH_SMC_80. The sequence goes on from NZ_JCAFVP010000001.1 coordinate 291,844, forward strand.
AATTCGGTGTCGGTGACCGACAGCGGCCCGGGCCTGAGCGAGGAAGACGCGGCCAAGCTGTTCCAGCGTGGCTACCGCGGCACGCACGCCGGTCATTCGCAGGGCGGCGGCATCGGCCTGTCGATCGTCAGCCGTCTGTGCGACCTGTACGGCTGGCAGGTGAGCGTGCGCCCCGGTGGCGAGCGTGGCGTGATCGCCACCCTGACGTTCTCGCCGAAGCCGTTGTAAGCAGCCCTGCTTTGGTGGGTGCCGACCTTGGTCGGCACGGACCCTGCCGACCTTGCATCACGCCCTGTGTCGCTTGTGCCACTGAATCCCCCGCACGCGGACATCGCATCACAGGCCCGACACGACACCACCGTGATCGCTGCCGCGCCCTGCGCGTGTTCCAACGCACGCATTGGCAAGCCCGCGCCGCACTTGGGAATTTCCTTACAGATCGCCGTGCGCGGTGATGGCCTGATGACCTGGCCGGGGCAGGTGCCTTGGCCGGGGCAGGTGCCTTGGCCGGGATTGGCGTCCTGAAATCAACTGTCAGATGGAAAACTTCCGATGCCTCGCGCGGCATCGCGGACAATGCACTGTGCTCGCTTCATGGCGGGCGGTGCGTGGGGATTCCCGGGAATCCGCCGGAGTTTCCATCCATCTGGGAGTTGTCCGGTACGCCAACCCGCACCGTCCGCCACCTTGCATCTGCAGGTGGCCTGCCGTCTGCGAGGAGCTTCATCATGTCCACCCGCGCGCTGTTCCCCCAGTTGCACGCCCTGATCGGCGATGCCGCCCACCTGCTGCCTGCCGACGTCGCCGAGCGGGTCGAAGTTCTGCTGGATGACCCCAGGGACCTGCTGCCTGCCCTTCTGGCGCGCATGGATGGCCGCGACGCCGCCGACGGCCAGCGGCTGGATGTGCAGGGGGCCAGCCCGGCGCAGGCCGCCACGATGGCTGGTCTCAGCCGCACGCTTGCCGGCCTGAATACCCTGATCCAGCTGCTGCACGCTGCCGAAATCGCGCGGGAGCAGGGCGGCGCCCGCCAGCAGCTCAATCCCGATGTGGTCGACGGCCTGCTGTTGGGCGCCCGCGAACTGGCCCGCTACGCCCGCCAGCAGCTGGAGTAGATCCACGCCACGCATGGATGTGCTTCGGTAGTGCCGGCCGCTGGCCGGCAATCGAATCGGCCAGTAGATCCATGCCACGCATGGATGCGCCTTGGTAGTGCCGGCCGCTGGCCGGCAATCGAATAGGCCAGTAGATCCACGCTACGCATGGATGCGCTTCGGTAGTGCCGGCCGCTGGCCGGCAATCGAATCGGCCAGTAGATCCACGCCACGCGTGGATGCGCTTTGGTAGTGCCGGCCGCTGGCCGGCAACCAGGCCTCAAGCCCCGGCCAAGCCCAGATACCGCGCATGCAGCTGTTCCACCTGCACCTGCAGGTCCTCCGGCTGCCCATCATTGACCACCACGTCATCGGCCAGCGCCAAGCGCTGCGCACGGCTGGCCTGCGCAGCAATCATCCGGTCGGCCAGCGCGGCATCAATGCCGTCGCGCTGCATCAGCCGAGCGTGCTGCACGGCTTCCGGTGCATCCACCAGCAATACCCGGTCCAGCCAAGGGTAGGCCTTCCGTCCGCCCACCTCGGTCAGCAGCGGAATGGCCGCAATCGCATAGGGGCTCTCAGCCTGCTCGCACTGCTGTTGCATCAACAGGCGGATGGCCGGGTGGGTGATGGCTTCCAGCGCCGTCCGCTCGGCCGGATCGGCAAAGACGTGGGCGCGCAGGCGGGCCCGGTCCAGGCCGCCGTCGGCCAGCAGCATGTCGGCGCCGAAACGCTCGGCAATGCGGGCCAGCGCCGGGCTGTCGGCAGCCACCACGGCCCGGGCGGCCAGGTCGGCGTCGGCCACCACGATGCCCAGCGCTTCGAAGCGCCGGGTCACTTCACTCTTGCCCGAGGCGATGCCACCGGTCAGGCCAACCACGTAGCGGCTCATGGGGACTCCCCTCAGCGCAGCCCGCTCATCACCATGTACTGCTCCACCAGCGGCGCACCCCACATGAAGTACAACCAGCCGGCAATGGCCAGGTAAGGGCCGAACGGAATCGGCGTGGCGCGGTCACGGCCCCGGCTGTACAGCCAGATCGAGCCGATGATGGCGCCCAGCACCGACGACAGCAGGATGATCGGCAGGATGCCCTTCAGCCCGCACCAGGCGCCCAGCGCTGCCAGCAGCTTGAAATCGCCGTGGCCCATGCCCTCCTTGCCGGTCAGCTGCTTGAACAGCCACCAGACCGTCCACAGCGACAGATAGCCCACCGCCGCGCCCACCAGGGCGGGCTTGGCCGGCATGTACAGGTTGTCGATGCTGCCTATCAGCCCCAGCCACATCAGCGGCAGGGTGAGCTGGTCGGGCAGCAGCTGGGTGCGCAGATCGATGCCGGACAGCGCGATCAGGAAGCAGGTCAGCACGATGGCGCCGAAACCCTGCCAGCCGAAGCCGAACTGCCAGACGCAGGCCACCACCAGCAGTGAGGTCAGCGCCTCCACCAGCGGGTACTGCAGCGAGATCGGTGCCTTGCAGTGGCGGCACTTGCCGCCCTGGATGATCCAGCTGAACAGCGGGATGTTCTCGTACCAGCTCAGCTTGTGCTTGCAGTGCGGGCAGTGCGACGGCTCGACCACGATCCCCGGTGGGGGCGGCTCATAGAAGTCCGGTTCCTCCAGGACTTCGCGCGCATCGCGCTTCCACTGCCACTCCAGCCGCTTGGGCAGGCGCAGGATGACGACGTTCAGGAAACTGCCCAGCAGCAGTCCGAAGGCGGCCGCAGCGGGGTAGCCGAGGCCAGGATGCTGGTCGAGAAAAGCCATGTATGTGTTATCCGACGACGGCGCCGAGTTTGAAGATGGGAAGGTACATGGCAATCACCATGCCGCCCACAATGGTACCAATGAACACCATGATCATCGGTTCCAGCAGGCTGCTCAGGGCATCCACCGAATTGTTGACCTCCTGCTCATAGTACTCGGCCACCTTGAACAGCATGGCGTCCAGCGCACCAGCCTCTTCGCCGATGCCGGTCATCTGGATGACCATGTGCGGGAACAGGTTGGTCTGCTTCATCGACATGTTCACCGGGTAACCGACCGAAACGTCGTCGCGCATGCGCAGCACCGCCTCTTCGTACACGGTGTTGCCGGTAGCACCGGCCACGATGCCCAGCGCCTCCACCAGCGGTACGCCGGCCTTGAAGGTCACCGCGGTGGTGCGCGAGAAGCGGGCGATGGCGCTGTTATGCATGATCTGCCCGATCACCGGTACCTTCAGCACGAACCGGTCCATCGCATGCTGCATCTTCGGCGAGCGCTTGTAGGCCATGATCGCGCCGACTGCGGCACCGATCGCGATGAGCAGCATCAGCCACCACCACGACACCATGAACCGTGACAGGTTCACCACCATCTGGGTGAAGGCGGGCAGCTCGGCACCAAAGCTCTTGAACACGTCCTCGAACTGCGGGACCACGAACACCAGCATGATGCCGCTGACCAGCATCGCCACCACCACCACCATGATCGGGTAGAACAGCGCTTTCTTGATCTTGCCCTTCAGCGCTTCGATGTTCTCCTTGTAGGTGGCCACCGTGTCCAGCACGGTTTCCAGCACGCCGGCGCCTTCGCCGGCCCGCACCAGGTTGCGGTACAGCTCATCGAACTGCACCGGGTGCTTGCTGACCGCCTCGTACATCGAGGAACCGCCCTCGATGTCGGTGCGGATGGTGTCGACCAGCTTCTTCATCCGCGGGTTCTTGTGCCCGCTGGCGATGATGTCCAGCGCCGACACGATCGGCACGCCGGATTTCATCATCGTGGCCATCTGCCGGCTGAAGAAGGCGATGTCCTTGGGCTTGACCGGGCTGCCGGCGGCGCCGAACAGCGGCTTCGACTTGGGCTTGACCTGGCCCGGGTTGATGCCCTGGCGGCGCAGCTCGGCGCGCAGCAGGTTGGCGTTCTTGGCCAGCTGCTCGCCCTTCATCTTCACGCCCCGCTTGTCGGTCCCCTCCCAGACAAACGGCTGCAGCTCCATGGTGGCGCGCGCCACCGGCTCTTTCTTGATCGCACTGCGACTGACAGACATTTTGGCTCCCCAAGACCCGCCATCCCCAGGCGGGTAACTAGCCATCGATGGTAGCGGGTTCAAGGGCGGATGGGCAGTTGGCAGGCGGCCCAGCGTGCGATTTCGTGCCGGGTGCCGACCAAAGGTGACGTACTGCGTCACATTGCCGCGTCCATCGCAGATTCGGAAGCGGGGGGTTCCCATCCGCGAAATTGCTGCCATCATGGGCGCGGGGAAATCCAGGGGGAGGCGTGCCGGGGTTGGCACGCAACCTGCGTTGATCCACCCGCAGGGCACGGGGCCCGCTCAACCGGCACAGCCTGGTCCGATCCCGTGCACTGAACTCAACCACCACTATCTTGGGGATGTACCAATGAAGAACCAGAAGGGCTTCACCCTTATCGAACTGATGATCGTCGTCGCGATCATCGCCATCCTGGCCGCCATCGCGCTGCCGGCCTACCAGGACTACACCTCGAAGTCGAAGGTCACCGCTGCGCTGGCCGACCTGGCCTCGCACAAGACCCAGTTCGAGATGGTCATCAGCGATGGCGGTACCCCGTCCATTCAGAACGCTGGCTTCCAGGCAGCCGAAACTGGCTCCTGCTCGACCATCGCAGTAGCTCAGGGCGGTATGACCTGCACCATCCGTGATCCGGGCCGTATCGGTACCGGTTCCACCATCGCACTGAACTACACCCAGGCTTCTGGTACTGGTGATACTGCGGTCGCAGGTGGTTTTGTCTGCGAAACCAAGCAGGTCGACGCCAAGTTCATTCCGAAGGGCTGCAAGTAATCCTTCAGGTCCACGAGGCTTGGTAGTTTAGGTTTGACCTAAGCTCTCGTGAGTAGACACAAGGCCCGCTTCGGCGGGCCTTGTGCTGACTGGAGTACGAATCCCGGTCAGCACGCAGCAATGGGGATTGCTGGATCAAACAGGGGGAGTCATGAACACGCAGAAGGGCTTCACGCTCATCGAGCTGATGATCGTCGTGGCCATCATCGCCGTTCTGGCGGCCATCGCGACGGTGGTGTTCCAGCCGTACATCATCCGCACCCAGCTGACAGCCGCGCTGGCGGATATCAGTCCCGGAAAAACACTGGTGGAGACGGTTGTCTATCAAGGACGATCCGCTAGTGAGGTCACCCCCGAGTTCATCGGTGGCGCCCAGAACGCCCACTGCTCCAACGTCGAAGCCGAACTCAGCGACTCCGGTGTCGGCCACATCAGCTGCACCCTCAAGGGACACAGCGCGCTGGACGGCAAGGACCTGATCCTGCGCCGCTCCGCCGAGGGCATCTGGAGCTGCGATGGCAGCGCGTTCGAAGCGCGCTATCGCCCGACCGGCTGCTGATCACACTTCAGCGCTCCGATGGGATGCTGGCTGCCCCTTGACGGGGCTATCATCCCCGGGGGAGTCAGGATCGTGCCTGCCGGGACGGGAGTGCCGGGCAAGGCAGTGTTGCTCATGGATTGGCGATGCCGGTGGCCATTGGGTCGCGGCGGGTTCTGCTGCCCCGTGCGGTGTCCGTGCAAGACGCACGGCATGGCATGACCCCATGAGCCAAGGATTCATATGAACGCTGTCACCACCGCCAATCTTGTCGGCATCACCGGCCTGGCCCGTCGCCTGGTGCAGGACGGGGCCCTGGACGAGGCCACCGCCCGCGACGCCATGGCCAAGGCCGCCGCCGCGCGCCAGCCACTGCCGACCTGGTTCGCGCAGAACAAGCTGGTCAATGCCTCTCAGCTGGCCGCCGCCAACGCGGTCGAGTTCGGCATGCCCCTGTTCGACGTGTCCACCTTCGACGCCAGCCAGAACGCGATGAGCCTGGTCAGCGAGGAGCTGCTGCGCAAGCACAACGTGCTGCCGCTGTTCAAGCGCGGTGGCAAGCTGTTCGTCGGCACCAGCAACCCGACCCACTCGCTGGACGAGATCAAGTTCCACACCAACCTGGTGGTCGAGCCGATCCTGGTCGACGAGGACCAGATCCGGCGCACGCTGGAACAGTGGCACGCCAGCCATGACACCCTCGGCGATGCCCTGGGTGGCGATGACGATGGCATGGGCAACCTGGACGTGGCGGCCGGCGACGAGGATCTCGGCGCCACCGGCGGCGAGTCCGGCATCGATGCCAAGGGTGACGACACCCCGGTGGTGAAGTTCGTCAACAAGGTGCTGGTCGATGCGATCCGCAAGGGCGCATCGGACATCCACTTCGAGCCCTACGAAGACGATTACCGCGTGCGCCTGCGCATCGACGGCCTGCTGAAGATGGTCGCGCGCGCACCGGTGAAGCTGAACCAGCGCATCGCCGCGCGCCTGAAGGTGATGGCACAGCTGGACATCGCCGAGAAGCGCGTCCCGCAGGACGGCCGCATCAAGCTCAACCTGTCCAAGACCAAGCAGATCGACTTCCGCGTCAGCACGCTGCCGACCCTGTTCGGCGAGAAGGTGGTGCTGCGTATCCTCGATGGCAGCGCGGCCAAGCTGGGCATCGACAAGCTGGGTTACGAGCCGGACCAGCAGAAGCTGTTCCTGGATGCCATCCACAAGCCCTACGGCATGGTGCTGGTGACCGGCCCGACCGGATCGGGCAAGACCGTGTCGCTGTATACCGCGCTGGGTATCCTCAACGACGAGACGCGCAACATCTCCACTGCCGAAGACCCGGTGGAAATCCGCCTGCCCGGCGTCAACCAGGTACAGCAGAACAACAAGCGCGGCATGACCTTCGCCGCGGCGCTGCGCTCGTTCCTGCGACAGGACCCGGACATCATCATGGTCGGCGAAATCCGCGACCTGGAAACGGCGGAGATCGCGATCAAGGCCGCGCAGACCGGCCACATGGTGCTGTCCACGCTGCATACCAACGATGCGCCGCAGACCATCGCGCGCCTGATGAACATGGGTATCGCGCCCTACAACATCACCAGCTCGGTGACGCTGGTGATCGCCCAGCGCCTGGCGCGTCGCCTGTGCGGCAACTGCAAGCGTCCGTCCAGCCTGCCCGATCATGCGCTGCTGGCCGAAGGCTTCACGCAGGCGCAGCTGGATGCGGGCATCGAGCTGTACGAGGCCGTGGGCTGCGATGAATGCACCGAGGGCTACAAGGGCCGGACCGGCGTCTACCAGGTCATGCCGATGACCGATGAGATCGCCACCATCGTGCTGGCCGGTGGCAATGCGCTGCAGATTGCCGAGGCGGCGCAGCAGATCGGGGTGAATGACCTGCGCCAGTCGGCATTGAAGAAGGCGGCGGCGGGCATCACCAGCCTGGCCGAGATCAACCGCGTCACCAAGGATTGAGGTAGATCCACGCCATGCGTGGATGACGCGATGCATGGGGTTGCCGGCCAGCGGCCGGCACTGCCAGGTTGGTGGTACGCGCCGGGTCAGAGCCCTTTCCTTTGGAAAGGGATCCGACTCCGGATTTACTCCATCCCCAGCTTCTTCAGCTTGTAGCGCAGCGCACGGAAGGTGATGCCCAGCTGCGCGGCGGTACGGGTCTTGTTCCAGCGGTTCTCTTCCAGCGCACGCTGGATGGCGCTGCGCTCGAGCTGCTCGATGTAGGAGGGCAGGGCGGCACTGCCCGGCTGCAGGTCGGCCACCGCTTCGGCGGGCGCCGCACTGCCAGGTGCACGCGGCGCGTGCTGCGGCAGGCGCAGGTCGTCGGCGCCGATGCAGTCTTCCTCGGCCAGGGCCAGCGCACGTTCCAGGATGTTCTCCAGCTCGCGCACATTGCCCGGGAACGCGTACTGTGCCAGCGCTTCCAGCGCCGACGGCGCCAGCAGCGGGGTGGCGCGGCCGTGGCTGCGGGCCAGGCGGGCCAGCACGGCGGCGGCCAGTTCGGGCAGGTCCTGGCGGCGTTCGCGCAGTGGCGGCACCTTCAGTTCGATCACGTTGATGCGGTAGTACAGGTCGTGGCGGAAGCGCCCGTCCTCGACCAGCTCGGCCAGGTCCTTGTGGGTGGCCGAGAGGATACGGACATCCACCGGCTCCTCGTTGGCCGCGCCCACCGCGCGCACCGACTTTTCCTGGATCGCGCGCAGCAGCTTCACCTGCATCTGCAGCGGCAGTTCAGCCACTTCGTCCAGGAACAGAGTGCCGCCGTGCGCAGCCTGGAACAGGCCAGGCTTGTCAGCGTGTGCGCCGCTGAAACTGCCCTTGCGGTGGCCGAAGAATTCGCTCTCCATCAGCTCGCCGGGAATGGCGCCGCAGTTGACCGGCACGAACGGGCCGGCCGCGCGCGCGCCCTGGGCATGGATGGTGCGTGCGACCAGCTCCTTGCCGACGCCCGACTCGCCGAGGATGTAGACCGGCGCCTGGCTGCGCGCGACCTTGCCGATGGTGGTGCGCAGCACATCCATGGCCTGCGAGTGGCCAAGCAGGCGCCCGCCCTGTTCGGCGTTGGGGCCCGGTGCGGGGCGCTCGGCGTTGTTGAGTTCCAGCGCGTGCTTGACCAGTCCGCGCAGCACCGAGATGTCCACCGGCTTGCTGACGAAATCGAACGCACCGGCCTTCAGCGCCTCCACGGCGAGATCCATGCTGCCGAATGCGGTGATCATCGCCACCGGCGTGCGCGGGTAGTGCTGGGCGATCTCGCTGACCAGTTCGATGCCGTTGCCATCGGGCAGGCGCATGTCGGTGATGCACAGATCGTACGGATTGCTGGCCAGCAGCTCACGTGCCTCGGCCAGGTTGGCGGCGGTACTGATGCGCAGCCCCATGCGGCCGAGGGTCAGCACCAGCAGTTCGCGGATGTCGCGTTCGTCGTCGACGACGAGGGCGCTGCGGGTTTCATTCATGGGCGTGAAAGATAAACGAGGGGGGTGGAAGCGACAAATGTTTGACGCACAGAATGGGGATCAGCTCGGCAGCAGCGTATGTGGACCGGGCAGCACCAGGCGGAAGCAGGAGCCACCGGCCGGCACCGCGATGTAGTCCAGGCGGGCCTGGTTGGCCCTGCACAGCTCGCGCGCGATGTACAGGCCCAGTCCCGTGCCATGCTCGGACGTGGTGAAGAAGGGCCGGAACAGCTGCGCGGCCACGCTCTCCGGGATACCCGGGCCACGGTCCATCACGTCGATCACCGCGCTGCGTTCGTGCTGGGCCACGCGCAGCCGCACCCGTGCAGGCTGCTGGCCGATGCGGCCGTACTTCAGTGCGTTGTGCACCAGCACGGTCAGCACCTGGTAGAGATGCTTGGCGTCGACCTGGGCCATCACCGATGTGTCGCTGATGATCGGTTCGATGCTGTCGGTCTCCAGGGTCTGGCCCTGCTTGTACTCCAGCACGAAGCGGCGCACGAAGGCGACCAGGTCCACGTTCTCGGGCGTGGCGCGTTCGCGCCGTGCCAAGCCCAGCACGCTCTCGACGATGCCGTTGGTGCGCTGGCACTGCTGGCGGATGATCTGCAGCAGGCGGCGGTCGCTTTCGTTGAAGCCGGTGCCTTCTTCCAGCAGCTGCACGGCATAGTTGATCGCCGCCAGCGGATTGCGGATCTCGTGGGCCAGGCTGGCCGAGAAGCGGCCCATGGCGGAGAGGGTGAGCGATTCGGCGCGGCGCGAGACCACGCTGGAATCGTCCAGGAACACCAGAGCGAGGTCGCTGCCGGCCAGCAGGCGGGCAAAGCGCGGCTGCACTTCCGGCTGGTCGGGGTTGAGCTGCAGCGGCAGTTCGTCCTGTGCCCAGCCATTGCGCCAGCGCTGCAGCCGGCGCGCCAGTTCCGGTGCGGCACTGGCCAGGTCCAGGCGCCCGCTTTCGCCGTTGCCGTCGTTGTCGCCCAGCAGCATCGAGGCGGCTTCGTTGGCCAGGGTGATGCGGTTGTCGGCGTCCACCACCAGCACGCCGGTGCGCATGCGGCGGATGATCAGTTCGTTGATCTGGAACAGGTTGGCGACTTCATCGCCGCGCTGGTTGGCCAGCTGCTGGTTGCGGCGTGCGCGGTTGCCCACCTGGTAGCTGATGAAGGCCAGTGCCAGGTAGCTGGTGGCGAACATCGCCAGTTCGGCGAGGGTGCGGGTGGGGTCGCCGCCTTCCAGCAGCTTCCAGGTGTACTCGACGCCGGTGGCCAGGCTGGCGGCCAGCGCCAGGCCCAGCCCCAGGCTGAGCGGCAGCAGGGTGGCGGCGGCGGCGATGTTGAACAGCAGCGACATCGAGATGCCGGCACTGGCGCCGGGCAGGGCGTGCGACAGCAGGGTGGCAGCCACGATATCCACCAGCACGCCACTGACCACGATCGGGCGCAGCCAGCGTTCGTTGCGGCCGACCACCAGGGCCAGCAGCGACAGGGCCAGGTAGATGACCGCAACGACATCGGCCAGCCGCGGGTGGTGGGCTTCGCCGACCATGGCCGACAACGGGCTGTAGAGCAGGGCGGCAATGACCGTAGCGATCAGCACCCGGTACAGCGCGAAGAAATACAGTTCACGCCGCGGAATCGATTCGATGCGGTCAATCAATGAAGCACTGGGTGACACGCCGGAACTCCCCTTCTGGCTGCCTGGGTCTGGATTCTGCGGCGGGCCTGCCCGGCGTCCCCTGAAGCCGGGCAGGCACGTCGCGTTTGCGAAGGGCAGTATAGGGCCCCCGGCCGGGCACCGCCGAAGTGGCCCGGATCGCGCATTTGGCCCGGTGCGGACACCGGTGGCCAGCCCCGGCCCGGGTGCAACTGCCTGAATGACCGTGGAAATCTGCCCGCGTCTGGCGTTTTGTACAGACTTCTTTGCGCCCCGGCGCCGGCTCGGCCACAATAGTGGGCCCGCCGCGGTCCATGCCGGCGCCCCGCCGGGGCCCTGAGGAATTGCGTGCGGTCGTTCCTATTCCCACGGTGACGCATGAATTTCCACGAATACCAGTCAAAACAACTGCTTGCCGAGTACGGCATCCCGGTCCCGGCCGGCAAGGTCGCTGCGACCCCGGACGAAGCGGTTGCCGCTGCCAACTCCCTGGGCCAGGGCCCCTGGATGGTCAAGGCGCAGATCCACGCTGGCGGCCGCGGCAAGGCTGGCGGCGTCAAGTTCTGCAAGACCACCGACGACGTGAAGGCCGCTGCGGCCAAGATGCTCGGCACCAAGATGGCCACCTACCAGACCGCTGGCGTTGAACTGCCGGTCAACCTGGTGCTGGTGACCACCGCCGGCGAGATCGTCAAGGAACTGTACCTGTCGGTGCTGGTCGACCGTGGCACCAAGACCATCACCTACATCGCCTCTTCGGAAGGCGGCGTGGAGATCGAGCAGGTCGCCGCTGAAACCCCGGAGCTGATCCACTCGCTGAACGTCGACTTCGTCGAAGGCGTGCAGGGTTACCACGGCCGCGATTTCGGCTTCAAGCTGGGCCTGACCGCCAAGCAGGCCGGCCAGTTCGCCAGCATCATGGTGAACCTGTACCGCCTGTTCAACGAAAAGGACCTGGCCCTGGTTGAAATCAACCCGCTGGCCATCCTGGACGACGGCAACCTGTACGCGCTGGACGGCAAGTTCGACAGCGACGACAACGCCGCGTTCCGCCAGAAGGCCCTGGTCGCCATGCGCGACAAGACCCAGGAAGATCCGACCGAAGTGATCGCTTCGGAACTGGACATCAACTACGTCACCATGGACGGCAACATCGGCTGCATGGTGAACGGCGCCGGCCTGGCCATGGCCACCATGGACGTCATCAAGCTCAACGGCGGCGAGCCGGCGAACTTCCTGGACGTGGGCGGCGGTGCCAACAAGCAGCGCGTCATCGAAGCCTTCAAGCTGATCCTGTCCTCGGACAAGGTCGAAGGCATCTTCGTCAACATCTTCGGCGGCATCGTCCGCTGCGACATGATTGCCGAAGGCATCATCGCCGCCGTGAAGGAAGTGGGCGTCAAGGTTCCGGTCGTGGTGCGCCTGGAAGGCACCAACGTGGAAGAAGGCAAGCAGCTGCTGCGTGACAGCGGCATGGCCATCATCCCGGCTGACAACATCAACGATGGCGCCAAGAAGATCGTTGAAGCTGTCAAGAACGCCGCCTGATACCGACACCAAGGAATTCCAATGTCTGTTTTGATCAACAAGAACACCAAGGTGATCGTGCAGGGCTTCACCGGCCAGCAGGGCACCTTCCACGCTACTCAGATGATCGAGTACGGCACCCAGGTTGTCGGCGGCGTGACCCCGGGCAAGGGTGGCACCACCCATATCGACCTGCCGGTCTTCAACACCGTTGCCGACGCCGTGCAGAGCACCGGCGCCAACGCCTCGGTCATCTACGTGCCGCCGCCGTACGCGGCTGACGCGATCCTGGAAGCCGCTGCTGCCGGCATCAAGGTCATCGTCTGCATCACCGAAGGCATCCCGGTGCTGGACATGCTGCGCGTCAAGAACGTGCTGACCCGTTCGCATCCGGACACCGTGCTGATCGGGCCGAACTGCCCGGGCGTCATCACCCCGGGTGAGTGCAAGATCGGCATCATGCCGGGCCACATCCACCAGCCGGGCAAGATCGGCATCGTGTCGCGTTCGGGCACCTTGACCTATGAAGCGGTCAAGCAGACCACCGAAGTCGGCCTGGGCCAGTCCACCTGCATCGGCATCGGCGGTGACCCGATCAACGGCCTGAACTTCGTCGACTGCCTGAAGCTGTTCAACGAAGACCCGCAGACCGAAGGCATCATCATGGTTGGCGAAATCGGCGGCGACGCCGAGGAAGCCGGCGCCGAGTACATCAAGAACCACGTGAAGAAGCCGGTCGTCGGTTTCATCGCCGGTGCGTCGGCTCCGGCCGGCAAGCGCATGGGCCACGCCGGTGCGATCGCCTCGGGCGGCAAGGGCACTGCCGAAGGCAAGTTCGCCGCCATGGAAGCGGCCGGTGTTGTCACCGTCCGCTCGCCGGGCGACCTGGGCGCTGCCATCGCCAAGCTGGTCAAGTAAGACCGCTGGGCGGGGGATTGTAGAGTCGACTGTTAGTCGACTGCTCTTCCCACCGGCTGCTGCAAAACAGAAAGGCCGCCTCCGGGCGGCCTTTCTGCGTCTGGCGCCTTGGCCATCCCGGCAAGCTCATCCACGCATGGCGTGGGTCTACTGAGCCGGGGCTGTCCACGCAGCGAGCGCGCCCGGCGCGCGCATGGCGCAGCGCTACAATGGCGGCATTGCAACCACAGGCTGGATTCCCATGGCTTCGATCCGCATCGCGATGGCGCAGTTCGACTTCCCGGTCGGCGACGTCGCCGGCAACACCGAGCGCATCATCGAGATGATCGGCCAGGCGCGCGACGAGTACGGCGCCGAGCTGGTGATGTTCCCCGAGCTGGCGGTGAGCGGTTATCCGCCGGAAGACCTGCTGCTGCGCCCCGGCTTCCTGTACGAGTGCGAGCAGGCAATGACGCGCATTGCCGCAGCCTGCCGCGGCATCACCGCGGTGGTCGGCTGGCCGCAGGCGGCTGGCGCGGTGGTCTACAACGCCGCCAGCGTGCTGCGCGATGGCCTGGTCGAGCAGACCTACCGCAAGCGTGAGCTGCCCAATTACGCCGTGTTCGACGAACGCCGCTACTTCGATGTTGATCCGGACGGTGGCAGCTGCGTCTTCGAGGTCAACGGCATTCCGGTGGGTTTGCTGATCTGCGAGGACCTGTGGTTCGCCGAGCCGCTGGCCGACACCGTGCGCGCCGGCGCGCAGCTGGTGGTGGTACCCAATGCCTCGCCGTACGAGCGCGGCAAGCACGCCCAGCGCGATGCGGTGCTGGCCGCACGCACCCGCGAGAGCGGGGCAGCGATTGCCTATCTCAATGTGGTCGGTGGCCAGGATGCGCTGGTGTTTGATGGCGCCTCGGTGGTGGCCGATGGTGACGGCACGGTGCACCCCGCCGCCGCCGCCTTCGTCGACCAGTGGCTGGTGGTGGAGTACGACGGCCAAACGCGCCGCTTCATGCCGCACGTGTGGATGGACGATGGCGACGAGAGCATGGACGCGCTGGCCTGGCGCGCGGTGACGCGTGGCATCCAGGACTACTGCCGCAAGAACGGTTTCAAGAAGGTCTGGCTGGGCCTGTCCGGTGGCATCGATTCGGCGCTGGTACTGGCGCTGGCGGTCGACGCGCTCGGCGCCGAGAACGTTACCGCTGTGCGCCTGCCGTCGCGGTACACCGCCGGCATGTCCAACGACCTGGCCGCCGAGCAGTGCCAGGCACTGGGCGTGAAGCTGGAAGCGGTCTCGATCGAGCCGGCGTTCAAGGGCCTGATGGAATCGCTGGCGCCCATGTTCGAAGGTACTGCGCCGGACGTGACCGAGGAGAACCTGCAGTCGCGCAGCCGTGGCGTGATCCTGATGGCACTGGCCAACAAGTTCGGTGGCCTGCTGCTGACCACCGGCAACAAGAGCGAGTACGCCGTCGGCTACGCCACCATCTATGGCGACATGTGCGGTGGCTATGCGCCGTTGAAGGACCTGTACAAGACCGAGGTGTTCGGCCTGTCCAAGTGGCGCAATACCGTGGGCGGCGCGCCGGTGATCCCGCCGGCGGTGATCAGCCGCCCGCCGTCGGCCGAACTGCGCGAGAACCAGCTGGACCAGGACTCGCTGCCGGCCTATGACGTGCTGGACGGCATCCTGTACCGCTACATCGACCAGGAGCAGTCGCGCACGGAGATCGTTGCCGCCGGTTATGACGCGGCCGTGGTCGACCGCGTGCTGCGCCTGGTGCGCATCAGCGAGTGGAAGCGCCACCAGGCCGCGCCAGGCCCGAAGGTGTCGCGCCGTGCTTTCGGTCGTGAGCGTCGCTACCCGATCAGCAACGGCTACAAGGGTTGAGGTAGCCGTTGGCAGGTAGTGCCGGCCGCTGGCCGGCAACGCCGTATGCCGCGCATCCACGCATGGCGTGGATCTACTGCCTTTGGTAGTGCCGGCCGCTGGCCGGCAACCCGTATCCCGCGCATCCACGCATGGCGTGGATCTACTGCCTCCGGTAGTGCCGGCCGCTGGCCGGCAACCCGTATGCCGCGCATCCACGCATGGCGTGGATCTACCGGGCGTCGTCGAGCAGCTGTTCGAGGCCGGCGGTTTCCGCAGCGTCGTTGAAGTGGCCGTCTTCAAGCCGTGCACGCACAAACGCCAGGCCATCCGCCGCCGCCGCGTCCAGCGTGCCGCGATGGTCGACCGGGTAGCGCCGGAACGCTACCGGCTCGCCGCGCAGCGCCAGGCCTGCGGCATACAGCAGGGTGGTCAGATAGGGGACGTCGCGGTCCTCGCTGCCGTGGCCCAGCATCAGCGGTTGGCTGAAGCCGCGGCGCGGCACGCCGAGATAGTCGTACAACACGGCCCAGATGCCCGGCACGCTGGTCAGCGGTGCGGTGAACATGCTGCCGGTATCCGCGCCGTCCAGCGTGGTGGCCAGTTCGCCCAGGCACTGCTCGCGTGCCACTGCCACGCGAGCGCGGCCGGTGTCGCTGAGGACGCGGTCGATCTGCGGCGCAACCTGCAGCAGACCGTCGAGCAGATACGCGTGATACGCATTGAGCGCGCCAGGGTTGGCGGCCCGGTTGTCGGGCTTCATCACCAGCGCGGTCAGCTCGACCGCAGTGGGCGTTCCTGCGGTGAAGCTGCCGCGGTACTGCAGGGATGGGCCGCCATGGGAGGCGGCCAGATGGCCTGCAGCCAATGCAGCTGCGCCTCCCTGTGAATAGCCGATTGAGACCCAGCGGGGTGATAGCGTCGTGGCACCCAGGTAGTGGCGGCTGGCCTTGACCATGTCGATGGCATTGCGTGCGGCGGTGCGCACGTGCAGGTAGGCATGCTCCCCCGGGCTGCCCAGCCCCTGGTAGTCGGCGGCGGCGACGGCATAGCCCTGGGCCAGGAACACGTCCAGGAAGCGCCCGTCGCGTTCGGGATGGGTGGGGCCGGACACCGAGGGCGCACAGCGATCCGCGATGCCCTGGGTGCCATGTGCCCAGGACACCACCGGCCAGCCGCCTGCAGGCGCCGCGCCGGCGGGCAGGTACAGCAGGCCGGTGCCTTCGGCCAGCTGGCCGCGATGATCCGGGGTGCGGTAGTGCAGCTTGTAGGCCTGCGCGGCCTTGGACGGCACCCACGACGCGCGATAGGGGGCAGCAGACAGCAGATCGCCCGGTGCGGGTGGGGCAGCCGCCACGGGGCCCGAGGACAGCGCCAGCAGGGCAGTGGCGAGGAGGCGGGCGAGGGGGCGGAAACGACGGGGTGGTGGGGTCATGGGCGCTCCTTCACGGCCGGGATGGCCGTTGCGCCGCAGTGTGGAGGGCCTCGCCTACGCCGATTGGGACCGGCGTCGCATCCGCCGGGGATTCGTAGAATTCCTAGTGTCGTGGTCCATGGGCGCACGAACCCTCCACGCATGGCGTGGATCTGCCGACAAAGAAAAGGCCCCTTTCGGGGCCTTCTTTTACTTCTTTTCCAGTCGCGCGTTGCGCTGGCCGGTGCTGGCGGACTTTTCGCCAGCGAACGGGTTCAGCTTGCGGATCATCCACGGGTACTTCGGCCACTTGCCTTCCAGCCACGGGTGGTCCGGCTGGTTCAGCTGCAGGACGCGGCGGGCGTCGTCGGCCAGGGTCTTGTTGCCCAGGTGGGTGTAGGAATCGGCCAGGACGGCGACGGCATCGTACTGGAACGCGCTCTGCGGATAGGTTTCCAGCAGGTAGTTGGCGCGGCCGGCGGCCGAGACCCAGGCGCCGCGGCGCATGTAGTACAGGGCGTTGTCCAGCTCATGCTGGGCGAACACGTCACGCAGCTCCAGCATGCGCTGGCGCGCATCGGCGGCGTAGCGGCTGTTCGGGTAACGGTCGACCACGATGTTGAAGTCCGAATACGCCTGGTGCGGCGTGGACAGATCGCGGCGGCTGGCATCCAGCGACCATACGCGACGCAGGAAAACCGTACTGCGGTTGGAGTTGGCCAGGCCGCGCAGGTAGTACAGGTACGCGATGTTGCGATGGGTCGGGTAGGTACGGATGAAGCGGTCGATGCTGGACACCGCGTCATCGTGCTTGCCGGCCTTGTACTGCGCGTAGGCGGTTTCGATCATCGCCTGTTCGGTATACGGGCCGTACGGATACTGGGCCACGAGACGGCGGAAGCTGGTTTCAGCCCCGCTCCAGTTGCCACCCTGCATCAGCTTGTGGCTCTTCTCGTACAACTGTTCGACCGGCGTCCCTTCATCGGGGCGATCGCCCTTCTTGGCGCCACGGTGGCAGCCGGTGGCGGCGATGACCAGCACCAGCAGCAGGGCGGTGAGGCGGACGGGCGCGGAGAGCATGGAGGAGCGTCGGATCATGAGGTCAAGGCGGGACGCGGCTGGAATACGAAGGGTCGATGATAGCCTAGTGTCCTGTCCAGCGACTGAAACCGGCCGCCGGGACCCCAAAATTTCAAAGAATGCCCCCTGCCATGTCTGAACAACCCTCTGAATCGGCCCGCCAGGCCATCGTCCCCGACACCGCTGCCGGCCGCCGTTTCGACGCCGTGGTGGCCGAACTGTTCCCCGAATACTCGCGTTCGCGCCTGACCGAGTGGATCAAGGCCGGGGAGGTCCTGCTGGACGGCGCCCAGGTGCGCCCGCGCGATCCGCTGCGCGGTGGCGAGGTGGTGACCCTCAACGTGGTGCTGGAAACCCAGACCGACGCCCAGCCGGAGGACATCCCGCTGGACGTGCTGTTCGAGGACGAGCACCTGCTGGTGATCAACAAGCCGGTCGGCCTGGTGGTGCACCCGGGCGCGGGCAACCACAGCGGCACCCTGGTCAACGCCCTGCTGTTCCGCGACCCGTCGGTGGCGGTGCTGCCGCGCGCGGGCATCGTGCACCGCCTGGACAAGGACACCAGTGGCGTGATGGTGGTGGCCAAGACCCTGGAAGCGCAGACCGCGCTGGTCGAGCAACTGGCCGCACGCGACGTGCACCGCCAGTACCTGGCCATCGTGATGGGTGCGCTGGTGGCCGGCGGTACCGCCGATGCCCCGATCGACCGCCACCCGCGCGACCGCCTGAAGATGGCGGTGCGCGAGGACGGCAAGGAAGCGATCACCCACTACCGCCTGCGCGAGCGCTTCCGTGCGCACACCGCGCTGGAGTGCCGCCTGGAAACCGGCCGTACCCACCAGATCCGCGTGCACATGGCGCATGTGCGCCATCCGATCATCGGTGACCCGCTGTACGGCGGTGCGCTGAAGCTGCCCAAGGGGGCCAGCGATGAGCTGGTGGCCGCGCTGCGTGGCTTCAAGCGCCAGGCCCTGCACGCCGAAACCCTGGAGTTCACGCACCCGATCACCGGTGAGCTGGTGCGCAACACCGCGCCGGTGCCGGAGGACATGCTGCACCTGATGAAGGTGCTGCGCGAAGACAGCGAGGCCTTCGCCGCGCGCGAGCGGGACCGCTGGTGATGGCCGCCGCGCTGCCCGTGCTGCAGGCGGACTGGCCGGCGCCGCCGGGCGTCCATGCGTTGACCACGCGTCGGCACGGTGCGGGCATTTCGCCGGCGCCATTCGCGCAGTTCAACCTGGGCAACCGGCACGCGGCCGAGGGTGATACCCCGGCCAACGTCGAGCACAACCGCCGGCTGCTGCAGCAGGGGCTGGCGCTGCCGTCGGCGCCGCACTGGCTGCGCCAGGTGCACAGCAGCACCGTGCTGCGCTTCGATGCACCGCCGGTGCCGGGTGCCGCTGAGCCGGTGGCCGATGCCGCGGTGACCTCGGTGCCGGGCGTGGTGCTGGCGATCCTGACCGCCGACTGCCTGCCGGTGGTGTTCGCCGCCGCCGATGGCAGTGAGGTGGGCGCGGCCCACGCAGGCTGGCGTGGCCTGGCCGACGGCATGCTGGAGGCCACCGTGGCCGCCATGCAGACGCCGCCGGCGCAGCTGCGGGCGTGGCTGGGCCCGGGCGCCGGACCGGCCGACTACGAGATCGGCGAGGAGGTCTACCACGCCTTCGTCGGCCATGATCCGGCCGCCGAGGCGGCGTTCGTGGCCACCCGCGCAGGCCATTGGAAGGTGGACCTGTTCGCGCTGGCGCGGCAGCGGTTGCAGGCGGCGGGCATGGACCCGGCGCAGGTCCATGGCGGCACGGTGTCGACCATGGCCGATCCGGACCTGTATTCGCACCGGCGCGACCGTCGCACCGGGCGCATGGCGACGCTGGCCTGGATCGCGCCCTGACCTTGCCGCTGTTCGCGCGCGTGCTGGGGCCGGCGTTCGCCACCCTGGCCGCGCCGGTGCAGGCGCTGCATGCCGCGCCGTTGCCCTGCCGCTACGTGGGGCAGGCGCGCATCGTGAGGGGGCGGCACTGGCTGGTGCCGCTGCTGGCCGTGTTGGCGCGGCTGCCGAAGGACGGTGGAGCGTTGCCGACCGAAGTGGCGTTCAGTGCACACGGGCAGGGCGAGCAGTGGGCGCGGCGTTTTGGCCGCTGGCCGATGGTGTCGCGGCTATGGGCGCACGAGGGCTGCCTGCGCGAGCAGTTGGGCGCGGTGCGCTTCGAGTTTGATCTGCAGGCCCGCGAGGGTGGCATCGACTGGTCGGTGCGCCGGGTCTGGGCGTTCGGGCTGCTGCCGCTGCCGAGGCGCTGGTTTGGTGGCGTACGTTGCCGCGAAGCCTGGCAGGGCGAGCGTTACACTTTCCTGGTCGATGTGACGCTGCCCTGGGCGGGAGCCCTGATCCGCTATGAAGGTTGGCTCGAACCGCAGTGAGGCCGCCGCCGAGGCGGGCAGCGCGGTGATCGTATTCGATGGCGTATGCGCGCTGTGCAACCGCTGGGTGCGCTTCCTGCTGCGTTTCGACCGCGCGGGGCGCTACCGCTTTGCGGCGATGCAGGGGCAGCAGGGC
This sequence comes from Stenotrophomonas sp. YJH_SMC_80, assembly GCF_059372495.1. NCBI lineage: Bacteria > Pseudomonadati > Pseudomonadota > Gammaproteobacteria > Lysobacterales > Lysobacteraceae > Stenotrophomonas > Stenotrophomonas sp. YJH_SMC_80. Next base: position 311,762 of record NZ_JCAFVP010000001.1, read on the forward strand.
AGCGCGATGTTGCGCGCGCACGGGCTGGACCCGCAGGACCCGATGTCGTTCCTGCTGCTGGACGCACAGGGTGCCTGGACCGATACCGATGCGATCCTGCGCGTACTGACGGGGCTGGGCGGCGCCTGGCGCCTGACCGGCGTACTACGGGCAGTGCCGCGCGGCTGGCGTGATGCCGCGTACCGCGCGCTGGCGCGCAACCGCTACCGCTGGTTCGGGCGGCACGACGCCTGTCATCTGCCCGCACCGGAGCAGGCAGCGCGATTCCTGGATTGAATGAAAAAGGGGACGGAGGGGATCAAGGCGTTTGTGCACAACTGCCTTGATCCCCTCCGTCCCCTTTTTTCCTCAGCCTTCCAGCGCGTCCAGATAGCTGCGGCGCCAGTGGTTGATGTCGTAGGTGCGCAGGTGATCCATCATCGCGTGCCAGCGTTCCTTGCGCCTGCTCAGTGACATCGTTGCTGCCGTGGCGATGGCGTCGGCCACGCCGTCCAGATCGTGCGGGTTCACCAGCAATGCCTGCTTGAGTTCGTCGGCAGCGCCGGCCAGCAGCGACAACACCAGCACGCCGGGATCTTCCGGGTCCTGCGACGCCACGTATTCCTTGGCCACCAGGTTCATGCCATCGCGCAACGGCGTGACCAGGCCGACCGCCGCCGCCCGGTAGAAGCCGGTGAGGGTGGCATGGGTGAAGTTCTGGTTCACGTAGCGCAGCGGCGTCCAGTCAGGTTCGGCGTGGCCACCGTTGATGTGGCCGGCGATCTGTTCCAGCTGGCTGCGCAGCTGCCGGTACTCGGTGACGTCGCCGCGCGAGACCGGGGCGATCTGCAGGTAGGTCAGCGAGCCGCGCTGGTCGGGGTGGCGCTCAAGATAGCGCTCGAAGCCAAGGAAGCGTTCGGGCAGGCCCTTGGAATAGTCCAGGCGATCCACGCCGATCGCCAGCTGGCGATCGCGCAGGCTGGCGCGCAGGTTCTTCACGGCGGCCTTGGTGGCCGCAGTGCCGGCCTGGCGTGCGATCAGCTCGGTGTCGATGCCGATCGGGAAGGCGGCGGCACGGAAGCGGCGCCCGCCCGGTGCTTCCAGCTCGCCGTTGTCGAGCACGCGGCCGCCGCCGAACAGGCGCAGGTAGGTCTGGAAGCGATCAGCGTCGCGCTGGGTCTGGAAGCCGACCAGGTCGTAGGCGTACAGCGCGGAGAACAGCCGCAGGTGGTCGGGCATCGCCTGCAGCAGGTCGGCAGACGGCATCGGGATATGCAGGAAGAAGCCTATGCGACAACCGATGCCGCGCTCGCGCAGCAGCGCACCGAGGGGGATCAGGTGGTAGTCGTGGATCCAGACGATGTCGTCCTCGCGCAGCAGTGGCGCGAGCTTGTCGGCGAACAGCGCGTTGACCTTGTGGTAGGTCTCGCGGGTGCCGCGGTCGTAGTCGACCAGATCCAGGCGGAAGTGCAGCAGCGGCCACAAGGTGCGGTTGGCGAAGCCGTTGTAGTAGCCATCGACCTCACGCTTGCTCAGGTCCATGGTGACGTAGTCGATGTCACCGTCTTTCTGCCGGTGCAGCGTGCCGCTGCCTTCCTTCACCGTCTTGCCGCTCCAGCCGAACCACAGGCCACCGCGTTCCTTCAGGGCAGCCAGCAGGCCGACAGCCAGGCCGCCGGCGCGGTTCTCGCCGGGCACGGCCACACGGTTTGAAACCACGACCAGACGACTCACGATGCCTCCTGCCAGGACCGCGACAGGCGCATTGCGGCGGTGATCAGGCCGACGTGCGAATAGGTCTGCGGGAAATTGCCCCAGGCCTCGCCGCTGTCGAAGGCCAGATCCTCCGACAGCAGGCCCAGGTGATTGCGCTGCTTCAGCAGCAGCTCGAACATCTCACGTGCTTCATCCATGCGCCCGATCGCGGCCAGCGCGTCGATGTACCAGAAGGTGCAGATGGTGAAGCTGGTCTCCGGCTCACCGAAGTCATCCGGCGCGACATAGCGGTACAGCGAATTGCCATGCTTGAGGTCGCGGCCGATGGCATCGACGGTGGCGATGAAGCGGGCGTCCAGCGCGTCGATGAAACCGATATCGGCCAGCAGCAGCAGCGAGGCATCCAGCCGATGGCCGCCGAAGGTATCGGTGAAGTGGCCCAGCTCCTCGTTCCAGGATTCGGCCATGATGCGCGCGTGGATGGTGTCGGCGCGCTCGCGCCAGTAATGCGCGCGGTCGTCACGCTTCAGGCGCACGGCGATCTTGCACAGGCGGTCGCAGGCGGCCCAGCACATCGCGCTGGTGTAGGTGTGCACTTCGGTGCGGCCGCGGAATTCCCACAGGCCGGCATCGGGTACGTCGTGCAGGGCGAAGGCCTGTTCGCCCAGGGGTTCCAGGCGGGCGAAGGTGTGTGCATCACCCGGGTCCTGCAGGCGCCGGTCGAAGAACAGTTGCGTGGAGGCCAGTACCACGCTGCCGTAGACATCGTGCTGGCGCTGCACCCAGGCCAGGTTGCCGCGCCGTACCGGGCCCATGCCGCGATAACCGGACAGGCTGGGCACTTCATCTTCGTCCAGCTTGGCCTCGAAGCCGATGCCATACAGCGGCTGCAGCGTGCCGTCGGTGGCGGCCAGGTTGAAGATGTAGCCGAGGAACTGTTCCATCGTGCGCGTTGCGCCGAGACGGTTCAGCGCCCGCACCACGAAGGCCGCGTCGCGCAGCCAGCAGTAGCGGTAGTCCCAGTTGCGCGCGCTGCCGGGTGCTTCCGGAATGGAAGTGGTCATCGCCGCGATGATCGCGCCGCTGTCCTCGTACTGGCACAGCTTCAACGTGATCGCACTGCGGATGACCGCGTCCTGCCATTCCAGTGGAATGGACAGGTAGCGCACCCACTCGCGCCAGTAGTCGCGGGTGCGCTGGAAGGCTTCCTGCACGTAGCCGCTGATCGACCGATTGAGCGATTCATCCACGCCCAGGATCAGGTGGATCGGATGGTTGAGCACGAACGGCAGGCCGTCGCGCACGAAGCGCACCGGCACATCGGTGGTCAGCCGCAGCACGTGCTCGGGCAGGATCCAGCGCACATGGTTACTGCCCCAGGTCGACTCTGGCACGCGTGCGCCCCAGTCGGCCAGCGGGCGCGCACGCACGGTGATGCGCGGGCTGCCGGCCAGTGGACGCACCTGGCGGATCAGGCTGACCGGCCGGTAGAAGCGGTCGTTCTGGCGCCAGCGCGGGGCGAAATCGAGGATTTCCAATGCGCCGCCCTGCGTGTCACGCAGCACGGTGCGCAGGATCGCAGTGTTGGTGAGGTATTCCTGCTCGCTGCTCGCGAAGTCCTCCAGCTCGATGGCGAAGTCGCCGCCGGTCTGCTGGTTGGGGCCGAGCAGGGCGCAGAAGGTGGGGTCGCCGTCGAAGGTGGGCAGGCAGCTCCAGACAACGCGGGCATGTTTGTCGACCAGGGCGCCGAAGCTGCCGTTGCCGACCACGCCCAGATCAAGATCGGGTTGGGTCATCACGCGGTACATCTCGGTTGCGGCCGTGGGGGTTGGCCGGGTCAATAGGCATTCTCACGCAGCCAGGCGTGCACGCTGCGTATGTCGGGCAGCGCGAACACGGCCGCACTGGGTTCACGTTCACCCACCAGCACGCTCCAGCCATGCTGGCCGTTGGCAGCATCGAAGCCGAATTCGTCGGTGAGGTCATCACCGAGGAACACCGGCAGGCGGCCGCGGAAGGGCAGGTACTGCATCATCCGGCGCACGGCACGGCCCTTGTCGGTGCCGACAGGCACGAACTCGACCACATGGTCGCCAGGCTGCAGGCGGTAGCTGGTGCGGCCACGCACGTGGCGGTCAGCGAACGCGCGGACATCGCTGGCGGCGTGCGGCGCACCGCGCCAGTGCAAGGCCAGGCCGACGCCCTTGTCTTCCACCAGCACGCCAGGATGCCCATGGGCGAAGTGCATCGCCTGCTGGTGCAGCGCGTGCAGCCATTCGGCGGTGTCGTCGTCGTGTTCGTCGCGCAGCACACGACCGTCTTCGCCACGCAGCTCATGGCCGTGCAGGCCGGCGGCGGGTAGTTGCAGGGGGGCGAACAGTTGATCCAGCTGTTCAAGCGGGCGACCACTGACCAGTGCCACGGCACCTTCCAGGCGGTCGCTGATGCGGCCGATGGCTTCACGCACATCCGGCAGCAGCTGCACGGCATCCGGGCGTGCAGCGAATTCGATCAGGGTGCCATCGACATCGAGGAACAACGCGCAGGCGTCGTCCAGCAATGGCGGTGGCGGACGCAGGGGGAGCGGTTCAGCCATGACGCCCAGCTTGCCAGCGTGGGCGTGTACGCGGGGTCGAGGGCAGGCTACGGCCCTGCTTCGGTGGGTGCCGACCGTTGGTCGGCACGGCAGGTCAGCCTGCATCCAGCTCAAACAGTGCGGGCCAACGGTCCGCACCCGCCCCAAGCAGATCCGCACCCGGATCACGAAGTTGCCGGCCAGCGGCCGGCACTACCGTGTCGTGCGGGCCAACGGTTCGCACCCACCCAAAGCAGATCCGCACCCGGATCACGAAGTTGCCGGCCAGCGGCCGGCACTACCGTGTCGTGCGGACCAACGGTCCGCACCTACCCAATGCGATCAGAACGTATAGCGGACGCGGCCGTAGTAGTACGCGCCGTTGCTGCCGATCGGCGACAGCACGTCATACGGCAGGTTGCCGAAGTAGTGGATATCGCTGTTGGATCGATCCGGGTAGTTGTCGGTCAGGTTCTGGCCGCCGATGGCCACGCTCCAGCGCGGAGTGATGCGGTATTCGACCTCCGCATCCAGCTGCCACTCGGCCTGGTAGGTCTGGCGCGGGATGTAGCCGTCACCGAAGTTGAACACGCGGGTGGCGCTGCCGTAGCGGTTCACACGGGTGCTCAGCGACCAGTGGTCGTTGCTCCACGCGGCAGAGAAGCTGCCGCGGGTACGCGGCGTGGCATCGGTCAGCGTATTGGTCTCTTCGATGCCGAACAGCACATAGTTCGGGTTGAGCGCCTGCAGCTGCGCCGGCGTAGCCAGCACGTTCTTCAGCGTGGTCTTGGTATAGGCGTAGGTGCCGGTCAGCAGCAGCTGGCCGTCGCCCAGTGACTGGCGCCAGTTGCTCACCAGCTCGGCGCCGCGGGTGCGGGTATCGGCCGCGTTGACGAAGAAGCTGGCGCTCTGCAGGCCGCTGACGCCGTAGTTGGCCGCCACGTAGTCGGTCAGTGCATCGCCAGTGATGCTCTCCGACAGCGCGATGCGATCGTCGATGTCGATCTGGAAGAAGTCCAGTGACAGGTCGAAATGCTCGCCGATGCGGCTGGTGAAGCCCAACGAGGTGTTCAGCGATTTCTCCGGCTTCAGATTCTGCGCACCCAGGCCACGCGCGATCGGATTGTTGACCGACAGCAGGCGGCCCTGCACCAGCTGGCCGCCAGCGTTGTAGCCGGTGGAGGTGGACTCGTAGCCGATCTGCGCCAGCGACGGCGCGCGGAAGTTGTTGGAGATGGCGCCACGCAACGCGAACGCCGGGGTGAATTCATAGCGCAGGCCGAGCTTGCCGGTCAGTTCACCGCCGAAATCGTCGTTGTGCTCGTAGCGCGCGGCCAGATCGGTGGAGAACTTTTCGCCGAACTGGCTCGACAGGCTGGCGTAGGCGCTGGCCACATCACGCGACAGGGTGGCTGCATCCTGCGGGGTCAGGCCGCCACCGGCCTGCGAACCGGTCGGGCGGTCGGTGAACGGGCCGGCCGCGTAGCTGGCCGGGTCACCGGGGCGGGTCTGGTAGCGCTCGTGGCGCGCTTCCACACCCAGGCCCAGGGTGTGGCTGATGCTCTCGCTCTGGGTGAACACGCGGCTCAGGTCGAGGTTGCCCACGGTCTGTGCGTACTCGTAGTCGGCGGTCTTGAAGCGGGTCGGGCTGGTCGGGCCCAGCGAGGCGTTGAGCGAATCACGCAGGCGGTAGGTGAAGTCGTTCTGGCCGTAATCCAGGCTGCCGTCGTAGCTCCATTCGCCCCACTGCCCACGCACGCCGGCTACGGCCTGCACGTCGCGGTTCTCGCCTTCGGAGATCGGCCGGTAACCGTTCGGATAGACCTCCTTCCAGTTGGCATCGCCATCGGGGTAGCGGAAGTAGTTCGCGCCTTCGGTATCGCGCTGGTTGAAGGTGCCGAACGCGTAGAACGTCGAGGTCTGGCCCACCGGGATCTCGGTGTTCAGCCACAGGTTGATGTCCTTGCTCTTGCCATCGCCCAGCACATAGTTGCGCTTGCCCTGCAGCGCCAGGTTGTCCGGCGTCTGGTCCCACGGCGGAATCTGGTCGAAGCCGGCGCGGTTGGTGCCGTTGCGGTGCTTGTATTCCAGGCCGACGCGCAGGAAGGCGCCATCCTCGCCCAGCGAGGTGCCGACCTTGGCGCTGATATTGCCGGTCTGGCCGTCGGTAAGGGTACGCCCGATCGGCTTGAGGTCGGTGTGGTTGGCGCCGTAGCTGGCCTCGATCTCGCCACCGTCGCCGCCGTTGTCGAGGATCACGTTGATCACACCGGCCACCGCATCCGAGCCATACAGCGCACCAGCGCCATCACGCAGTACTTCGATGCGCTTGATCGCGCTGACCGGGATCGAATTGAAATCAACCGGGGTGGTGCCCTTGCCGATCTTGCTGTCGGTGTTGACCAGCGCGGTGTGGTGGCGGCGCTTGCCATTGACCAGCACCAGCACCTGGTCCGGCGACAGGCCGCGCAACTGTGCGGCGCGCACATGGTCGGCGCCACCGGAGTTGGACTGGCGCGGGAAGTTGAACGACGGCAACAGCGCCTGCAGCGCGCTGCCCAGCTCGCCGTTGACCACGCCGGCCTTGCGGATGTCCTCGGCGGTGAGCACATCCACCGGCGAGGTGGATTCGAGCACGGTGCGGTCGGCGGCACGGGTGCCGGTGACGATCACCGTGTCCAGGTTGGTGGCGTCCTGGCCCAGCGCCGGGACGGCGGCGGAGGAAAGCGCGAGGGCGATGGCGAGGCCGAGCGGCGACGCGGGCAGGCGGACGGACATGGGGGCTCCAGCAACAACGACGACGGGGAAGGGGGAGGTGGTTTCACTTACATACATCCGGATGAAGCGATATATTATCTTCGCGTGATGACCGGTGCCGATGCAAGCCCCTGCCGGTCCGGCATGAGTTGATGCCCTGCTGGCATCAGCACGCCGGGCCGGTGGCGCTGTACGCTGCCGGCTCGCCTTGTCCCCCTTCCCCGGAGCTGTACCGATGAAACACCTTGGCCTCGTCTTCGCCGCGCTGCTGGCCACCAGTGGTTGCGCCAGCCTCTCTTCGCAGGCGCCCAGCGCCTATGCCACGGCCACCACCGCCGAACTGAAGGGCGATGCCGCACGCCCGTCCGCCGGCCACGGCTGGGTGCGCAGCGAGCTGTACTTCGGCGTGGGCGAGGAGCAGGGCGCCGGCAACCGCCCGCAGGCCGATACCATCAGCGAGGCGCAGTGGCGCACCTTCCTGGACAAGGAAGTGACCCCGCGCTTCCCGGATGGCCTGACCGTGTTCGATGCCTATGGCCAATGGCTGTTCCGCGGTGATGCCTCGCCCAACCGCCTGCGCACCAAGGTGCTGGTGGTGCTGCACGAGGACACCCCGCAGCGCCGCGCCGACATCGAAGCGATCCGCCTGGCGTGGAAGCAGCAGACCAAGCATCAATCGGTGCTGTGGTCGCGGCAGCCGGTCGAGGTATCGTTCTGAGTTGAAGGTGCCGCCGCGGTGCCGCAGGGAGCAATGATGAACTACAGGGAATGCCTGCTGGGCCTGGCATTGGCAGGCGTACTGGCACCGACGGCGCAGGCGGGTGGGGACGACGGCGAAACGCTGCGCTTCCAGGTGGCCGCGCATGTGCAGGCGCATGCCGATCCGCAGCAGGACGGCAGCATCGCGGTGCAGCTGTCACCCTCGGGCAAGCGCCAAACGCTGGCCGGCGCGGCCGATGCCGACGGCAATTCGCGATGGTCGCTCGAAGATGTCGATTTCGATGGCTACCCGGAACTGGTCGCACGCGCTCCGGTAGGCATGGTCAACGAAGCGGTGGCGGTGTACCGGTTCGATCCGGCCACTGTGGGTTTCCGCGCGCTGCAGGCCGACACCCACGGCAAGGACAGTTGCGGTGACCTGATGGGGTTGAGCGTGGATGCTGCCACTCGAACCTTGACCAGCAGTTGCCGCAGTGGCCCGATGTGGTACACCGACCAGTACCGGTTTGCAGGCGCGAAGCTCCATCTGTACCGCTCTGAGAGCGTGCTGATGCTGGGCGATACCTTGAACGCCGCGCTGCAGTGGGAACAGACCGACGAGCAGGGCCCGTTGGCGGTCTGGCGCACGTATGATCCGGCCGGCCGTGTGCTGGAGAGCGCGATTGCCAATGGCATGGGCGCACCGCCGGACGGGCCGTTGCGTGGTCAGCAGGCCGCCGTGGTACCCGCGCGCCTGTTCCTGTTCGACCGACCCGGTGCGTCCAGCACCAAGCGTTACCTGGTGCAGGGCGACCGCGTGGAACTGCTGGATGAACAGGACGGCTGGGTGAAGCTGCGCTACCGCAACCCGAAGCAGGGCGCGGTGGAAGGCTGGATCAACGTCAACGATTGAAGAAAAAGGGGACGGAGGGAATTAAGTCGTTTGTGGCACATACGACTTGATTCCCTCCGTCCCCTTTTTTTTGCGGAGGCATCACTTCATCGGGTCTAGCCTCGGACGTTCCCCCCGTTCGAGGATGTATCCGATGAGCAAGCGCGTGGCCGAAATCGTGGTGGATGCCCTGCAGCAGGCCGGTGTCCGCCGTTGCTACGGCATCGTGGGCGATACGCTCAACCACGTGACCGATGCGATGCATGGCAGCGAGATCGCATGGGTGCATGTGCGGCATGAGGAAGTAGCAGCCTTTGCCGCAGGCGCCGATTCGCTGGTGAGCGGCGAACTGACCGCCTGCGCCGGCTCCTGCGGCCCCGGCAGCCTGCATTTCATCAATGGCGTGTTCGAGAGCAACCGCAACCGCGCGCCGATGGTGCTGATCGCCAGCCAGGTGGTGACCAGCGAGCTGGGCATGGAATTCCCGCAGGAAGTGGACTTCAAGGCGGTGTACGCCAGTTGTTCGGTGTTCTGCGAGCAGGTGCACAGCGCCGAGCAGGCGCGTCGCGTGGTCACCCTGGCCTGCCAGGCCGCGATCAGCCGCCGTGGCGTGGCGGTGGTGATCCTGCCCGCCGATATCAGCCAGGCCGAAGTGAAGCACGATGTGCCGTTCTCGGTGCATTACACCCAGCCGGTGCTGCGCCCGTCGGATGCTGAGCTGCAGCGCATCGCCGAGTTGCTGGGGCAGGGCAAGCGCATCGGCATCTACGCCGGCGCCGGTTGCCAGGGTGCGCACGCACAGCTGCTGGAACTGGCCCGGCGCCTGCAGGCACCGATCGCGCACACCTCGCGCGCCAAGGATTTCGTCGAGCCGGACAACCCGTACAACATGGGCATGACCGGCATCTTCGGCATCGAATCCGGCTTCCACACGCTGATGGAGTGCGACACGCTGCTGCTGCTCGGCGCCGACTTCGCCTGGGGCCAGTTCTACCCGGACAAGGCCACGATCATCCAGGTCGACCGCGATGGCAGCCATCTCGGCCGCCGCCATCCGGTGAACCTCGGCGTGGTCGGTGACATTGCACCGACGCTGGATGCCTTGCTGCCGATGTTGCCGCCGCGCGAGGACAGCAGTTTCCTGGACGAATGTATCGAACGTCGCGACAAGGCGCTGAAGAAGCGCGAGCAGGAAGAACAGCCGGGCGAGGGCGAGCTTATCCACCCGCAGCATCTGACCGCGCTGCTGTCGAAGCATGCCAGCGACGATGCGCTGTTCACCGCTGACGGCGGCTCGCCGATGGTCTGGGTGCTGCGGCATATCCGCGTCAACGGTCGCCGCCGCACGCTGACCAGCCTGCTGCACGGCACGATGGCCAATGCAATGCCGCAGGCACTGGGCCTGCAGAAGGCGTTCCCCGGCCGGCAGGTGATTTCGCTGTCCGGCGATGGCGGCCTGGCGATGCTGCTGGGCGACCTGCTGACGGCCGTGCAGGAGAACCTGCCGATCAAGGTGGTGGTGTTCAACAATGGCTCGCTGAACTTCGTCGAGCTGGAGCAGAAGGTGGAAGGCCTGCTGGACAACTACACCGACCTGAAGAACCCGGATTTTGGCCGCCTTGCCGAAGTGATCGGCTTCCACGGCCGCACGGTGACGCGCAGCGAGGATCTGGAAGAAGCGGTGCAGGATTTCCTGTCGCAGCGTGGCCCGGCGCTGCTGGACGTGCATACCAGCCGCGCCGAGCTGGTGATGCCGCCGCAGATCGAGGCCAAGCAGGTGGCCGGTACCGCGCTGTATGCAGCCAAGGCGGTATTGAACGGCCGCTTCGACGACGTGAAGCATCTGCTGGTGGACAACTTCCTGAAGAAGTAGGGAGTTGGTCGATGCAGGGCTGCGCCCTGCACCCGCAGAGGCCAATGCAACAGCCGAAGCAACAGCAACAACCGAAGCAACAGCAACAGCGGGCATTCCGTGGGATGGCAGGGCGGGTCCGGTTGCGGGGGACGCCGTAAACCCGTCCCTGGGGGCTTGGCCGCGGCATCCGTGCCGCGGACACCCCCGCAACCGGACCCACCCCGCCTTCGACAGATTTCTGCGATCTGTCGGAATGGCATGGCCGGTGCCTGATGGGTGTCGACCTTGGTCGACACGGTAGATCCACGCCATGCGTGGATGAACGAAAGAATGATCGGAAAGATCTTCTGTAGAGCCGAACCGTGCTCGGCTCAGAGGCTTCGCGTACAGCGGCCGAGCAGGGGCTCGGCGCTACAACGAGCGCCTGCCTTTGCTTTTGATCTTTTGATTCTCTTCCGTGGCTGGCACGCGCACGAAACTGTCAGGGGCCGGGCGGGTAGGCTGCGCAGGGGCGTGAGCCGCATGGATGCGGCGACCGAGCTTACAGGGACGTACTTGCAGCGCCCCCTGCGCAGCCTACCCGCCCGGCCCACCCCCTGAGGTCCGCCGTCCGCGACCAACCCAGCCACGAGGGGCCCCGCCGTTGGCTGGAACCCATCATTCCACGACGGAATTGGCGCGCTGGCCCCGCTGGGCCTACCATCGGCGGTCCCCACCCCCACCGCCCCTTCCATGTCCGCTCCCGCTTCCGCCGCACCGCGTCGCTGGTTCGTCGCCGGCGACTTCAACGGCTTCTTCGGCCTGGTCGTCGACAACCTCTCCATCCTCGGCTTCATCGCCATGGCCCTGGTCGGGATCTTCCAGTTCCCTGCCGACGTGGTGTTCGGCCGCATGTTCCCCGGCACCGCCTTCGGCGTGCTGGTCGGCAACCTGCTGTACACCCTGATGGCGCGCCGGCTGGCCGCGCGTACCGGCCGCGACGATGTCACCGCCATGCCGCTCGGCCTGGATGCACCGACCAGCATCGGCATGGCGCTGCTGGTGCTCGGCCCGGCCTTCATCGCGTTCAAGCAGCAGGGCATGGACCCGCACGCTGCGGGCATCGCCACCTGGCAGCTGGGCATGGCCGCGCTGGTCATCATGGGCGTGCTCAAGTTCGTGTTGTCGTTCTTCGGCGAAGCGGTCACCCGCGCGCTGCCGCGTGCCGCGCTGCTGGGTTCCATCGCCGGCATCGCGCTGGTGCTGATGGGTCTGCTGCCGCTGCTGGAAACGCTGCGCTCGCCGCTGGTCGGCTTCACCACGCTCGGTTTGCTGCTGTACGTGCTGATCGCCAAGGGAAAGCTGCCGGTGCGTGGCCCGGGCGTGCTGCTGGCCTTCGTGTTCGGCACCGTGCTGTACTACGGCCTCGGCCTGGCCGGGCTGGGCGCACCCGGCTTCCATGTACCGGAGTGGGTGCCGCCGCAGGTGGTGCTGCCGCTGCCGACACTGGGCTTCCTCGACGGCCTGCCCACCGCGATGACCTACCTGCCGCTGCTGCTGCCGTTCGGTCTGCTGATGGTGGTCGGCGGCATCAACGTGTCTGAAAGCGCGCGCGCAGCCGGCGACGACTACCGCACCCGCGACATCCTGCTGGTGGAAGCGGTGGCCACGCTGGTGGCCGGCGTCTGCGGTGGCGTGGCGCAGACCACGCCGTACATCGGCCAGCCGGCGTACAAGCACATGGGTGCGCGCAGCGGCTACACGCTGCTGACCGGCCTGTTCGTCGGCATCGGCGGCATGCTCGGCATCATCTCCGGGCTGGTGCAGTGGCTGCCGCTGGCGGTGCTGGCACCGATCATCGTGTACGTGGCCATCGACATCACCACCCAGGCCTTCCAGGCCACGCCGCGTCACCACACCGGTGCGATGGTGTTCGGTTTCCTGCCGTCGGTGGCGTACCTGCTGGCGATCAAGGCACCCGGCTGGATCGCGCCGGACCAGCTGCCGCAGCTGCTGACCAAGCTCGACGGCCATGGCCTGCCCGAGCTGGCGGTGATCTTCACCCTCGGCAACGGCTTCATCATCACCTCGATGCTGTGGATTTCGGCGGTGGCGGCGATGGTCGATGGCCGCCTGCGCCGTGCCTGCGGCTTCCTGCTGGTGGCTGCGGTGCTGACCCTGTTCGGCCTGATCCACTCGGTGGATCCGCGTGGTGGCATCTACCTGCCGTGGGAGCTGGACGGGCTGGCGCGCATCATCAGCTGGCAGTTCGCTGGTGCCTACGTGGCACTGGCGTTGCTGCTGGGGTTGCTTTCGCTGCAGAAGCAGCCGGTGCAGCCGCTGGGTGAAAACAACTGACCCAACGGTAGTGCCGGCCGCTGGCCGGCATCCTCATGGGCTTCGGTCGGATCGTGCAGCTGCCGGCCAGCGGCCGGCACTACCGCTCTCCATCCAGTTCCGGGTAGTGGCGGAAGATGCCGTTGGTGTTGAACGGCAACCGCCGCTCCGAAGCCAGATAGGCGGCGATGTTCGGCCGCTTTGCCACCCGCTCCTGCAGCGCACGCAGCAGGGGCAGTGTGGGGCCGAGCGCCTGCATGCGGCGCGGGAACATGTAGTCCAGCCCGCTCAGCAGCTGGAACAGCGACAGATCCACATAGGAATGCTCGCGCAGTGCGTGGCGGCCACCATTGGCGGCCAGCACCTGCTCGAAGTAGCCGAGGAACTTCGGCAGCCGTTCGCCACGCAGGGAGGCGGCCCGTGCCTTGGCTTCGGTCTTCTGCTGCTCGTAGTACTTCGATGCAGCAATTGGATGGTGGGTGTCGTGCACCTCGGCTACCAGATCAGCGATGGTCAGCTGCAACTGCAGCGCCTGCACCCGCCGCGAGGCCGCATGCGGCACCAGGTCCAGCGTCGGGCCGAGGAAATCCAGGATCGCGGCGACCTGTGCAATGACCTGGCGGCCCGCCTTCAGGAATGGCGGCGCGAAGGGCTGCGCACCTTCACTGCTGCCATCGAGAAACGGCTGCATCACCGCATCGCCGTGCACCCGCGCCATGTCGATGTAGTCGGCACCGGCATCCTCCAGCGCCAGCCGCACGAACTCGCCACGGCCCTGGATGCCGGTCCAGTAATACAGCGCGTACTGCATGGCAGTGCCTCCACAGAACAAGGCTCACAGCCTCGCGCGCTGCATGCAAAGCAAGTGTGAGCACGGCCTTGCTGCAGGCCTCAACCCGAACGGCAGCGGAACAGGCGGGGAACCGGCTGCAATCGGTGGGGTCACACCTTCACCATGCGTGTGAAACGAGGTGCTGCATCATGCAGAGTGGAAAGGCGGTATGGCCCTGGGTGTTGGGCGTGGTGGTAATCGGTGGCGCGGGAGGTTGGCTGTTCCGCGATCAGCTGAAGCGCCTGGCAGACGGTGTTTCGGTGCCGGTGCAATCAACCCCCGCCAGTACCGGCGCGCCGCCACAACCGCAGGCGGCCGCGGAACCCGCGCCAGCACCGCCCGCGATCAAGCATCCGCTGGATACCGAGGCCGCCGCCGATCCGGCGCTGCCCAAGCTGGCTGACAGCGATACGGCCGCCTGGGGTGCATTGAGCCAGTTGTTCCAGGGCGAGGGGCCATTGACCCTGCTGCTGCGTGATCACCTGATCCAGCGCCTGGTTACCCAGCTCGACAACGTGGACAAGCCCAGCGTGCCGCCGACTGCGCTGGCCGCGCGGCCGCTGCCGGGCAACCTGCAGGTCGAGCCGGGCGAGGGTGGCGAACGCATCGCCGCCAGCAACGCGGCGCGCTATGCGCCCTACGTGCAGGCCTTCACCGCGCTGGACCCGGCGGCAACGGCTACCGCCTACAAGCGCTTCTATCCGCTGATCCAGCAGGCCTATGTGGACCTGGGCCGGCCCGACGGGTACTTCAACGACCGCCTGGTCGCGGTGATCGACCACCTGCTGGACACCCCGGAACTGGCGCAGCCCCCGGCGGTGCAGCGCGATGAACGCGGCCGCTACCGCTTTGTCGATCCCACCCTGCAGTCGCGCTCGATCGGGCAGAAGGCGCTGCTGCGGATGGATGCCGCCCAGGCGCGGGCGGTCAAGCAGCAGCTGCGGGCGATCCGCAGCGCGATCACCCGCTGAGCCCGTTCACCGCGTAGAACTGATCGGGATCAACGCGCCGACCACACCGGTTCCGGCATGCTGGCCGAAGCCTGACTGGCCTCGGGGTGCAGTCGCAGCCACCCTTGAAACCGGGTGGCGCAACCGCATCTTTCCAGCATCGCCGGCGCGGGCCGGCCCTGATGACCGATGAGGATTCGCAATGCGGATGGACAAGCTCACCTCGCGTTTCCAGCAGGCGCTGGCAGACGCACAGTCGCTGGCCGTGGGCCGCGACAACAGCATCATCGAACCGGTTCACCTGTTCAGCGCGCTGCTGGACCAGCAGGGCGGCAGCACGCGTCCGCTGCTGGCCCAGGCCGGGGTGAACGTGCCGGTGCTGCGCGAGCGCCTGACCGAGGCGCTGGATGCGCTGCCGAAGGTGTCCGGCCAGGCTGGCAACGTCTCGATGGGCAACGACCTGGGGCGCCTGCTGAACCAGACCGACAAGCTGGCCCAGCAGCACGGGGATGCCTTCATTGCCAGCGAGTGGTTCGTGCTGGCGGCGCTGGACGACGGCGGCACGCTGGGCATGGCGCTGCGCGCCGCCGGTGCCGACAAGACCCGCCTGCAGGCGGCCATCGACAAGCTGCGCGGCGGCGAGAACGTGCAGTCGGAGAATGCCGAGGAACAGCGCCAGGCGCTGGAGAAATACACCATCGACCTGACCGCGCGTGCCGAGAGCGGCAAGCTCGACCCGGTGATCGGCCGTGACGAGGAAATCCGCCGCACCATCCAGGTGCTGCAGCGCCGGACCAAGAATAATCCGGTGCTGATCGGCGAGCCCGGCGTGGGCAAGACCGCGATCGTGGAAGGGCTGGCCCAGCGCATCATCAACGACGAAGTGCCCGAGGGCCTGCGCGGCAAGCGCGTGCTGTCGCTGGACATGGGCGCGCTGATTGCCGGGGCCAAGTTCCGCGGCGAATTCGAGGAGCGCCTGAAGGGCGTGCTCAACGACCTGGCCAAGAATGAGGGCCAGATCATCCTGTTCATCGACGAACTGCACACCATGGTCGGCGCCGGCAAGGCCGATGGCGCGATGGATGCCGGCAACATGCTGAAGCCAGCGCTGGCGCGCGGCGAGCTGCACTGCATCGGCGCCACCACGCTGGACGAATACCGCAAGTACATCGAGAAGGATGCCGCGCTGGAGCGTCGTTTCCAGAAGGTGTTCGTGGGCGAGCCGTCGGTGGAGGACACCATCGCGATCCTGCGCGGCCTGAAGGAAAAGTACGCGGTGCACCACGGCGTGGAGATCACCGATCCGGCCATCGTGGCGGCTGCGACGTTGTCCAACCGCTACATCACCGACCGCCAGCTGCCGGACAAGGCCATCGACCTGATGGACGAAGCCGCCTCGCGACTGCGCATGGAGATCGACTCCAAGCCGGAAGAGCTGGACCGCCTTGAGCGCCGGGTGATCCAGCTGAAGATCCAGCGCGAGATGCTGAAGAAGGAGAAGGACGAAGCCTCGCGGCAGCGCCTGGCCGACCTGGAAAACGACATCGACGGGCTGGAGCGCGAGTTCTCCGACCTCAATGAAATCTGGAAGTCGGAGAAGGCCGCGCTGCAGGGCGCGACCAAGATCAAGGAACAGGTCGAGCAGGCCAAGCTGGAGCTGGAGGCCGCGCAGCGCCGCCAGGATTTCGCCAAGATGAGCGAGATCCAGTACGGGCTGCTGCCGCAGCTGGAAAAGCAGCTGGCCGCGGCCCAGGAGGCCGAGCACAAGGACTTCAAGCTGGTGCAGGACCGCGTGACCGACGAGGAGATCGCCGAGGTCGTATCGCGCTGGACCGGCATCCCGGTCAACAAGATGCTCGAAGGCGAGCGCGACAAGCTGTTGCGCATGGAAGAGGTACTGCACAACCGCGTGGTCGGCCAGGAAGAAGCGATCAAGGTCGTCTCCGATGCCGTGCGCCGTTCGCGTGCGGGCCTGTCCGATCCGAATCGCCCGGCCGGCTCGTTCCTGTTCCTCGGCCCGACCGGCGTCGGCAAGACCGAGCTGTGCAAGTCGCTGGCCGAGTTCCTGTTCGACAGTGCCGACGCGATGATCCGCATCGACATGAGCGAATTCATGGAGAAGCACAGCGTGGCCCGCCTGATCGGCGCGCCTCCGGGCTACGTCGGCTACGAGGAAGGTGGCTACCTGACCGAGGCCGTGCGTCGCCGTCCGTACTCGCTGATCCTGCTGGACGAAGTGGAGAAGGCGCATCCGGATGTGTTCAACATCCTGCTGCAGGTGCTGGACGATGGCCGCCTGACCGATGGACAGGGCCGTACCGTGGACTTCCGCAACACCGTCATCGTGATGACCTCGAACCTGGGCTCGCACCAGATCCAGGACATGAGCACCGACGACAGTCCGGAGGCCTACACGCAGATGAAGGCGGCGGTGATGGGCGTGGTGCAGGCGCACTTCCGGCCGGAGTTCATCAACCGCCTGGACGACATCGTGGTGTTCCACCCGCTGGACAAGCAGCAGATCAAGCAGATCGCGCGCATCCAGATGCGTGGGCTTGAGAAGCGGCTGGCCGAGCGCGGGTTGAAGCTGGCGGTCTCCGATGCGGCGTTCGACCTGCTCGGCAACGTCGGCTTCGATCCGGTCTATGGCGCGCGCCCGTTGAAGCGTGCAATCCAGTCGCAGCTGGAGAATCCGCTGGCACAGCAGATCCTGTCGGGTGCTTTCGTCAACGGCGATACCATCGAAGTCGGAAACGACGGCGGCCGCCTGGTATTCGCCAAAGCGTGATTCACACGGGGCGCTGCCTGGCCGCAGCGCCCCGTTTCCTGCGAAGTGGGCCGGGCCATGCCCGGCGCTCACTCAGAAGCGGTGCGTATAGCCGCTCATCAAGCCGAACTGGTTCGCCTTCTGCACGATCGGGCTGTCGGCGGCATCACCGAGCAGGCGCGTGCCTTCGGCCGAGATGTACCAGTTGCCGTTGCGGCCCACGCGGTGGCTCCACTTCAGGCCGACACCGGCACTGACCAGGCCGGCCTTTGGCTTGTGCTCGGCAAAGCCGGTGCGCGCCGCCTGTTCCGGGCTGACGCCGTACCAGGTCTGCATGTAGCCGCGGTTGCCGTAGTCGGTGGACACGCTGCCGCTGACCACGCCGCCGGCCAGGTCGAACAGCGGCATGCTCAGGTTCAGATGGATCTGCTGGGTGGCCAGGCCGTTCTCGGCCTTGTCCTCGTCCTTGCGGGTGAACTGCCAGGAGCCGCTCAGCACGGCTTCGCCCAGCGTATAACCAGCCGAGATGCCGACCAGGGGACGGGCATCGATATCACCCATGCCGCGCAGAAAGTCGGAACCGCCGAGCAGCGAGTCCTTTTCCTTGCGGATGCCGCTGGCGCCGACATACGCGCGCACGCGGGTGTGCTCGCCGATGGAGGTGCCCCAGCCAATGCCACTGGTGCCCAGAAACCATCCACCCGGCGAGGTGACATCAAAGGACAACGACGGTGTCGCACGATACTCCTCGCTGCCGCTGTAGCGCGGCGCCACGCCACCGCCGGCAGCGACCTCGAAGGTCCAGTGGTCATCCTTGGCGTGGGCGATCGGTGCGGCGAACAGCGGCAACAGGGCCAAGCAGAGCAGGGCGGGGGAACGGCGAAGCTGGGACATGGAAACTCTCGACAATGGGAGGAAGGCAGCACGCGCATCCGGCGAGTGCTGCAGGGTCGCTAGCGTGGCGATACGCCGGCGACCGATCCGTCCGCAGTTGTGCGGGAGTTGTAATCAACTGTAATCGCGCCCAGGGGCGTTCAGCTGGCAGCCAGCGGCCAGTGCATTTCCATGCGCGCGCCGCCCAACGTGGCGCGGCTGATGCGAAGCTCGCCGCCGTGGCGGACGGCAATGCGGCTGACGATGGCCAGGCCCAGGCCGAAGCCCCCCGTATCGCGGCTGCGGCTGTCATCCAGGCGGGTGAACGGGCGCATCACCTTCTCGCGATCGGCTTCGGCAATGCCGGGACCGTCGTCATCCACACGCAGGCAGGCGCGGCTGCTGACACCGACCAGCGAGACTTCCACCTGCGAACGCGCATGGCGCAGCGCATTGCCCACCAGATTGCTGAGTGCCAGCTGCAGCAGGCGCGGCTCGGCATCCACCCGTGGCAACGCGCTGGGCTGCACGCGCAGTATCACGCCGGCACGTTCGGCATCGCGGCGCGCATCGGCCAGGCAGGCCTGCAGCCAGTCGTTGGCTTCGATGCGCTGCATCGGCTCGCCCTCGCTGGGATGCTCCAGCCGTTCGTAAGCCAGCAGTTCGCTGACCAGCCGGTTGAGTTCGGCCAGATCGCCGTGCAGGCCCCGCGCCAGCCGTTCGCGGCGTTCGCGGTCATCGCTGTCCTGCATCAGGTCCAGGCCGAAGGCCACGCGCGCGATCGGCGTGCGCAGCTCGTGCGAGATCGCATGGGTCAGGTCGCGTTGGCGCTGCACCAGTTCGGCCACGCGTGCCGCCATGCGGTTGGAGTGGTCGACGATGACCCGGATCTGCGAGCGTGGGGAGACCTGGGCACGTGCCTGCAGATCGCCCGAACCGATGCGGTCGGCATGCCGGCGCAGCGCTTCCAGGTCGCGCCAGAGCAGGCGCACCCACGCGTACAGGCTGGCGCCCACCAGCAGCAGGATGCTGAGGTAGGCGGCGATGGTCATGTACGTCGTCATCTGCACCGCGCCAGGCAGGCGCAGGTGCAGCCAGCGGCCATCGCTGCCCTCGATGGGCAGCAGGACCTGCTGGTATTGATCGCGCACGATGAAACCATCGGCCTTCACGGCCACCTGTTCCTGCGCGTCGAGTGCGGGAGGTTTGTCGAGCAGGGTCAGGGCGATGCCGTAGTGTGGTTGCCACTGCTGCAGGCGCTCACGCTGCTGGTCGGCATCCAGGCCGGCCAGGCCACTGCGCAGGGCGTACACCTGACCACGCACCTGCTGGACGAAGATGCGATCCTGCACGGGCGTGTAGATGCCGTCCAGGATGTGGTTGAGGAAGAACACCGACACCAGGAAGCAGGCACCCGTGATAAACCACAACCACAGGAACAGCCGCTTCATGCCGTCCAGGCCGACGGATTGAACTGGTAGCCACGGCCCCACACGGTCTTGATCCGCCGCGGTTCGCGCGCATCATCGCCGAGCTTGCGGCGCAGCTTGCCGATGCTGACATCGACACTGCGGTCCAGGCCGTCAAAGCCGATGCCGCGCACCGCCTGCAGGATCTGGTCGCGCGACAGGATCTGCCCCGGCTGGCTGGCCAGCAGCCACAGGATCTCGAATTCCGTGGTGCCCAGCTCGACCGGCTGACCGTGCAGGTGCACTTCGCGCTGCATGCGGTCGATCAGCAGTTCGCCATGCATCAGACGGCTGGGTGTGCCGGTGTTGCTGCTGCCATGGCGGCGGCGCAGCAGGGCGCGCAGGCGGGCGAGCAGCAGGCGCGGCTCGATCGGTTTGTGCACATAGTCATCGGCGCCCGATTCCAGGCCCAGCACCTGCTCGATGTCGTCTTCGCAGGCGGTCAGCATCAGGATCGGCACGTCGGAGAAGCTGCGGATCTGCCGGCACACGTCGATGCCGCCGAGGCCGGGCAGCATCAGGTCCAGTACCACCAGCTCGGGCGCATGCTGGCGGCAGGCCGCGCCGGCAAGGTCACCGCGCGCCACATGCTGCACGGCGAAACCATGTTCGTGGAGATAGTCGCTGACCAGTTCGGCCAGGCGACGGTCGTCCTCCACCAACAAGACCTGGGTCGGGGTACCGTTGGCGGTGGGTGTCCAGGGGGATGGCTGCATGCGCGTGGGGCCTCCGTGCCCGGGCAGGAGCGCCCGGCGGCGAAGCCTATCAACGCCCCGTGACCGCTGCCTGAATCGCGGCCAACCTGATAACCCCCGGTATGGACGTCATCGCCAGCAGCTTTCAGCGGCGGGCGACGGCTGGCCTATGGTGGCGGTTTCCCCGGATGGAGCCTGGCGCAATGAGCGACCCGCAGTGGCAACTGGAAACCCTGGCCGTGCACGGCGGCTACCGTCCCGACCCGACTACCCGCGCGGTGGCGGTGCCGATCTACCAGACGGTGGCGTATGCCTTCGATGACACCCAGCACGGTGCCGACCTGTTCGACCTGAAGGTACCGGGCAATATCTATACGCGCATCATGAACCCCACCACCGACGTGCTGGAGCAGCGCCTGACCGCGCTGGAAGGCGGCATCGGCGCGCTGGCGCTGGCCTCGGGGCAGGCCGCGATCACCTATGCCATCCAGACCATTGCAGAGGCCGGCGACAACATCGTTGCCTCCAGCGCGCTGTACGGCGGCAGCCTCAACCTGCTGGCGCACACCCTGCCGCAATACGGCATCCAGGCGCGCTTCGCCGACCCGGCCGATCCTTCTGCGTTCGCCGCGCTGATCGACGAGCGCACCAAGGCGGTGTTCGTCGAATCGATCGGCAACCCGCGCGGCAACGTCACCGACATCGCTGCGATTGCGGAGGTCGCGCATGCCGCTGGCGTGCCGCTGATCGTCGACAACACTGTGGCCACGCCGTTCCTGCTGCGCCCATTCGAGCACGGCGCCGACATCGTGGTGCATTCGCTGACCAAGTATCTGGGCGGCCACGGCACCAGCCTCGGCGGCGCGATCATCGATTCCGGCCGCTTCGACTGGACCGCACAGCCCCAACGCTTCGCGCGGCTCAACCAGCCCGACCCCAGCTACCACGGCGTGGTCTATACCGAAGCCCTGGGGCCAGCGGCCTACATCGGCCGCGCGCGGGTGGTGCCGCTGCGCAATACCGGCGCGGCGCTGTCGCCGTTCAATGCGTTCCTGATCCTGCAGGGCATCGAGACCCTGGCCCTGCGCATGGAACGCATCAACGCCAACGCACTGGCCGTCGCGCAGTTCCTGAAGTCGCACGCTAAGGTGGCGTGGGTGCGCTATGCCGGGCTGGCCGACGATCCCGAGCACGCCGCCGCGCAGCGCTATCTGGGTGGGCACGGCTCGGGCGTGCTGACCTTCGGCCTGCCGGGCGGGCGCGAGGCAGGCGCACGTTTCCTTGACGCGCTGAAATTGTTCACCCGCCTGGTCAACCTGGGCGATGCGAAGTCACTGGCCACCCATCCCGCCTCGACCACCCACCGCCAGTTGGATGCGGCGGAGCTGGCCAAGGCCGGCGTCAGTGAAGACACCGTGCGGCTGTCGATCGGCATCGAACATATCGGCGACCTGCGTGCCGACCTGGAGCAGGCCCTGGCCGGCGCCTGATAGCCACACGCTTGGTCGTCATCGCCACAGGCGATCACCACCGGCGCCGCGATGGGTTACGGTGGAACTGCCTCTCCAAGGCGTGGCAACGTGGCGATCCAGATCCCCGGTCGATGCGGGTCGACCGGGGATTTTTTTGTTTCCGGGGTCAGATCCGTTTTCCTGTGGAAAACGGATCTGACCCCATGCGCCGCCGTGTCGACCAAGGTCGACACCTACCAGAGCAGAACGCCGTTCCGGCAGATCGCAGGAATCTGTCGAAGGCGGGGTGGGTCCGGTGGCGGGAGTGTCCGCGGCATGGATGCCGCGGCCAAGCCCCCATGGAAGGGTTTACGGCGTCTCCCGCCACCGGACCCACCCCGCCATCCCACGGAATGCCTGCTTTTGCCGTTGCAGTTGAAGTTGCTCCAGCAGGTGCAGGGCTGCAAGCCCTGCCGCACGCACACCCCTCACACCACCGGAATACTGTGCTGGCCCAACCCGCGATACGGCGGCGTGGCCATCACCATCTCCGCCAGCGAATACGCCAGCTCACGTTCGGCCATCACTGTGCCATCCGCACCGTGTTCCAGCAGATGCTTCACCTCGGCGTCGCTGTGCGCACGCGCCAGGAGGGTCAGGTCCGGGTTGATCGCCCGCAGCTTGGCCAGTGCCTCACCGGCTTCCAGCGGCTGCGGAATCGCCAGCACCGCGATCTTCGCGCGTTCCGGATGGGCCTCGGCCAGCACCCGGTCGGCAGCGGCACTGCCGCGGATCGCCGCCAGGCCCTTGGCGTGCGCCTGCTCGACGTGTTCCTTGTTGTCATCGATCACCAGCACCGGCACGCCACGGTCGCGCAGCACCTGCGCCAGTTCGCTGCCGACCCGGCCATAGCCGATCACGATGGCGTGGTCATGCAGGTCGCGCGACGGGCCGATCGCTTCGGGCGGTTCGGGTACCTGCGGAGACTGCTCCTGCTTGGCCTGCCAACGGTCGAGCAGGCCGAACACCAGCGGGTTGAGCATGATCGACACCAGTGCCCCGGCCAGCACCAGCGACTGGCCTTCCTTCGGCAGGATCTGCAGCGTCACGCCGAGGCCAGCGATGATGAAGGCGAACTCGCCGATCTGCGCCAGGCTGGCCGAGATGGTCAGCGCGGTGCTGGTCGGGTGGCCGAACGCACGCACGATGAAGAACGCGGCGGCCGACTTGCCGAACATGATGATCAGCACCGTGGCCAGCACCTGCCACGGGTGCTGCACGATGATGTTGGGGTCGAACAGCATGCCGACCGACACAAAGAACAACACCGCGAACGCATCGCGCAGCGGCAGCGAATCATGCGCGGCCTTGTGGCTCAGTTCTGATTCGTTGAGCAGCATGCCGGCGAAGAACGCGCCCAGCGCGAACGAGACGCCGAACAGCATCGCCGAGCCGAACGCCACGCCCAGCGCGATCGCCAGCACGGACAGGGTGAACAGCTCACGCGAACCGGTACCGGCGATGCGTTCCAGGATCCACGGGATGACCCGGCGCCCGACCACCAGCATCACCGCCACGAACAGGCCCAGCTGCACGAAGGTCCAGCCGATGTCGGCCAGCACGCTGCCCAGCGAGTGCGATTCCTTGGCCGCGTCGGGGCCGAACACGCCGGCCATCACCGGCATCATCACCAGTGCCAGCACGCAGGCCAGGTCTTCGACGATCAGCCAGCCGACCGCGATCTTGCCGCGCATCGTCTCCAGCAGGCGGCGTTCTTCCATCGCCCGCAGCAGCACCACGGTGCTGGCGGTGGCCAGCGAGAAACCGAAGATGACGCCATGGATGGCCGGCCAGCCCATCAGCGAGGCCACGCCCCAGCCGAGCAGGGTCGCCACTGCGATCTGCCCGATGGCACCGGGAATGGCGATCGCCTTGACCGCCATCAGGTCCTTCAGCGAGAAGTGCAGGCCGACACCGAACATCAGCAGCATCACGCCCAGTTCGGCCAGCTGGTTGGCCAGCGCCTGGTCGGCGACGAAGCCGGGGGTGAACGGACCTACGCAGATGCCAGCAACCAGGTAACCGACCAGGGGAGACAAGCGGAGCTTGTTGGCCAGCGCGCCGAAGATGAAGGCGAGCCCCAGGCCAACGGCAACGATGTTGATCAGGTCGGTGTCATGGTGCATCGGCACTCGCAGAAAGCAGGGGGATACCCCGATTTTCACCGAAGCGGCCAGATACGGCAAACCCGCCGTCCACGTGCCGTGGCCGGCGGGTTTGTCCACGCATTTCTCCTCTACCCCCGCCATCGGCGCGCCCCTTCAACAAGAAGGGGCGCTCCTGCAGACGCGGCCCGGGGTACGCCGGCCAGCAGCCGGCTCTACCCCTTACCAGGTGTACTTGATCCGCCCGTACACATACGCGCCGTTGAAGCCGAACGGCGAGTAGTTGCTGTAGGGCAGCATGCCGAAGGTCGAGTTCTGCAGGTCTTCGGTGCGGTCCGGGTACTTGTCCAGCAGGTTGTCGGCGCCCACGGTCAGGGTCCAGTTGCTGCTGGGCTTGTAGCTGGCCGAGGCATCCACCACCCAGGCGTCGCCGTAGGTCTGGTCACGCAGCGCGGTGGCCGAGTTGCGCACGGTGAATTTGCCGTAGCGGGTGGCGGCCAGGCCCAGTTCCCAGTGGTCCGAGCGCCAGGTGCCGCTCAGGATCGCCTTGTCGCGCGGGTAGCTGTCCTCGATGCGGCCGATCTCATCGCGGCCGATCAGCGACTGGGTCAGGCCCAGCGTGCCGAACACCGCCGGGGTGCCGCCAACGCGGCGCACTTCGGTGTCGTTGTAGCTGTACGCAGCGGTCAGCTCCAGGCTGCTGGCGTTGAACGGCACCGTGTAGCTGGACACGAAGTCGACGCCACGGGTGCGCGTATCCAGGCCGTTGGTGAAGTAGGAGAACGCGGTCACCTGCGGCAGGCCCAGGGTGCCCAGCAGCGCGCTGGTGGCCGCGTTGGTGGTGATGCTGGACGACAATGCGATGCGGTCATCGATGTCGATCTGGTAGGCGTCGACGGTGATATACAGGCGGTCGACCGGCTGCAGCACCAGGCCCAGGCTGTAGGAGGTGGAGGTTTCGGCCTTCAACGGCGAGGCACCCAGCGCCTGCGCGGCCGCGCTGGTGGTCGGGAAGGTGCCACGCTCGACGAATACGCCATTGAGGAACTGGCTGGTGACTGCCTGGTAGCCCTGCTGCGCCAGCGACGGTGCACGGAAGCCACTGGAGGCGGTGGCCCGCAGCGCGACCTTGTCGGTGAATGCATAGCGCGCCGACAGCTTGCCGGAGAAGCGGTCGCCGAAGTCCGAGTAGTCCTCGTAGCGGCCGGTGATGCCGGCCGAGAACTTCTCGGTCAGGTCCGCTTCCAGGCCAGCATAGACCGCGTAGTTGTGGCGGTCGGCATGCACTTCATTGGTCGGGGTGAAGCCCGCGAAGCCCTGCGCGCCGCTGCCGGTGTACGAGTTCAGTTCGCCCGGGTTCTGGTCCCACTTTTCCTTGCGGTACTCACCACCGAAGGACAGCGTGACCGGGTAGGCCAGGCCCCAGTCCAGCGACTTGGTCAGGTCGGCATTGAAGATGTCCTGCTGGTATTTCAGCGTGCCGTCGTAGAACGAGCGCGGGCTGGTTGCGCCGAGGCTGTAGTTGATGCTGTTGCGGGTGTGGAAGTCGAGGGTGTTCTCACCGTGGTTCAGGCTCAGGTCCCAGGTCCAGCCGTTGTCGGTGTTGCCCTTGACCCCGGCCACCAGCGAGCGGTCCTTCGAATACTGGTTGATCTCCGGCACGAAGCCGTCGGGGTAGGTCTGCGCCAGCAGCGCGCTCTGCCCGCTGTGGTTGCGCGAACGGTAGAACGCGAACGAGGTGATGTCGCGGTTGCTGAGCAGCGCGCTGGCGTAGCCGGTCACGTGGTCGCTGAAGTCGAAGCTGGCGTTGGCCGACGCGGCGGTGGCATCCACGCGCGGGTCGCCGACGATGAAGGTCTTCTGGCCGATGCTGGGGAAGTTGCCGGTGTTCGGCGTGGCGCCGCGGTACGGGCCGGCGCGGTTGCTCTCGTCCTGCTGGCTGATTTGGCCAGCCACGTGCACGCGACCACGGCCGTTGCCGAACTCGACGCCGGTATCGCCGGAGAGCTGGTACTTGTTGCCGTCACCGGCCGAGTACTGGCCGTAGTCCACGGCCAGGCTGCCGCCACGGCCGCTGCCCTTGAGCACGATGTTGATGACGCCTGCAATGGCGTCCGAGCCGTACTGTGCCGACGCACCGTCGCGCAGCACTTCCACACGCTCGATGGCGGCGATCGGGATTGCATTGATGTCCACCGCCGACGAGCCACGGCCGATGCTGCCGTTGACGTTGATCATCGCCGAGGTGTGGCGGCGCTTGCCGTTGACCAGCACCAGCACCTGGTCCGGCGACAGGCCGCGCAGCTGCGCCGGGCGCACGCCACTGGTGCCGTCGGTCAAGGCCGGGCGCGGGAAGTTCAGCGAGGGCAGGGCGCGCGACAGTGCGGTGGCCAGTTCACTGGTGCCGGTGGACTGCAGCACTTCAGGGGTGATGATGTCGATCGGCGACTGCGATTCGGCGACGGTGCGGTCGGCCACGCGGGTGCCGGTGACGATCACCGTGTCCAGGGTGTTGGCGGCGGTGCCGGCCTGCTGGGCAGCGGCAACGAACGGAGAGCCACCGAGTGCGACAGCGACGGCGGCGGCGATCAGGCTGGTCTTGCGGGTCATCGGGATGGGGCTCCGGTTGGCGGGGGTGGCACCGGAATCGACATCACGGGGGTGAGGCGGACGGCGGTTGTTGCGGTGCGCAAGGCAGGAATTAACGGGATATTCAGTGCCTGTCAAATGGTTGCAACAGGAAAAAACGTTGCAACAGCAACCATTTAGCGGCAGAGGGCAGCGGCGGGAGGTGGGGCCCGGGGGCTGCGCGGGGCCGACGAGGGAGAGAGTTGGCCTGCCGCCGCGCATCCCGGGGCGCGTCAAGTATTCGTTAACGCTAGAATTACGTCGCAGGAACAGTGCTCACCAGCACATTCCATCCGGTTATATGGACCCCTCCCCCGATGATCTCCCTTCGTAATTTCGCCTTGCGCCGCGGCGAGCGGCTGCTGTTGTCCAATGTCGACCTGACCCTGCACGCCGGTTACCGGGTGGGCGTGGTCGGCCGCAACGGTGCTGGCAAGTCCAGCCTGTTCGCGGCGGTGAAGGGCGAGCTGGAGGCCGACAAGGGTGACGTCGACCTGCCCGGCAAGGTCCGTATCGCCAGCGTGGCCCAGGAAACCCCGTCGCTGCCGGACCCGGCGCTGAGCTTTGTGCTGGGCGGGGATACCGATGTGGCTGCGGTGCTGGCTGAAGAGGCTGAAGCAACCGCGCGCGAAGATTGGGAGGCGGTGGCCAACGCGCACACGAAGATGGCCGAGATGGGGGCCTACGACGCCGAAGCGCGCGCCGGCAAGCTGCTGCACGGCCTCGGTTTCCCGGCCGAGACCCACCACCGCGCGGTGTCCTCGTTCTCCGGCGGCTGGCGCGTACGCCTGAACCTGGCCCGCGCGCTGATGATGCCCAGCGACCTGCTGCTCCTGGACGAACCGACCAACCACCTGGACCTGGACGCGGTGTACTGGCTGGAGCAGTGGCTGCTGAAGTACCCCGGCACCCTGCTGTTGATCTCGCATGACCGCGAGTTCCTCGACAACGTGGCCACCCACACCCTGCACCTGCACGGCGGCGGCGCCAAGCTCTACCCGGGCGGTTATACCGATTTCGAGCGCCAGCGCGCCGAACAGCTGCGCCAGCAGCAGATCGCGCACGAGAAGGAACAGGCCGAGCGCGCCCACCTGCAGAGCTTCATCGACCGCTTCAAGGCACAGGCCAGCAAGGCCGCGCAGGCACAGAGCCGCATGAAGCGCCTGGCCAAGCTGGCCGGCACCGAAGCAGTGCGCGCCGAGCGCGAGTTCCGCATCGAGTTCGCGCCGCCGGCCAAGCTGCCGTTCTCACTGATCCGCCTGAACCATGTCGAGGCCGGCTACGGCAAGGACGCAGTGATCCTGCACAACGTCGGCTTCGGTCTGGAAGCGGGCCAGCGCATTGGCCTGCTCGGCCCGAACGGTGCCGGCAAGACCACCCTGGTGAAGACCCTGGTGGGCGAGCTGGCGCCGATCGTCGGCGAGCGCATGGCGCACCCGGACCTGAAGATCGGCTACTTCGCCCAGCACACGGTGGAGTCGCTGCACGAAGGCCAGTCGCCGATGGAGCACTTCCGCGAGATCGCCCCGGACGCACCGAACCAGTCGTTCCGCGACTTCCTCGGCAAGTGGAACTTCCCGGGTGACCGCGCGTTCGAGCCGGTCGATGGCTTCTCCGGTGGCGAGCGCGCACGCCTGGCGCTGGCGCTGATCGCCTGGCAGCAGCCGAACGTGCTGCTGCTGGACGAACCGACCAACCACCTTGACCTGGAAATGCGCGAAGCGCTGGCCGAAGCACTGGCCACCTTCGAAGGCGCGATCGTGATGGTCTCGCACGACCGCCATCTGATCGGCCTGGTCTGCGATACCTACTGGCGCGTGGCCGATGGCGTGGTCGAGCCGTTCGATGGCGACCTGGATGCCTACGCCGCGTGGCTGCGTACCCGCCCGCAGGCGCAGGGCACCAAAGCGCGCATGGAACAGGTGGAAGAGCCGGTGGTGGTCAAGACCGCCCCGGTGGCGCAGGTGGTGCAGAAGAAGCCGGTGAACCCGCACAAGCTGGCCGCCGCTGAAGCCAAGGTGGCCGAGCTGGAAGGTGCCCTGGCCGAGCTGGACCGCCAGCTGGCCGACCCGGCCAACTACGCCGATGCCACGCGCATGGCCGTGCTTGGCCGCGATCGCGAAACCGCCGCCGCGCAGCTGGAAAAGGCCGAAGCCGCCTGGATGGAACTGCTCGAGTCCTGACCGGTGGTGCCGGCCGCTGGCCGGCAGCGCGATGCGCCCACAACGATCAAGGGATTGCCGGCCAGCGCCGGCACTGCCTACCCGCCCTGTGCCTGCAGCCATTCGCGGAAGCGCCTGGCCGGCTCACGTTCGGCACGCGATCGCAGCCGCGTCAGCCAGTAGCGCCCCAGCTCCAGCGTGGTGCTGAACGGCTGCAGCAGGCGACCCTCGGCCAGTTCCTGCTCGAACATGCGCAGCGGCAGCAAGGCCACACCGGCGCCACCGGCGGCCGCCATCGCGACCGTCAACGAGGAATCGAATACCGGCCCGCGCGCTTCCACGCCGCTGACCCCGGCCGCCTGCAGCCAGCGCGCCCATTCGTCGCTGCGGTAGGAACGAAGCAGCGGCAGCGTGCCCAGGTCGCGTGGCTGTTTCAGGCGCCGCGCCAGCGCCGGTGCGCACAGCGGTGCAAACGGCGCGTCGAGGATCGCCGTGCACGCCTGGCCCTGCCAGTCGCCATCACCAAAGCGGATCGCCAGGTCCAGCCCTTCTCCGGCCAGGTCGATGCGGTTGTTGTGGGTCTGCAGGCGCAGCTCGATGTCCGGGTGCGCTGCCTCGAATGCGGCCAGCCGTGGCAGCAGCCAGCCGGTGGCGAAGGTGCCGACCACGCCCAGGGTCAGCACTTCACGCGCAGGTCCGCCGGTGTAACGCGCGATGCTGGCGGAGATGCGCTCGAACGATTCGTTGAGCACCGGATACAGCGCCGCGCCTTCATCGGTGAGCGCCACGCCGCGCGGGAGGCGATGGAACAGGCGGATGCCGAGCCGGTCCTCCAGTCCACGGATCTGGTGGCTCAGTGCGGCCTGGCTGACACACAGCTCCAGCGCGGCACGGGTGAAGTTCTGGTGGCGGGCGGCGGCCTCGAAGGCGCGCAGCGCGTTCAGTGGCAGGGTAGGGTGCAGCATCGTCGAGTCGTGAGCTGGAGTGATGGATGATCCTAACGCTTCAACGAAACATTTCAGAAAATTAAGGGGTTGAATGCGTAAAACATTAATTGAACTAATGTCTCTCGCAGATTTTTTGCGCTGGTCGCCCCCGATCAAGGCTTCAATAATCGAGCGGTCCCCCAGGAGAACCCGCATGCTCGCCCGTCGCCGATTCCTGCAGTTCAGTGGTGCCGCCGTGGCTTCCTCGCTTGCCTTGCCGCTGCTGGCACGTGCAGCGGGCAAGGCCACCGCCAACGCACCCACCGATGCCGCCATCACCGCCGCCAGTGATTTCGCCGCGCTGGAGAAGGCCTGCGCCGGACGCCTCGGCGTGACCCTGCTGGACACTGCCAGCGGTCGCCGCATCAGTCATCGCCAGGACGAGCGCTTCCCGATGTGCAGCACCTTCAAGAGCATGCTGGCGGCCACCGTGCTCAGCCAGGCCGAACGCATGCCGGCATTGCTGGACAGGCGCGTGCCGGTGGGCGAGGCCGATCTGCTCTCGCATGCACCGGTCACCCGCCGCCACGCCGGCAAGGACATGACCGTGCGCGACCTGTGCCGTGCCACGATCATCACCAGCGACAACACCGCCGCCAACCTGCTGTTCGGCGTGGTCGGTGGCCCGCCCGCAGTGACCGCGTTCCTGCGCGCCAGCGGCGACACAGTGAGCCGCAGTGACCGCCTGGAGCCGGAGCTGAACAGCTTTGCCAAGGGCGACCCGCGCGACACCACCACGCCGGCGGCGATGGCCGCGACCCTGCAGCGCGTGGTGTTGGGCGAGGTACTGCAACCGGCTTCGCGGCAGCAGCTGGCCGACTGGCTGATCGACAACGAAACCGGCGACGCCTGCCTGCGCGCGGGCCTGGGCAAGCGCTGGCGCGTGGGTGACAAGACCGGCAGCAATGGTGAAGACGCGCGCAACGACATCGCCGTGCTGTGGCCCGTAGCCGGGGGCGCCCCGTGGGTGCTGACGGCTTATCTGCAGGCGGGCGCGATCAGCTACGAGCAACGCGCTAGCGTGCTGGCACAGGTGGGGCGGATTGCCGACCGGTTGATCGGATGAGGTAACCGGGGTCATTCAAACGTGGCTTGCCGGATCGATTCGGCGCGCGCATCCTGCGCGCGTTCGAACCACACGGAAGTCCCCCATGAGCCATGAACTGATCTACCTGCTGCTGATCTTCGCGCTGCTGGTGATCCCGCGCGCGCTGCAGCGTTTCAGCCTGCCCGCGCCGCTGACCTGCCTGCTGTTCGGCATCATCGGCATGCTCTGGCTGGGCGACCAGGCCCACGATGCGGTGATCGGCCTGCTGGCCACGCTGGGCATTTCCTCGCTGTTCCTGTTCGCCGGCCTGGAAGTGGACCTGCAGGCGCTGCGCCGTGGCATGTGGCCGCTGCTGGCGCACCTGGTGATCCGTACCGGCACGCTGTTCGGCGTGGGCTGGCTGGCCTGGCGTTATGCGGGGCTGCCGTGGCAGGCCGCCGGGCTGCTGGCGCTGGCGCTGCTGACGCCGTCCACGGGCTTCATCATGGACTCGCTGTCGCGGCTGGGCCTCAGCGAAGACGAGCGGTTCTGGGTGACCAGCAAGGCCATTGCCGGCGAACTGCTGGCGCTGGCGGCGTTGTTCATCGTGCTGCAGGCCGGTGACCCAGGCCACATGGCGCTGTCCAGCCTGGCACTGCTGGCGATGATGATCGGCCTGCCGCTGCTGTTCATCGCGCTGGGCCGCTGGGTGGCACCGCACGCGCCGGGCTCGGAATTCTCGCTGCTGGTGATGGTCGGCATGGTGGCGGCCTACATCACCTACCTGCTGGGCGTGTACTACCTGGTTGGCGCGTTCATCGCCGGCCTGGTCGCGCGCCTGCTGCACCAGCGCATGCCGCTGCTGGCCTCGCACGAGAACCTGCACGCGCTGCGCCTGTTCGCCTCGTTCTTCGTGCCGTTCTACTTCTTCAACGCCGGCACCAAGGTGCCCGCCGAAGCGCTGAGCTTCGAGGCGCTGGGGCTGGGCATCGTGATCACCCTGGTGGTGCTGCCGCTGCGCATCGGCGTGGTCTGGCTGCAGCGCCGGGTGATGTTCGGCGAGAGCTTCCGCAGCAGCCTGCGGGTCTCGCTGGCGCTGGCACCGACGCTGATCTTCACCCTGGTGCTGGCGGCGATCATGCGTGAGCGCTTCCAGATTCCGGCGGTGCTGTTCGGTGCGCTGCTGCTGTACGCGGCGCTGACCACGCTGTTGCCGTCGCTGGTGTTCCGTACACCGTTTGACGTTGATCCGGTGGAGCAGGAGCCGGCCGGCGAGGGCGAGGCCGCACCGGTGGCGGCGACCGAAGCACTGCCGGCAGCACCGTCTGCCGAGCGCTGAGCGGGACTGGCGCGCGGTTTGCGCCCATCGTCCATGGCCGTTAGGGTTGGGGCATGAGACCGATTGCCGTTGCCACTACCGCCGCCCTCCTGCTCAGCCTCGCTGCGTGCACGCAGCGCTCCGATACGGTCGCCCATGACCTGGCGACCGCACCGGCCGATGCGTTCATGGCCGCCATCGCCGCACATTGCGGCCAGGCCTACGTCGGCAAGGTGGTGGAGGACACGCCTGCACCGACCGCCAAGGATCCGTTCGCCGGGCAGCGCCTGGTCATGCATGTGCGCGGCTGCGCCGACCCGGCGCACGAGCTGCGCATCCCGTTCCATGTCGGTGGTGACCACTCGCGGACCTGGGTGCTGACCCGCACGCCGAACGGGCTGCGGCTGAAGCACGACCATCGCCACGAAGACGGCAGCCCCGACGCGATCACCCTGTACGGTGGCGACAGCACGCCGCCTGGTACCGCCGAGCGCCAGCAGTTCCCTGCCGATGCCGATTCGGTGGCGATGTTCCGCCGTGCCGACATGCTGGCTTCCACGCACAACACCTGGGCGATGGAGATCGATCCGGACCAGACGTTCGTCTACGAACTGACGCGCCCGGACGGCCGCCGCTTCCGCGTGCAGTTCGACCTGAGCAAGCCGGTCGACCTGCCACCGCCACCGTGGGGCGACGACACAGCACCCGCGCCGTGATCCCGGGGGCGGATCCCTCCTGCGGAGGGCTCTGACCCCGACCCTGCACTCACCGCGTGCCGAAGCGCGCCCGGCAGCCGTTGCTCACCCACACCTGGCCACGCGAGTAACCCCAGCTGCGGCCTTCCTGGCAGACGCTGCCCGACAACTGCTGCTGCAGCACCGGCCGGCCCTGGCGCTCATCCCAGTCGCAGGTCTGCGAGCGGTTGTTGTTGCTGCTGCAGGTGACGGAATAGTTGCTGTTGCCACCGCCCCAGCCGCCACCGCCACCGCCCCAGCCGCGGGCCTCGGCGAATTCGGCGCGGCAGCCATTGCTGACCCATACCGCGCCGTTGCGCACACCCCAGGTACGGCCCTCGTCGCAAGGGCTGCCGGACAACTGGCGGACCAAGCGGGCATTGCGCCAGCCGACCTGGCAGCTGCGCTCGCGGTTGTTCTGGCTTTCGCAGCGGATGGTCTCGCCGGGGCGACCGTTGTTGCCTCCCCAGCCACCGCCATTGCCGCCGCCCCAGCCACCACGGGCCTCGACGAACTCGGCGCGGCAACCGTTGGTGACCCAGATGCTGCCATTGCGGCTGCCCCAGGAGCGCCCTTCCTCGCAGGGGCTGCCAGACAACTGGCGGACCAGCTGCGCGCCGCGCCAGCCGGTGTTGCAGACCCGTTCGCGGTTGCTCTGGCTTTCGCAGCGGATCACCCCGTTCTGCGCAGAGGCGGACGGAGCGGGCAGGGAAAGGGTGCCCAGCGCACCCAGGCTGAGGGTCACGGCCAGGCTGGCCAGGGACAGCGGTTTCATGGCGGCATCCCATACGGTGGCAGGTGCCCGACTATAGGGAGGGGGATGATCAAGCCGGTGTGACTGGCCGGATTTGCCCCAGCCGGGGCCTCGGCCGCAGAATACGAGGCTTTCCGGCCCCCACCCGGTGCCGGCGTTCTCCAGCGGAGCTTCCCCCCATGCGTACCCACTTCTGCGGCCTGGTCGACGAGACCCTGATTGGCCAGACTGTCACCCTCGCCGGCTGGACCGACGTGGCCCGTAACCAGGGCGGCGTCTGCTTCATCGATCTCCGCGATCATGAAGGCATCGTGCAGGTGACGGTGGAGGTCGACAATGCCGAAGTGTTCGCGGTGGCCGCGTCGCTGGGCTACGAGGATGTGCTGCAGGTGGAAGGCGTCGTGCGTGCCCGCCACGCGGTGAACGACAAGATGCGCACCGGCAAGGTGGAAGTGATCGCCACCGCCATCACCGTGCTGAACAAGGCTGCGCCGCTGCCGTTCCACGCCCACGAGAACCCGGGCGAGGAAACCCGCCTGAAGTACCGCTACCTGGACCTGCGCCGCCCGGAAATGCAGCGCATGCAGCGCACCCGCATCAAGCTGGTGCAGGCGCTGCGCCGCCACCTGGACGAAAAGGGCTTCCAGGACATCGAAACCCCGATCCTGACCAAGGCCACCCCGGAAGGCGCACGCGACTTCCTGGTGCCGGCGCGCATGCACCCGGGCGAGTTCTACGCACTGCCGCAGAGCCCGCAGCTGTTCAAGCAGATCCTGATGGTGGCCGGCTTCGACCGCTACTACCAGATCGCGCGCTGCTTCCGCGACGAGGCCCTGCGTGCCGATCGCCAGCTGGAGTTCACCCAGCTGGACATGGAATTCGCCTTCGTCCGCGAGCGCGACGTGCAGGATTTCGTCGAGGACATGATCCGCGCCATCTTCAAGGAAGTGGTGGACGTGCAGCTGGATGCCAGCTTCCCGCGCATGACCTGGGCCGAGGCCATGCGCCGCTACGGCTCGGACAAGCCGGACCTGCGCATCGCGCTGGAGCTGGTGGACGTGGCCGAACTGGTCAAGGACAGCGAGTTCCCGGTGTTCACCGGCCCGGCCAATGATGCCGAGGGCCGCGTCGCTGCGCTGCGCATCCCGGGCGGTGCGTCGCTGTCGCGCAAGCAGATCGACGAATACGCCGCGCATGCCGCCAAGTACGGCGCCAAGGGCCTGGCCTACATCAAGATCGCCGACAACGGCGAAATCAGCTCGCCGATCCAGAAGTTCTTCAGCGAAGCGTCGTTCGCCGCGCTGGTCGCCCACGTCGGCGCCGGCAACGGCGACATCGTGTTCTTCGGTGCCGGCGGCTACAACAAGGTCTCCGACTTCATGGGCGCGCTGCGCCTGAAGGCCGGCAAGGACTTCGGCCTGGTCGCCGACGGCTGGGCGCCGCTGTGGGTCACCGACTTCCCGATGTTCGAGTGGGACGAGGAAGAACAGCGCTACGTCGCCCTGCATCACCCCTTCACCGCACCGGCCGTGGACGACATCGCCGACCTGCGCGCCAATGCCCGTACCGCCGTTTCGCGCGGCTACGACATGGTGCTCAACGGCAATGAGATCGGCGGCGGTTCGATCCGTATCCACCGTCCGGACATGCAGAGCGCGGTGTTCGAGCTGCTGGGCATCGGTGCCGAAGAAGCCCGTGCCAAGTTCGGCTTCCTGCTCGACGCGCTGAACTACGGCGCGCCGCCGCACGGTGGCATCGCCTTCGGCATCGACCGCATCGCCGCGCTGATGGCCGGCACCGAGTCGATCCGCGACGTCATCCCGTTCCCGAAGACCACTGGTGCACAGGATCTGATGACCGACGCGCCGTCGCCGATCGTCGACGCGCAGCTGGCCGAAGTGCACATCCAGGTTCGCCCCAAGACCAACTGATCAGGAGATCCAGGCAATGACCGAGTTTGCGTTTTCGCTGGAGTGGGAAAAGCTGGGCAATGAAGGCTCCGAGGCCAACCTGGTCACCGAGCGTGCACGCGTGTTCGGCGGTTGGCTGGTCCGCGTCGGTACCAACCCGGCCGCGATGGCCCTGACCTTCGTCGCCGACGGCGAAGGCCGTTGGGATGGAGAAGACTTCGGCGTCGAGGATTACGAGGACGACGAAGAGGAAGAGTACGACGAGGACGAGGAAGGCGAAGAAGACGAGGACGAAGAGGAATACGAGGAAGAGGACGAGGAAGACGAAGAAGCGGAATCGTCGGAAAAGGCTTGACCGCCCCTTCGCGCTGACGTCAACTTGCTGCATGTATTCGATCCGCCGCGCCACCGTGGACGACGCGCCGACCCTGTCGGCGCTGGCCGCCCGCACGTTCACCGAAACCTTCGGCCATCTGTATCCGCCGCAGGACCTGCAGGCCTTCCTTGAGGAGGCCTACACGGTCGAGCGCCAGCGCGTGATCCTGGCCCACCCGGATTACGCGGTGTGGCTGCTGGAGCTGGACGGGGAGGCGGTCGGCCATGCCGCCGCCGGCCCCTGTGGCCTGCCGCACCCGGACGTGAAGCCCGGTGACGGCGAACTCAAGCGCCTGTACCTGGTCAAGACGCAGCAAAGCTGCGGCTGGGGCAGCCGCCTGCTGGAAACCGCGCTGGCCTGGCTGGAACACGAGGGCCCGCGCACCCTGTGGTTGGGCGTGTGGTCGGAGAACTTCGGCGCACAGCGCTTCTACGCCCGCTACGGGTTCGAGAAGGCCGGCGAATACCTGTTCCCGGTGGGCGACACGAACGATCTCGAATTCATCCTGCGCCGCGCACCGCGCGCGGCCTGATGTTCACTGCCGCTTGCTGCGCGCGCGTGTTCAATCACCGTACGTTCCTGCCCCGCTGACCGCCAGGCTGTTTGCATGACTCCCCCCGTATTGCTGCTGCATGGCATCTGGAATGCCCGCGCCTGGGTCGGACCGCTGGCCTGGCGCCTGCGCGCGCGCGGCTTCCAGGTGCACGCGTTTGGTTATTCCTCGGTGTTCGGTGGCCCGGACGTGGCCGTACCGCAGCTGCTGGAGCGGCTGGCCGACGCCGGCCCGCTGAGTTTGGTCGGCCACAGCCTGGGCGGGCTGCTGGCGCTGGAAGCGCTGCGGCGCAATCCGCAGCTGCCGGTGCAGCGCGTGGTCTGCCTGGGTTCACCGCTGCGCGGCAGTGGTACCGCGCGCTCGTTGTCCGATCATGGCTGGGGCCTGGCGCTGGGGCGCAGCAGCGAGCTGCTGCTGGACGGACTGCCGGACTGGCAGGGCAAGGCCGAGGTCGGGCTGATCGCCGGTTCGGTGCCGCACGGTCTGGGCAGCCTGCTGGGCGCGATGGACGACGCCTCCGATGGCACCGTGGCCCTGGCCGAAACCCGCCTGCCGGGCCTGACCGATCATTGCGTGGTGCGCACCAGCCACAGCGGCCTCGTGGTGTCGCCGGATGCCGCGCGGCAGACCGCGCATTTCCTGCGCCACGGCCAGTTTGACCACAGCCGCGACGCCGCCGCCGCGTAATCTGGTAGGGGCGACCGCCTTGGCTCGGTGGGTGCGAACCGTCCTGCCCTGGTGGGTGCGAACCGTTGGTTCGCACGCGCTTCGCCGGGCCATGCCCGACGGCATCTCTCCGCCCTAGACACGGTTGCCGCCCCCGATCAGGTAGAATCCGCGCCTTGATCCTGAAGCAGCCAGACGGTAGCACCCATGGGTAGAGGCCCCTCCATCGAAGCCCGCAAGAACGCGTCCGACGCGAAGCGCGGCAAGATTTTCACCAAGATCATCCGCGAGATCGGCGTTGCCGCGCGCGGCGGTGGAGGCGACCCCAACAACAACCCGCGCCTGCGCGTGGCGGTGGACAAGGGCCTGGCCGTGAACATGTCCAAGGACGTGATCGAGCGCGCCATCAAGAAGGCCACCGGTGAACTGGAAGGCGTCGACTACGAGGAAATCCGCTACGAAGGCTACGCCCCGGGTGGCGTGGCCGTGATCGTCGACTGCCTGACCGACAACCGCGTGCGCACCGTGGCCGATGTCCGCCATGCGTTCAGCAAGTGCGGCGGCAACATGGGCACCGAAGGCTCGGTGGCCTTCATGTTCAAGCGCCTGGGCGTGCTCAGCTTCGCCCCGGGTGCCGACGAGGAAGCCATCACCGAGGCGGCCATCGAGGCCGGCGCTGATGACATCGTGGTCTATCCGGACGATGGCTCGATCGATGTGGTCACCAGCCCTGACGCGTTCAGCGCAGTCAAGGACGCGATGGCCGCCGCTGGCCATGTCGCCGACCACGCCGAGATCACCTTCCGCGCCGACAACGACATCAAGGTCGAGGGCGAGGTCGCCCTGCAGGTCAAGAAGCTGCTGGACATGCTGGAAGACCTGGACGACGTGCAGGACGTGTATTCCAACGCCGAACTCGGCGCCGACGCCTACGCCTGAGCCGTCTTCGACGGCCTGGGCGCGGGCCGTTGAACGGTCACCGCGGACAGTCATGAGCCCATACGCCTGCCAGCGCATTCCGTTCCGCCCCGCCAGGAGTGCAGCATGACCCGCATCCTCGGCATCGACCCCGGTTCGCAGCGGACCGGGGTCGGCATCATTGATGTCGATGCCACCGGCCGCGTCAGCTACGTGCACCACCAGCCGCTGGTGCTGCTGGGCGCTGACGACTTCCCGCAGCGCATGAAGCTGCTGGTGCTGGGCCTGGCCGACCTGTGCCGCGAGTATGAGCCGCAGGAAGTGGCCATCGAACGCGTGTTCATGGCCCGCAACCCCGATTCGGCATTGAAGCTGGGCCAGGCCCGTGGCGCGGCGATCTCGGCGGTGGTGCTGCGCGACCTGCCGGTGCACGAATATGCTGCCAGCGAGATCAAGCTGGCGGTTGTCGGGCGCGGTGGCGCCGAAAAGCAACAGGTTCAACACATGGTCGGGCTCATGCTCAACCTGAAAATCAAGCTGCAGGCCGACGCGGCCGACGCGTTGGCGGTGGCGATCACCCATGCCCACGTAAGGGCGACGGCCAACCGCCTGGGGCTCAGTGCCCGCCAGGCATGGGGCCGCAAATGAGGAGCTGCACGCAATGATCGGTCGACTGCGCGGCATCGTTGCCTACAAGGCGCCGCCGTGGCTGGTGGTGGACGTGAACGGAGTGGGCTACGAACTGGAGGCGCCGATGAGCACCTTCTACGACCTGCCCGAGCTCGGCCGCGAGGTCACCCTGTATACCCACTACTCGCAGAAGGAAGACAGCGTCTCGCTGTACGGCTTCCTGCGCGAGGGCGAGCGGCGCCTGTTCCGCGACGTGCAGAAGGTCAGCGGCATCGGCGCGAAGATCGCGCTGGCCGTGCTGTCCGGCGTCACCGTCGAGGAGTTCGCGCGCATGGTCCAGGCCGGTGACATCACCGCGCTGACCCGCATTCCGGGCATCGGCAAGAAGACCGCCGAGCGCATGGTGCTGGAGCTGCGTGACCGCGCGGCCCAGTTCGGTGCCGGCGGCGCGCTGCCCACCGGCAGTGGCCCGGCCCCGGCCGACCCGCTGTCCGATGCCACCGTGGCGCTGCAGCAGCTGGGCTACAAGCCGGCTGAAGCCGCGCGCATGGCCCGGGACGCCTTCAATGAAGGCGACGAAGTGGCCACCGTGATCCGCAAGGCGCTGCAGTCGGCGCTGCGTTGATCCGCCTTCCTTTCCTTCAACAAACCGCCTGAGCTTCGCCAGGAGTCCCATGTCCAGCAGTCAAACCCCGCACGCAGCCGCCCCCGGCGGCCATGGCCACGCCCCCTCCGCTGGAGGACTGGCGCTGGTCATCGGTGCGATCGGCGTGGTCTTCGGCGATATCGGTACCAGCCCGCTGTACACCCTGAAGGAGGCGTTCTCGCCGCACTACGGGCTCAACAGCGACCACGATACCGTGCTGGGCGTGCTGTCGCTGGCGTTCTGGGCGCTGAACCTGGTGGTGACGCTGAAGTACGTCACCATCATCATGCGCGCCGACAATGATGGCGAGGGTGGCATCATGGCGCTGATGGCGTTGACCCAGCGCACGCTGCGCAATGGTTCGCGCTCGGCTTATGTGGTGGGCATCCTCGGCATCTTCGGCGCCTCGCTGTTCTTCGGCGACGGCGTGATCACCCCGGCCATGTCCGTGCTCAGTGCGGTCGAAGGCCTGGAGGTGGCCGCGCCCGGACTGCATGTCTTCATCGTGCCGGTCACCCTGGTGGTGCTGCTGGCAGTGTTCGCCGCGCAACGCTTCGGTACCGAGAAGATCGGCAAGGCGTTCGGCCCGATCATGGCAATCTGGTTCGTATCGCTGGCGGCGATCGGCATCTACAACATTGTCGATGCGCCCGAGGTGCTGAAGGCCTTCAACCCGTGGTGGGGCATCCGCTTCTTCATGGAGCACGGCTGGCACGGCATCTTCATTCTCGGTGCAGTGGTGCTGGCGGTGACCGGCGGCGAAGCGCTGTATGCGGACATGGGCCACTTCGGCCTGCGCCCGATCCGCCACGCCTGGTACTTCTTCGTGCTGCCGTGCCTGGTGCTGAACTACCTGGGGCAGGGCGCACTGGTGCTCAACCACCCCGAGGCCCTGAAGAACCCGTTCTTCGAGGCGGTGCCCTCGTGGGCGCTGTACCCGATGATCATCCTGGCCACCATGGCGGCGGTGATCGCCTCGCAGTCGGTCATCACCGGCGCGTTCTCGGTCTCGCGCCAGGCCATGCAGCTGGGCTACATCCCGCGCATGCGCATCAAGCACACCTCGCACGACACCATCGGCCAGATCTACATCCCGGGCATCAACTGGGGCATCGCGGTGATGGTGTTCGGCCTGGTGCTGGCGTTCCGCAGTTCGTCCAACCTGGCCGTGGCCTACGGCATCTCGGTGTCGGCCACGATGCTGATCGACACCCTGCTGCTGGCCGTGGTGGCACGTTCGCTGTGGCCGAAGTCGCGTGGCTGGCTGCTGCCGCTGTGCGTGGTGTTCTTCATCATCGACCTCGGCTTCGTCATCGCCAACGGCGCCAAGCTGCTGCAGGGCGCCTGGTTCCCGGTGGTGCTGGGCATCTTCCTGTTCACCATGATGCGCACCTGGCGGCGTGGCCGCGAGCTGCTGCGTGATGAGATCCGCAAGGACGGCATCCGCCTGGACACCTTCCTGCCGGGCCTGATGCTGGCACCGCCGGTACGCGTACCGGGCACCGCGGTGTTCCTCACCGCCGACCCGACCGTGGCCCCGCACGCGCTGATGCACAACCTCAAGCACAACAAGGTGCTGCACGAGCGCAACGTGTTCCTGCACGTGGAAACCCTGCCCATTCCCTATGCGATGGAAGGGCAGCGGCTGAAGATCGAGTCGGTGGGCGACGAGTTCTACCGGGTCTATGTGCGCTTCGGTTTCATGGAAACCCCGGACGTGCCGCTGGCGCTGATGCGCTCGTGTGACCACGGTGGCATCTACTTCGACCCGATGGACACCACCTTCTTCGCCAGCCGCGAAACCATTGTGGCCACCGCCAACCGCGGCATGCCGATCTGGCGCGACAAGCTGTTCGCGCTGATGCACCGGAATGCCGCGCCCGCGACCGGCTTCTTCCGGATTCCGGGCAACCGCCTGGTCGAACTCGGCGCGCAGGTGGAGATTTAATCTCCGCCGTCGATTCCTCCAGAGATCTGTCCACGCATGGCGTGGATCTACCGTGTCGACCAAGGTCGACACCCACCAAAGCAGGTCATACCGTGTCGACCAAGGTCGACACCCACAAGAGCAGGCACAGGCCACGCCATCCAGACAGATCGCAGGAAACTGTCGAAGGCGGGGTGGGTCCGGTTGCGGGGGTGTGAGCGGCATGGATGCCGCGACCAAGCCCCCATGGATGGGTTTACGGCGTCCCCCTCAACCGGACCCACCCCGCCATCCCGCGGCATGCCCGCTTCTGCTTCGGCCTTTGACGTTGCTCCGGCCTCTGCGGGTGCCGGGCGCAGCCCGGCCGAAACCCGCACTTTTGCCGCATAATCAGCACATGACCGACGACCGCATCATCGGCGCCGGCGCCACCCGCGAGGATGACGCCGCCGACGCCAGCATCCGCCCCAAGCGCCTTGCCGACTACCTCGGCCAGGTGCCGGTGCGCGAGCAGATGGAAATCTACATCCAGGCGGCCAAGGGGCGTGGCGACGCGCTCGACCACGTACTGATCTTCGGGCCGCCGGGCCTGGGCAAGACCACCCTCAGCCATGTCATTGCCAACGAACTGGGCGTGGCCCTGCGCGTGACCTCCGGCCCGGTGATCGAAAAGGCCGGCGACCTGGCTGCGCTGCTGACCAACCTGCAGCCGCACGACGTGCTGTTCATCGACGAGATCCATCGCCTGTCGCCGGTGGTCGAGGAAGTGCTGTACCCGGCGATGGAAGATTTCCAGATCGACATCATGATCGGCGAGGGCCCCGCCGCCCGCTCGATCAAGATCG
The DNA here is from genome assembly GCF_059372495.1 of Stenotrophomonas sp. YJH_SMC_80. NCBI lineage: Bacteria > Pseudomonadati > Pseudomonadota > Gammaproteobacteria > Lysobacterales > Lysobacteraceae > Stenotrophomonas > Stenotrophomonas sp. YJH_SMC_80. The sequence continues at coordinate 353,833 of NZ_JCAFVP010000001.1, forward strand.
ACCTGCCGCCGTTCACCCTGATCGGCGCCACCACCCGCGCCGGCCTGCTGACCGCGCCGCTGCGCGACCGCTTCGGCATCGTCCAGCGCCTGGAGTTCTACAGCGTCGAGGAACTGACCCGTATCGTGCGCCGCTCCGCCAGCATCCTCGGCATCGACTGCACCGCCGATGGGGCAGGGGAGATCGCGCGCCGCGCGCGTGGTACCCCGCGTATCGCCAACCGCCTGCTGCGACGCGTGCGCGACTATGCGCAGGTCAAGGCCGGTGGCCACATCGACGAGCCCGTGGCCCAGGCCGCGATGAAGATGCTCAAGGTCGACCCGGAAGGCTTCGACGAGCTTGACCGGCGCCTGCTCAAGACCATGGTCGACTACTTCGATGGTGGCCCGGTCGGCATCGAATCGCTGGCCGCGGCGCTGTCCGAAGAGCGTGGCACGCTGGAAGACGTGGTCGAGCCGTACCTGATCCAGCAGGGCTTCCTGGTGCGTACCGCGCGTGGCCGCATGGCCACCCACAAGGCCTACCGGCACATGGGTCTGAAGCCGAAGAACCCGCCGCAGGACCTGTTCGCGGAGGTTCCCGATGTCGGTTGAGTCACTATTCAGTTGGCCGACACGCATTTACTGGGAAGATACCGACGCTGGCGGCGTGGTCTACCACGCCCGCTACGTGGCCTTCATGGAACGGGCCCGGACCGAATGGATGCGTGCGCTGGGCTACGGCCAGGAGCGCATGCGCGCCGAGCACGGGATGATCTTCGCGGTGCGCTCGATGCAGATGGATTTCATCAGGCCGGCACGGCTGGATGACACCCTGCAGGTGAGCGCCCGTTTGGTCCAGCTGAAGAAGGCCAGCATGGTCTTCGACCAGCAGATCCTGCGCGACGGCGAATTGCTGCTGTCGGCCCAGGTCCGCATCGCCGCACTGGACGCGGCCAGTTTCCGCCCGCGTGGCATGGACGAGGCCGTCCTTGCCGTGCTGCAACCCCACCTCCACCCCGAATCCGAACACTGAGGAACAACGGATGATCGCAACGCTCCTGGCCCTGCAGGCCACGGTCACCGAGGCACTGCCGGCCGACGTCAGCAACGCCGCGACACAGACCCTTGCCCAGGCCACCACCGGCGGCGGCATCAACTACCTCGAACTGATGGCCAAGGCCAGCCTGCCGGTGAAGATCATCGTGCTGTTGCTGCTGGTCGGCTCGTTCGTCAGCTGGGTGATCATTTTCCGCAAGGCCCGCGTGTTCAAGCAGGCCACCCGCGAAGCCGACGAGTTCGAGAACCGCTTCTGGTCCGGCGCGGACCTGGGCAAGCTGTACAGCGCGGCCACCGACCGCAGCCGCAGCGTGACCGGCCTGGAAGCCATCTTCGAAGCAGGGTTCCGCGAATACACCCGCCTGCGTGACAAGCGCCGCCTGGATGGCCGCGCACAGCTGGAAGGCGCGCAGCGCGCGATGCGCACCACCTACACCCGCGAAGTGGATCAGCTCGAGCGCAACCTGGAACTGCTGGCCAACATCGGTTCGACCGCGCCGTACGTGGGCCTGGTCGGCACCGTGTTCGGCATCATGGTGACCATGCACGACATGATCAGCAGTGGTGCGCAGGCCGGCATCGCCGCCGTCGCGCCGGGCATCTCCGAGGCACTGTTCGCTACCGCCATCGGCCTGTTCGTGGCGATCCCGGCGGTGTGGGCCTACAACCGCTTCACCACGCGCGTTGAGCGCATGTCGGTGCGGTTCGAGACATTTGCCGAAGAGTTCAGTTCCATCCTGCAGCGCCAGAGCGCTGGCGACGAGTAAGCGCCTGACCCGGGAGTCCAAGCCATGTCCGCTGCCATCGGTCGCCGCAAGCGCCGCAAGCTGAAATCGGAAATCAACGTCGTTCCCTACATCGACGTCATGCTGGTGCTGCTGATCATCTTCATGGTCACCGCGCCGCTGCTCACCCTGAGCTTCGACGTCGACCTGCCGCAGTCCAACGCCAAGGCGCTGGAGAGCAAGCAGGACCCGGTGATCGTCTCGGTGCGCCAGGACGGCCAGCTCAGCCTGAAGCTACCCGATGCCAAGGAACCGACCGCCGTGTCGGCCGAGGAACTGGAAGGCCGCCTGGCCGGCATCGCCGCCCAGGACAAGGGCGTGCGCGTGATCGTCGCCGCCGACCGTGCCGTGGCCTATGAAAAGGTCATCGCCGCGATGGATGTGATCAAGCGCGCCAAGGTAGACAAGGTAGGCCTGGCCACCGATGCACGCTGACGCCCTGCCACCCCCGCATCAGCGCGAACCCGGCTGGGGCCTGCCCCTGGCATTGGCGTTGCTGGTGCACCTGCTGGTCGCGCTGGTCTTCATCGTGGCCTGGTTCTGGTCGCCCGAGCGCAACACCGACGCCGCCGCCGGTGATCCGTCGGTCGAGGCCAGCCTGGCGCTGTCCGCGTCGGAGGCCTCCGCTGCGCGCCAGGCCCTGCGCCAGTCGGAAAAGCTGGAAGACCTGCCGCCGCCGGTGGCCGAGCCCATCCCGGTGCCGGAAGACACCATTCCGCCGCCGCAGCCGATCCCGGAACCGCGCCCGCAGGACGCCCCCACGCCGCAGCAGCAACAGGCGCAGGAGCGTGTCGCGCAGCCGGATACCAAGGATCAGGAAGCGGTGAGTGCGCTGGCCATCTCCCAGGAGAAGGCCAAGCAGGAACAGGAAGCCAAGCGCCGCCAGGAACAGATCGACCTGACCGAACGCAAGCGCCAGGAAGAAGCCGAGCAGAAGCTGCGCCTGGCCAAGCAGCAGGAAGCGGACGAGAAGAAGAAGCAGGCCGAGCAGGAGCGCGTGGCCGCTGACAAGGCCGAGGCCGAGAAGCAGAAGAAGATCGCCGAGATCCGTGCCCGCCGCGAGCAGGCCGAGAAGGAAGCCAAGCTGGCCGAGCAGAAGCTGCGCCAGGTGGCCGCCGCGCGCAATGCCGCCGGCAGTGCCGCTGCCGGTTCCAGTGGTGCCTCGCAGCCGGCCGCCGGTGGCGGTGGCAACAGCGACGACCTTTCGGCCAAGTACGCAGCCGCCATCCAGGCCAAGGTGCTGTCGCAGTGGGTGCGCCCGGATACGGTGCCGCTGGGCCAGCGCTGCCAGATCACCATCACCCAGATTCCGGGTGGCACGGTGATGCAGGCCAAGGTCAGCCCGAACTGCCCGTACGACGAGGCCGGCAAGCGTTCGATCGAGGCCGCCGTGCTCAACGCGCAGCCGCTGCCCTACCGCGGCTTCGAGTCGGTGTTCGCACGCACGCTCAACTTCACCTTCACCGCCCAGGATCGCTGAGGCGGGCAGGGCAGGGTGGCTCTCCGCTGCCCGCGTCCACTGATGTCGCGCTTGCCTCTGGCAGGCCAGGTCTCGACCGGGCAGGCTGTGGGCTGCTGTCGGACACCGCCCCGCAGGGCGGCGTGACGGGGCAGACGGGCGCGATGTTAGCCACGACGTTAACGGTGCGTGAGAGGACGGGCTGGAACTGACCCGGAATTCACGTACCCTTGGTTCATGATTGCGAAGCGGTTCACTGCCGCTTTGTTATCCCTCGTTCCGGTTTCCCCCTATTGAGCGCTCCATGAAAAAGATGCCTCGCTGGCTTGCCGTGTTTGCGGCCCTGTTGCTGCCCTTTGCTGCCGTCGCGCAGCAGAAGGGGCTGGATATCGACATCATCGGCGGCAATGCTTCCGCGCTGCCGATCACCATCGTGCCGATGCCTTACCAGGGGTCGGCGGCTGCACCGCAGACCGACGTCGCCGGCGTGGTCCGTGCCGACCTGGAGCGTTCGGGCCAGTTCCGTACGCTGCCCGAAGCGCAGATCGTCGAGAAGCCGGTGCGCGGCGGCGACATCCAGTTCGCCACCTGGCGCGCGCTGAAGCAGAACTACATCGTGGTCGGCCGCGTGCTCGACGCCGGTGCCGGCGCCTACCGCGTCGAGTACGAACTGTTCGACGTACCCAAGGGCGAACGCCTGCTGGGCCTGGCGATGACCGCCCGTGGCAACGCCATGCGCGACGTTGCCCACCAGATGGCCGACGCCATCTACGAAAAGATCACCGGTGTGCGCGGCGCCTTCTGGACCCGCATCGCCTACGTGACCGCCAGCGGCAAGGGCGACGCCATGCGCTACGCGCTGATGGTGGCCGACTCCGATGGCTTCAATCCGCAGACCATCGTGCGTTCGGCCGAGCCGCTGCTGTCGCCGTCGTGGAGCCCGGATGGCAGCAAGCTGGCTTACGTCAGCTTCGAGCGTGGCAATTCGGCCATCTACATCCAGAACATCGGTACCGGCGCGCGTGAGCTCGTCACCAGCTTCCGCGGCATCAACAGCGCCCCGGCGTTCTCGCCGGACGGCCGCAAGCTGGCCCTGACCCTGTCGCGTTCGGGCAACCCGGAAATCTACGTGATGGACCTGGGCAGCAAGCAGCTGACCCAGCTGACCAACCACTTCGCCATCGATACCGAGCCGACCTGGGCGCCGGACGGCAGCGCGGTGTACTTCACCTCCGACCGCGGCGGCCGTCCGCAGGTCTACAAGGTCGGCGCGGGCGGCGGCAGCGCCGAGCGCGTGACCTTCCAGGGCAACTACAATGCCAAGCCCTCGGTGTCCTACGACGGCAAGAAGATCGCCGTCGCCCAGGGCTCGGGCAACAGCTACAAGATCGCGGTGATGGACAGCTCGCTGGGTTCGCCGCGCTGGAGCACGCTGTCCCCGGGCTCGCTGGATGAATCGCCGAGCTTTGCGCCCAACGCGAGCATGGTGTTGTACGCCGCCCGCGAAGGTGGCCGTGGTGTGTTGTATGCCGTCTCGGCCGATGCGCGGGTTCGCCAGCGCCTGGTCCTGGCCGATGGTGATGTGCGCGAGCCGGCATGGTCCCCATACCGTACCCAGCGCTAAAAGAGTGTTAATATTTTCGTTGTCTTGAACCCCTCATCGGCCTAGGAGCCACAAAGGTATCGCCATGAACAAGTCCACCCGCGTTCTGCTTGTTTCCCTGCTGTCTGTGGCCGTCCTGGCCGGTTGCTCGAAGAAGGTGAAGGAAGAGCCGGCAGCCCCGGTCGACACCGGCACCTCGACCACCACCCCGACCGGTCCGTCGACCTCCGGCCTGTACGGCCCGGGCGACCTGGATACCGACGCTTGCCTGCGCCAGCGTGTTGTCTACTTCGACCTGGACAAGGAAGACGTGAAGCCGGAATTCCAGGCCATCATGGCGTGCCACGCCAAGTACCTGCGTGACCGTCCGTCCTCGCGCATCACCCTGCAGGGTCACACCGACGAGCGCGGTTCGCGCGCGTACAACCAGGCCCTGGGTGAGCGTCGTGGCAACGGCGTCAACTCGGCCCTGCAGGCCAACGGTGGCTCGGCTTCGCAGCTGACCGTCGTTTCCTACGGTGAAGAGCGTCCGGTCTGCACCGAGTCGAACGAGTCCTGCTGGTCGCAGAACCGTCGCGTCGAAATCGTCTACACCGCGCAGTAATCCATGCGCATTGGCATCAAACTGATGCTGGTCGTTGCGGCAGCCCTCGTGGCTGCCGCACCGGCGCATGCACAGCGACAGAGCCTGGCTGACCGTGTCGGCGCGCTCGAGCAGCAGATGTACAACAACAGTGCCAACCAGGACCTGTTGAACCAGATCAACCAGCTGCGGCAGCAGGTCACCAGCCTGCAGGCCTCGATCGAGCAGTTGCAGCACGACAACGCCCAGCTCAAGCAGTCCGCCCAGGACCAGTACCTGGATCTGGACAGCCGCCTGAACCGGTTGGAAGGGGGCAATGCCGCCCCGGCCCTGCCGCCCGTTCCGGCGAGCGCGCCGAAGGCCGCACCGGCCCCGGCAAAACCCGCAGCGGCGGCCACTTCCGAGCGGCCGCCTTCCGTCCATGGTGATGCCGGCAGCCTTGCCGCCACCGGCGACGAGCGCACCTCCTACAACGTCGCCTTCGATTCGCTGAAGGCCGGCAAGTACGATGATTCGGCGCAGCTGTTCCTGAGCTTCCTGCAGCTGTACCCGAACGGCGTCTACGCGCCGAACGCGCTGTACTGGCTGGGCGAGAGCTACTACGCCACCCGCAATTTCCCGATGGCCGAGACCCAGTTCCGTGAACTGCTCGCGCGCTATCCGACCCACGACAAGGCCGCTGGCGGCCTGCTCAAGGTTGGCCTCTCGCAGTATGGCGAGGGCAAGGTCGACCAGGCCCAGCAGACGCTGGAGAGCGTCGTGGCGCAGTACCCGGGCTCGGACGCCGCGCGCACCGCCCAGGATCGGCTGCAGTCCATCCGCCTCGGCAAGCAGATCCGTTGATCCGCTGACCGGGCGTACAATGCGTACCCTGGCGCCGGGCTGATTTCCGGTAGCCTCCTGTAGAGCCGAGCCCATGCTCGGCTGCTTTCGTTTCCGGCGCCGATAAATCGGTCGCCCGTCCCATGAAGAATTGTTTGCCATGACCGCCGTTACCCCGTCCAACGCCGTCGCCACCCCCAGCGACATCGTGCAGTCGCCGCTGCCGCGCCTGAAGATCACCGAGATCTTCACCTCGCTGCAGGGCGAAGCCGATACCGCCGGCTGGCCGACCGTGTTCGTGCGCCTGACCGGCTGCCCGCTGCGCTGCCAGTACTGCGATACGGCCTATGCCTTCCACGGCGGCACCTGGTGGGACATCGACGACATCGTGGCCGAGGTGCTGGCCCAGGGCGTGCGCCACGTCTGCGTGACCGGCGGCGAGCCGCTGGCGCAGAAACGCTGCCTGGTGCTGCTGCAGAAGCTGTGCGACGCCGGCATGGACGTCTCGCTGGAAACCTCCGGCGCGCTGGACGTCAGCGCGGTGGACCCGCGTGTATCGCGCGTGGTCGACATCAAGACCCCGGGGTCTGCCGAAGTGGCGCGCAACCGCTGGGAAAACCTGCCGCTGCTGACCGCACGCGACCAGATCAAGTTCGTCATCTGCAGCCGCGAGGACTACGACTGGGCCAAGGCCCTGGTCGCCGAGCACGAGCTGGTGAAGCGCTGCACCGTGTTCTTCTCGCCCAGCAAGGGCGAGATCACCGCGCGGCAGCTGGCCGACTGGATCGTCGAAGACCGCCTGCCGGTGCGCTTCCAGATGCAGTTGCATAAAATCCTGTGGAACGACGAGCCGGGCCGATGAGCCCGCGCGGCGTTCCCTGATGTAGCTCCGGCGCGGGACAGCGTGCTGGCTTTCCCCTCCCAACCGGATGTTTTACCCATGAAGAAGGCAGTCGTGCTTCTCTCCGGCGGCATGGATTCAGCCGCCGTCATCGCCATGGCCCAGGAACAGGGCTTTGCCGTGCATGCCCTGAGCGTGCGCTATGGCCAGCGCCATACCTCCGAACTGGATGCCGCCGCCCGCGTGGCCAAGGCCCAGGGCGTGGTCGCGCACAAGACCGTGGACGTGGACCTGCGCAGCATCGGTGGCTCGGCGCTCACCGATGACATCGACGTGCCCGAGGCCGGCGGTGCCGGCATTCCGGTCACCTACGTACCGGCGCGCAACACCATCATGCTGTCGCTGGCCCTCGGCTGGGCCGAAGTGCTCGGCGCCAACGACATTTTCTGCGGCGTCAACGCGGTGGATTATTCCGGCTATCCGGACTGCCGCCCCGAGTTCGTGGCCGCGTTCCAAGCGCTGGCCAACCTGGCCACCAAGTCGGGCGTGGAAGGTGCGGGCATCAAGGTACACGCGCCGCTGCAGTTCCTCAGCAAGGGCCAGATCGTCAGCGAAGGCGTGCGCCTGGGCGTGGACTTCGGCCTGACCGTGTCCTGTTACAACGCCGACGCCAACGGCGCCGCCTGCGGCCACTGTGACGCCTGCCGCCTGCGCGCGCAGGGCTTCGCCGAAGCCGGCGTGCCCGACCCGACGCTGTACGCCTGACCGCCCCTGGTAGTGCCGGCCGCTGGCCGGCTTCCCTGATGGGTGTGAATTCCCAGATGGTGGGTGCGAATCGCTCCCTCGGTGGGTGCGAACCGTTGGTTCGCACTGGCTGACTCGCCGGGCAGGTCTGACTCTGGTGGGTGCCAACCTTGGTTGGCACTGTCCGCCAGACACGGCCCGGCGCTACCGCTGCCGCAACCACCCCGATGCTTCAATAAACGCCCGCACCGCCCCCGCATCGGCATAGTCCAGCTCGATCATCCGCGCGACACCGGCTTTCTCGTCGGCTTGCTGGCGCATGTACTCCTGCGCGATGCGGTAGCCGGCGTAGTACCCCACATCACCCACCCCGAACGGATTACCGGCGCTGTTGTACAGCCAGTTGTCCAGATCCCCGCCGTCCATTTCAGTGACGAAACGCGCGCGGATTTCCGCTTCGTGCGCGGGCCCGTAGCTGTACAGCGGCAACGCTGGCCGACGCCCGCTCAGCCGTTCGGCCACATACTCCGCCACGCCTTCGCGCACCGCGTACTGCGCCAGGCTGCCGGTAGTTTCGCGCTGCTGGGTATGCACGTACTCGTGCAGGTTGTTCTGCGCGTTGTTCGCCCCCGGACGGCTGTCGTAGAAGATCCGCAGGCGGCTGCGCATCGGCTCCGGCAGCTCGCTCACATCCACGCGTTCATCGCCCAGCGCCATCTCCGCACCGATCAGTACCTTGTCACCCAGCGTGGTCCCGCCAGTACGCAGCACGCCCACGGCATAGGTGATGGTGGCCGGGCGCAGGGCAGGGTAGAGCGTGCGGAAGGCGGCCAGGTCCCGTTCCAGTGTGGCGCTGGCCTGCTGCGCGTTGGCGGTGAGCGCTCGCACCGAAGCCCAGAAGCGCGGCCAGGCCCGCATGGCCTCGGCGTATTCGCGGGCGGTGTAGTTACGGACCTGCATCAGCGCATGCAGGCCGGGGCTGCCTGGATCGATGTAGCGCTCCTGCACCAGTGCGACCTGGCGTTCAACGTCGGGCTCGGCGCGCACAGCGTCATAAGTGGCCCAGAAGCGGCCGATGTCGTCGGTGACGACCTGGGATGGGGCGGCCAGTGCCGCACAGGGCAGCAACAGGGCGGCAATGAGGCAGAAGGGCAGGCGCATCCGTGGCTCCGGGCAGGAATCACAGCTGGGATGCGCGTGAGGCCCAGAAGGTTTAAGCGGGCTCACCAGATCGGGTAGTGCCGGCCGCTGGCCGGCAACCTCGACGCATCAGGGTTTCACCCGGCCCGGCAAAGTAGGGTAGAATGCCCACCCCGCCGAAAGGCTGGGGCAGTGCAATGGGCCGTTAGCTCAGTCGGTAGAGCAGAAGACTTTTAATCTTTTGGTCGAAGGTTCGAATCCTTCACGGCCCACCATTGCATCCAATGACCCAGGTCATTCAGAAAGGCACCGTAATGCGGTGCCTTTTTTGTTGCCCTGGTCCGTGGCTTCTACTTCGCCCGCATTCCCTTGGCTTTTGCGGCCGCCGCGTCGGCAGCTTGCTGTGCGGCCGTCGCTGCCGCATTCGCGGAACGCACGGCTTCCGCTTGAGCCGCGTCAAAGTCAGCCCGGCGCTGCGCGCTGATCCGGCGTTCCAGTTCTGAATATGCGACGTAGCTCTCCGGATACTTCGCGACGCAGGCCTGCTGCAGCAGCGGGATCGCGTGGTCGGACAATCCCGGTTGGAGGTGGGCGAGCAGGCAGTCCGCATACGCTGCGGATGCTGGCGGAGTGCTGCTGGACTGCGGTGAGGCGGCGGCAAGGGTGGTGGCGATCAATACACTCAACATGGGAACCTCCTTGTGGATATGAGCGTGGCGGCGACCAGTCCGTGAGCCAAGGTGCCCGTTGCATGACCATCACCGGCTCCATGGTGCTTCAGTTCCGGCAGATCGGCAAAGTGCCGCGAACGACAGTGCCTCCGGCGGTCTATGCTCGGCATCTTTCCCAGGATGGGCCGTCCCATGCGTCTGATCGTGCTGTCGCTGTTGTTGTCCGTCGTCTCCGCCGCGCCGCTGATGGCCGCCGAATCCGCGTCGCCCGCCCCCGGCACGCCGCTGGTCATCGGCGAGACCTTCACCATCGAGTCGAAGGCGCTGGGCGAGACCCGTCGTATCAACGTCTACCGCCCGCAGCCGTGGGGGCTGGACCCGAAGGCACCGCTACCGGTGCTCTACATGCCCGACGGCGGCATCGGCGAGGACTTCCTGCATGTGGCCGGGCTGGTGCAGGTGCTCAGCGGCAACGGCAGCATGCGTCCGTTCCTGCTGGTTGGCATCGAGAACACCGAGCGCCGCCGCGACATGACCGGCCCCAGCAAGGACCCGCAGGACCAGAAGATCGCGCCGCGCATCGGCGGCTCGGCGGCCTACCGTACCTTCCTGCGCGATGAACTGATGCCGCAGGTGCGCCAACGTTACCCGACCACCGACGAGCGCGCGCTGATCGGCGAGTCGCTGGCCGGCCTTTTCGTGGTCGAGACGTTGCTGCAGGAGCCGACGCTGTTCAACAGCTACATCGCGCTGGACCCCAGCCTGTGGTGGAACCGTGGTGCAATGCTGGCCGGGGCGGCCAGACAGCTGCCGGCGGTGACGCGCACACGGCCGCGCGTGTTCCTGGCCAGCAGTGGGCAGCCGGAGCTGGCAGCCTCTGCCGCACAGCTGGCAACGCTGCTGCAGCAGTCATCGCCATCTGCGCTGGTGAAGTACCTGCCGCTGCCGGAGGAAACCCACGCCACCGTCTATCATCCGGCCGCGTTGCAGGCGCTGCGCACGCTGTTCCCGGCGCCGCCGCCGGCCTCGCCCTGACCGCACTGGTACCCGCCTGCACACCATGCAACGATGCGGCAGCGGCGCCATCGGGTGCGCCGCCCGCAACGGGAGCGTATGGATGCAGCGTGTGCGTGGATGGAGTGTGGCGGCCTGCCTGGCCGTGAGTGGCTGTGCGATGTCGGTGGCGCCGCCCGCAGTGCAGAGTGAAGCGAAGGACAGTGCGCCGACTGCCACGCCGGGTGTGGTGCTGCCGGACACCGAAGCGCTGCGCGTGCACGACCCGGTCGGCCGCGATTATCCGGTCTGGGTGGCGCTGCCGGCCGACTATGCGGCGCATCCGGAAAAGCACTATCCGGTGCTGTACGTGACCGATGCGCTGTACAGCTTCCCGCTGGTGCGCAGCGTGCGCAACATGGTCGGGCAGAAGGGCGTCAACATCGAGGATTTCATCCTGGTCGGGCTGCCGCCGCAGGAAGGCCTGACCTCCAAGCAGAGCCGCTCGCGCGATTACACGCCCAGCGACCCGGTGCGTACCGATCCGCGTGATTACAGCGATGACGTCAGCTACGGCGGCGCGGCGCACTACCGCGATTTCCTCGCTGGGCAGGTACTGCCGATGATCGATGCGCGCTACCGCACCGATCCGGCGCGGCGTGCCTATGCGGGTCATTCCTATGGTGGCCTGTTCGGCGCCTATGTGCTGACCACGCGCCCGGACATGTTCCGCACCTACATCCTGTCCAGCCCATCGCTGTGGTTCGACGACCATCGGGTGCCGCGCATGCAGGCCGAAGCCAAGGCGCCGGCGCAGCCCACCACGGTGGTGCTGTCGGTGGGCAGCTTTGAAACGGTCAAGCCCGAACCGCGCTACTTCACCCGTAACGACATGCTGCGCCACAACGCCGAATTCGCCGAGCAGCTGCGCAGCAGCGGGCGATCGTTGAAGGTGGAGAACATGGTGATCGATGACGAGGATCACTTCACCGTCTACCCGGACATGATCACCCGCGCACTGCTGAAGGTGTTCCCGGGTACCGGACCGTACAGCAGCGGTTGATGAATGCCTCAGGCCGCCTGTGCATCCGCCCCGGTCAACACGCCCACATCGGCGTGCCGGAAGCACAGCCGGATGGCGTCGAGCAGCTCGCTCATGTTGTACGGCTTGGGCAGGAAATGGACGCCGTCGCGCAGCTGCGGCAGCACCTGGTGCTGGTCCATGCCCGACGTCACCAGGATCGGCAGCTGGGGATACAGGCCGCGGACCCGGTTGGCGGCTTCAATGCCACTGATCGCGCCCAGATTCACGTCGGTGAACAGCAGGTCGAAACGCTCACCGGCGGCCAGCAGGCCCAGCGCCGCTTCGGCAGAGCTCACGCCCACTACGTGGCAGGCCTGGCTTTCCAGCGCCAGCCGGCTCAGTTCGCGGGTTTCCTCGGCGTCCTCGATAAGCAGGACGCGGGGTTCAACGTGGCGCTTGGACAGCAACATGACGCGACAACTCCGGATAGCAACGGTGAAAAGGCGCGCAAGTATGCGCAAGCCGGTAGTGATCCCGACGTGCACGGCAAGCTAAGCGGGCGTTACAGGCCTCTCTGGCGCCGGAGCCGCACGTGCCAGGCCAGCACCGCGACCGCGAGCAGGGCGGTGCCGATGCGCAGGCTGGTGGCCTGCCAGCCCAATGCGAGGGCGTCATCGAGGCTGAACACATTCCAGGCCAGGTTCATCGAAACATGCAGGACCAGGCCGCACCAGAGCGTGTTGCCGTCAAGGTGGTCGAGCCAGGCGAAGATGAAGCCGCCCACGGCGATCACCGCGCCGACGAACAGCGCGATGCCGCCACCGTCGAACCCGCCGAAGCCGAGCCAGTGCACCATGCCGAACAACAGCGCCTGCGGCAGTGCAAGCCATGGCCAGGGGCCGCGCACGATCTTCACCAGCAGCACGAAGCCCAGGCCGCGGAAGAGCACTTCCTCGGCCAGCGGGAACAGCACCGCCAGCATCGTGGCATCCAACACGGTCAGCGCGGTGTTCGGCGTGCCGAGCAGCGCCAAGCCGAGCCAGCAGGGCAGGCTGGCCAGCAACACCCACATTGGACCGTTCCAGCCGTTTGTGCGCAGCCCGAGGCTGGCCAGCAGGCTCATGCCACGGGGCCGCAGCAGCGCGGCCAGCAGCAGTGCCACCATTACCGCCAGCGCGTTGTCCAACAGGCTGCCGCCATAGGGGATGGGCAGTGCGGGAATCGGTGTGCCGATGGCCGTGGCGATATCGCGCAGGTTCAGGCCAAGGCCGACACCCAGCAGCACCAGCAACAGGCGTGCGGTGGTGGGCAGGCGGGACGACACGGTCATGTACGCATTCCCTGCGGAACAAGGACGCAGCGTGCCACGCGGTATGCATGTGGACACGCGCCGGAAGTCCCTGTGCCATCGGTCATGCGTTGCCGCACAGTCATCGCGGTGCAGGTACAGTCATCGCGGTGCAGGTACAGTCGAAACCAGACCGACAGGAGCAATGCCGATGCTGTGCCCCGTGTGCAAGACCCAGACGCTGCAGATGGCCGAACGCCATGGCATCGAGATTGATTATTGCCCGAGTTGCCGCGGTGTGTGGCTGGATCGTGGCGAGCTGGACAAGATCATCGAACGTGCGGGCGCCGGTGCTGCAGTACCTCCGCCAGCGCCCGTGCAGGCTCAGCCGGCGTCCGCGCCGCCACCGGTGATGCACCGTGATACCCGCCACCTCGGCCAGCGCTACGAGGACAACCGGGGACACGGCTACAAGAAAAAGAAGAAGGACAGCTTCCTGTCGGAGTTGTTCGATTTCTAGTTTGTAGCGTCGAGCCATGCTCGACGTTTGGCGCTAACAGTCGAGCAAGCTTCACTCTACATGGGGCGCGTGATCACGGCCGCCGCAGGATGAACTCGCGGTCGCGCGTGTCACCGACGATGAAGTCGTACTCGCCAACCTTGCTGCAGCCATAGCGCGCGTAGAAGCGCTGTGCGCCGAAATTCTCTTCCCACACGCCCACCCACAGGGTGCGGCGCTGCGGCTGGTCCAGCCACGCCATGAACGCGTCCATCATGCGTGCACCATGTCCGCCGTTCTGGTGTGCGGCCAGGATGTAGAACCGCTTCAGTTCGATGTCACCTTCGCATGCATCCGTGTGCGGCAAGGTGTTGGCACCGGCGGCCAGGTAGCCGACCACGGCGTCACCGTCCAGCAACAGCCAGATGGCACTGCGTGGGTCGGACAGTTCGATGCGCTGCGGTTCGCTGCTGTAGTGCGCCTGCAGGAAATCGTGCAGCTCCTGCGGCGGATAGGAATCGCCCCAGGTTTCGTTGTACGTGGCGATGGCGATCGCCGACAGCGCGTCGACATCAGCAAGGGTGGCGCGGCGGATCTGCAACGACATGGCGGTGCCTGCATTGGAACGTGGCGCAGTGTAGCCGGCCCCGGCGGCTGCCGGGGCTGGCCATTGCTCACGATCCGCTGCTCAGAACCACATGCGCACGCCGGCCACCCAGCGCGTGTCGCGCGCGTGGTCACCGGCATAGTCGGCGGTGTCGCCAAAACTGCGTTCGTGACTGATGCCGATGTAAGGCGCGAAGCGACGGCTGAACTCGTAGCGCAGGCGCAGGCCGGCCTCTACCTTGTTCAGGCCACGGCCGATGCCGTACTCCTGCTCGTCCTTGGCCGCAACGGTAGCTTCCAGCAGCGGCTGCAGGATCAATCGGTTGGTCAACAGCACGTCGTACTCGATCTCGGCCTTGGCCAACACCTGGCCGCCGGAGCCCATGTACAGCGTGGCCGAGCTTTCGAACTTGTACGGCGCCAGACCCTGGATGCCGATGGCCGCCCATGTGCGCGAGTCGGACGGGCGGAAGTCCTGGCGCACGCCGACCAGCACGTCCCACCACGGCGACACGCTGCGGCCATACAGTGCTTCCAGTGACGACGATTCGGTGCGGCCGCGGCTGCGTTCGCCATCGGTGCGCAGCCACAGGCGGTTGATGTTGCCGCCGACCCAGCCGGTGGCTTCCCATGCCTGGCCGTTGCTGCTCTTGCCATCCCAATGCTCAAGCCGGTCGATCAGCAGCAGGCTGTTGATCTCCGGCGCGTGTTCCATCGCGCCACGCGCGATCGGCGGGAAGGCGGCGGCGCGGTCGGCATCGGTCGGGACCGGGATCGGTTCGCGCGGTTCGGTGGGTGCAGGCGTGCCGTGGCCCATCGCCCCGTGGTCCATCTGCGAATGGTCCATCGCAGATGGCTGCATCGCGCCATGGTCCATCTTCGAGTGGTCCATCGTGGAGTGGTCCATGCCGGCCTGATCCGCCGCACCCATGTCCATCTCCGAATGATCCATCTTTGAATGATCGACCGGTTCGGCCGGGGTCTTCGCGCTCTTCGCAGGCACGTTCATCGCGCCCATGTCATGGCCGGCGTGCGACTGCGCGAACACCGGCAACGCGGCGGCCAGGCCCAGGGCCAGCAGGCTGGGGGAAAGCAGTGAGCGGCTCATTCTTCGATCCTCACTTCGCGCATCATGCCCGCTTCCATGTGGTACAGCAGATGGCAGTGGTAGGCCCAGCGGCCGAGTGCATCGGCGCGCACGCGATAGCTGCGGCGGGTGCCCGGCGGCATGTCGATGGTGTGCTTGCGGACCTGGAACTCACCTTGCGCGTCTTCCAGATCGCTCCACACGCCGTGCAGGTGGATCGGGTGCTGCATCATGGTGTCGTTGACCAGCACGATGCGCATGCGCTCGCCGTAGTTCAGCCGCAGCGGCTCGGCGCTGGCGAACGGGACGCCATCGAACGACCAGGAGAACTTCTCCATGTGGCCGGTCAGGTGCAGCTCGATCTCGCGGCTCGGCTCGCGGCCATCCGGGTCTTCGAACAGGCTGCGCATCGCGCCGTAGGTCAGCACCTGGCGGCCGTTGTCGCGCAGGCCGATGCCGGGGTCGTCCAGCTTCGGTTCGGTAGCCGAGCTCTGCATGTCCACCAGCGGGTTGTTGCGCTCGCTGGCCGGATGCTTCGGTACCTTGCTGGCGGCACCGCCGCCGTGCGCACCATGGCCCATGCTGGCGCCGCAGCTACCTTCCGTGCCCTTCATCGCGGCCATGTCGTGGCCACCATGGCCACCACTGCCCATGTCGTGCCCCATGTCGCTCATCGTCAGCAACGGGCGTGGGTCGCGCGCGGGAATCGGTGCCTGCAGCCCGTGGCGTACCGCCAGCGTGCCGGCGGCGTAGCCGGTGCGACCCATGTCCTGGCAGAAAATGGTGAACGCATCCTGGCCGGTGGGTTCGACCAGCACGTCGTAGGTTTCGGCGGGAGCGATGCGGAATTCGTCGATGCTGACCGGGTGGATGTACTGGCCGTCAGCGGCCACCACGGTCATCTTCAAACCGGGGATGCGCACGTCGAAGTAGGTCATCGACCCGCCGTTGATGAAGCGCAGCAGCACCTTTTCGCCACTGCGGAACAGGCCGGTCCAGTTGCCGGCCGGGGCGGTGCCGTTCATCAGGTAGGTGTAGGTATGCGCGTTGATATCGGAGATATCGGTGGGCGTCATCCGCATCCGGCCCCACATGCCACGGTCGGACAGCGCCGCGGACCAACCGTCGCGTTTCGCGTCGCGCAGGAAGTCGGGCAGGGTGCGCTTGTAGTAGTTGTCGTGCTCGGCCAGCTTCTTCATGCGCCGGAACAGCGCGCCCGGGTCCATGTCGGTCCAGTCGGACAGCATGATCACGTGCTCGCGGTCGTGGTGGTACGGCGCCGGTTCGGCCGGGTCGATGATCAGCGCGCCGTACAGGCCGGCCTGTTCCTGGAACATCGAGTGGCTGTGGTACCAGTAGGTGCCCGACTGCTTCAGCTGGAAGTGGTAGTGGTAGGTCTCGCCGGGGCCGATGCCGTTGAAGCTCAGGCCCGGCACGCCGTCCATGTTGGCCGGCAGCAGGATGCCGTGCCAGTGGATGGAGGTCGGGTGGCGTTCCAGCGTGTTGCGCACGAACAGGTCCACGGTCTGGCCTTCGCGCCAGCGCAGGACCGGGGCCGGCAACGAGCCGTTGACGGTGATCGCCGGGCGGGTGCGGCCGGTGAAATTGGCCAGCGATTCGCCGATGGCCAGTTCGATGCGGGTATCGCTGAGCACGGCGGGGGCACCGGCCAGCCGTGGGGTGGCAGTGGCGGCGGCGAGCGCGCGTTGCGGCACGCCGACAGCGGCGATGCCGGCGACCACGCCACCGGCGGCCAGGCCCTGCACGAACAGGCGGCGCGACGGCATGGGCACAGCACCCGGACCGGGGGGATTGCGGGTATTCATGGTGGAGACTCCAGACACGGAAAGACGCCGGCAGGCCGCCGGCTCCGGTGCGCAGGGCGCACAGTGCGTGGGGAATCAGCCGATGGGAGGGCGTGAGATCGGCGGCAGCGGCGGCGACGGGCGGCCGGTGGCCGGCATCGGCTGTGGTGCCAGCGACAACGCCGGGCCGGCCATGAACGGCAACGCCTGCACCACCAGCAGCGGGTGCTGGGCGCAGCTGCGCACGCAGTCCTTGATCTGGCAGTGGGTGTCGTGGGCGGGGGCCTTGGCCTGCGGGGCCTGATCGGCGTGCATGGCGGCGTGGTGGTGGCAGTCGGCATTGCCGCCTTCAAGGGCGGCTGCCGCGTGGGCCATCCGGCCCATTTCCTCGTGACCGCTGGCCATGGCCGCGTTCAGCCCGTTGAGCAGCAGGCTGAGCATGAGCACGACACGGAGCAGGGTCGAGGCGAGGGACATGGCGCTAATCTAGCCGCAAGCGGCCGTGGATGCACTTCCGGCTGAATGGTCGGTTCAAGGTTGGACCTGCACCAATGTAGAGCCGAACCCGCGCTCTGCTGCTTCTGCGGCCACGGCAGCCGAGCGTGGGCTCGGTGCTACAGGGAGCCCGGCGTCAGCCTTCTTCGCGCACGATCTCGACCAGGCGCGGGCCGTAGCGGCTCAGCTTGGTGCCGCCGATGCCGCCGACCCGGGCCAGTTCATCCAGGCTGGTCGGGCGCTGCTCGGCGATGTTGCGCAGGGTGCTGTCGTGGAAGATCACGAAGGCCGGCACGTTCTGTTCGCGCGCCAGTTCGGCACGCAGGCCGCGCAGGGCGTTGAACAGGGCCAGGTCCTGCGGCAGTACCGACAAGCCGGTGCGCTGCGCACTGCGCTCGCGTCCGCTGGTGCTGCTGGCTGGATCGCGGCGCATGCTGATCTGGCGGCGGCCGGTCAACACGTCACGGCTGGCATCGGTCAAGCGCAGGCCACCGTGGCCCTCGCTGTCCACTTCCAGCAGGCTGGCGGCGACCAGCTGGCGGAACACGCTGCGCCAGGTGCGCGCATCCAGATCGCGGCCGATGGCGTAGGTGCTGAGCTTGTCGTGGCCCTGCTGCTTCACCTTCTCGTTCTCGCTGCCACGCAGGACGTCGATCAGGTGGCCGACGCCGAAGCGCTGGCCAGTGCGGTAGACACAGCTCAGCGCCTTCTGCGCCGGAATGGTCGCGTCCCACGAGGCCGGCGGCGTCAGGCAGTTGTCGCAGTTGCCGCACGGCTGGGGATAGGTCTCGCCGAAACCGGCCAGCAGCACTTGGCGGCGGCACTGCATGGATTCGCAGTAGCCCAGCAGGTGATCGAGCTTGCCCCGCTCCAGCTGCTTGCGTTCTTCGCCGGCCTCGGATTGTTCGATCATCTGCTTGAGCAGTACCACGTCGCCCAGGCCGTAGCACAGCCAGGCCTCGGCAGCTTCGCCATCACGACCAGCGCGGCCGGTTTCCTGGTAGTAGCCTTCCATCGACTTGGGCAGGTCGGTATGCGCGACAAAGCGCACGTCCGGCTTGTCGATGCCCATGCCGAAGGCGATGGTGGCGCACATGACGATGCCGTCCTCGCGCAGGAAGCGGCGCTGGTTGTTCGCGCGCACTTCCGGCGGCAGGCCGGCGTGGTAGGGCAGGGCGTTGAAGCCCTGGCCGCAGAGGAATTCAGCGGTCTCCTCGACCTTGCGCCGCGACATGCAGTAGACGATGCCGGCCTCGCCACGGTGGCCGCGCAGGAAATCGGTCAGCTGCTTGCGCGCGTTGTCCTTCTGCACCACGGTGTAGCGGATGTTGGGGCGGTCGAAGGAGCTGACGAAGTGGCGTGCTTCCTGCAGATCCAGGCGCTCGGCGATCTCGCGCTGGGTCGGCGGGTCGGCGGTGGCGGTGAGCGCGATCCGCGGAATCTGCGGCCAGCGCTCGTGCAGTACGGTCAGCTGGCGGTATTCCGGGCGGAAGTCGTGGCCCCACTGCGACACGCAGTGGGCTTCGTCGATGGCGAACAGGGCGATCTGGCTGCGCGACAGCAGCGACAGGAAGCGGCCGGTCAGCAGCCGCTCGGGAGCGACATAGAGCATGTCCAGCTCACCCGCGAGCAGTTCGCGCTCGACGCGGCCGGCGGTCTCGGCATCCAGGGTTGAATTCAGGTACTCGGCACGCACGCCGAGCTGGCGCAGAGCTTCGACCTGGTCCTGCATCAGCGCGATCAGCGGCGAGATGACGATGCCACATCCGTCACGCAGCAGGGCCGGGACCTGGTAGCACAGCGACTTGCCACCGCCGGTGGGCATCAGTACCAGGGCATCATGACCGGCAGCCACATGCTCCACGATGTCCTGCTGCGGACCACGGAAATCGTCATAACCAAAGACGCGTTGGAGCAGGTCGTGCGCGGGACGGGAAGCCATCCGGCTAGTTTACCCCGGCGGGGGAGTCGGCAGGGCTGCGCCCTGCACCTGCTACAAGCCAGAGCAACGTCAAAGGCAACAGCCGGCTCTGGGGTGATTCGCGGGTTGGCGGGGTGGTGTCGGAGCGCGGGGACGCCGCAAGTACGTCCGTGTAGGCTTGGCAGCCGCATCCATGCGGCTGACACCCCGCAATCCGACACCGCCCCACCTTCGACAGTTTCCCGCGGCCGTTGGTGGGTGTCGACCTTGGTCGACACCTCTGTCAGATATCGAATGAATTCATTCGTGTCGACCAAGGTCGACACCTACCAGAGCGGACGCTGTTCCAGCAGATCGCGGAAAACTGTCGAAGGCGGGGTGGGGCCGGTGGCAGGCGTGTCCGCGGCGTGGATGCCGCGGCCAAGCCCCCAAGGACGGGTTTACGGCGTCCCCTGCCACCGGACCCACCCCGCCAGCCCACAGATAGCCAGCTTTTGACGTTGCCGTTGCCTCTGCGGGTGCAGGGCGCAGCCCTGCCGAACACCCCCAACCCTTACTGGAGGAGCGAGCGCAGCATCCAGGCGTACTTCTCGTGGGTCTGCAGGCGCTGGGTCATCAGATCCTCGGTCGGGGCGTCATCCCCCTTGGCCGCCACCTCCAGCACTTCACGTGCCGTACGGCAGACCGCTTCGTTGGCGACCACCAACTGGCGTACCATTTCACGCCAGTCCGCACTGTCGGTCAGGCCCGGTTCCTCGGCGATCGAGGTCAGCGCAGCGAATTCCCGGTAGGAGCCCGGGGCATTGAAGCCCAGCGCGCGGATGCGCTCGGCCACGTCGTCCAGTGCCGCCCACTGCTCGGTGTACTGCGTCTCGAACATGGTGTGCAGCGAGTTGAACATCGACCCGGTCACGTTCCAGTGGAAGTTGTGCGTCTTCAGGTAGAGCGTGAACGCATCGGCCTGGAAGCGCGACAGACCGTCAGCGATCTTCTTGCGGTCGCCCTGGGTGATCCCGATATCGATGTTCGGTGCCGACGGTGCCGCCGCTGCAAGCTTCTGCTTGCCGGTCTTGGCCTTGGTCGTGCTCTTGGTCTTCGCCATGGGGTTCCTCCTTGTGGAATCGTTGGCCTTCACAATAAACCGGTCGTGATGACTGGTCGCTTTCAAAGTTTTGAACGAACCGATTGATGAACTCTATCGATAAAAATCCATCGCCCCGCCTGCGCCAACAGCGTGCCGCCATCGACGGCGCCATGAGCCGCGACCGGGGCCGTTTGCTGGGAATGCTCTCGCGTTGCCAGGCCAAGCCCCGGGATGCGGCGCTGGCCGCCACCTTCGAGCAGGCCTTGCAGGCGTCGGTGCAGCGCCGGCAGGTGCGGGCGCAACAGCAGCCGTCCATTACTCTGGACCCGCAGCTGCCGATTGCGCGTGAAGCCGACGCCATCATCGCGCTGATCCGCGAACATCAGGTGGTGGTGATCGCCGGTGAAACCGGCTCGGGCAAGACCACCCAGCTGCCGAAGCTGTGCCTGGCCGCCGGCCGTGGCCAGGCCGGCATGATCGGCTGCACCCAGCCGCGACGGATTGCCGCACGTGCGGTGGCCAGCCGCGTGGCACAGGAACTGCAGAGTGAACTGGGCCAGCTGGTCGGCTACCAGGTGCGCTTCAATGACAAGGTCAGCGAAGACAGCCGCATCAAGTTCATGACCGACGGCATCCTGCTGGCGGAGATCGCCAGTGACCGCTGGCTGTCGAACTACGACACGATCATCGTCGACGAGGCGCACGAACGCAGCCTCAACATCGATTTCCTGCTGGGCTACCTGAAGCAGCTGCTGCGCAAGCGGCCGGACCTGAAGCTGATCGTCACCTCGGCCACCATCGACACCGAACGCTTCGCCCAGCATTTCGACAATGCGCCGGTGATCAGCGTCGAAGGCCGTACCTATCCGGTGGAAGTGCGCTACCGCGCGCTGGAAGGCGAGGGCGAAGACCAGGGCGACCGCACCGTCAACGACGCCATCGTGTCGGCCATCGACGAGATCACCCGCCTGGATGCGCGCGGCGACGTGCTGATCTTCCTGCCGGGCGAGCGCGAGATCCGCGATGCGCACCAGTCGCTGGAACGGCGCAAGTACCGCAATACCGAGGTGCTGCCGTTGTACGCGCGGCTGTCCAACCAGGACCAGGACCGGGTGTTCAACCCCGGGCCGAACCGGCGCATCGTGCTGGCCACCAACGTGGCGGAAACTTCGCTGACGGTGCCGCGCATCCGTTACGTGGTCGATCCGGGCTTCGCCCGCGTCAAGCGCTACAGCCCGCGCAACAAGCTGGACCGCCTGCACATCGAGCCGATCTCGCAGGCCAGCGCCAACCAGCGCAAAGGTCGCTGCGGACGTATCGCCGAAGGTATCTGCTACCGCCTGTACGCCGAAGCCGATTTCCAGGCGCGGCCCGAATTCACCGATCCGGAAATCCGCCGCTCCAGCCTGGCCGGGGTGATCCTGCGCATGCTGCAGCTGGGCCTGGGCCGCATCGAGGATTTCCCGTTCCTGGAAGCGCCGGACGAGCGTGCGGTGGCCGATGGCTGGCAGCAACTGACCGAACTGGGCGCGATCGACGCCGAGCGGCGCATGACCACCATCGGCAAGCAGATGGCACGCCTGCCGGTGGACGTGAAGCTTGCGCGCATGCTGGTGGCCGCGCAGGCCGCAGGCTGCCTGCGGCCGATGCTGGTGATCGCCTCGTTCCTGGGCATCCAGGACCCGCGCGAACGCCCACCCGAAGCGCGTGGTGCGGCCGACAGCGCGCACGCGCAGTTCGCCGATGGCCGCTCCGAGTTCGTTGGCGTGCTGCGCCTGTGGGATGCCTACCGGCAGGCCCATGAAGACCTGACCCAGTCCAAGCTGCGCGACTGGTGCGGACGTCATTTCCTCGGCTTCCTGCGCATGCGCGAGTGGCGCGAGCTGCATCGCCAGCTGCGGCTGCTGTGCGAGGAACTGGGCTGGAAGGAGGAGGCCAGCGAGGCGTCGATGGCGCCGTTGCTGGCCGGCAGCAGTGCGCCGGCACCGGCGCGTGACGACGCGGCGGCGGTGAAAGCCACCCGGGGCCAGCTGCACCGCGCCGCGCGCCTGGCCCGCGAAGGCAAGGCCGAGGCCGCACCGGCGCCGGTGGCCGTGCGCGCGCAGAAGGAACAGGCGCCGGTTGGCGGCGGTTTCAGCGAACGCGTGCGCGCCGCCGCCTACCAGACCCTGCACCGGGCGCTGGTGGCGGGCCTGCCGACGCAGATCGGCCACCGCACCGAGAAGGGCGATTTCCAGGCACCACGCCAGCGCCGGTTCCTGCCGTTCCCGGGGTCGGCGCTGTCCAAGCGGCCGCCGCCGTGGCTGCTGGTGGCCAACCTGCTGGATACGCAGAAGGTGTGGGGCATGACCCTGGCCGCGATCGAACCGGACTGGGTGATTGCCGAGCTGCCGCACCTGCTGCTGCGCAAGCACTTCGATCCGCACTGGTCGCGCGCGCAGGGACAGGTGCTGGCCTCCGAGCAGATCAGCCTGTTCGGCCTGGTGCTGGCGCCGAAGAAGCCGGTGCATTACGGCCGCATCGAGCCGGGCGAGGCACATGACATCTTCGTGCGCCAGGCATTGGTGACCGGCGAGATCAACACCCGCGCCAGTTTCGTGGCCGACAACCAGAAAGTGCTGGAGGTCGCCCGCGAGGAGGAAGCCAAGCTGCGCCGCGCCGGCATTGTTGCCGACGAGGACTGGCAGGCGCGCTGGTACCTGGACCGGGTACCGCCGCAGATCCATTCGGCGGCGGGGCTGGATACCTGGTGGAAGGGACTGGCGCCGGAACAGCGCAAGGCGCTGCATTGGTCGCTCGCAGACCTGCTGCCCGGCGAGGGCAGTGAGCAGGAGCGCTACCCGAAATACCTGGCGCTGGGCCAGGCGCGGTTGCCGCTGCACTACCGCTTCGAGCCGGGTGCCGACGATGACGGCGTGACCCTGGACGTGCCGCTGCACCTGCTCAATGCATTGGACCCGGTGCAGCTGGGCTGGCTGGCGCCGGGCTTCGTCGCCGACAAGGCCTCGGCACTGATCCGCAGCCTGCCCAAGGCAATGCGTCGCAACTACGTGCCGGCGCCGGACTTCGGCCGCGCGTTCTACGAGGCGTTCCCGCAGCCCAGCGCCGATGCCATCACCGGCGAACTGGCGCGTTTCCTGTCACGTGCAACCGGTGCCACCGTGACCGCGCTCGATTTCGAGCCCGGTTCGATCGAGCCGCACCTGCACATGAACCTGCGGCTGCGCGACGAGCAGGGCAAGGTGCTGGCCACTTCGCGTGATCTGGACGCACTGCGCGCGAAATTCGGCGGTCGTGCCGGCGATGCCTTCGCTGCACGCGCTGGCCGCGAGATGGCGGCCGATGGCCTGCGCACGTTCCCGGCCACGCCGATACCGTTGCAGGTGCCCGGTGAAGCCGGCGTTCCGGCCTATCCGGCATTGCTGGACGAGGGTGACAGCGTGGCGCTGCGCATCTTCGCCGATCGGCAGCAGGCACAGGAGGCTCACCCGCTGGGCGTGCGCCGGCTGCTGGAGATCGCCCTGGCCGAGAAGGTCAAGCAGGCGCGCAAGCAGCTGCCGGTGGGCGCCAAGACCGGCCTGTTGTATGCGGCGATCGAGTCGCAGGAGCGTCTGCGCGGAGACCTGGTGGATGCGGCGATGAACGCGGTGTTGGCGGAGGGCCTGGAAGACATCCGCGATGCGGCGGCCTTCGAACAGCGCCGTGAGCATGCGGCCAAGGCCCTGTTCGGCGAGGCCATGTCGCGGCTGAAACTGGCCGAAACCATCCTGGCGCTGGTGGCGGAACTGAAGCCGATGCTGGAAGCACCGTTGATGGGTTGGGCGCGCGGCAACCTGGACGACATGGAAGCGCAGCTGTCCGGGCTGATCCACCCCGGTTTCCTGCGCGATACGCCGGCCGACGCGCTGGCGCAGTATCCGCGCTACCTGAAGGCGATGATCCTGCGCACCGAACGCGCCAAGCGTGATCCGCCACGTGACCAGGCACGCATGCTGGAACTGCATCCGTTCCTGGAAGCGCTGGAAACGGCAGAGCAGCAGGGCCTGCGCGATCGCCCGCAATGGCAGGCGCTGCGCTGGGACCTGGAAGAGCTGCGGGTGTCGCTGTTCGCGCAGGAGCTGGGGGCACGTACCGGCATTTCGGCGAAGAAGCTGGCGCAGCGGGTGACGGCACTGCGCCAGGCCTCGTAACCCCCGACCCGACCCCGCCGGACGATGACCGGCGGGGTACGGTGGAATGTCATCCACGCGTGGCGTGGATCCACTACTTGGAGCGGCGCACCTTGGGCTGGCTGTTCACGCCTTCCACCTTCATGTACCACACGCCCATCACGCCGGGCTTGATGCTGACATTGGGCGATTGCTTGCGCACGCCGACCACGCTGGTGCTGTCGGTCTGCTCCCATTCCTGGCCGTTGTCCAGCACGTAGACGCGGCCCTTGCCGAAGCCACGGAACTCGCCCTGCAGCACGCCGGTGATCGGCTCGCTGCTGCCGAAATCGAAGAACCCGCGGTTCTTCACGATCACTTCCTGGCGGCCCTGTTCGCGGGCTTCTTCGCGTACCGCTGCCACAGCCTGGGTCGTCGCCGCTTCAACCTTGCCCTGCAGCCAGCGGTTGAGCGTGGCCAGTTCCTGCGCGCTCAGCTTGTCCAGGCCGGCCGCCTTGAATTCGGTCGGCGACATCTGCTGCTGCAGGTCACCGTCCACCACGCGCTGGGCCAGCGCAGGCGCCGACAGGGACAGCAGCAGTGCGGCGCAGGCCAGCAGCCGTGGACGGAAACGTGGGGCGATCGAGGGCATGGCGGAACTCTCCTGGGTTTGCCGGCGAGTGTAGCGGCATGTCTTCATGCCGGGTGATGGTGGCCGCGGTGATTGTCCCTGAACGGCGCCGGCGCTAGTGTAGGAACCTCTGTCTTGCCTGCTCGATGCTGTGAACCGCGCTTCTGTCCCCGGCCTGGATGCCTTGTTGAACCGTCCCTCCGCCGCGGTGCTGCCCGCTCCGCTGCGCCAGGCCCTGCGCGAACACTGGGAAGCACCGGAGTGCGACCACCAGATGCGCGCCAGCTGGTCGGTGCTGGGCGATACCCTCGATGCACTGTCGATGCTCTCCGCCGACGAAGGCGCGGTGGTTGCCGCGCTGTTGTTCGACCTGCCCGGCCTGCGCGCCAGCCTGGACCAGCTGCCGCTGGGCAACCACAAGGCGGCGGTGATCGGCCTGCTCGACGGCCAGGACGCCGCCGATCCGGTCTGGGCGCTGCATGCTGGCCGCGAGGCCGGGCGCAACAGCGAGGGCCTGCGCCGCCTGCTGCTGGCGATCATCCGCGACCTGCGCGTGGTGCCGATCCTGCTGGCCCGGCAGCTGGCGAGAATGCGCGCTGCCGACAAGCTGGACGACGAGCAGCGCCGGGCGCTGGCGCAGCTGACCCGCGACATCCATGCGCCGCTGGCCAACCGGTTGGGCATCTGGCAGCTGAAGTGGGAGCTGGAGGACCTGGCGTTCCGCCACCTGGAGCCGGAAACCTACCGCCGCATCGCGCGCGAAGTGGACGAAACCCGCGTGGCGCGCGAGCGCTACGTGCAGAACGTGAAGAAGCAGCTGTCGCGCGAGCTGGCCGCACAGGGCATCCATGCCGAAGTGAGTGGCCGCCCCAAGCACATCTACAGCATCTGGCGGAAGATGCAGAAGAAGCGGCTGGCGTTCGACCAGCTGTACGACATCCGCGCGGTGCGGGTGATGGTCGACGACGTCGCCGCCTGCTACGCCGCGCTGGGTGTGGTGCATGCGCTGTGGGCCCCGGTGCCGAGCGAGTTCGACGATTACATCGCACGCCCGAAGGCCAACGACTACCGTTCGCTGCACACCGCCGTGGTCGGCCCGGAAGGGCGCACGATCGAAGTGCAGATCCGCACCCACGAGATGCATTCCCAGGCCGAGCTGGGCGTGGCCGCGCACTGGAAGTACAAGGAAGGCGGCAAGGGCGCGGAAAAGTCGTTCGATCGCAAGATCACCTGGATGCGCCAGCTGCTGGAGCAGGCGCAGGACGGGCAGGGCAACGAACTGGCCGGGGCACTCGACGCCGAGCTGACCGAGGACCGGGTCTATGCGCTCAGCCCGAAGGACGAGGTGCTGGACCTGCCCCAGGGGGCCACGCCGCTCGATTTCGCCTACCAGGTACATACGATGGTGGGCCACCGCTGCCGCGGCGCCAAGGTCAATGGCCGCATCGTGCCGCTGACCTATCGCCTGCGCAGCGGCGACCGTGTCGAGATCCTCACCGGCAAGGAGGCCGACCCCCGCCGCGACTGGCTGATGCCCGCGCTGGGCTTCCTGGCCAGCAACCGCTCGCGCGAAAAGGTGCGCAGCTGGTTCCACAAGCTGGACCGCGCGCGCAACGTGCAGGCCGGGCGCGAACTGCTCGAGCGCGAGCTGAAGCGCCTGGGGCTGCAGCATTCGGATCTGGCGGTGGCGGCGAAGAAGTTCCATGCCGACAGCGTTGACGACCTCTACATCCAGGTGGCGCTGGGCGACACTGGCCCGAACCAGGTCAGCCGTACGCTGCTGGAAGCAGAGCGCGCGGCCAGCCAGCCGGCCCCTGCGCCGGCGCTTCCGCGCCCGACCGCCCGCCGCGAGAACCTGGGCAAGTCCAAGTTCACGGTGCAGGGCGTGGGCAATCTGCTGGTGCAGCTGGCGCGCTGCTGCCAGCCGGTGGCCGGCGAACCGATCGTCGGCTACCTCACCCGTAGCCGCGGTGTCACCGTGCACCGGGCAGACTGTGCCGCGCTGGCCCGGCTGGCGGCCACCAGCCCGCAGCGCATCCTGCCGGTGGAATGGGGCCAGGCCGGGGGCGGCTACGAGGTGGACGTGGTGGTCAATGCGGTCGACCGCCGCTGGCTGCTGAAGGACATCACCAACCTGATCGCCCAGGAAGACGCCTACGTGCTCGACATCCACAGTGACAACGTGCGCAACAGTGGCCGTGCCCATCTGCGCCTGAGGCTGAAGGTCAGCGACTACGACCAGTTGTCGAACCTGCTGGGCAAGCTGGACGCGCTGCCGGGCGTGAGCGAGGCGCGTCGCCTCGGCTGAGCTTCACGCCGCCCCGGCTACCCTGCACGCATGGAACGCGAGCCCCCGCATCGCCCGCATGGCGCTGAACACCCTGCGCTGGATCGCGTCCGCCGCGAAGGCCGCTGGTGGTGGCTGCAGGCACGTCATGCGCGGCGGGTCTGGCGATGGGCGCTGGTCGCGGCGCTGGCGGTGTTCGTGCTGCTGGTGCTGCTGCGCAAGCCGCTGGCCGACTGGTTCTGGGACGAGCCGCAGATCGAACAGCTGCTGGTCGAAGGCGATCGCGCGCTCGCCGCCGGCCGGCTGAGTGCGGCCGACGGCAGTGGTGCGCGGGAGCGCTACCAGGCGGTGCTGGCACTGGATGGCGATCGGCCGCAGGCGCGCCAGGGCCTTGCACGAACCGCCGCGGCAGCATTGCAGCAGGCCCGCGACAAGCTGCAGGGCGACGATCTGGAGGGCAGCGCGCAGTCACTGGCGCTGGCCCGCGAGCTGCAGGTGCCGCAGGGCGACGCCGACGCCGTGGCCCGCCAACTGCAGGCGCGGCGTAGCGCCGGCGCCGGTATCGGCGCGTTGCTGGCCCAGGCCCGCAATGCGTTCGCGGCCGGCCGGCTGGACGATGGCGACAGCAGTGCGTTGCCGCTGTTCCAGCGCATCCTGGCACTGCAGCCGGACAACCTGCCCGCTCTGGAGGGGCGCGAGGATGCACTGAGCGATCTGCTGCAGCATGCGCGCGCGCTGGCCGGACGCGGGGAACTGGCTGAAGCCGCTGCGACGTTGCAGCGCGCGCGCCTGTTCGATGCAGGCCACGCCGATCTTCCCGCCAGCCAGGAGGCCCTGGCACGGGCGGTCGACGAGCGCTTGCGGCAGGCACAGCGCGCACTTCAGCGACAGCAGCTGGAACGTGCCGCAAAGGGGTTCCTGGCCGTGCTGGCGGTGGCGCCGGACGATCCCACTGCCCAGCGGGGCCGCGAGCAGGTGCTGCAGGCGGTGCTGGCGCGAAGCCAGATCCAGGCCGACGATTTCCAGTTCGAGGCGGCGCAGCGTGATGCCGTGCTGGCCGAAGCACTGGGCGCTTCGCAGGCGGCACGACAGCAACTGGTGCAGCGCCTGCAGCGTGCACGGCAGGCCCGGGAGGCACTGCAGCAGCCCGCAGTGAGCAACGCGCAGCGTGAACGCGAGCTGCGCGATCACCTGCGCCGGATCGAACGCGCCGAGCGCGCAGGCCAATGGATCAGCCCGCCGGGGCACAGCGCATTCGATGCCCTTCGCGAAGCACAGGCGCTGGCACCGCGCGATTCACGTGTGAAGGCCGCGGCCGCGCGCCTGCTGCCTGCCAGTCGCCGTTGTTTCGACGACAACCTCCGGCAGAACCGGGTGCAGGCTGCAGGTGCCTGCCTGCAGGCCTGGCAGACGTTGTCTCCCACCGCTGGCGGCCTGCCTGCGGCCCGCCAGCGCCTCGCGCAGCGTTGGATTGCGATTGGCAGCGAACGATTGGGCAACGGAGATGTCGCCTTTGCCGAACGTGCGCTCCAGCAGGCGGGCGAGCTTGGCGTCGGCCCTTCCAGCAGCGAGTACCAGCAGTTGCGGCAGCGCCTGCGCGACATCGGGGTGTCGTCGCCCTGAGCCCGCCGTTGCCGGAGGGACCGCTATAGTAGCCACCCCTCGCAACATCCCCACGGAGTGCCGATGACCGTCCTTGTTTCCGGAGCCACCAGCCAGATCGGCCGGTTCCTGCTGCCGCGCCTGGTGCAGGCGCATGGGCGGGTACAGGCGGTGAGCCGGCAACCGCGACCGGCACAGGACGGCGTGCAGTGGCTGTGCGGGGACCTGGCGGCTGCGCTGGACAGCGTGCCGTCTCCGGACTGGCAGGCGATTGCCAGCTTCGGCCCCCTTGAAGCATTGGCGCAGTGGTTGTCGCGGCAGACGGCGGCCCCCGCGCAGCAGGTCATCGCCACCAGTTCGATGAGCGTGCTGAGCAAGCAGAATTCCGAGCAGGCCGACGAGCAGGACGTCGTGGCGATGCTGCAGCGGGGCGAAGCGGGCCTGATCGCGCAGGCCGAGCGCCTTGGCATGGGCTGGACAATCCTGCGGCCGACCCTGATCTATGGGGCCGGCATCGACCGCAGCATCACCCCGATCGTGCAGCGTGCGCTGCGTCTGCGCCTGTTTCCGATTCCGCTGGTGGGAGGCCTGCGCCAACCGGTGCATGCCGACGATATCGCCCGCGCCGTGGTGGCCTGCATCGCCACCGGTGCAGCGTCGGCACGGGTGCTGGAAATCGGCGGTGGCGAGCGCCTGCCCTATCACGCGATGTTCCGCCGCGTGCACGCCAGCCTGGCACAGCCGACATTGGCGCTGCCGTTGCCGGGCGCGGCACTGCGGGGCCTGGCCGCGGTGCTGCCGCGGGCGCGTGGTCCGGTGTCACGCCTGCAGCAGGATCTGATTGCGGACAATGGCCCGCTGCAGGCGCTGCTGGACGTACATCCGCGGCCGTTCCAGCCCGACGCGGACACGTGGCGACCGATGAGCGCGGCCCAGGCCGTGCAGCGGATCGCTGCGTATCCCGGCCACGGCTAGCCAGCCACCATATCCATCCTCTTGGGGGGGGCTCTGCTACCATCCCCCGGCCCTTGTTTCCGCGAGTACGTTCGATGCCTGACGCGCCATCCCGATCGGCCCCTGCCGAGCGCATTGGCGTCGCGCTGTGCACCTACAACGGTGCGCGCTACCTGCAGGCGCAGCTGGACAGCATCCTCGACCAGGATCTTCCGGTGAACGAAGTCATGATCGGCGATGACGGTTCCAGCGACCAGACGCTGCAGCTGCTGCAGGCCTTCGTGCCGCGTGCACAGGCGCTGGGTATCCGTGTCGAGATCGTCCAGCACGCGCGCAATCTCGGCTATGTGCGCAATTTCGCCGATGCACTGACGCGTTGCCAGGCCGACATCCTGTTCCTGTGCGACCAGGATGATGTCTGGCATGCGGGGCGTGTCCGCCGCTATGTTCAACGCTTCCAGGCAGACCCGGCCCTGTTGCTGCTGCACAGCGACGCGAGGTTGGTGGATGCGCAGGGCGCGCCGCTGGGCCAGCGCCTGATGGAGGTGCTGAAAGTGCACCTGGCCGAAGTGGGGCTGGAGCGCGACGGGCTGGCTGCCGACGTGATCCTGCAACGTAATTTTGTCACCGGCGCAACCTGTGCGCTGCGTCGCCAGCTTGTGGTCGGATCACTGCCCGTGCCTGCGGGCTGGAGTCACGACGAATGGCTCGCGGTCAACGCATCACTGCGAGGAGGGCTGGACATGCTGGCCGAACCGACCATCGACTACCGGCAGCATGGCAACAACCAGATCGGTGCCAGTCGCCGCGGTTTCCTGCAACGCCTGCGCCATCTCGATCTGTTCGATTCACAGGCGCGCCAGCGCACGGCCGGGCGCCTGCTGGCCCTGGCCGATCTGCTGGGGCAGCGCGGCGTGGTGGTGGCGCCGGAGCGCTTCCAGGGACTTCACGCGCTCGCCTGGCGCATGGCCTGGTCGCGACTGCAGCTGTATCGCCGCGTGGATGTGCCGGCAGGCTGGATCGCCCATGATGCGCCGCGGTTGATCGCACGCCTGGCCAACGTCTGCCTGGCGGGGGGCGGCTGGAAAGGGGGCTGGGCAGCGCTTGCGGGCGCGTGGGCCGGGTGGCGGGCGCCGCGCGCTGCTTGAACTGCAGTGAAACCGCGGGCCATCGCCTGCCAGCCACCGCGGCGCCTGCGTTAGACTCGCCAGACCCTACCCGCCTGCATGCCCGTGCCCCGACGCTACGATTCCGACGACATCGACGATTTCGACGACGACCAGCAGGACGACAGCCCGCTGTGGCGGCGTCGCCTGATCACCTGGAGCATGGCTGCGGTCGCGTTGGGATTGGGCTTCCTGATCCCTTATACGCTGTACCTGAACCAACAGGTGACCCAGCGCTTCGGTGAACTGCGCTGGCAGATCCCGACCCGGGTATATGCGCGGCCGCTGGTGCTCACACCCGGCAAGGCGATGGACGCGGCGACCCTGAAGACCGAACTCGCCGCATCCGCCTACCGCGATGACGGGCAGGGCAAGGAGCCGGCGACCTATGCGGTGAACGGCGGGCGCTTTGTCATTTCCAGCCGTGGCTACAACGATGTGGATGGCCGCGTCGCACCGCGTCGGCTGGAACTGTCGCTGGCAGACGGTGCGGTCGCGTCGCTGCGTGATGCCGACAACCGCAAGGCGCTGAAGGCTGCGCGCCTGGACCCGGCGCGTATTGCCACCCTGTACGGGCAGAAGCAGGAAGAACGCCGCCTGATCCGCATGGACGAGGCGCCGGACCTGCTGGTGACCGGCTTGCAGGCGGTGGAGGACAAGGACTTCAACCGTCACCACGGCATCGATCTGTCCGGCATCGCGCGCGCGGTGTGGGTGACGGTCCGTTCCGGTGGCCAGAGTCGCCAGGGGGCGTCCACGCTGACCCAGCAGCTGGCCCGCAGCGGCCTGCTCGGGATCGGCAAGGAGCAGACGGTCACCCGCAAATTCAACGAAGTGCTGTACGCGCTGATCATGGAGGCGCGCTACGACAAGCGCACCATCTTCGAGGCCTATCTCAACCAGGTGTACCTGGGCCAGCGCGGCAGCCAGGCCATCCACGGCATGTCTTCCGGCGCCGAGTTCTGGTTCGGCCGTGACCTGCAATCGCTGGAAACCGAGCAGATCGCGCTGCTGATCGGCCTGGTCAAGGGCCCGTCCTACTACGATCCGCGGCGCAACCCGGAACGCGCACTGGATCGCCGTAATTTCGTGCTGGGCAAGCTGCATGAGGCGACGCTGATCGACGATGCCGAGTACCAGCGTGCACTGAAGGCGCCGCTGGGCGTGCCCAAGACGCCGGGCCTGGTGGCGGCCAACCGCTTCCCGGCCTATGTGGACCTGGTTCGCCGCCAGCTCGGCCATGACTATCCGGAATCGGCGCTGCAGGGCGCCGGCCTGAGCGTGATGACCGGCATGTCGCCGTCTGCGCAGGCCTATGCCGAAGGCGCGGTGACCCGCACCATCAAGTCGCTGGAAAGCAAGCGCCGTCCCGAACTGCAGGCCGGCATGGTGCTGACCGACGTGCACAACGGTGACGTGCTGGCGGTGATCGGCAGCCGTGAAGTGTCCGAGGTGGGGTTCAATCGAGCGATCGAAGCACAGCGCCCGGTCGGCTCGCTGTTGAAGCCGTTCGTGTACCTGCTGGCGCTGGCGCAGCCGGAC
Organism: Stenotrophomonas sp. YJH_SMC_80; assembly: GCF_059372495.1. Taxonomy (NCBI): domain Bacteria; kingdom Pseudomonadati; phylum Pseudomonadota; class Gammaproteobacteria; order Lysobacterales; family Lysobacteraceae; genus Stenotrophomonas; species Stenotrophomonas sp. YJH_SMC_80. Next base: position 386,650 of record NZ_JCAFVP010000001.1, read on the forward strand.
CGCTACTCGCTGGCCAGCTGGGTCGACGATTCGCCGGTGACGGTGCAGCTCGGCCGTGGCCGCAACTGGAGCCCGGGCAACGCGGACAACCGCAGCCACGGCACTGTGCGCCTGATCGACGCGCTGGCGCATTCCTACAACCAGGCCACGGTGCGCGTGGGCATGCAGGTCGGCCCCGAGCGTGTGACCCAGCTGATCCACGTGCTGGCCGGCATCAAGGCCGAAGCGAATCCGGCGGTGATCCTCGGTTCGACCGACCAGAGCCCTTACGCGATGGCACAGCTGTACCAGTTCCTCGCGTCCGGTGGCGAAATCCAGCCATTGCATGCGGTGCGTGGCGTGCTCGATCCGCAGGGCAAGCTGCTCAAGCGTTACGACAAGACCCCGGCACCGGCCCAGGAAGGCGATTCGATTGCCGCCAACCTGATCAGTGTCGGCCTGCAGCAGGTGGTTGCCAGCGGCACCGCGCAGCGGCTCAACGCCGATGGCCTCAGCCGCCTGCAGCCGGCCGGCAAGACCGGTACCACCAACGATGGTCGTGACAGCTGGTATGCCGGTTACACCGGGGATCACCTGGCGGTGATCTGGATCGGCAACGACCAGAACGAGCAGGCCGGCCTGTACGGTGCCACCGGCGCGATGCGGGTCTGGTCGGGCATCTTCCAGCGTCTTCCCAGTGCGCCGCTGCGGGTCAGCAACAAGGGCCTGGACTGGCAGTCGGTGGCCGCCAGCGGCCTCAACACGACCGACGAGGGCTGCCCGGGAGCGCGCCGCTTCCCGTTCGTGGTCGGCTATGCACCGGCCTATGCGCCCTGTGCACCGGCGGTGTCGCCGGACGGGCAGGGCGAGACCGAAGGCGAGGGTGGTGGCTGGCGCAGCTGGTTCGGCCTGGACCGCAAGCCGGAAGCGCCTGCCGAACCTGCCGCGACGCCCGCCGCCGCCACTCCTCCCCCGAGCCGATGATGCCGATGAACATGCGATCCCTGCTGCAGCCCCTGGCCCTGACCGGCCTCAGCCTGGCCCTGGCCGCCTGCGTGAGCAGTGCGCCGCCGGTGGTCAAACCGGTCGATACCACCACGCCGGCGCAGCGCCTGGCCGCAGTTGACGCAGCCGCTGGCCCCGATGACAAGGAGTTGTCGGTGCAGCCGTTGCGTGACTCGCAGGTGGAAGATCTGCGGGTGACCGCGCAGGCACAACGCCAGGCCAACGATCTGGCCGGTGCCGCCAGCAGCCTGGACCATGCGCTGGAGATCGTCGCTGGTGACCCGGCGGTGCTGCAGGAGCGCGCCGAGCTGGCGCTGCTGCAGGGTCAGTGGGCGCAGGCGGAGGCGTTTGCGCGCAAGGCGGTCGACCTGGGCTCGAAGACAGGGCCGCTGTGCCGCCGGCATTGGGCGACGATCGAGCAGTCGCGCCTGGCGCGGGGCGAGAAGCAAAATGCGGTGTCGGCGCATGCGCAGATTGAAGGCTGCACGGTGCCGGGGATCAAGCGGTACTGAGTTTTCAGCCAACGGCGCAGCCCCTCGTGGCTGGCTGCTTGGCCGCGTAAAGCAAAAGCCGCGCTTGGCAGGGCGGGGTGGGTTCGCGGGGGACGCCGTGAACCCGTCCCTGGGGGCTTGGCCGCGGCATCCATGCCGCGGACACCCCCGCGAACCCGCCCCGCCCGACCTCTGACAGTTTCCGTGTGCTGCCAGCCACGGAAGAGAAAAAGAAAATCAAAAGCGGGTCGCGCGCTGCGCGCACTCGTTGTGGGTTGGATCCGTTTTCCGCAGGAAAACGGATCCGACCCCTTCTTGTTTCCGTTCGACCCACCGCTTCTGAATCCAGTCGAGCAAGCGCAACGCCACGAAGCACGTCCATCCGTCACCGGGAAACTGTCGAAGGCGGGGCGGGGCGGGGCGGGAGGGGCAGGCAGGACCGTTGGCGCCATGGGCCCGAGGCACGCCTCGGGCGGGTTGGGCAGGACGCCCAACCCCGGTCTTGCCGTGTGCGCAGGACAGCGCACACGAGCAAGGCGCCATCGAGCCCCCATGGATGGGTTTACGGCGTGTCCTGCCTGCCCCTCCCGGCCCGCCCAGCACGCAGCAACCCAGAGCCATGAACAACGCTGTTGCTGTTGCTGTTGCCGTTGCTGTTGCCCTGGCTTGAAACGGGTGCCGGGCAGCGCCCGGCCGGGTATCCTTTCCCTCTGATGTCCGACCTTGTCCATGCCAGCCGCGAAGCCCTCAGCGACGGCGGCGCGCTCGCCTCGCACCTGGATGCCTTCGTCCCGCGTCCGGCACAGCTGCACCTGACCGAAGCCATCGCCGATGCGCTGCAGCAGCGTGACCTGCTGCTGGCCGAGGCCGGTACCGGCACTGGCAAGACCTTTGCCTATCTGGTGCCGGTGCTGCTGTCCGGGTTGCGTACCATCATTTCCACCGGAACCCGCGCGCTGCAGGACCAGCTCTACCACCGCGATCTGCCACGGGTGCGTCAGGCACTTGGTGTCGGCCTGCGCAGTGCGTTGCTGAAGGGGCGCGCGAACTACCTGTGCCGCTATCGCCTGCAGCAGGCGCGCGGCGAGCCGCGTTTTTCCAGCCCCGAACAGGCGGCGCAGTTCCAGCGCATCCTGGCCTGGTCCGGTCGTTCGGAGTTCGGTGACATCGCCGAACTGGAAGGCCTGGCCGATGATTCGCCGCTGCTGCCGATGGTCACTTCCACTGTCGACAACTGCCTGGGTACCGACTGCCCGTTCTGGGATGACTGCTTCGTGGTGCGCGCGCGGCAGCGTGCGCAGGCGGCCGATGTGGTGGTGGTCAACCATCACCTGCTGCTGGCCGATCTGGCCCTGAAGCAGGACGGTTTCGGTGAACTGCTGCCGGGGGCGCAGGCCTTCGTCATCGACGAGGCACACCAGCTGCCCGAATTGGCCGCGCAGTTCTTCGGCGAAGGTTTCGGCATGCGCCCGTGGCAGGAACTGGGCCGCGACTGCCTGGCCGAAGCGCGTGGCGTCGGCGGCGCGCAGTCGGCGCTGCAGGAACCGGTCGACCAGTTGCAGCAGGCGCTGCTGGCCCTGCGTTCGGCGATGGAGGGACTGCCGCCGCGTGGCACGCAATGGCGCGCGTTGGCGATGCCGCAGGTGCGCGATGGATTCGATACGGTGATGGCGGGGTTGGTGACGCTGGAGCAGGCACTGCAGCCGCTGCGCGAAGCCGGGGCGGGCCTGGATGCCTGCCATGCGCGGGCGCGCGAGGCGGTCTCGCGGCTCAGCCGCTGGCTGGGCGATGACGAACCTGCCCTCGATTTCGATACCGACCCGGCGGAAACCGCCACTGCCGCTGATGTGCTCTGGTACGAGCTCACGCCACGTGGTTTTCGCTGCCAGCGCACGCCGATGGATGTGTCCGGCCCGTTACGTGAGCATCGCGAACGCAGTCGCGCGGCATGGATCTTCACCTCGGCGACGCTGACCGTGGGCGGTGGCTTCGACCACATCGCCATCCGCCTGGGCCTGGATGACCCGCATACGCTGGTCCAGCCAAGCCCGTTCAATTGGCCGGAGCAGGCGCTGTGCTACCTGCCCGAAGGCCTGCCTGATCCGGCTGCGCGGGGCTTTGGTACTGCGTTGATCCAGACCCTGCGGCCGGTGTTGCAGGCGTCGCAGGGCAGGGCATTCCTGTTGTTTGCCTCGCACCGTGCATTGCGCGAGGCCGCCGAGGCACTGCGTGATGGGCCATGGCCGTTGTTCGTGCAGGGCGAGGCGCCGCGCGCGACGCTGTTGCAGCGCTTCCGCGAGTCGGGCAATGGCGTGCTGCTGGGCTCGGCCAGTTTCCGCGAGGGCGTGGACGTGGTGGGGGAGGCGCTGAGCGTGGTGATGATCGACAAGCTGCCGTTCGCGGCGCCGGACGATCCGGTGTACGAGGCACGGCTGGAGGCGATCCGCAGCCAGGGCGGCAATCCGTTCCGCGATGAGCAGCTGCCGCAGGCGGTGATCGCGCTGAAACAGGGCGTCGGTCGCCTGATCCGCAGTGAGAGCGACCGTGGTGTGTTGGTATTGTGCGACCCGCGCCTGCTCAACCGTGGCTATGGTCGGGTCTTCCTCGATTCACTGCCGCCATTCCGCCGTACCCGCAGTCTGGCCGATGTGCAGGCCTTCTTTACGCCACAATGGGCGCCCGTGGCCGATGATGCGGCTGCTCCGGCGGCGGTTGCGACCGGCCCCGAGCCGGCGCCCGGTGCCACGTTCCCCCTGTTCTGACCCGATCCGATGAAACTGCTCGCCTTTGAAACCGCCACCGAAGCCTGTTCCGTTGCCCTGCATGTCGATGGGCAGGTGCTGGAACGCTTCGAGATCGCCCCGCGCCGGCATGCCGAACTGAGCCTGCCGTGGGCCGAGGCGCTGCTGTCCGAAGCAGGCATCAGCCGCCGCCAGCTGGACGGTATCGCGCTCAGCCGCGGCCCGGGTGCGTTCACCGGTGTGCGCCTGGCGATCGCCATCGCGCAAGGCATTGCGCTGGCACTGGATCGGCCGTTGCTGCCGGTCTCGACGCTGCAGGTGCTGGCGCTGCGGGCACCGGCGGACGAAACGCAGATCCTGTCGGCGATCGACGCACGGATGGGGGAGTTGTACGTCGCGCGCTTCGAGCGTGTAGACGGCCTGCCGGTGGCACGCGATGCCGAGCGCGTGTGCGCACCCGCTGCGGTTGCGCTGCCGGAAGGGATGTCGGCCTACGGTGTCGGCACCGGTTTCGGCGCAGCCGAGGGGGCACTGGTGACCCAGCTGGGCACCGGCCTGCGCTGCTTTGATGCGACGGCGCTGCCGCGAGCGTCGGATGTATTGGCACTGGCGGTGCCGGCGTTCGCTCGCGGCGAAGCCATTGCACCGGAGAAGGTCGAGCCGGCGTACCTGCGTGACAATGTGGCGCTGACCCTGGTCGAGCAGCAGGCCGCGCGCGAGGCGAAGGCGAAGGCCAACGGCTGAGCCCCTCGTGGCGGGATTGGTCGCGTAGATCAAAAGCCGTGGTTTGGCCGGGCGGGTGGGCTGCGCAGGGGGCGCTGCAAGTACGTCCCTGTAAGCTCGGTCGCCGCATCCATGCGGCTCACGCCCCTGCGCAGCCCACCCGCCCGGCCTCTGACAGTTTCCGTGTGCGTCCGCCACGGAAAATAAAAAAAGAAAATCAAAGTCAAAAGCGGATCGCTTTGCTCGCATCCACGCGTAGCGTGGATGTGTGTCGACCAAGGTCGACACCTACCAACAGCGGAGCGGGACGCGATGCGCCGCGATCTGTCAGAGGTGGGGCGGTGTGGGCTTGCAGGACCGTTGCGCCATGGGCCCGAGGCACGCCTCGGGCGGGTTGGGCAGGACGCCCAACCCCGGTCTTGCCGTGTGCGCAGGACAGCGCACACGAGCAAGGCGCCATCGAGCCCCCAGGGACGGGTTTACGGCGTGTCCTGCAAGCCCACACCGCCCCGCCAAACCCACAGCCCAACCGCCGCTGTTGCTGTTGCCGTTGCTCTAGCCCTCCAGCGGGTCCCGGGCCGCAGGCCCGGGCAACAAAACCCTACCGGTCGTCGTGCAGGGTGCCGCCCGGCAGGAACACCCACGTACGGGTAACCTGCAGGATGTCGATCTCATCCTCGGTCTTCGGCAAGGGCGGGAACGGCTGGGCCAGCTGCACCACCCGCAGGGCGGCCTCATCCAGCAATGGCGTCCCGCTCGAACGCAGGATCCGGCTGCTCTCCACGCTGCCATCGCGGCGCACGCCCACGCTGATCACTACCTGGCCACCGAGGCGGCGCTGCCGCGCCTCATCCGGGTAATTCAGGTTGCCTACCTTCTCGGCACGGTCGACCCAGGCGCGCAGGTAATTGGCATAGGCATACTCACGCGTGCTGGCCGACACGAACTTGCGGTTCGGGCGCTTGGCGTACTGCGCCGAGCGCAGATGTACTTCGGCAGCCAGCCGCGCCATCTCCACGTCGCGCTGTTCGCGTGCGCTCAAGGGCGCATCCGGTTCGGGCTGATCCGGCGTGGGGCGGGACTGCGCCTGCGCCACCACCTCTTCGCCATTGCGGCTGCTGACCACCCGTGCCTGTGGCGGCGGAACCGGCGCGGCCGATTGCTGCTGCTGTGGAACCGGGCTGATTCCGGACTGGGCCTGCGGCACGATGCCGGCCTGGTTGTCGCGCGGACGCTGTGCGCGGTCGTGCTCGCCACCGCCTTCCTGGTTGGCCGCGGCCAGGAAATCGGCCTGCTTCGGGGTCAGCGCGGTGCGGGTCTGGCTGAAGATGACTTCCAGTGTCGGCACCAGCGGCGCATCGCCCTTCACGGCGAAGCCCACGCCCAGGATCAGCAGGGCGTGGACCAGCACCGACAGCGCGATGGTCGCCCCCAGCCGTTGCGCTTCGCGCGGCGGCGGGGGCAGGACGGCAGGTGCGGCAGACATCAGCGCAGGCCGGCCTCGAGTGCGTCGAACAGGGTGCCGGCGATGTTCAGGCCGTACTGCGCGTCCAGTTCGCGCACGCAGGTCGGGCTGGTCACGTTGACCTCGGTCAGGTAATCGCCGATCACGTCCAGGCCGACGAAGCGCATGCCGCGGCGCTTCATCTCCGGGCCGACCTGGGCGGCGATCCAGCGGTCGCGCTCGCTCAGCGGGCGGCCTTCGCCGCGGCCGCCGGCGGCCAGGTTGCCGCGGAATTCATCGCCCTGCGGGATGCGCGCCAGGCAGTAGTCCACCGGTTCGCCATCGACCAGCAGGATGCGCTTGTCGCCGGCGGTGATGTCGGGAATGAACTTCTGGGCCAGCGCCAGCTTGCGGCCGCCGTCGGTCAGGGTTTCCAGGATCACGTTCAGATTCGGATCGCCCTGGCCGCTGCGGAAGATCGAGCGGCCGCCCATGCCGTCCAGCGGCTTCAGCACGGCCTGGCCGTGCTCCAGCGCAAAGGCCTTCAAGACCTTCGCGTCGCGGCTGACCAGGGTCGGCGGACAGCACTGCGGGAACAGCAGCGCGGCCAGCTTCTCGTTGTAGTCGCGCAGGCCCTGCGGGTTGTTGACCACGCAGGCGCCAGCCGCTGCGGCCACGTCCAGCACCTGGGTGTCGTAGATGTATTCGGCGTCGACCGGCGGGTCCTTGCGCATCAGCACGATCTGGCCGGGGCCGAACTCGGTGCGGCTGAACGCGCCCAGCTCATACCAGCCGGCCGGGTCGTCGCGCACCTGCAGCGGCGCGGTCTGGGCCACCGCTACACCACCCTCCAGGGCCAGGCCGCCCGGGCGCACGTAGTGCAGGGCATGGCCGCGGCGCTGGGCTTCCAGCAGCATGGCGAAGGTGGTGTCCTTGGCGATCTTGATGTGGGCGATGGGATCCATCACCACGATGACGTTCAACGGCATGGGCGCACCTGTCAGGCAAGGCGTTGATGGTAGCGGCAACGCCGCTCGCGCGCCTCCCCGCCGTCCTGCAACGCAGCGTCCGCCCGGCGGTCGCGCACGCATTGCGAAACCCGTCACGTTCAGGAGGGTGCCATGCCCCGCGCCATGGGGCGGCCTTGAAGCGGGCGCGGAAAGTGCGATATAGATACGCTTTCGTAGCGGCCCCCGCCAGAGATCGGGCCGTGCGCTTGGGGATAGGCAATGACTGAAAACACGACTGCGGGCGGGGAACTCGCAGGACTCCGGGTGATGGTCATCGATGATTCGAAGACCATCCGCAGGACTGCGGAAACGCTGCTCAAGCGCGAAGGCTGCGAGGTGGTCACCGCCACCGACGGCTTCGAAGCGCTTGCGAAGATCGCAGACCAGCAGCCGCAGATCATCTTCGTCGACATCATGATGCCGCGCCTGGACGGGTACCAGACCTGTGCGCTGATCAAGGGCAACCAGCTGTTCAAGGCGACCCCGGTCATCATGCTCTCGTCCAAGGATGGCCTGTTCGACAAGGCGCGGGGACGCATCGTCGGCTCGGAGCAGTACCTGACGAAGCCTTTCACGCGTGAAGAACTGCTGGGTGCCATCCGCACATACGTCAACGCCTGACCAGGGGGGAAAGGCACAATGGCTCGTATCGTTCTGATCGAGGATTCACCGACCGACCGCGCGGTGTTCACCCAGTGGCTGCGCCGTGCCGGCCACGAGGTGCTGGAGGCGGACAATGCCGAGGATGGACTGCAGCTGGTCCGCGACCAGGTGCCGCAGCTGGTGCTGATGGACGTGGTCCTGCCCGGCATGAGCGGTTTCCAGGCCACCCGCGCGATGGCCCGTGATGCGGCGATCAAGCACATCCCGGTGATCATCGTCAGCACCAAGGCGATGGAAACCGACAAGGCATGGGGCCTGCGCCAGGGCGCGGCCGATTACATCGTCAAGCCGCCGCGCGAGGATGAACTGATCGCGCGGATCAACGAACTGGTGGCCTGATGCGCTCGCCCTTCGACATTCTCGAAGCCTACGAACGGCGCAGCCTGGCCCACGCGGTGCAGCTGCCCGAGCGGCAGTTCGCCCAGGACCTCTGGCGTGGCGTGGGTTACCGCGTCGGCCAGCGCCGGCTGGTGTCCGATTTCCGCGAAGTGGTGGAAATCGTGCCGATGCCGCCGGTGACCCCGGTGCCGTGCGCGCAGCCGTGGCTGCTGGGCGTGGGCAATCTGCGCGGCAACCTGTTCCCGGTGGTCGACCTGAAGTACTTCCTGGAAGGCACGCGTACCGTGCAGCAGGAAGGCCAGCGCGTGCTGATCATGCGCCAGGCCGGCGGCGACGTCGCCCTGACCATCGATGAACTGTTCGGCCAGCGCAGCTTTGAACTGGACCAGCAGATCGCGGCCGGCACGCTGGCCGAAGGGCGCTACGGCCACTTCGTCGATCGCGCCTTCCACGCCGACGGCCACGACTGGGGCGTGTTCTCCCTCTCGCTGCTGTCGCGTACCCCTGAATTCCGGCAAGCCGCGGCCTGAGGCCGGGCATCGCCCCCTGCATTGAAGATCGAGGTTGAACGATGAGTACTGCTTCGGACGCCACCAAGACCGGCAAGCTGCGGCTGGGCGGCAGCAACCTCTGGCTGTTCCTGCTGCTGGCATCGATGATCCTGTTCGGCGTCAACACCGGCGTCGCCACCTGGCAGGGCAGTCGCCTGGCCGATGCCGGTTCCAAGGCGGCCGACCTGCAGGTGCTGTCGCAGCAGCTGGCCAACCAGGGCCGTGACGCGGTGGGCGGCAACGCGCAGGCGTTCACCGCCTTCAAGGCGACCCGCAACGCGATCGAACAGAACGTGTCGACACTGCAGGGGCGCTACGGCAAGGAGCCGGGCGTGTCCGGTGCCATCGCCACCCTGGGCGAGACCTGGGCGCCGCTGGGCAAGCAGGCCGGGCAGCTGGTCGCCAGCGAACCGGCGGTGCTGGCGCTGGCCGGCAATGCCAACAACTTCACCGGCGCGGTGCCGGGCCTGCAGGCCCAGCTGAACGAGCTGGTGCGTGCGATGTCCGCCTCCGGCGCGCCGTCGTCGCAGGTGTACAGCGCACTGCAGCAGGTCGTGGTGGCTGGCTCGATGGCCCGCCGCGTAACCGAAATGCGTGCCGGTGGCAGCGCCGCAGCGACGTCCGGCGATGCACTGGCACGCGACATCACCGTGTTCTCGCAGGTGCTCGACGGCCTGCGCAACGGCAACGAGGAACTGGGCATCACCGCCGTGCGCGGTGCCGCCGCCGTCGCCGCACTGGAGCAGTCGCAGCAGAAGTGGGAAGCGATGAAGCAGGACGCTGACGCGATCCTGGCCAGCTCGCGCCAGCTGTTCGCGGCGCAGTCCGCCGCCACCGCGCTGGGCCAGGGTTCGGCCCACATGCTGGATGACAGCCGCAAGCTGTTCGACGCGTTCTCCTCGTTCGGCTCGGTGTCTGACACCCGCCTGTTCCCGAACTTCTGGATCGGTGTGGTGTCCGGTGCGCTGTCGCTGATCGCGATCATCGGCTTCGTTTCCACCAACGTGCGCAGCCGCTCGCGCGAGCAGGAACTGCGTTACCAGACCCAGGTGGAATTCAACAGCCGCAACCAGCAGGCGATCATGCGGCTGCTGGACGAAATCTCCTCGCTGGGTGAGGGCGACCTGACGGTGAAGGCCTCGGTGACCGAGGACATGACCGGCGCCATCGCCGACGCAATCAATTACGCCGTCGACGAGCTGCGCCACCTGGTGACCACCATCAACGACACCTCGGCCAAGGTCGCGCTGTCCACCCAGGAAACCCAGGCCACCGCCATGCAGCTGGCAGAGGCGGCGGGCCACCAGGCCAACCAGATCACCTCGGCGTCGGACCGCATCGGCGAAATCGCGGCGAGCATCGAACAGGTGTCGCGCAACTCGGCCGAGTCGGCCGACGTGGCACAGCGTTCGGTGGTGATCGCCGCCGAAGGTGCCGGCGTGGTGCGCGAGACCATCCAGGGCATGGACCAGATCCGTGACCAGATCCAGGAAACCTCCAAGCGCATCAAGCGCCTGGGTGAGTCGTCGCAGGAAATCGGCTCGATCGTGGAACTGATCAACGACATTTCCGAACAGACCAACATCCTGGCGTTGAACGCAGCGGTCCAGGCGGCCTCGGCAGGTGAAGCGGGCCGCGGTTTCGCGGTCGTGGCCGACGAAGTGCAGCGCCTGGCAGAACGTACCTCCGGCGCGACCCGACGCATCGAGAACCTGGTGCAGGCCATTCAGGCCGATACCAACGAAGCGGTCACCTCGATGGAACAGACCACCGCCGAAGTGGTGTCCGGTGCACGCCTGGCCGAGGATGCCGGCACCGCGCTGACCGAGATCGAGCGCGTGTCCAATGCACTGAACACCCTCATCAAGAACATCTCCATCGCCGCCCAGCAGCAGTCGGCCGCGGCCTCGGACATCACCCGCACCATGGGCGTGATCCGGCAGATCACCGGCCAGACCTCGCAGGGTGCCGGGCAGACCGCCGAATCGATCGGCCACCTCGCGCAGCTGGCGGCCGACCTGCGTCGTTCGGTCGCCGACTTCAAGCTGCCGGCGTGACGCGGGCAGGGCGGCGAGCAAGGAACCAGTCGATGAAGCATTTCCATTCCCCACGCCAGAACTCGCGCGGCTTCCGCGCGGCGGCGAACGGAGCGCGTCCATGAGCAGTCTGCGCGATGCGATGAGCCACGCAGCGCTGGGCTGGGTCAAGCCCGAGCTGGACGAGACCCTGCGCCAGGTGCGCAACGAAGTCGAGTACTACGCGGAAGACCCGACCGACGCCAGCCGCATGCGCATCTGCGCCGGCTACCTGCACCAGGTACAGGGCACCCTGCGCATGGTCGAGCTGTACGCCCCGGCCATGGTGGCCGAGGAGCTGGAACAGCTGGCCAATGCCATCGGCGCCGGTGGCGTGGCCGATCGGGATGAAGCCTGCGCGACCCTGATGCGTGGCAGCGTGCTGCTGCCCGATTACCTGGAGCGCCTGCAGAACGGTCACCGTGACATCCCGATCGTGCTGATGCCGCTGCTCAACGAGATCCGTGCCGCACGTGGCGAAGAAGGCGTGCATGACAGCGTGCTGCTGGCATTCGCACCGGACAGCGTCACCGCCACCGAGGCCGAGCTGGACCATGCCCGTGGCAGCCTGAGCGGGCGCAACCGCGAGCTGCTCGATACCGTGGGCAGTGCAGTGAAGGAAGAATTGCTGCGCATCAAGGATGCGCTGGACCTGCACCTGCGTACCGGCGGTGCGCCGGAGCAACTGCAGACCCAGGCCAACGAGCTCGGTGCGGTCGCCGATACGCTGGGCATGATGGGCCTGGGCGTGGCCCGCGGCGTGGTCGTGCAGCAACGTGATGCCCTGCGTGGCGTGGTCGAGGGCCGCCAGCAGATCGACGAAAACCTGCTGCTGGATATCGCCGGGGCGCTGCTCTACGTGGATGCGTCGCTGGATGACCAGGTCGCCCACCTGGGCGCCGGCGGCAGTGGCCAGGACGATCCGAGTGCAGTGGAGAACCGGCGCACGGTAGAGGTGCTGGCGCACGAGGCCATCGCCAACTTCGCCGCCGCGCGCGAGCACTTCGTCGCGTTCATTGAAACCAGCTGGAACCATGCCGAGCTGCACGACGTGCCGCGCCTGCTGGGCGATGTGTCAGGTGCGCTGCGCATGCTCGACCTGGGTACCGCCGCCGATTACCTGCGCGGTGTGCAGCAGTACATCGAAGCCGAGCTGATCGGTCGCCAGCGCGTGCCGAGTGGCCGCCAGCTGGACACGCTGGCCGACGCCATGGCCAGCCTGGAGTACTACCTGGAAGCCCTGCGCGACCGTCGTCCGGGTCGCGAGGACATCCTCGACATCACCCGCAGCAGCCTTGAGGCGCTGCGCTACTGGCCGTTGCCGGACCACGATGCGGCTGAGCCGGCAGCGTCCGTGCCGCAGTCGATCGAGCGTGAGCCGGTCGTGCTGCAGGGCGAGGCACTGCAGCCAGAGCACATCGAGATCCCGGTACAGTCGGCCGCGCCGGCACCCGGTGAGGTGCCGGTACCGCTGCCGGACTTCACCTTCGATCCGCCACCGGCCACGCCGTCGCCGGCAGCGGCGGACAACAGCTTGATGTTCGGTGGGCTGGGATCCGTCGCCTCCGCACCGCTGTCGCTGCGTGACGAGTCGGATGCACCGCTGGTCTTTGCCGCCTCCAGTGCACCTGCACCCGAGGTCCCACAATGGGATCTCGCACCGTTCCATCCTGAGGCCGATCCGCTTGCTCCAGCGGACGATGAGCGCAGTCCGACGTTTGCCAGCTTCGATCCGGTCAGTTTCGAACAGCTCGATGCAGGGCAGGGCGCCGCCGCCCATTGGACGCTGTCGGAGGCGGCTCTGCCAGTGCAGTCCGATGCGACAACCGGCCTGGACGTAGAGGACGCCGCCGACGCGTCGCTGTCCATCGAGACCGGCGCGCATGCCGCACCGGGGTTCGACCCGGTGGCCGCCGAACATGACGCGGTTTCTGCAAGTGACGACGTCGTGTTCCGTTTCGATGCCGATGCGCTGGACAATGCCGATGACGTGTTGTCGCTGCATGCGATGGAGGCATTGTCGCTGGAGGACGCTGCCGGGCTGCATCCGTCGCTGGAGAGCGTCGATGCCACTGCCCCTGCGGTGGTGGAAGAGAGCCCGGCTGCCGCAGAGCCGGACATCACCCCTGTGGATGTGCCGGTGGAAGCGCCCGCACCGCTTGCCGATGTGCCGGCAGCGGCGGTGTCGATGATCGACATCGACACCATCGCACCGATTGATTTCAGCGAAGCCGACGCGCAGTTCTTTGCCGAGCTGAGCGCTGCCGCCGCGGACTTCAATCCGCAGGCGACCCCGACGCCGGCCGATGCGGAAGCGCCAGTCGCCGTGGGCAGCGCGGAAGATGCAGACGCCGGCTTCGAGGCCGGCTTCGACGACGATGCCGAGAACATCGACGAGGACATCCGCGAGGTGTTCCTGGAAGAGTTCGACGACGAACTGGCCAACCTCGGAACGTTGCTGCCGGCATGGCGCATGCAGCCGGACAACATGGACCGTCTGCGTCCCATCCGCCGCATCTTCCATACGCTCAAGGGCAGTGGCCGACTGGTCGGTGCACGCACCCTGGGCGAATTCGCGTGGAAGATCGAGGGCATGCTCAACCGGGTGCTCGACGGCAGCCGCCCGGCGACGCCAGCCGTGCTGGCCATGGTCGACAACGCGCATGCCGCGCTGCCGCAGCTGAACGCCGCGTTGCGTCATGGCCAGCGGATCAGCGTGGACCTGCAGGCGATGCAGGCCATTGCCGATCGCGTCGGCGCGGGTGAGGACACCTATTACGTACCGCTGCCGGTTGCGGCCGCTCCCGCCGCACCGGTGGTCGAAGCCGATGGCGAGGACGAGATCAGCCGCATCCTCGAAGCCGAAGCAATGGCGTCGGTGCAGGCTGAAGCCGATGCGGACCCGGCGCCCGAAGCACTGGGCACGCCGGCCAACATCGACAGCGTGCTGCGCGAGATCCTGGAAGCCGAAGTGGAAGTCCATCAGGCGACCCTGCAGGACTGGCTGCGCTCGGCGCAGCAGGCGCCGCAGCCGGTCAGCGACGCGCTGCTGCGCGCGGTGCACACCATGAACGGCGCCTTCGCGATGACCGAAGTGCCGGAAATCACTGCCGTTACCGGCGGTGCCGAGTCCTATATCAAGCGCGCGCTGGCTGCAGACGTGGTGCCGGGCGACGAGGGCGTGGCTGCGCTGGATGCGACCGCGCAGGCGATCACCGCGACCATGGAAGCGCTGCAGGCCGAGCAGCCGCGCATCACGCCACAGGAAGCGCTGGTACAGCGCCTGCAGGCGCTCGCCGGTGAACTGCCGGAAGCGCGCTGGCCGATGGTCGGGCTGGAGGACGAGGATGAAGAGGGCATCGAGCTGGCGCCCGATGTCGGGCGGGCATCCGAAGCCGAAGCGCCGCTGGCCGGGCTGGACTCGCTGGACGAAACCAGCATGGCGTCCGCTTTCGATGTGGCGCCCGATCTCATTGCCGAGCCGCAGCCGCTTGCCGAAGATGCGCTGGAACCGGTTCCAGCTGCAACCGACCCGCAGACGCTGGACATCGCGGCCGACAGCGGCCTGGACGTGGGCGAGCTGACCGCCAGCGACGATCTTTCGCGTTACTTCGACGCCGGCTGGCCGTCGGTGCCGGGCGAAGGTGAACCTGCCGTGGCGGACACCGGCGCGATTGAATCGATCCAGCCGGTCGAGAGTGCGCCTGTTGTCGAAGTGGCCGAAGCAGATGCCGTGCCCACGATCGCGACGGTCGACGACGCTGATCTGACCATGGCCGACGATCTGTCGCCCTACCTCGACGCCAGTGCGCTGCCGGTGGATGACCGCGACGCGGAAGAGCGGCCGGTGCCTGCGGAAGTTGACACGATCGACCTGAATACGCCGTTGTCCTTTGATTCGGGCAGTGGCGATGACAGCGACATTGACGCCGCTGCTGCACTGCCACTCGACAGCGGGCTGTCGAGCCTGCAGGATGAAATGGCTGCGCCGGGTTTTGCAGAACCGGTCACGCTGGCAGCCGCGCTCGAGGCCGGCCTGCACGTGATCGAAGAAGAGCAGACCCTGGACGACGACGGGCAATGGCCCGTGCTCGGCCTCCAGGCCAGCGAACTCGCGCCGGGCGAGGCGGAAGCCTTTGCCGAGGATGCGGACGTCGGCGGGGAGGCGGCGGTCGGCGAAGGAGAGAGCGCCGATCAGCCGTCCCCGGCGACGGTGAACGAGGTGAGCGCTGCCGAAGCACTGCAGGCCACCGCCGAGCCGGTGCGGTTCTTCGAACTGGAAGAAGCGCCGGGGCAGGGCACGGCCAACACCGATGCCGAACCTGCCGAGGCCGACGCCGGAGAGCGGGCGCCGCTCCACGATGAAGCCTCCACCCTGGAAGACACCGCGGATGGCGCCGATGCGCTCGACTTCAGCGTGTACGACCGCGAACTGGTCGACATCTTCGTCGAGGAAGGCAAGGACCTGCTCGACCACTGCGATGGCCTGATCAGCGAGCTTCGCAATGCGCCGCAGGATCGCGAGGTGCTGGCCGGCCTGCAGCGTGACCTGCACACCCTGAAGGGGGGCGCACGCATGGCCGGCATCAATGCAATCGGCGACCTTGGCCACAGCATCGAATCCCTGCTGGAAGCCGTGGCGGCCGGCCGCACCGAGATCGAACGCCGCGACGTGCAGCTGCTGGAGCGCGGCTTCGACCGCCTGCACCAGCTGCTGACGCGGACCGGTGCCCACCGCGTGGTGGCGCCTGCACAGGATCTGGTGGAGGCCTTCGAGGTCCGGACCACCACCGATATCGCGGCGGCCGCTGCGGCCGCGCGTGCGGCCAGCGAGGCCGAGGCCGTGCCGGCACAGGCTGTGGGCCCGCTGACGACGCCGGCCGATGCCCCGCTGTCGGCACCACTGCCGGCCGAAGGCGTGGCCGACGAAGATCCGCTGGCGCGTCCGCAGCAGGAGCAGGTGCGGGTGCGCGCCGACCTGCTCGACCGCCTGGTCAACCATGCCGGTGAAGTGGCGATCTATCGCTCGCGTCTGGAACAGCAGCTGGGTGCCTTCCGTGGTGCCATGGCCGAACTGGAGCGCACCAATGCGCGACTGCGCGACCAGCTGCGCCGACTCGACCTGGAAACCGAGGCGCAGATCGTCGCCCGCTACCAGCGCGAGCAGGACCAGGCGGACCAGAAGTTCGATCCGCTGGAACTGGACCGTTTCTCCACCCTGCAGCAGCTCAGCCGTGCGCTGAACGAGTCCGCCGCCGACCTTGGCGGCCTGCAGGGCGTCCTGGACGATCTGTCGCGCCAGTACGACTCCCTGCTGCAGCAGCAGTCGCGCGTAAGCTCGGAACTGCAGGATGGCCTGATGCGCGCGCGCATGG
This sequence comes from Stenotrophomonas sp. YJH_SMC_80, assembly GCF_059372495.1. Classification (NCBI taxonomy): domain Bacteria; kingdom Pseudomonadati; phylum Pseudomonadota; class Gammaproteobacteria; order Lysobacterales; family Lysobacteraceae; genus Stenotrophomonas; species Stenotrophomonas sp. YJH_SMC_80. The sequence continues at coordinate 403,046 of NZ_JCAFVP010000001.1, forward strand.
TGCCGTTCGACGGTCTGGTGCCGCGCCTGCGCCGCGTGGTCCGCCAGTCCGGCATGGATACCGGCAAGCAGGTCCACCTGACCCTGGAAGGTACCCACGGCGAACTGGACCGCAACGTCCTCGACCGCATGGTCGCGCCGCTGGAACACATGCTGCGCAACTCCGTGGCCCATGGCCTGGAAGCGCCGGAACAGCGCCGCGCCGCCGGCAAGCCGGAGGAGGGCGAGATCGCCATCCGCCTGCACCGCGAAGGCTCGGAAATCGTGCTGGAAGTGGCCGACGACGGCGCCGGCCTGGACCGCGAGGCGATCCGCCGCCGCGCCATCGACCGTGGCCTGCTGGCTGCCGATGCGCAGCCGAACGAGCAGGAACTGGACAACCTGATCTTCGCCTCTGGTTTCACCACCGCTGACCAGGTCAGCCAGCTGGCCGGCCGTGGCGTGGGCATGGACGTGGTGCGCAACGAAGTGCGCCAGCTGGGCGGTTCGGTCGATATCCAGTCAGTGCGGGGCCAGGGCGTGCGCTTCACCCTGCGCCTGCCGCAGACGCTGGCGGTCACCCAGGCGGTGTTCGTGCAGATCGGCGAAACCACCTTTGCGGTGCCGGTCGCATCGGTCAGTGGCATCGGCCGCCTGTCGCGCGAGCGTTTCGAAGCGGCCGACAGCAGCTATCGCTACAGCGGCGAGGACTATCCGCTGTACGACCTCGGCAGCCTGGTCGGGCAGGCCCCGGCGCGTGCCGATGGCCAGGACCAGGTACCGCTGCTGCTGGTCCGTGCCGGTGACCTGCGTGCCGCCGTGGCGATCGACCAGGTGCTGGGCAACCGCGAAATCGTGGTCAAGCCGGTCGGCCTGCAGATCGCTTCGGTGCCGGGCATCTACGGTGCAACCATCACCGGCGATGGCCGCGTGGTGGTGATCCTGGACGTAGCGCCGCTGGTGCGCCGCTTCCTCGCCAACCCGACGCTGCCGGTGCTGGCCAACGCGCCACGCCAGGAGCGCCAGGTGCCGCTGGTGATGGTGGTGGACGATTCGCTGACCATGCGCAAGGTGACCGGGCGCATCCTCGAACGCCACAACTTCGAGGTCAGCGTCGCCCGCGACGGCGTGGAAGCACTGGAGCGCCTGGAAGAACGCGTGCCCGACCTGATGCTGCTGGACATCGAGATGCCGCGCATGGATGGTTACGAGCTGGCCACCGCGATGCGTGCCGACCCGCGCTACAAGGACGTGCCGATCGTGATGATCACCTCGCGCAGCGGCGACAAGCACCGCCAGCGCGCCTTCGAGATCGGCGTGCAGCGCTACCTGGGCAAGCCGTACCAGGAGCTGGACCTGATGCGTAACGTGTACGACCTGCTGGGGATCGCCCGTGTCCGTGAGTGAAGCCCAGGCGGCCCCGGCCGTCGCCCTGCTGGCCCGTCCTGGCGCGGCGCGCGAGCGCCTGCGCGAGGCGTTGTCGCATGCCGATGTGCAGCTGGTGCTGGAAGACGACCCCAACGGCCTGGAGCCGCAGCTGCTGCAGGACGCGCGTCCACAGTTCGTGGTGATCGCGCTGGAAGCGGCCATCGAGGATGCTCTGGAGCGGCTTGAAGCGGTGCTGTCCGCACCAGGCCTGACCCTGGTCTTCGACGAAGCCGAGCTGGCGGCGCGCCGTGATGGCTGGGAGGCACAGCGCTGGGGCCGCCATCTGGCCGCCAAGCTGCACGGCCACCAGCAGGTGCTGCCGCCGGGTGCGGAAGACGAACCCGCCCTGCAGCTGGAACCGGGTCACCCGGCACCGCCGCCGGCACCACGGGAAGAAGCGCTCCAGCCGCATCTGGACCAGGCATTAAGCTGGGCCGACGAGGTACCGGCGGACAGCCTGTATGCGCCACCGGCGCACCTGCACGAACCGATCGCGCTGGAGCAGGCACTGGCCGCGCTGCAGCCGGTGGTGCCGGAGCCGCTGGAGGCAGCGCCGATGCAGCCGGTTGCCACACCGGCAACGCCGCCGGTGTCCTTCGACCACACCGCGTGGTCACTGGTCGAGGACGTAGCAGACGCACCCGCAGCCACCGGGTACAGCGCCGCGATGGAAGCCCCGCTGCCGTCCTTCGATACCGATCACCTCAGCCTGGTGGACCTGGACACTGCGGCGCCTGCGGGCGCACGTGCCGGCTCGCTGCTGGTGCTGGCCGGCATTGGCGGCCCGGATGCGCTGCGCCGCCTGCTCGGTGCGCTGCCGTCGTCGCTGAGCGTGCCGGTGCTGGTGCACATGCGCCTGGACGGTGGCCGCTACGGCAACCTGGTCAAGCAGATGACGCGGGTGTCGCCGCTGCCGGTGCAGCTGGCCGAAGCCGGCCAGCGTGCAACACCCGGTGAAGTGCACGTGCTGGCCGATGACATCGGCGTGCAGGCCGCCAGCGACGGCCTGCATTTCGTCAGCGACGCGCAAGGCATTTCGATCGCCGGGCTGCCGGCCGACCACACTGCGCTGGTCCTGCTCAGCGGCGCCGACCTTGCGCATGTGGGTCCGGCGCTGGATCTGGCCGCCGCCGGTGCCTGGGTGGCCGGGCAGGTCGGCGAGGGCTGCTATGACCCTGCCGCAGCCACGGCGGTGGTCGCCGCTGGCATGGTGGCGGGTGAGCCACAGGAACTGGCGCAGGCCATCGCCTCGCGCTGGGGCGTGGAAGACGATAACGGAGAGGCACCATGAGCTATGCCAGCAATGACGAAATCCGCGGCGTCCTGATCCAGGCCGGCAACGAGCGCGTGCTGCTGCCCAATGCCACCGTGGCCGAAATGATGTCGCGGGTGCCGGTGCAGCCGGTTTCCGACGCCCCGCGCTGGCTGGTCGGCGAAATCGGCTGGCACGGCTGGCAGGTGCCGCTGGTGTCGTTCGCGCGCCTTTCCGGCCTGGGCGAGGAAGCCGTAGGCGGCCACAACAAGGTCGTCGTGCTGAAGGCCCTCAGCGGCAACGCGCAGCGCCCCTACTACGCGCTGCTGACGCAGAATTTCCCGCAGTTGATCTCGGTGCCGCGCGATGGCCTGCTGGCCGATGCTTCCGAGGAAACCCTGCCGCAGATCGTGCACATGCGCGTGCTGCTGGGTGAGCAGAGCGCGCTGCTGCCGAACCTGGATGCGCTGGAAGCCGCGCTGGATTCGCTGGCGGCCTGATCGGCAATCCGCCGGTCAGGTTCCCGGTAGTGCCGGCCGCTGGCCGGCAACCTCATGATCCCTTGGATGCCGGCCAGCGGCCGGCACTACCACCAATCAACCTTACCCCAGGTCGCCCAACCGCGCCTGCAATGCCGCGATCGCGGCCAGCCCGGCGGTCTCCGTGCGCAGGATGCGCGGCCCCAGCTGCAGGCCCTGGAATCCTGCCGCTGCCAGCTGATCCCGGTCGCGCGGCGACCAGCCGCCTTCCGGGCCGATCGCGATCACGATGCCGCCCGTCGGCGCCGCGTCGAGCGTCGACAGGCGATGGGCACCGTGCGGGTCCAGCGTCAGCCGCAGCGTATCGGCCGGCAGCGTCGCCGCCGCCTGCGCCAATGACACCGGCGAGCCCACCTGCGGAATGCGCGCGCGCCCGGACTGGCCGCAGGCCGAGGTCACCACGTTGTTCCAGTGCGCTACGCGCTTCTCCGCGCGCGCGGCATCCAGCTTCACTTCGGTGCGCTCGGCATTCACCGGAACGATGGCGCTCACGCCCAGCTCGGTGGCCTTCTGCAGGATCAGGTCCATCTTCTCGCCTCGGGCAATGCCCTGCAGCAGAGTGATCGCCAGCGGCGATTCGTTGTCCACCGCCTGCACCGCATCGATGCGCACCTGCACCTCGCGCTTGCCGGCGGCGGTCAGCGTGGCGCTGTAGTCGTGGCCATCGCCGTTGAACAGCACGCAGGTATCACCCTCGCGCAGGCGCATCACCCGCACCAGATGGTTGGCCGTCTCTTCCGGCAGGGTCACGGTCTGGCCGCTGTGCAGCGCCAGGTCGATGGGGCAGCGGGTCACGCGCATGCAATCGCCTCGTCAATCGCCGCCAGCGTGGTATGTGCCAGCAGCTCCAGTTGTTCGTCATCCACGCAGTAGGGTGGCATCCAGTACAGCACGTCGCCCAGCGGACGCAGCACCACGCCACGTTTCAGCGCAGCCTTGTAGGCGTGCAGGCCCAGTCGCAGCGCCGGATCGAACGGCGTGCGCTTGTTGCCATCCCGCGACAGCTCGAAGGCCACCACCATGCCGGCCTGGCGGACGTCGGCCACGTGCGGATGGTCGCTCAATGGCGCAGCCAGCGCGCCCATCACCGAGGCGATGCCACGGTTGCGGGCGATCACATCGTCGTCGCGGAAGATGTCCAGCGTCGCCAGCGCAGCCGCACAGGCCAGCGGGTTGCCGGTGTAACTGTGCGAATGCAGGAAGGCGCGCTCGCGCGAGTCATCAAGGAAGGCGTCGTACAGCGCCTGCGTGGCCAGCACCGCGGCAAGCGGCAGGAAGCCGCCGGTCAGGCCCTTGGACAGGCACATCAGGTCCGGCATCACCCCGGCCTGCTCGCAGGCGAACAGGGTGCCGGTGCGGCCGAAGCCGGTGGCGATCTCGTCGGCGATCATGAATGCGCCGTGCGCATCACACAGTTCGCGCACCCGCTGCAGGTACACCGGGTCATGCATGCGCATGCCGCCGGCGCACTGCAGGCGCGGTTCCAGGATCACTGCGCAGATCTCGCCGGGATGCTGGTCAAACAGGGTGGCCAGGCCATCAGCGGCCTGGCGTGCGCGATCAGCCGCACTCTGGCCCGGCTCGGCCAGGTAGGCATCGGGCGAGGGCGCGAACAGGCCTTCGGCCAGCAGCGGCGCGTAGACGCGGCGGTACAGCGGAATGTCCGCCATCGCCAGCGCTCCAAGGGTCTCGCCATGGTAGCCGTTCTCCAGCGCGATGAAGCGCGTGCGCCGTGGCTCGCCGCGGTTCTGGAAATACTGGAAGGCCATCTTCAGCGCGACTTCCACGCCGGCCGAGCCGTTGTCGGCGTAGAACACCTTGGCCAGCGGCTCGCGGCCGGGCTGGCGTGGCGCCAGCGCCAGCAGGCGCTCGGCCAGGGTGATCGCCGGCTCATGGCCGAAGCCAGCCAGCATCACCTGTTCCAGCTGCCCGGCCTGCGCCGCGATGGCGCCGCCGATGCGCGGCTCGGCATGGCCGAACAGATTGGTCCACCAGCTGCTGACGGCGTCCAGATAGCGGTTGCCGTCGTGATCGATCAGCCATGCGCCTTCACCACGGGCGATCGGCACCAGCGGCAGGGTATGCGGGTGCTCACGCATCTGCGTGCACGGGTGCCACAGCACCTGCAGGTCGCGTTGCCGCCAGTGCTGGGCCAGCGGGGAGGGGGGTGGGTCTGCTAGCATTTCGGGCTCATGAACATGTTGCTGCCTGCACATTCTATCGGCCCCGGCGCTGGCGCCGGCCGCCGCGGAGATTCCGCATGAACGATGACCGTGCCGGCCGGCGCTTGCCGATCATCCATCGGATCACCGATGAGGAGAACGGCCCCTTCCAGCGCCAGCACCTGGACCTGGAGTTCTCCAACGGTGAACGCCGCCGCTTCGAACGCCTGGTCAGCCGTGGCCATGGTGCGGTGGTGGTGGTGCCGATGCTCGACGACGAGACGGTGCTGCTGGTGCGTGAATACGCCGCCGGCATGCATCGCTATGAACTGGGCCTGGTCAAGGGCCGGATCGACGCCGGCGAAACCCCCGGGCAGGCCGCCGACCGCGAGCTGAAGGAAGAGGCCGGGTACGGTGCACGCCGGGTCGACGTGCTGCGCGCGATGACTCTGGCCCCCACCTACATGAGCCACCAGTCGTGGCTGGTGGTGGCACGCGACCTGTATCCGGAAAAGCTGGCCGGCGACGAGCCGGAAGAACTCGAGGTGGTGCCGTGGAAGCTGGCCGAACTGGACCAGCTGATGCTGCGCGAGGACTTCTCCGAGGGACGCTCGCTGGCGGCGCTGTTCATCGCTCGCCAGTGGCTGCAGGGAACGCGATGATCAAACTGACCACGGACCTGCGCGAGACCGCCATCGCCATCGCCCAGGAAGCCGGACAGGCCATCATGCAGGTGTACGCCGATGGCTTCGAGGTGCAGATCAAGGACGACGACAGCCCGGTCACCGCCGCCGACCTGGCCGCCAACCAGGTCATCGAACTGGGCCTGCGCCAGCTGACCCCGGACCTGCCGATCCTGTCGGAGGAATCGGCGCAGGTGCCGTGGGAGCACCGCCGCCACTGGGGCGCGTACTGGCTGGTGGATCCGCTTGACGGCACCCGCGAGTTCGTCAAGCGCAATGGCGAGTTCAGCGTCAACATCGCGCTGATCTACCAGGGCGCACCAGCGTTCGGCGTGGTGCTGGCCCCGGTCACCGGCATCGTCTGGCATGCCATGCGTGGCGAGCTGGCCTATCGCCGGCAGGGCCTGCACGATACCGTGCTGCGCACCCGCACGCCGGCCACCGCCCCGCTGCGCGTCGCCGCCAGCCGCTCGCACCGCTCAGCGGAAACCGAGGCGCTGCTGGCGCGCATGGGCCGCATCGAGACCATCGCGCAGGGCTCTTCGCTGAAATTCTGCCGGATCGCCGAGGGTGGCCTGGATGTCTATCCGCGGCTGGGCCCGACCTCCGAATGGGATACCGCCGCCGGCCAGTGCGTACTGCACGCCGCCGGCGGTGCGGTACTGTCGGCCGCGACCGGCAAGCCGTTCCGCTACAACCGCCGCGAAACCCTGTTGAACGGCGATTTCATTGCCCTTGGTGATACCAGCCTGCCGTGGCGCGACTGGTTGTCCGACTGACCCTGGAGGCCGCATGAGCGCGCACGACACCCCCACCACCGGCGGCGCCGCCGCCCACGAGCTGGAGCGCCTGCTGGCGATCATGGCGCGCCTGCGCGACCCGCAGGGCGGCTGCCCGTGGGATCTGGAGCAGAACTTCGCAACCATCGCGCCGTACACCATCGAGGAAGCCTACGAGGTGGCCGATGCGATCGACCGTGGCGATCTCGACGATCTCTGTGACGAGCTGGGCGACCTGCTGCTGCAGGTGGTGTTCCATGCGCGCATGGCCGAAGAGCAGGGGGCCTTTGCCTTCGCCGAGGTCGCACGCGCGATCAGCGACAAGATGCAGCGCCGTCACCCGCACGTGTTCGCCGACGTGAGCGTCGACGATGCCGACGGCGTGACGCGCAACTGGGATGCGATCAAGCGTGCCGAGCGTGCCGCCAAGGGCGAGCAGGACACCTCCGCGCTGGCCGGCATTTCGCGCGGGCTGCCGGAATGGCAGCGGGCGGTGAAGCTGCAGTCGCGTGCGGCCAAGGTCGGCTTCGACTGGCCCGGCCCGTTGCCGGTGCTGGACAAGGCGGCCGAGGAACTGCAGGAACTGCGCGAGGAGTTCGAGCGCGGCGATATCGCCGGCAACAAGGTGCGGCTGCAGGAAGAACTGGGCGACCTGCTGTTCGTCTGCGCCAACCTGGCCCGCCATGCCGACATCGACCTGGGTGCGGCGCTGCGCGGGGCCAACCACAAGTTCGAACGCCGCTTCCGCGCGATGGAAGCGCAGGCCGACGCGCAGGGTGGGGCGCTGGCTGCGATGGGCCTGGATGCGCAGGAAGCGCTGTGGCAGCACGCCAAGGCAGCAGAAAAAGCGTGAAGACGCTTGGCCTGTTCCTGCTGACCGCGCTGGCCGAGATCGTCGGCTGTTACCTGCCATGGTTGTGGCTGCGCAAGGGAGGCAGCGTCTGGCTGCTGCTGCCGGCCGCGGCCAGCCTGGCCCTGTTCGCGTGGCTGTTGACCCTGCACCCGACCGCCAGTGGGCGGGTCTATGCGGCCTACGGTGGCGTGTACATCGGCACCGCGCTGTTCTGGTTGTGGCTGGTCGACGGCATCCGCCCCAGCCGCTGGGACCTGCTGGGCGCTGCGCTGTGCCTGGGCGGCATGGCGGTGATCATGTTCGGGCCGCGCACCTCATCAGGGTAGCGCCGGGCCATGCGTGGCTGCGCCTCCTTCCGACCGCGCTGGCGCGCGCAAGCCGGGCATGGCTCGGCGCCACAAGGTCAGCGATGGTGCATGATGGCGACGCCCCTGGTTCCCGGAGCACGCGCATGTCCCGCTTCGCCAGCTTCCGCGAGTTCTATCCGTTCTACCTCAGCGAGCATCGCCACCCGGTATCGCGCCGGCTGCACTTCATCGGCAGCTGCGGGGTGTTGCTGCTGGTTGCGGCGGCAATCCTGCGCGGGCAAGCCATCCTCGTGCTGGCCGCCCTGGTCTGCGGTTACGGCTTCGCCTGGGTCGGTCACTTCTTTTTCGAGAAGAACCGCCCGGCGACATTCCAGCACCCGCTGTACTCGTTCATGGGCGACTGGGTGATGTTCGCCGACATCCTGCGCGGGCGCATGCCCTGGTAGCTCCGCTGTGAATGCGGCCTTCACGCGCTATGCTGGGGCCTGGACGTCATAGATAAGGAAAGCAAGATGTTCCCGACCATGTTCTTTACCGTGGTGCTGGCCTTCGTGGCCGTGGTGATCCTGTTCAAGGCGGTACGGATGGTGCCCCAGGGCTACGAGTGGACCGTCGAGCGCTTCGGGCGCTACACGCACACCATGACCCCCGGCCTGCACTTCCTGATTCCGATCGTGTACGGGGTCGGGCGCAAGGTGAACATGATGGAGCAGGTGCTGGATGTACCCAGCCAGGAAGTGATCACCAAGGACAACGCCGCCGTGCGCGTGGACGGCGTGGTGTTCTTCCAGGTCCTGGATGCCGCCAAGGCGGCCTATGAGGTGGCCAACCTGGAAGTGGCGATGATCGCCCTGGTGCAGACCAACATCCGTACCGTGATCGGTTCGATGGACCTGGATGAATCGCTCAGCCAGCGCGAGGTGATCAATGCCCAGCTGCTGAGCGTGGTCGACCATGCCACCAACCCGTGGGGCGTGAAGGTCAACCGCATCGAGATCCGCGACATCCAGCCGCCGCGCGACCTGCTGGATGCGATGGCGCGGCAGATGAAGGCCGAGCGCGAGAAGCGCGCGCAGATTCTAGAGGCAGAGGGTTCCCGCCAGTCGGAGATCCTGCGCGCCGATGGCGAAAAGCAGGCCACCGTGCTGGAGGCCGAAGGCCGTCGCGAAGCCGCGTTCCGCGATGCCGAGGCGCGCGAGCGCCTGGCCGAGGCCGAAGCGATGGCGACCAAGGTGGTGTCGGCGGCGATTGCCGAGGGCGACGTGCAGGCGATCAACTACTTTGTTGCGCAGAAGTACGTGGAAGCGTTCAAGGAGCTGGCCAGTTCGCCGAACCAGAAGCTGGTGCTGATGCCGATGGAGGCCAGTGGCGTGATCGGTTCGATCGCCGGCGTGGCCGAACTGGCGAAGCAGGCGCTGGCCAGCCAGGACAACAAGGCCGCCGGCAAGCGGCCGCCGCCGCTCGGAGGCTGACATGCGCTGGGAAGTCGTCGGTTGGGGCGCGCTGGCGCTGCTGCTGTTTGCCGCCGAGGCGTTGGCGCCCGGGGCGTTCATGCTGTGGATCGGCATTGGCGCGGCGGCGGTGTTCGTACTGGTTGCGGTGTTCAGCGGCATTCCATTGCTGTGGCAGGTCGTTGCCTTCGTCGTGCTGAGCGTTGTCTCGATCCAGTGCTACCGGCGCTGGGGCAAGGCAAGGGCGCGACCCAGCGATGCACCGTTGCTCAACCGCCGCGCCGAACAACTGGTCGGACGGGTGGTGCCGTTGCAGCAGGGTATCGTTGGTGGGCAGGGCCGGGTCAGCATCGACGACGCGTACTGGCAGGTCAGCGGCCCGGACCTGCAGGCCGGTGCCATGGTGCGGGTGGTAGCGGTGCAGGGCAGCACGCTGGTGGTCGAGTCTGCCGCAGGTAGAGTCGACTGATAGTCGACTGGCATGTGTTGGGTCGGGCGGGTTGGGTTCGCGGTACGCGCCGTAAACCCCGCTCTGCGGTCCGGCCCAGCCGCTGGCGGCTGCGCGTTCGGGCGCTTGCGAAGCAGTGCTTCGCAAGCAAAGCGCCCCCAGGGATGGGTTCACGGCGTGTCCCGATCGCCCATACCGCTCCGGCCAAGCCGTCGACTTCGCAGAGCCGATACGCTTTGGCTGTTGCCGTTGCCTGGCTTGTAAAAGGCGCCCACCGGCCGCAGGCCGGCCAAACACCCCCGCTGCGCTGCGGCGCGACCTGCGGGCGACCGATCTGGGATAATGGGGATTCTTGTTTCCTCTGCTGCCGGACCCGGTCATGACCCAGAAGACGCTGCTCAACGATACCCACCGCGCCCTTGGCGCCAAGATGGTCGATTTCGGGGGTTGGGACATGCCCATCCACTACGGCTCGCAGCTGGACGAGCACCACCTGGTGCGTCGCGAGTCGGGTGTGTTCGACGTCAGCCACATGACCGTGGTCGACCTGCGCGGTGACCAGGTCAGGCCGTTCCTGCGCCGCCTGCTGGCCAACTCGGTCGACAAGCTGAAGGTGCCGGGCAAGGCGCTGTACTCGTGCATGCTGAATCCGCACGGCGGCGTCATCGACGACCTGATCGTCTACTACCTGGGCGACGATTTCTTCCGCATGGTGGTCAACGCCTCCACCCGCGAAAAGGACCTGGCCTGGCTGCGCGAGCAGGCCGCGCCGTTCGGCGTCAGCGTCGAGCAGCGCCCGGACCTGGCCATCCTGGCCGTGCAGGGCCCGCAGGCGCGCGCGATCGTGATCGGCCTGGCCCGCGAATCCGAGCGCGAGGCGCTGACCAAGCTGGGCCGCTTCGCCGCCCTGCAGGTGCAGTCCGACGACGGCGTCGAGCTGTTCGTCGCCCGTACCGGTTACACCGGCGAAGACGGCTTCGAAATCCTGCTGCCGCAGGACGCGGTGGTCGCGTTCTGGAACCGCCTGCTGGCGGCGGGCGTGAAGCCGGCCGGTCTCGGCGCACGCGACACGTTGCGCCTGGAAGCCGGCATGAACCTGTATGGCCAGGACATGGACGAAGAGATCAGCCCGTACGAAGCGGCGCTGGACTGGACCGTGTCGCTGGACGAAGGCCGCGACTTCATCGGCCGCGACGTGCTGGAAGCGCAGAAGAACGCAGGCACCGCGCGCCAGATGATCGGCCTGGTGATGGACGAGAAGGGCGTGCTGCGCCACGGCCAGGCAGTGACCACGGCCAGCGGCCAGGGCGAGATCCTGTCCGGCACCTTCTCGCCGACCCTGGCCAAGGGCATCGCTTTTGCCCGCGTGCCCGCCGGTGAACTCGGCGAGGTCACCGTCGACATCCGCGGCCGGCAGGTGCCGGTGCGCGTGGTCAAGTTCCCGTTCGTGCGCGAAGGCCAGGCCCAGCCCGGCGTGCTCGCCGACGCCTGATCCGGACATGCCGGTCGTCACTGACAGCAGTGGCGGCCGGTTGGTTACACTAGCCCCGTTTTTTCCACCCCTGCATATCTCTGGAGCAGTCCCATGAGCGAGATCCCCGGCGACCTCAAGTTCCTCAAGTCCCATGAGTGGGCCCGTGTCGAAGGCAATGGCCGCGTCACCGTCGGTATTTCCGACCATGCCCAGGGCCTGCTGGGTGACCTGGTCTACGTCGAACTGCCGGAAGTCGGCGCCGACGCCAAGGCCGGCGAACAGATCGCCGTCGTCGAGTCGGTGAAGGCCGCCTCGGACGTCTACAGCCCGATCAGCGGCAAGGTTGTCGAGGTCAACTCGGCCCTGTCCGACAAGCCGGAAACCATCAACGAAGATGCCTACGGCGAAGGTTGGATGTTCGTGGTCGAACTGACCAACGCTGAAGAGGTCAACGAGCTGCTGGACCCGGACGCGTACGCCGAAGCCCTGGAGAACGACGACCACTGAGTCGTCGTTTACGGGTTCTGCAACGGCCACCTTCGGGTGGCCGTTTTTGTTTTGGCGAGTACGTCGGCTCATGACGCAGGGTTTGCTGCGCGCCCTCGACGCGGCATCAGCAGACCCGCGAACGGTACCGAGGGGCGTGCGCAGTTTTGCGCAAATCCGCGTTTCCGCCCCGCGCCGACGCGTCCGGATGTGAAAACTTTTCGCCCCCCGTTGCGGTGCCGTTGTGCTGGCGCTGGTGCCGGCGCCGGCCGGTGCCGGCGTTGCGTGCATGCAGCGGCCGCCAACATGCATGCATCTGCGCAGAGTGCCTATTTCAAGTGGTTTTTGTTCAACGCTTGCGTTGTTGTTGCTGCAGGCAACGCGCGTGCGTGGTGCTTTGTTGGTCGTCGAGGGCGGAGCGTCGCGACCGTGCAGGCAACACCGCGGATGGCGCGGATGTGAAAATTTTTCGCGGGGGTTGTTGACAGTAAAAAAAACCGTGATTAGGTTTCGCCTCAGCAGACCTTGCCTGCCAAACCGAGTGCGCAGAATCAATCGTCCGATGCGAAGCAGCCCCTTCAAGACCACCGCGACCCAGATGACGGTGGACATGGCCCCGCTTCCCCCGGAGAAATGCAAGGCACCTCCCGTTCCGATGCCCGCTCCGCCGATCGAGGCGGGCATTGCCGCATCCGTAACGGCGCGCTTGACGCGCCGGCGGTCCCCGCACGCAGCATCCGCGGGTTTGATCCACCTGGGCGTTTCAACTCCCTATCACTGACGAGGAGCCATCCCATGGCAACCAAGAAAGCTGCGAAGAAAAAGCCCGCCGCCAAGAAGGCGGTGAAGAAGGTCGCGAAGAAGGCCGCTGCCAAGAAGGCAGTGAAGAAGGTCGCGAAGAAGGCGACCGCCAAGAAGGCAGTGAAGAAGGCTGCGAAGAAGGTCGCCAAGAAGGCCACTGCGAAGAAGGCAGTGAAGAAGGCGGCGAAGAAGGTAGCCAAGAAGTCTCCTGCCAAGAAGACCGCGAAGAAGGCCGTCAAGAAGGTAGCCAAGAAGGCCACCAAGAAGACTGCCAAGAAGGCAACGGCCCGCAAGCCGGCCAAGAAGGTCGCGAAGAAGGCGACTGCCAAGAAGGCCGTCAAGAAGACCGCCAAGAAGGCAGTGAAGAAGACCGCGAAGAAGGCCACCAAGAAGGCTGCCCCGAAGAAGGCAGCGAAGAAGGTTGCCAAGCGCAAGCCGGCCGCCCGCAAGAAGAAGGCCGCTCCGGTCGCTCTGCCGGCAACCCCGGCGCCGCTGATCTAAGTACTTCCCGATAGCCGCATCCTGAAACCCCTTCCCTGGCTGCCCAGCGGGGAGGGGGTTTTTTTATGGGGCCATTGGTAGCGTCGAGCCATGCTCGACCGCCTTGCTGACGGTCGATGCTAGCGGTGCGGCGCCGGTGGAAAGCGCTCCACCAGGAAATCGATGAAGCTGCGCAGGCGGGTCGAGGGGTAGCGGTCGTGGGCGTAGACCACGTGCATCGGCCGCCCCGCGTGGCCGTGTTCGGGAAACAGCTGCACCAACCGCCCAGCCTCGACATCCGCGGCCAGAAGCAGTGCCGATTGCAGCACGATGCCCAGCCCATGCAGCGCCGCTGTACGCAGCGCTTCGCCGTTGTTGATCTGCAGCCGACCTGTGGGCACATGGCCGAGCCCGCCAGCATCGGCCTGCAGCCACTGCGCCAGCGCGCTGGGTTCGAAGGACAGGCATTGGTGCCGGGCAAGCGCCAGCAGGTCGGGGGGCGTACCGTGCCGGGCGAGGTATCCGGGCGAGGCGCACATCATCAAGCGATATGGTGCCAATGCACGCGCCACCAGCACGCTGCTGTCGGCCAGCGTGCCGATGCGCAGGGCTGCTTCGAAACCCTCCTCTGCGAGGTCGACCACGCGGTCGGTCAGCACCGCGTCGACACGCACGTCGGGGTAGCGCGCCATGTAATCGGCCAACGCCGGCACCAGCGCATGCGTGCCGAAGATCACCGGCGCGCTGATGCGCAGCGTGCCTGCGGGTGCAAGGTGCTGGTACTGGGCCTGAGCATCGGTTTCCTCCACCAGGCGCAGGATCTCCCGGCAGCGGGCGTAGTAGTCCTCGCCGAACGGCGTCATGTGCTGGCGCCGGGTGGTACGACTGAGCAACTGCATGCCCAGCCGCGCCTCCAACGCACGCAGGTGCTTGCCGGCCATCGTCGGGGAGATGGCCAGTGCTGCCGCCGCAGCGCTGAGGCTGCCCTTGTCCACGATCAGCACGTACACCTGCATGCTTTCCAGCAGGTTCATCTGACACTCCGGGTGTTGAATGCTGAAACTTTTGCGGAGTTTATCAATCACGGGTGATCAAACAGCATGCACTGCAGGGGCCGGATCCACCGGCCGTGCTGAAAGGAGAACACGATGGATTTGAATCTTGAGGGACGCACAGCGCTGGTCACCGGGGCGGGCAGTGGCATCGGTGCCGCTGTCGCCAGGCAACTGGCCGCGCAGGGCGTACGTGTTGCCATCTCGTCACGGCGACAGGCACCGCTGCAGGCGCTGGCGGCAGGGATCGAAGCGGCGGGCGCACCCGCGCCGATCATCCTGCTGGGCGATGTCACTGACGCCGGGGACGTGCGACGCATTGCTGACGCGTCGCTGGCGGCGTTGCAGCGGGTGGACATCCTGGTCAACGCGGCTGGCGGTTCGCGGCCAACGACCGTCGATGCAGCCGACACGATCTGGGAGGAGGCATTGGCGCTGAACTTCTCTGCCGCACGACGGCTGACCCAGGCACTGCTGCCGGCGATGCAGGCGCAGGGATGGGGGCGGGTGATCAACTTCAGCGGTTCGATGGAGCCCCGTTCGGTGAATGCCGCCACCGCGGCGAAGGCAGCGCTGCATCTGTGGAGCAAGGGGCTGTCGTCGGAGGTGGCCGGGCAGGGCATCACGGTGAATGCCATTGCGCCGGGTCGGATCAACAGCCCGCAGATCCTGGACCGCCTGCATCCCACCGAGGAAAGCCGACGCGCGTTCATCGCCAGTAACATCCCGATCGGACGCTTCGGTGAGCCGGAAGAAGTGGCGCCGCTGGTGGCATTCCTCGCCTCACCGCTGGCCGGTTACATCACCGGTGCGGTGATTCCGGTGGACGGCGGCATGCACTACTTCGCGCATTAGCGCTGCGTTTGTAGAGGCGAGCGTGGCTCGATTCCACAACAGCCAACAAAAAGGGCGGCCCGCAGGCCGCCCTTCATGCTCACGGTCGCGCCCGCCTGATCAGCGCGGCGACGCCACCGCGCGGTTGCTCGAAGCGCCCTTGCCCTTGCGCTTGTCCTGCTGCGCCGGGCTCGCGCCTTCGGCCATCAGGTTGTCGCTGCCGAAGTCGGTGTCCACATCCAGCCAGCGCTGTGCCGGCAGGCCGAGCGCGGAATCGAGCACGGTCGGCAGCAGGCCGCTGGGCAGGCCGCTCTCGCCATTCCACATGATGGCGATGCCGAGATCGCGTTCGGGGACCAGCGCGACCAGGCCGCGGTAGCCCTCTACGGCACCGGCATGGAACACCACGTCGTGGCCGGCGTAATCGAAGGTGCGCCAGCCCAGCGCGTAGCCGGCCGAGTGCAGGCGCTCGCGGCGCCAGCCCGAACGCATCTCGCCGGGGGTGTTGATCAGGCTCGAATGCAGGGTGGCCAGCAGCGGTGCCGGCAGCACATCGGGGCGATGGCCGGTGTGCGCCAGCAGCCACTGCGCCATGTCGCTGGCGCTGGCGTTGACGCCAGCCGCCGGGGCAACACGGTAGTAGGTCGGCTTCGGTGTCAGCGACACCCAGCCGTTGCGGCTGCG
The DNA here is from genome assembly GCF_059372495.1 of Stenotrophomonas sp. YJH_SMC_80. Taxonomy (NCBI): domain Bacteria; kingdom Pseudomonadati; phylum Pseudomonadota; class Gammaproteobacteria; order Lysobacterales; family Lysobacteraceae; genus Stenotrophomonas; species Stenotrophomonas sp. YJH_SMC_80. Next base: position 418,738 of record NZ_JCAFVP010000001.1, read on the forward strand.
CACGTGCGGGCGCGCCCAGCGCGAGCTGGCCTGGATGCCGGCCAGGCCGAGGCTGGCATCGTTCATGCCCAGCGGCTTGAAGATGCGGCGCTCGACCGACTGCTCGTAGAAGCTGCCGGAGGCGGCATAGACGACGTCGCCGATCAGGCTGAAGGCCACGTTCTGGTAGGCGTAGCAGTCGCCCGGCAGGCACTTCAGGCTGGTGTTGGCCAGCTTCTGGGTCAGCGCGTAGTACTCGGCGTTTCCTTCGATGTCGCGGTCGTAGGCGTTGTAGGGCAGGCCGACGCGGTGGCTGAGCACATCGGCCACGGTCAGGCGGTCGGTGGCTTCGGGCGAGTTGAGGCGGAAGCCCGGCACGTAGTCGGTGACCTTGCTGTCCCAGCGCAGCGTGCCGTCGTTGACCAGCAGTCCGGCCATGGTGCCGGCGAAGGCCTTGGACAGCGAAGCCAGGCGGAACACGGTGTGGGCGTCGACCGGCAGCGGATTGTTGACGTCAGTGACGCCATAGCCGCGCGCGCTGAGGATGCGGCCGCCCTGCACGATGGCCACGGCCATGCCCGGCACGCGCTCGCCATAGGTGAGCTGCTGCGCCATCGATTCGATATTGGCGACGTTGAAGCCTGCGGCGGGCGCCTGCACCTGCGGCACCAGCCCGGTACGGTAGGCCGCCGGCTGGGTGTGGGCAACGGCGGTGGCCGCAGCGGACTCGATGTTGGCCGGCATCGGCGGCAACGGCGGCGGGGTCTGCGCGGTGGTGGACAAGGCAACAGGCATCAACATGCCCAGCAAACCGGTGGCCGCCGAACGGATCGGACGACGCAGGCTGTTCTTTTTCATCGGTGGGACCCGTGCGCGACTGCTGATGGCGATTCTAGCGCCGCTTTTCGTCTGTGCACAAACAAAGCGAAGATGAATGCGCATCTCGTTGAAAAAGTTGAGATTTTGACGCCTCGAAAGCGTGTATCGGAACGTGTCATCCGGACCCGGTCATGACACCGCGTTGCGGCCTTCAAACGGCTACCTGCTGGCGATGTTGCAGTGCATTGGATAACGTACGCGCTTCACCGCCCCGGAGCCTGCCATGCCGCTGTCCAACCGCCGTCATCTGGCGAGGGACGCCGCGTGAGCGCGGTACGAGGGAAAGGCCCGCTGCAGGGGCTGATGGCGGCACTGCGCGAGTCCCCGGCGCTGTGGTGGTCGTTCCTGTACTTCTTCTGCCTCCTCAGCGGCTACTACGTGTTGCGTCCGGTGCGTGAAGCCATGGCCGCCTCGGCGGACCTGGAAACGGTGTTCCCGCCCGTGCTGATTGCCTGGTTCGCCGGTCACGGCGTCGCGCTGAAGGACTTCGTCCTGCAGTTCCTGTTCTCCTGCGTGTTCGTGATCATGCTGGTGCTGCAGCCGGTGTACGGCTGGCTGGTCAGCCGCTTCCCGCGACGGGTGTTCCTGCCGGCGGTGTATGGGTTCTTCATCGTGACCCTGCTTGGCTTCTACATGATGTTCGACAGCGGCGTGCCTGGCCGCGGCATGGCTTTCTTCTTCTGGATCACCGTCTTCAACCTGTTCGCGGTGGCGGTGTTCTGGAGTTTCATGGCCGACGTGTTCTCCAACGCGCAGGCGCGGGCGTACTACGGCTACATCGGCGCGGCGGGCACCGTCGGTGCCTTCCTTGGTCCGGTCATCACCAGTGCGCTGGTGCAGCGTGTGGGCATCGCCAACCTGATGCTGGTGTCGGCCAGTTTCCTGGCGATCTGCTTGTTCTGCATCTGGCGCCTGCGGCACTGGGCGGTGCTGCGCGAGCAGGAGCAGCAGTTGGTGTCGGGTGAGAAGCCGATGGGCGGCAGCGTGCTGGATGGCCTGAAACTGATCGTGCGCGAGCCGTTGCTGCGCTGGCTGGCGATCATGGTGGTGTTCGGCGTGGGCGTGGGGACGCTGCTCTACAACCAGCAGGCTGCGATCGTGCGTGCGGCGTTCACTGACCCGGCGGCCAGTACCGCGTTCTTCTCGCGCATCGACCTGGCGGTGAACGCGCTGGCGCTGCTGATGCAGGTGGGCCTGACCCGCTGGCTGCTGTCGCGCCACGGCATCGCGCCGGCGCTGCTGATTCCCGGTTTCGCGATCCTGATCGGCTTCTCGGTGCTGGCAGCCTCGCCGATGCCGTTGATGGTCGCGGTGGTGCAGGTGATGACCCGCGCCAGCGAATTTGCACTGGCCAAGCCGGCGCGCGAGACCATCTACACGCGCGTGGACCGGCAGTGGCGCTACAAGGCCGGCGCAGCGATCGACACCGTGGTCTACCGCGGTGCGGACCTGAGCTTTGCCTGGGTGCACAAGGGCCTCTCATTGTTCGGCTCGCACGTGGTGTTCATCGGCGGCATGCTGGTGGCCGCGTGCATGACCGCAGCCGCGTTCGGTGTACTGCGCGAAGAAAAGAAACTGCCGCGCGACCGCTGATTTTCCGGGGTCAGATCCCTTTCCCACGGGGAAAGGGATCTGACCCGATTCTTCTTCCCTGTCCAAGGAACCGCGCATGTACTGGATCGCACTCGCCCTGACCTTGCTCGTCGCCCTGCTGCACGTTTATTTCCTGGTGCTGGAGATGTTCCTGTGGACCCGCCCGCTGGGCCTGAAGACCTTCCGCAACACGCCGGAGAAGGCGGAGACCACGCGGGTGCTGGCGGCCAACCAGGGCCTGTACAACGGCTTCCTGGCAGCAGGCATCGTGGTGGGGCTGGTGATCGGGCAGCCGGTGCTGGTGACGTTCTCGCTGGCCTGCGTGGTGGTGGCAGGGTGCTATGGCGCCTACAGCGTGAGCCGCCGCATTTTCATGATCCAGGCGGTGCCGGCGATCCTGGCGCTGGTGTTTCGCGCGCTGGCGTAGTTTCCAGCCAACGGCGCAGCCCCTCGTGGGTTGGTCGCGGAATGCGGGTCGTGGATCTGGCCGGGCGGATGGGCTGGGCAGGGGACGCCGTAAACCCGTCCCTGGGGGCTTGGCCGCGGCATCCATGCCGCGGACACCCCTGCCCAGCCCATCCGCCCGACCCCGGACAGTTTCCGTGTGCGGCCAGCCCACGGAGAAGAAAAAGAAGATCAAGAGCAACAGCGGGTCGCTGCGCTCGTGGGTTCTGCGCGCATGAAAAAAGCGGCCGAAGGGCCGCTTTTGCTTTTGTTCTTATTTTTTTTCTTGCGTGGGTGGACGCCACAGAGATCTGTCAGAGGCTGGGGGCGGTGGATTCGCGGGGGTGTCCGCGGCATGGATGCCGCGGCCAAGCCCCCAGGGACGGGTTCACGGCGTCCCCCTCGAATCCACCGCCCCCGGCCCCCACCGGAAACCAGCGCTTTCCGCGACCAACTGCCCACCCACGAGGGGCTGCGCCGTTCGCGGGAACACTACTTCGCCGGCGACATCCACATGTCGATGACCGCGCTGAACACCTCCGTCCCCGCGCGGTCGCGCACACTCACCGTCACCGGCAGTGCATAGCCCTCGGCAGCGGCCACGATCGGCTGGGCCGGCAATGCCACCGCCTGCAGCATGCCCCGTGCCTTGGCCAGGTACTGCACCTGCATCCCCTTCGGAATCCAGCGCATGCCCTTCGGCAGCGAGGCGTCGACCATCAGCCCGGCGGTCAGTTCGGCCAGGTTGCACATCGCGATCGCGTGCACCGTGCCGATGTGGTTGCGCACCCTGCGGCGGTCGGCCAGCCTGCCTTCGCAGCGGCCGTGTTCCAGGCGGGTGATGCGCGGCGCGATGCTGGCGAAGTAGGGCGCCTTGAAGCAGACCGCGCGCGAGAACAGCCAGGTGCCGGCAGGCCAGCGTTGCAGCCGGTGGTAGAGCGAGAGCAGAGGCGTGGACATGGTCGGTGTTCCGGTCGTCGGATAGAGCGACGGCGGGCCGAGGCCCGCCGTCGAAGGCAACGCGTATCGCGGGCGATCAGGCGGCCTGCGAATGCGGATCCTTGTGCTGGCGGTCGTAGTAGCTGGCCGCGCGCAGTTCGTGGGTGTCGAAGTCGTCCACGGTGATCGTATCCAGAGTCAGCGTGCGCAGCTCTTCCAGCAGGCTGCGCTCGTCCTGGGTGATCACGCCCTCGGCCACGGCTTCGTCCAGCTGGCTCTTGAAGTCCAGCGCCTCGATGCCCTTGCTCTTCAGCGCCTTCAGGAACTTGCGCTCCACCGGCTCGGCCATGATCGCCTTGCTCAGGTAGCTGTTGATGCGGCCACCCGGGTTGTTCTCGCACGGGGTCAGGAACACGCCACTGGCCAGGCGGTCGCGGGCTTCGTTCGGCGCCATCAGCAGGGCGGCGACGCGGCGGCTCAGGCGGTCGCCCGGGGCCTCGGCACGACGGCCCAGCGGGAAGATCAGCGCCCACATCAGCCAGCCGATCGGACGGATCGGGAAGTTGCGCAGGGCCGCCGACAGCGATTCCTCGATCTTGTGCACGCTGTCATGGAAGGCCCAGGCCAGCAGCGGCTGGTCGGCCTGCGGTGCGCCCTCGTCGTGGTAGCGCTTGAGCATGGCGCTGGTCATGTAGACGTGGCTCAGCACGTCGCCCAGGCGGCCGGACAGCGATTCCTTGAACTTCAGCTTGCCGCCGAGGGTCATCATCGAGATGTCGGCCATCAGCGCCAGGTTGGCCGAGTAACGGTCCAGCTTGCGGAAGTAGCGGCGGGTGTAGGCGTCACCCGGGGCGGCACCGAAGCGTGCCCCGGTCAGGCCGAACCAGAACGAGCGCACGGCATTGGAGATGCCGAAGCGGATGTGGCCGAACAGGCTGCGGTCGAAGTCCTGCAGGCCGGCACGGGTATCCGGATCCTGCGCGGCCTTCATTTCCTTCAGTACCCACGGGTGGCAGAGGATCGCACCCTGGCCGAAGATCAGCAGGCTGCGGGTCATGATGTTGGCGCCTTCCACGGTGATCGCGATTGGCGCGGCCTGCCAGCTGCGGCCGGCGAAGTTGCGCGGCCCCAGGATGATGCCCTTGCCGCCGATCACGTCCATCATGTCCGAGATCACTTCGCGGCTCATGGTGGTGCAGTGGTACTTGGCGATCGCCGACGGTACCGACGGCACGTCACCACGGTCGACTGCAGCAGCGGTGGCCTGCGACAGCGCGCTGATCTTGTACGCCTTGCCGCCGATGCGGGCCAGCGCTTCTTCCACGCCTTCGAAGCGGCCGACCGACAGGCCGAACTGCTTGCGGATGCGTGCATAGGCGCCGGTCACGGCGGCACCGGCCTTGGCTCCGCCACTGGCGGTGGACGGCAGGGTGATCGAGCGGCCCACGGCCAGGCACTCGTTGAGCATGTTCCAGCCCTTGCCGGCCATGGCCGCGCCACCGATCAGCTGGGTCAGCGGAATGAACACGTCCTTGCCGCGGATCGGGCCGTTCTGGAACGTCGAGTTCAGCGGGAAGTGGCGACGGCCGATTTCAACGCCGGCGGTGTCGCGCGGCAGCAGGCCCAGGGTGATGCCGATGTCGCGGGTGTCGCCGATCAGGCCATCCGGGTCGTACATGCGGAAGGCCAGGCCGATCAGCGAAGCGACCGGGGCCAGGGTGATGTAACGCTTGTCGAAGGTCAGCTTGACGCCGAGCACCTGCTCGCCGTTCCACTCGCCCCTGCAGACGATGCCGTAGTCCGGAATCGAGGTGGCGTCGGAGCCGGCGAACGGACCGGTCAGGCCGAAGCAGGGCACTTCGCGGCCATCGGCCAGGCGCGGCAGGTACTGGTCCTTCTGTTCCTGGGTGCCGTAATGCACCAGCAGTTCACCCGGGCCCAGCGAGTTGGGCACACCGACGGTGGAGCTGACCACCGAGGACACCGAGGCCAGCTTCTGGATCACCTTGTGGTGGGCCAGCGCAGAGAAGCCCAGGCCGCCATATTCCTTCGGGATGATCATGCCGAAGAACTTGTTCTTCTTGATGAAGGCCCACAGCTCCGGCGGCAGGTCAGCGTGGACGTGGGTGATTTCCCAGTCGTTGACCATCGTGCACAGCTCTTCGACCGGGCCATCGAGGAAGGCCTGTTCTTCGGCGGTCAGCTGCGGCTTGGGGTAATTGAGCAGGATGTTCCAGTCCGGATCACCGGTGAACAGTTCGCCCTCGAAGCCAACCGAGCCGGTTTCCAGCGCGATGCGCTCGGTCTGCGACAGCGGCGGCAGCACCTTGCGGAACACCTTCATCATCGGGCCGGTCAGCAGCGGCTTGCGGATGAACGGCAGCAGCAGCGGCACGGCGATGACGGCCAATACGGCGGCAGCCACGATCGTGGCGGTCTGGTTGACGTAGGGAATGAACCAGCAGGCGACCAGCAGGGCCACGCTGATCAGCGTCCAGGTAACCAGCCGCATGCGGTGGTAGGCGACGAACGCGCCTGCCAGCAGCAGGGCGAGGAAGGGAAGAACGATGCTCATGAGCGTGCTCCGGTGACGTGCTCGTTTGTGGCGGACGAAGCTGCAGCATCCGCTGCGGGCAACACGTCCAGATAGTCCAACACAGTAGCGGTAAAGGCGTCGTTGTCATCGCCGGCGACCATGTGCGTGGCCTGCGGCAGCTGTACATGACGCGCGTGCGGCGCCAACGCCAGGAATTCGGCCACGGTCTGTGGCGTGACCAGGTCGCTTCGGCCGCCGCTGACCAGCAGCAGCGGGCACTTCACCTGGCGTGCGGCCTCGGCCAGCGCATCCTGGTGCTGCTCGCTGTCGCGCGCCAGTTCAGCCACCAGGCGCGGGTCCCAGTGCCAACGCCAGCGGCCGTGGCCGTCCTCGCGCAGCAGTGCGCGCAGCGACTGCTCGGATTTGCGCGGACGGTGCGGCATGTAGGCCGAGATCACGTCGGCGGCCTGGGTGAGCGAGGCAAAGCCGTCGGGATGGGCGGTCATGAAGGCCAGGATGCGTTCAACACCGGCGGTATCCCAACGCGGGGTGATGTCCACCAGCACCATCGCCGAGAACAGGCCCGGCCAGCGCGATTCGGCCAGCAGGCCGAACAGGCCGCCCATCGAGGCTGCGACCAGCACCGGCGGGCGTGGCTGTTCCCCGGCCAGCACGATCAGGTCATCAGCGAACTGCTCGCCGTGATAGGGCAGTTCGGCAGAATTCCAGTCCGAATCGCCGTGGCCACGGGCGTCGTAGGCCAGCGTCTGCAGCCCCGCCGCAGACAGGGCCCGCGCGGTGGCGTTCCATGCGTGCCGGGTCTGGCCGAAGCCATGCGCGAACAACACGCGGCCACGGCGGCCGTGGTCGCTGGCGGTTGCGGCCAGGCGTGTGCCATGGGCGGCCTCCAGGCGAAGATCATGGAACGCAGCGGGAGTAGGGGACGTAACCATACTTTCTAGTATGGATCGCTTGCGAGGGAAGTCAATACTGCACGGTATGGTGCGCTGCGGCAGGTGCCCAGGCGGGCGTCGCGACGGTTTCGGCCGCAACCGCGTACTGCAACGAACCCCGGCGTATGGTTAAATCAGCCCATGAATCAACCTGACGCTTCCGCCGGCGAACCGCGCGCCGGCCGCAACAGCCGCCTGAGTGCCGAAGACTGGGCCCAGGCCGCTCTCGATCTGATTGCTGAACAAGGTGTGGGTGCCGTCGCGGTGGAACCGTTGGCGCGGCGCCTGGGTGTGACCAAGGGCAGTTTCTACTGGCACTTCCCCTCGCGTGATGCACTGCTGCAGGCGGCGCTGGAACGCTGGGAACTGTTCGAACAGGAACAGGTGTTCGGCAGCCTGGAGGACGTGCCGGATCCGCGCGTGCGCCTGCGCCAGCTGTTCCAGATGGTCGCGCACGAAGTGCAGCCGCACATCATCTACAGCGAACTGCTGAAGGCGCTGGACCACCCGATGGTGCGCCCGGTGATCGACCGCGTTTCGCAGCGCCGGCTCGACTACCTGGTTGCTTCGTTCCGCCAGGCCGGGCTCAGCTCCACCGATGCACGGCATCGCGCGCGCCTGGCCTATGCCGCCTACGTCGGCTTCCTGCAGCTGTCGCTGCAGCTGCAGCAACCCAAGCAGGCCCGCGAGGATTTCGAGGCCTATGTCGAGCATCTGATCGAGACGCTCATTCCCAGCTGAATGGGAGAATGGCGCCCTGCAAGTGCCGAATGCGCCTTGCAGGCGACCTCAATGCGCCAACGTATGTCGTGGTGAGGCTGGTTTCACGCGATTTGGGCATTTTCTTAACGACTCTTTAATTCCAGATCAAGTGTGGCTACTATCGGGTCACCAGCCGTTTTTTGTGCCTCCCTTTTGGGGCACGTCGGTTGGACTCAGCACACAACCCAAGATCCATGGAGAGAGAGCCCATGAAGTTGAACAGCAACAAGCTGCGCGATGCAGTGTGCGTTGCGCTGGCCGCCAGCGCCGCATCCGTTGCCGGTACCGGGGTGGCGTCTGCCCAGACCGCCACCAACCTGGACCGCATCGAAGTCACCGGTTCGCGCATCCGTACCGTCGACGTCGAAACCGCCCAGCCGGTCCTGACCCTCAACCGCGCTGACATCGAGAAGCAGGGCTTCTCGTCGGTCGCTGACATCCTGCAGAACATCAGCGCCGTGGGTACGCCGCCGATCAGCCGTGCCCAGCCGCTGTCCTCGGGCGAAGCCGTCGGCGGCACCTACATCAGCCTGCGTGACCTGGGCGCCACCCGCACCCTGGTGCTGCTCAACGGCAAGCGCCTGGGCATCACCACCGGTGGCCTGCAGGACATCTCGACCGTGCCGGTCTCGGCCATCGAGCGCATCGAAGTGCTGAAGGACGGCGCTTCGTCGATCTACGGTTCCGATGCCATCGCCGGCGTCATCAACATCATCACCCGTACCAACTTCGAAGGCGCCACCGGCAGCGTCTACTACGGCCAGTACAGTGAAGGCGACGGTGCCACCCGCACCATGGACTTCACCATGGGCGTGAAGGGTGAGCGCGGTTCGCTGACCATCGGTGCCGAGTACGCCAAGGAAGACAAGGTGCGGGCGGCCGATCGTCCGTACGGTGCGTTCCCGCGCAGCTCCAACCACCCTGACTTCGGTTGGACCACCGTGGGTGAGTTCGGCGGTTTCGTCAGCCGTCCGGCCGATGGCCTGCCGGGCGTCACCTATCCGGCCGCCAGCGCATCCAACCCGAACCGCGAAGTGCGCGTGATCCTGCGTGAGGGTGGCAACGCGAACAACAAGGCCGACTACGTCGCGCAGAACGTCAACAGCTTCTCCACCAAGGACAAGACCAACACCAACCTGCAGACCGACCTGCGTACCCCGCAGGAACGCCGTGCAGTGTTCGTCGATGGCATCTACGACCTGACCGACAACGTGCGCCTGCGCACCAACATGCTGTACAGCTTCCGCGATTCGAACCGCCAGATCGCCGGCTACCCGTACGGCGCACTGGCCTTCGGTTCGCCGATTTCGGCCAGCAGTGTGTTCAATCCGCTGGGTGCTGACATCGCCAACTGGTGGCGTCGTACTTCGGAAGTGCCGCGCAACACCCGCGCCGAGCTGACCACCTTCCGCTTCAGCGGCGGCCTGGAAGGCAGCTTCGAGTTCTCCGACCGCCTGTTCGACTGGGATGTCGGCTACCTGTACAACAACAACAAGCTGGTCCAGACCAGCACCGGCGACCTCAACCTGACCGCGCTGCGTGCGGCGGTGGGTCCGTCCTTCATCAACAGCAGCGGCGTGGCGCAGTGCGGTACCGTGGCCAACCCGATCGGGCTGAACCAGTGCGTGCCGTACAACCCGTTCCTGCACGCCGGCATCCAGAGCAACGGTGCCAACGGCGCATTGACCGGCAACACCGCCCTGCAGAACCTGCTGTTCCCGTCCGCGCACTCCACCGCCGAGACCACCACCAAGGTCATCACCGCCAACCTGGCCGGCAGCCTGTTCACCCTGCCTGCCGGCGACCTGGGCTTCGCCGTGGGTGTCGAGCACCGCAAGGAAACCGGCAGCTTCAGCCCGGACGCGCTGGTGCAGTCGGGCAACACCTCCGGCCTGGCCAACTTCCCCACCGGTGGTGGCTACAAGGTTGACGAAGTCTATGCCGAGTTCAACGTGCCGATCCTGGCCGACCTGCCGGGCGCCCGCGAGCTGAGCCTCAACGCGGCCACCCGCCATTCGGACTACGACACCTTCGGCACCACGCTGAACAGCAAGTTCGGCTTCAAGTGGAAGCCGATCGACTCGCTGCTCATCCGCGGTACCTGGGCGGAAGGCTTCCGTGCCCCGACCATCGCCGACCTGTACAGCGGCGGTTCGCAGTCGTTCGACTTCTTCACCGATCCGTGCGATTCGGTCTACGGTGCGGCGCGCACCAATCCTGCGGTGCGTGCCCGTTGCGCCGCCGCACTGCCGGCCGGCGTAAATGCAGCCAACTTCCGCCAGCAGCAGCAGGGCTTCACCCCGACCACCGCTGCATCGTCGCAGACCCCGCTGGCCTTCGTCTCCGGCTCCAACGACCAGCTGACCCCGGAAACCTCGACGTCCAAGACCCTGGGCTTCGTCTGGAGCCCGGGTTTCATCCAGAACTTCAACATGTCGCTGGACTGGTGGGAAATCCGCGTCGAGAACACCATCATCTCGGACACGGCCAACCTGATCCTCAACGACTGCTACATCAACGACATCGCGGCACGCTGCTCGGCGTTCACGCGTGACCCGGTGACCGGCATCGTCAACAACCTCAAGCGCACCGGCATCAACGCCGGTTACCGCGAGGTGGAAGGCTTCGACCTGGATGTCAGCTACCGCCTGCCGACCGATCGTTTCGGCAACTTCAGCGCGCAGTGGACCAGCACCTACACCTCGCGTGATGACCTGGTCACCACCAAGAACCCGGTCACCCACCCGAATCCCCGCACCGGCGTGGGCTGGGCGGGCGGCGCCTTCCGCGTGCGTTCGAACCTGAACCTGGGTTGGGAAATGGGTGACTTCGGCGCCAGCTGGACCGTCCGTTACTTCTCCGGCATGAAGGAATCGTGCCTGAGCGCCGTGACGTTCCCGGAAGAGTGCAACCTGCCGAACTACGCTTCGCCGAACAACCAGGGCGTGGCGGTGGGCAGCGCGACCAACCAGCGTGGCGCGACCGTGTTCAACGACGTCCAGCTGCGCTGGAACGCACCGTGGAATGCGACCGTGGCCGTGGGTGCCAACAACGTGTTCGGCCGCGTGGGCCCGACCATGTACAGCCAGCCGAGCGCGAACGTCTCCTACTACGGTGGCTTCGACATCGGTCGCTTCCTGTACATGAAGTACACCCAGCGCTTCTGATCGCGGCGTAACATGTACGTGTGACATGGCCACGCCCCGAAAGGGGCGTGGCTTTTTTCATGGGGCAGCCAGGCTTGATGGCGCAGGCCTTTGCGCAGCCGTGCTGGACCAGGCCGCGCACAGGCGCTTGCGCATCGCCGCGTGGTGGCGGCGAGGTGTCATTACGGGGATGGGCGAAGGGAGCGCGCGCGGAAACGTCGCGGTGAGGCAGCAGGGAGCTTACAGGTCCTGCTCGTAGCGCACGTACGGCACGGTGCCGTCGTCGTTGCTTTCGTTGCGTGGCGAGAACGGATTCTTACCGCGGCTGATCACGTTCTCGGCGCCCACGGTGAGCTGGCCGGACCATGGCGTGCGCCAGGTCAGGCCGATACCCAGGCCTTCCCACTTGCCGGGCTTGCCGGGCACGTCGATGACGCGGCCGATGATGCTGCCGGTGAAATTGCCGTAGCCGGCGCCGATGCTCAGGCTCTTGCTGTCCCAGCGGTCGGCAATGGCCGGCGAGGCGTCGGCCAGCGGTACCAGGCGGGCCTTGGCGTAGGTGCCGGCGATGGACACGAAGCCTTCGCGGCCGATGTTCTTCTGCGCGAACACGGTCAGGTCATTCTGCTCGGCGCGCAGCGAAGGGGTCTTGTTCGGGCCTGCCAGCCATGCCGGCAGGGTTTCACGGCCGGTGCCGGCGGTGATGCCGAGGCGGCTGCTGCCACGGTTCAATGCGGCGGTGCCGGTGAAACGCCGGCTGTTGAGGTCGTCCTCGTCGCCGAGGCTGGCCAGCATGCAGTGGCTGGCCAGACCGCTCATGCTGGTCCCGCTGCTGCTGCAGAGCAGGCCCAGCGAATCGCCGGAGGACAGGCCAAAGGCCGCATCCAGCGAGTTGCGGCCGAAATGCCAACGCGCCCCGGCCGCCTGCTCACCGGTCGGCTCCAGGTACAGCAGGGCCTCGACCTTGCCGCTGCCCTTGTTCCATACCGGCAGCACGGTGCGGGTGTCCTTGCTCTGCGCATGCACGCCCGTGATCGCGCCAAGGGCGATCATCATGGCCAGCGGTAGACGCAGGAAGGTACGCATCGGACCAGTTCAGACAGGGACGGACAACGGAAGTTCCCGTGGGGACGGGAAATTGATCCTAGGGTGTTTATGAATTCTTAACAAGCCTTGATCCTCCCCAGGTACAAGACTGCCGTTCATTGAAGCCGTTCAGGCGCCGGTACAGCCCCCTGGGCGCCGTGGAACAGTATGCCGAACTCCGTCAATGGAAAGTGATACTCACGCCCGCAGAATTCGCAACGGACCTCGACGGCGCCGGTGTCTGCAGCCGCTGCACAGGCCTCTTCCTCACCCAGCGACTGCAGCATCGCCGCCACCCGCTCGCGGGAACAGGAGCAGGCAAAGGACAGCGGCTTTTCGCCCATCAACGCCGGCTTCTCTTCGTGGAACAGGCGGTGCAGCAGCTGCTCGGCCGGGGTGGCCAGCAGTTCGGCCTTGCCCAGGGTCTCGAACAGGGCGCTGGCGCGCGCCCAGCCGTCCTCGTCGCCCTCGTCGCCCGGCAGCTTCTGCAGCAGCAGGCCGGCGGCACCATTGCGGTCGGCCGCCAGCAGCAGGCGGGTCGGCAGCTGCTCGGACTGGCGGAAGTAGTCCTCGAAGGCCTCGTCCAGTTCCGGTGCGGTCAGTCCGACCAGGCTCTGGTAGCGCTGGGGTTCACGCGGGTCCAGGCCGGGGTTCTCGATGGTGATGGCGAGGATCGCGTCATCGCCCAGGCTGGACAGGTCGCGCGGCGCGTCGCCGCCTTCGCTGAGCTGGGCGATGCCGCGCAGGGTGCCGGCGGCGGTGCATTCGGCGAACAGGGTGCGCAGGGCAGTGCTGCTGCGCAGCTGGATCGACAGGCGTCCATCGATCTTGGTATGGCCGGTGAACAGCGCCGAGGCCACGCAGGCCTCGCCGAGCAGTTCGGCGGCGGTATCCGGGTACTCGGCGTGGGACAGGATTTCCTGCCAGGTGGCCTGCAGGTGCACGTGGACGCCGCGGACGCCGGCGTCGGGGAGCAGGAAGCGGATCAGGGAATCGGAGTTGGCGGTCATCGGCTCACATCGCGCGTAAACGGGGGCAGTTGCCGGATAATGCGCCGACAACCAGATAGAAGAAGGATGCACCAGTAATGGGGGCAGGGGGAGAGCAGCACAAGGTGGAAGCTGTCGTAGAAGGCCCACGCCGCAGGCGCTGGCGCTGGAAACGGCTGCTGTGGCTGCCGGTGCTGCTGGCTGCTTTCAGCTGCCTGCAGGTCCTGGTGCTGCGGTTCATCGACCCGCCCGTGTCCATGGTGATGCTGTGGCGCTATGGCGAGGCGCTGGGCGAGGCCGATTGGTCCTATCGCCTGCATTACCAGTGGCGCGACCTTGACCAGATGGCGCCGAGCCTGCCGATTTCGCTGGTGGCCGCCGAGGACCAGCGTTTCCCCGACCACAACGGCTTCGACCTGCAGGCCATCGAGAAGGCCCGCGACCACAATGCCAAGGGCGGGCGACTGCGTGGCGCCAGCACGATCAGCCAGCAGGTGGCCAAGAACCTGTTCCTCTGGCAGGGCCGCAGCTGGATCCGCAAGGGGCTGGAGGTCTGGTACACCGTGCTGATCGAAGCGCTGTGGCCAAAGGAGCGCATCCTGGAGATGTACGCCAACATCGCCGAGTTCGGTGATGGCGTGTACGGAGCTCAGGCGGCGGCGCAGAAGTTCTGGGGCAAGGACGCGGCCAGGTTGAGCCCGGCCGATAGCGCGCGGTTGGCGGCGGTGCTGCCGGCACCGCGGCGCTACAACGCCGCAAAGCCAGGGCCGTACGTGCAGCGGCGCGCCGCCTGGATCCAGCGCCAGGCACGGCAGCTGGGCGGGGCCGCGTACCTTTCGGAAGAGTGAGCGCGCGCCGCCTGATCTACGGCCGGCGGCAACGTACAATCCGGGCATGACCCGCGAACGGCTCACTTTCGTCATCGCCGCCTACAACGAGGCCCTGGCACTGCCGTTGCTGCATCCGCGGTTGTGCGCGGTGCTCGACGCGCTGCCCGACATCGACGGCCACATTCTGTACGTGGACGACGGCAGCCATGACGGGACCTGGGAGGTGATCGCCCGCCTGGCCCAATCCGACGCGCGGGTCTCCGCGCTGAAGCTGTCGCGCAATTTCGGCAAGGAAGCCGCACTGACCGCTGGCCTGGATCTGGTGCGCGAAGGGGCGGCGATGATCCTGGATGCCGATGGCCAGGACCCGCCGGAGCTTGTGCCGCAGTTCGTCGCGCGCTGGCGCGAGGGCCATGACAACGTCTATGGCACGCGCCTGGCGCGCGATGGCGAGGCCTGGATCAAGCGTGCCACGGCGGCGATCTTCTACCGCGTGATGGGGCGCCTTTCGCGTACGCCGATCCCGGCCGACACCGGGGATTTCCGCCTGCTGTCACCACGCGCGCTGAGTGCGCTGCGCGAGATGCGTGAGCGCCATCGTTTCATGAAGGGGCTTTTCAGCTGGGTGGGTTTCAAGCGCGTGGCGGTGCCCTACCACCGCCACGCACGCGTGGCCGGCACCAGCAAGTTCAGCCTGTGGCGGCTGTGGAACTTCGCCCTGGAAGGCATCACCGGGTTCTCGACCGTGCCCCTGCGCGCGGCGACCTACCTGGGGCTGGCAACCGCGGCGGTGGCCTTCGTGTTCGGCATGTGGGTGATCGTCAAGGCCGCGCTGTACGGCGACCGGGTGGCGGGCTGGCCGACGATGATGGCGGTGATCCTGTTCCTGGGCGGGGTGCAGTTGATTGCGCTGGGCCTGATCGGTGAGTACCTGGGGCGCCTGTACGAAGAGTCCAAGCAGCGGCCGTTGTACCTGGTTGACGCGTGGCTAGCATCCGCCGTGGCAGACTCGGCCCTGCAACCCACCCTCGGAGGGCAGGCAGATGACCACGGTACGGCAACTGTTGGACGGCAAGTCTCCTGAAGTACATGCGGTCGCGCCGGATGCGGCGGTGATCGATGCGATCCGGTTGATGGCGGAAAAGGGCATTGGCGCGGTCCTGGTGATGGACGGGCCGCGGTTGGTCGGGATCCTTTCGGAGCGCGATTACGCGCGCAAGATCGTGTTGCGTGATCGTTCTTCGCGCGATACGGCGGTGGCCGAGATCATGACGACGCAGGTGGTGACGGTGTCGCCGGGCGAACAGGTGGAGCATTGCCTGCAGCTGGTGACCGACTACCGCATCCGCCACCTGCCGGTGGTGGAGGGCGTGCAGGTGCTGGGGGTGATTTCCATTGGCGACCTGGTGAAGTCGGTGATCGATGCGCAGCGGCGCGAGCTGGATCAGCTGCAGCAGTACATCGTCGCCGGGTGAGGGTGTCGCTGGCGGGCCTGCGGCCCGCCGGCCCGCTTTTCGAAGCTCAAAGCCAAAGCCAAAGCAGCGCCTTCCTGATACGTTGGGAGGCGGAGGGTGCGGCTGGGCAGGGCCCTCAGCCTCTGGACACGTTCCCGCGAGCGCGGTGCGTTTCAGTGCCGGTCCCCCGCTCCTGGTAGATGCCAACCTTGGTTGGCATTGGCTTTTGATTCCGCTCCTTCTTTTGACTTTGAACTTCGCTCTCGTTCTGCGCGCGCAGGAAACTGTCGGGAGCCGGAGCAAGGCGGCAGGCAGGACCGTGATGCGCATGGATGCGCCGACCAAGCCTACAGGAACGTATTTACGGCGTGTCCAGCCTGTCGCCTTGCTCCGGCTTTACGCGCGGAAAAAGAGGCGCCGCGAACAACGCTGTAATCCTACTTCGCATACTGCCCACCGCAGTTGGCATCCTTGCCCGGCCCCAGTTCAATCGTAGCCAGCAGCGCTGCCGGCGGGGCAATGCTGCCCAGTGCCAGGGCCACCGCGCCACGAATACCCAACGCCTTGAAGTCAGGGCGGAACGACGGGTCCTTGAACGTGCCGCTGATATGCAACGGTGACCGCAGTACCAGGATGCTCTTGTCCTTCGGGCGCGGTTTCAGCAGCAGGTCCAGGGTCTCGTCGCGCAGGCTGACCGTGCCTTCGCCGATGAGGATGGTATCAGTGGTGTCCACCGCCAGTGCCTGGCTGGTCATCAGACCGTCCTGCACACCGAAGTCGGCGAAGGCGCAGCGCAGCGGAATCTGCTTGTCACCGGTCACCAGGAACTTCAGTGATTCGGTGATATCCAGCCCGGCCAGTTCCATCACCAGGTTGCCGACATGGCCACGGCCCATCGCCAGCCCGACCTTGCCGCTGCTGCTGCCGAGCATGGCGGCGATCGAGTTGCCGCGCCCGCTCAGGTCCACTTCGCCGCCGATGCCGCCCTTGGCCTGCTCGGCCAGCTTCGCATCCGGGAAAAGCTGGCCCAGCTGCACGCCGCGTACGCTGGCCCTCAACGCAGTGCGAATCTGCGCCTGGCGTGCATCCATGCGGATCGTGCTGCGGATATCGCCGCCGGCCACGCCGAAGTTCAGCGGGTCCAGCCGCAGCACGCCGTCATCCAGCAGCAGGTGCGCGTCCATGTCGTCCAGTGGCAACGAGGGCGCGTTGATACGGTGGGCCTTCCAGCGCACGTCGGCATCCATCGCACGCAGTTTGCCCAGATTGTAGGGCGTGTCGGGCAATACCCGGCTGCTGGCGGCGATGCGGGCGGCCTGTGCCTTTTGTTCCGCATTCGCGGTTTCGCCGCCGCCGGTCTTCGGTGGCGCTCCCACGAAGCCGGCCAGGTCATCGAAGTCCAGGCGCCTGGATTCCAGTGTCGCGGTCAGCCGTGGACGGTCGCGTCCCACCTCGAACTGCAGGTTGCCAGCGAGGTCGCTGTCACCGACCTTTCCGGTGAAGCTGTCGTAGCGCCAGACGTTGTGGTCGCGCTTCAGCCGTCCGTCCAAGGCGTAGGGCGGTGAGGGCGGGATGGCAATGCCGAGCAGCGGGTACAGGTCCGACAGGTCCTGCCCGCTGAGTGCGAACTGCAGGTCGAACACCCGCAGCTGGAACGGATTGGTCAGCGTGCCACTGGCCACCGCGTGGGTAGCGCCGGCGCGACCGTCGAGGTGGATGCGGAACGGGTGGTCGCTGTCGGTCAGTTCCAGCGGAGATTCGGTGCCACCGCGCAGGGTGAACGGGTTGCCCTGCCAGTGGCCTTTGCCCTGCACCAGCAGCGGCGGCGAGGCATCGGCCTGTTTCGGCTGACCGCTGCGCACGCCCACGCGGATGTCGGTGCGGCCCAGTGCATCGATGAACTGCAGCCGACCATCGTCGATGCGCAGGCGTTTGAGCTGCGGGCTTGTGCCGCCGGCGCTGTCACCGAGGAAGTCCCAGTTGCCCGGCTCGCCCTTGCGCGGGGCGGTTTCCAGCAGCACGTCCGGCCGGGTCAGGCGCACCTCGGGCAGCTGCACGCTGCCGCGCAGCAGGGGCCAGACCCGCACGTCGATCTCGACGCGGTCTGCGCTGGCCATCTCAGGTTGTTTCGCCCAGCTGGCATTGGCGAAGGTGATCGCATCGGCGCGGATCGTGCTGGTGCGGCCGAGGTCGACATCAAGGTTCCCGATGCGCAGCACTCGGCCGGTGCGTGCCTGTACCGCGCGCTCCACCGGTCCCTTGAACCAGTTCCAGTCCCACAACGCGAGCAGTACCAGGATCGCCGCCAGCAGGAAGACCAGGATCGTGAGCCAGCGCCGGCCTCGTGGGCCGGGGCGGCGGAGGCGCCAACGGGACGTGCGCTTTGCGGCAGGGGAGGCGGCAGCATTCACGCTGCCATGGTTGCCCCCTGTTCGTGGACAGGGCGCGAAGCGACCATGTGCATGGCGTGCACACG
Organism: Stenotrophomonas sp. YJH_SMC_80; assembly: GCF_059372495.1. Lineage (NCBI taxonomy): Bacteria > Pseudomonadati > Pseudomonadota > Gammaproteobacteria > Lysobacterales > Lysobacteraceae > Stenotrophomonas > Stenotrophomonas sp. YJH_SMC_80. Next base: position 436,804 of record NZ_JCAFVP010000001.1, read on the forward strand.
CCGCCGTCGAGCGGCCGTTTACAGCACCTGCATGGTGACCGCGACGAAGTGGCAGACGCTGCCGCCGATCACGAACAGGTGCCAGATGGCATGCGAGTACGGGATCGATTCACGGTGGTAGAAGTAGGTCCCCAGCGTATACGACAGGCCGCCGGCGAACAGCCAGGTGAGGGTGCCGCCATCGATCGAGGCCCACATCGGCTTGATCGCCACGACCACCAGCCAGCCCATGGCGATGTAGATCACCGTTGAGAGCACCTTGAAACGGCCGGTGTAGAACAGCTTGAACACCACGCCGCCCAGCGCCAGCGCCCAGATCGCGGTGAACAGGCCCCAGCCCCACGGACCGCGCAGGCCGATCAGGGTGAACGGGGTATAGGTGCCCGCGATCAGCACATAGATCGCGCAGTGGTCGAACACCTTCAACCGGCCCTTGGCGACCGGATGCTGGATGGCGTGGTACAGCGTGGAGGCGGTGTACAGCAGCAACAGCGCAATACCGAACACGATCGCGCTGGCCAGCTGCCAGCCGTCGCCGTAGATCGCAGCCAGGGTGATCAACACCGCGCTGGCGGCCAGGGCGAATACCGCGCCCAGGCCATGGGTCAGGGCGCTGGCGATTTCTTCACGGATCGAAGCAATGGACGTCGTGGACATGGCGTAGGCATTGTTCGCGGGGAGGGGGACCCGCACCCCCTTATCATCGCCGCGATGGGCGATGCGTGCACGCCTGTCACCGTATGGTGGGTGAATGCCTGCCTTGCGTTGGCTGGGGTCAGAGCCCTTTCCTGCCGGAAAGGGATCCGACCCCGTGGCATCAGCCCGCCGAAACGGTATGCGCCGCTTCGCGGGTGGCCGAGAAACGCACGTCCGGCGAGCGTTCCTGCGCCAGCTGCAGGTTGACCCGGGTCGGTGCCAGGTAGACCAGGTGGCCGGCTGCATCCAGTGCCAGGTTCAGCGCATTCTTCTCGCGGAACTCTTCCAGCTTCTTCTCGTTGCTGCAGTGGACCCAACGCGCGGTGGTCACGCTGACCGGCTCGAAGGTGGCTTCCACGCCGTACTCGTCCTTCAGGCGATAGGCCGCCACGTCGAACTGCAGCACACCCACCGCACCCAGGATCAGGTCGTTGCTGGTCAGAGGGCGGAAGAACTGGGTCGCGCCTTCTTCGGACAGCTGGGCCAGTCCCTTCTGCAGCTGCTTGAGCTTGAGCGGATCGCGCAGGCGCGCGCGGCGGAACAGTTCCGGGGCGAAGTTGGGGATGCCGGTGAAGGTGACCGCTTCGCCTTCGGTAAAGGTATCGCCGATGGAAATGGTGCCGTGGTTGTGGATGCCGATCACATCGCCCGGCCAGGCTTCGGCGGCGATTTCACGATCGCTGGCCATGAAGGTCAGTGCGTTGGCCAGCTTCATTTCCTTGCCGGTGCGCACGTGGAAGGTCTTCATGCCGGCGCTGAAGCGGCCCGAGCAGACGCGCATGAACGCGACGCGGTCGCGGTGCTGCGGGTCCATGTTGGCCTGGATCTTGAACACGAAGCCGGTCAGCTTGTTTTCTTCCGGGGCGATCTCGCGGCCGGTGGTGGAGCGTGCCTGCGGCGACGGCGCATGCTCGACGAAGAAGTCCAGCAGCGGCTGCACGCCGAAGTTGTTCACGCCCGAGCCGAAGAACACCGGGGTCTGCTTGCCGGCGCGGTAGGCCTCCAGGTCGAACGGATGGCTGGCGCCCTGCACCAGTTCCAGCTCGTCGCGCAGGTCGGCCAGCATCTGCGCACCGATCTTCTCGGCCAGGCCGGGGGCATCGATGGACGGGAAGATGGTCGAGTCCTGGCGGGTGAAGTTGCGGCCCGGCTCGTACAGGTGCACTTCGCCGGTGAGCAGGTGGACCACGCCCTTCAGGCGCTGGCCCATGCCGATCGGCCAGGTGACCGGCGCGCACTGGATGCCCAGCACGGTTTCCACTTCATCCAGCAGCTCGATCGGGTCCTTGCCCTCGCGGTCGAGCTTGTTGATGAAGGTCATGATCGGGGTATCGCGCAGGCGGCACACTTCCATCAGCTTGATGGTGCGCTCTTCCACGCCCTTGGCCACGTCGATCACCATCAGCGCCGAGTCCACCGCAGTCAGCACGCGGTAGGTGTCCTCGCCGAAGTCGGCGTGGCCGGGGGTGTCGAGCAGGTTGACGATCTTGTCTTCGTACGGGAACTGCATCACCGAAGAGGTGACGGAGATGCCGCGTTCCTTTTCCAATGCCATCCAGTCGGAGGTGGCGTGGCGGGCGGCCTTGCGGCCCTTGACCGAACCGGCCATCTGGATCGCGCCTCCGAACAGCAGCAGCTTTTCGGTCAGCGTGGTCTTGCCGGCGTCAGGGTGGGAAATGATGGCGAAGGTGCGGCGACGCGACGCTTCGTTGGCGACTTCGGACATGGCAGTGGCGCCCGCCCGGGGCGCTTTTCAAAGAGATAAGCGCCCGATTATACCGGCCGGGGCCGTTCAGCGCCCGATGCCGCCCTCGGCCTCGCCCTGGCGGGCGAACTGCAGCTGGCCCTGCTCGGCGAAGATGCGTGCCGGCACCGAACGCAGGCCCATGCCGCGGTTGACCTGCACCACGAAGTGCAGGTGCGGTGCGCTGCTGAAGCCGCTGTTGCCGGACAGGCCGATGGGCTGCCCGGCGCCCACCGCCTGGCCGCGACGCACGCGCATGCCGCCGGCCTGCAGGTGGCCGTACAGGGCCATGCTGCCGTCGCTGTGAAGCACGCGGATGAAGTTGGCGCGGGCACCATCACGTTCGCGGTCCTGGCCGTTGCCTCGGAAGCCATCCTGGATCTGCATCACCGTGCCCTCGCGCGCGGCCAGCACCAGTGTGCCCTCCGGCAGTGCGAAGTCGACCGCGTCGCGGTTTTCCTCGTCGTCGTGGCTGAACCGGCCCTGCGGCGCCTGGTCCACGCGCGGGCGTGCATCATCGAAGGGCAGGCGGTAGGCCACATCCTCGGCCTGTGCGGCGGGGTTGCCTGGTACCGACTGCAGGCGCAGGTCCAGCATCCGGCCGTTGACCGGCGCGGGGAGGTGGCCGACTACCAGGCTGCTGTCGCCCTGTATCAGTGACTGCACCGGCAAGCCGTCGACCGGGTGTCCAGGGGCGGCGCGCAGTTCGATCTGCAACGGCCCGGCCAGGGTGTTGTCGATCCGGGCCTGCCACTGTTCGCCGATCGACTGCAGGCGCAGCTGGGCCATCGGAAGGGGGGCCTTTGCGTCGGCGCTGGCGGGGGCAGGCGCCTTCGGCAGCATCCCCCAGCCCTGGCGCCAGTCGCTGGCGCCGGCAGAGGCGCTGGCCAGCAGCGGCAGGAGCAGGCAGGTCAAGGGCAGGCGTGGCATCAGCGGATTCAGGAAAACGGACCGTCCGGACTGTACCCGATCCTGAACGGAGCGACCGCGACGCCCCTCGCATACCTGTCGCGAGAATATTCATCGCTTTATCCGCATGAAGGGATTGACAGCGCCCGGAAGCGCTGGCATCGTGGCCTCACCATCGAGACCGGCAGAGGGACAGGCCCTTTGAAGCCGGGGCAGCCCGCGGATGCGAAAGCGTTCGCGTAGGTGCCAAATCCTGCGGGGACCGTGGCGTCCACCGAAAGATGGTTCGATCCATGCACCGCACGTGCATCTCGAACGCGAGCCCCGCGAAGGCTCGATGGCCGATTCCCCAACCGGATCCCGCCATGAGCTTCGCTGCCAGTACCGCCGTTCGCCCCGAACCCTTTGTCCCCGTCAGCGTGCCGGTCGAAGACCGCGTGCATGCCGAGCGCGGTGAGTTCGCTGCGGTGCTGTCGATGCGTCACGCTGGCCCCAGCCCGGTGCGCCTGCGCTATGAGTGGGTCGGCCCGGCCAATGCGCCGGTGGTGGTGCTGGCCGGCGGCATTTCCGCCCATCGCCATGTGGCGTCCAACGCACAGTTCAGCGAGAAGGGCTGGGCCGAAGACCTGGTCGGCAGTGGTCGCACGCTGGATCCGCAGCAGTTGCGCGTACTGGCGTTCGACTTCATCGGGGCCGACGGTGCGTTGGACGTGCCGATCGATACCGCTGACCAGGCCGATGCGCTGGCACTGCTGCTGGATCATCTGGGTATCCGCACGCTGAAGGCCTTCGTCGGCTACTCGTATGGCGCGCTGGTCGGCCAGCAGTTCGCAATCCGTCATCGAGCCCGGGTGCGCCAGCTGGTGCTGGCCAGCGGCGCGCATCGTCCGCACCCGTATGCCGCGGCCTGGCGCGCACTGCAGCGCCGCGCCGTCGCCCTCGGCCAACTGCAGTGCGGCGAAGACCACGGCCTGGCGCTGGCCCGGCAGTTCGCCATGCTCAGCTACCGCACCCCGGAAGAGTTCGGCGAGCGCTTCGACGCCGCGCCGGAAGTGATCAACGGCCGCGTGCGGGTCGCCGCCGAGGACTATCTGGACGCCGCCGGCGCGCACTACGTCGCGCGCACGCCGGTGACCGCCTACCTGCGCCTGTCCGAATCGATCGACCTGCACCGCGTGGACCCCGCCGCCATCCTGCCGCCGACCGTGGTGGTCGCGGTGGAGGGTGACCGCCTGGTGCCGCTGGCCGACCTGGTCGGCCTGGTCGAGGGGCTGGGGCCGCGCGGAAGCCTGCGCGTGCTGCGCTCGCCCTATGGCCACGACGCCTTCCTCAAAGAAACCGATCGCATCGACGCGATCCTCGCCACCGCCTTCCGCACCTCTGGAGAGTCCGCATGAGCCTGCACGCCAACGAGCCGTCCTGTAGCCGCACCACTGCCGCCGTCCGTGCCGGCATCGATCGGGACACCGCGCATGGCGCGGTCACGCCGCCGATCGTGCTGTCGTCGAACTTCAGTTTTGAAGGCTTCGGCAACAAGCGCCAGTACGACTACACGCGCAGTGGCAACCCGACCCGCGACCTGTTGGGTGAAGCGCTGGCCGAGCTGGAAGGCGGTGCGGGCGGCGTGATCACCGCCACCGGCATGGGCGCGATCAACCTGGTGCTGAACGCGCTGCTTCAGCCGGGCGATACCCTGGTCGTGCCGCACGACGCGTACGGTGGCAGCTGGCGTCTGTTCAATGCGCTGGCGAAGAAGGGCCATTTCGAACTGGTCACCGCCGACCTGACCGATCCGCGCGCGCTGTCGCAGGCGCTGGCCACCCAGCCGAAGCTGGTGCTGGTGGAAACGCCGTCCAATCCGCTGCTGCGCATCACCGACCTGCGCTTCGTCATCGATGCCGCGCACAAGGCAGGTGCTCTGGTTGTGGTCGACAACACCTTCCTGTCGCCGGCCCTGCAGCAACCACTGTCATTCGGCGCGGATCTGGTGCTGCATTCCACCACCAAGTACATCAACGGCCACAGCGACGTGGTGGGCGGTGCGGTCGTCGCGCGCGATCCGGCACTGCATGAGCAGCTGGTGTGGTGGGGCAACGCGCTGGGCCTGACGGGTTCGCCGTTCGATGCCTTCCTGACCCTGCGCGGCCTGCGCACGCTGGATGCGCGCCTGCGCGTGCATCAGGAGAACACCACGTCGATCGTTGCGCTGCTGGACCAGCATCCGGCGGTCGGCCGCGTCTATTATCCGGGTCTGGCTGATCACCCGGGCCACTCCATCGCTGCTCGCCAGCAGAGTGGCTTCGGCGCGATGCTGTCGTTCGAACTGGCGCACTGCGCGGGTGATGATCCGCACGCGGCGGTGCGCGCGTTCGTCGATGGCCTGCGCTGTTTCACGCTGGCCGAATCGCTGGGCGGCGTCGAAAGCCTGATCGCGCATCCCGCCACCATGACCCATGCGGCGATGACCGCCGAAGCGCGTGCCGCGGCCGGCATCAGCGAAGGCCTGCTGCGCCTGTCGGTTGGCATCGAGGCCGAGCGTGACCTGTTGGCCGATCTCGGCGCCGCGCTGCAGCGTGCCGAAGCGGTGATTGATGCGGCTGCGCGCCGCAAACAGGTGGTGGATGCATGAGCGCGCTCGCCGCAGAAATTCCTGCTCTGGGCGTGGGACGCCTGGCGCTGCTGGGCACCGGCACGGTCGGCTCGGCCTTCGTACAGCGTTACCAGGCATTGCGGGCGCGTGGGCTGGAACTGCCCAGCGTGCAGTGGCTGGCCAATTCACGCACTGCGCTGGAGATCGATCGTGACCTGGCCTTGCCGCTGGAACTGGCACGGCGTGCACCGCGCGATGGCCAGAGTTCGCCACCGTGGGCGAGTGCCGAAGGACTGGAGCGTGGCGACGTGGTGGTCGACGCCACCGCCAGTGAAGACGTGGCCGCGCGCCACGTGCAGTGGCTGGCGCGGGGCGTGCATGTGGTGACCGCCAACAAGCTGGGGCGTGGTGCGCAGCTGGCCCGCGCGCAGGCCATTGCGGAAAGCTGTGCCGACAGTGGCGCACGCTATGGCGACAGCGCGACGGTGGGCGCGGGCCTGCCGCTGTTGAGCAGCCTGCGTGCACTGGTAGCCGGTGGCGATCACATCCATGCCATCGAAGGCGTGCTGTCCGGTTCGCTGGCGTGGCTGTTCCATCGTTATGACGGCCAGTCGCCGTTCTCGGTGGCGGTGCGCGAGGCGCTGGCTGCCGGCTACACCGAGCCGGATCCGCGCCTGGACCTTTCCGGTGAAGACGTGCGTCGCAAGCTGCTGATTCTGGCCCGCAGCAGCGGGTTGGCGCTGGATGCGTCGCAGGTAGAGGTGGATTCACTGGTGCCTGAAGCGCTGGCAGCGCTGCCGCTGGAGGATGCGGTGGCGGCGCTCGAGCAGCTGGATGCGCCGTTGCAGGCGCGCTGGCAGCAGGCGCATGACAATGGCCGCGTGCTGCGTTTCGTTGGCCGTGTCGATGGCGAGGGTGCGCAGGTGGGCCTGCGTGAGTTGCCTGCCGATCACCCGTTGGCGCAGGGCGCGGGCACCGACAACCGCGTGGCCATCCACAGCGATCGCTATCACCGCCAGCCGTTGTTGATCCAGGGCCCGGGCGCGGGCGCGGAAGTCACTGCCGCCGCGTTGCTGGATGACGTGCTGCGGATCGTCGGCTGATCGCACTGCTTCTGTAGAGCCGAGCCCATGCTCGGCTGCTACTGGCGAGATCCCTCTTGCTGGATAAGCCGAGCATGGCTCGACTCTACAGGGGAGGGCTGCCGTTCAATGCGCCTTCAATGCCTTCAGCAACGCCGCGTTGAACTGCTTCGGGTCCTGCACCTGCGGCGAATGGCCCAGTTCGGCGAACTCGATCAGCGTCGCGCCGGGAATCGCCGCGGCTGCCGCCTTCCCGAGCACCGGATAGTTGCCCAGCGTCGCCTTCACCGCTGGTGGCGCCAGGTCGCGACCGATCGCGGTGCGGTCCTTCTGGCCGATGAACAGCGTGGTCGGCACCTGAACATTCTTGAGTTCGTAGACCACCGGCTGGTTGAACACCATGTCCGAGGCCAGTGCCTGGCTCCATGCAACGGCCTGCTTGCCGGGCCCTTCGTACATGCCCGACTGCATCCGTGCCCACGGTTCATACGCCGGCTTCCATTTGCCGTCGTAGTACACATCCAGCTGGTAGCGGCGGATGCTGTCATAGCTGATGTTCATTTCGCCGGCGTACCACGTGTCCACGCTGCGCCAGGGAACACCCAGCGCCTTCCAGTCTTCCAGCCCGATCGGGTTGACCAGTGACAGGCTGCGCAGGTCCTGCGGGAACATCAGCGCATAGCGCACCGCCAGCATGCCGCCCATCGAATGACCGACCAGGTGCACCGGGACATCACCCAGTTGCAGCTGTTGCAGCAGGGCATGGGTGTTGGCGGCCAGCTGCGCGAACGAATACTGGTACCGCTCGGGCTTGCTGGATTTGCAGAAGCCCACCTGGTCCGGGGCGATCACCCGGTAGCCGGCGGCAACCAGTGGCTTGATCGATTCCTTCCAGGTGGCGGCACAGAAGTTCTTGCCGTGCAGCAGCACCACCACGCCGATGGGTGCCTTCTTCGGCGCGATGTCGAGGTAGGCCATTTCCAGCGGCTGCCGCTGCGATTCCAGCGCGAAGGTCTTCACCGGATAGCCGTAGTCGAAACCCTCCAGCCGCGGCCCGTAAGTGGGCGCGGCCAGCGCAGGCAGTGGAAGGCAGGCAAGCAGGGCGGCAGCGATCACGCGCATGGGGCGGTCCTGGATAGGGGAGCCCCGAGCCTAACCGGAACGTAGTGACGGTGTCGTCCGACCCGGCAAGGGCGACGAGGTAGAGTCGACTGGGTAGAGTCGACTGTTAGTCGACTACCTTCACCACAACGAGCGAAAATCCCGCGCTGCGCGCGATAGTCGACCAACGGTCGACTCTACCTGTGGCCCGGCGCCATCGCGCCGGGACCGGTCGACCTCAACACTCGATGACGTTCACCGCCAGGCCGCCACGGCTGGTTTCCTTGTACTTGTCCTGCATGTCGCGGCCGGTATCGCGCATGGTCTTGATCACCTTGTCCAGCGACACCTTGTGCTTGCCGTCGCCGCGCATCGCCATGCGCGAGGCATTGATCGCCTTCACCGCGCCCATCGCATTGCGCTCGATGCAGGGGATCTGCACCAGCCCGCCGATCGGATCACAGGTCAGGCCGAGGTTGTGTTCCATGCCGATTTCCGCGGCATTCTCGATCTGGCTCGGGTTGCCACCCAGCGCTGCGACCAGGCCACCGGCCGCCATCGAGCAGGCCACGCCCACTTCGCCCTGGCAGCCCACTTCGGCGCCGGAGATCGAGGCGTTTTCCTTGTACAGGATGCCGATCGCTGCCGAGGTCAGCAGGAAGTCGAATACGCGCTGTTCGTTGGCGCCGGGGCAGAAACGGTCGAAGTAATGCAGCACCGCCGGCAGCACGCCGGCAGCGCCGTTGGTGGGCGCAGTCACCACACGACCACCGGCGGCGTTCTCTTCGTTCACCGCCAGCGCGTACAGGTTGACCCAGTCCAGCGTGGTCAGCGGATCGCGCATCGCTGCTTCCGGCTTCGACGACAGCTCGCGGTACAGCGCCGGTGCACGACGGCCGACCTTCAGGCCACCCGGCAGCACGCCTTCCTCGCGGATGCCGCGCGCCACGCACGACTGCATCGCACTCCAGATCTCGCGCAGGTTGGCGCGGATCTCGTCTTCGCTGCGCCAGCACTTCTCGTTCTCGAACATCAGCTGGGCAATGCTCAGGCCGCTGCGCGCGGTCTGCGCCAGCAGCTCGTCGCCGCTCTTGAACGGGTAGGGCAGCGGGGTCTCGTCGGGCACGATGCGGTCATCGGCCGCATCATCTTGGTTGACCACGAAGCCGCCACCGACCGAGTAATAGTCGCGGGTGGCGATCACCTCGTCCTCCGCGTTGTACGCGGTGAAGCGCATGCCGTTGGTGTGGTACGGCAGCTTCTGGCGCTTGTTCATGCCGAGGTCGCGCTTCTCGTCGAAGGCGATCTCGTGCTGGCCCATCAGCTGGATGCGCTTGCTGCTGCGGATGCGCTCCAGGGTGGCCGGAATGATGTCCGGATCGATCAGGTTCGGCCGCTGGCCTTCCAGGCCCAGCAGGATCGCCTTGTCGGTGCCATGGCCGCGGCCGGTCAGCGCCAGCGAGCCATAGACATCGGCGCGGATGCGCGCGACCTCGTGCAGGCGGCCCGGGTCAAGCAGCCAGCGATGGATGAATCGCTCGGCGGCCTTCATCGGCCCGACGGTGTGCGAGGAGCTCGGGCCAATGCCGATCTTGAAAACGTCGAACGTGCTGACAGCCATGGTTGCCGTACTGCGGGTGCCGGAGGAGACCGCTATTCTAGCGGTTCATGCCGCACTTCCATGGCTGCGGCGCAGCATTTCGGCAGAGGGAGCAAAACCGGTGTTGACCCTGTTCCAGCGCGATGACTGCCACCTGTGCGACATGGCCCTGGCCGAGCTGGCCAAGGCGCGGGCACCGGAGTTCGAATCGGTGTTCCTGGATGACCAGCCTGCGCTGGAAGCGCGCTACGGCGCGCGGGTGCCGGTGCTGCGTGACGAGACTGGCGGTCGTGAGCTGGACTGGCCGTTCGACGCGGCCACGGTCCAGGCCTGGCTGGCCGACGTTCGGTAGTGCCGGCCGCTGGCCGGCAACCCCGCGATGCCCGGTGATGCCGGCCAGCGGCCGGCACTACCAGACGCGGTTTATTTCGCGTCGAACTTCACGATCGTGCTGATCGCGGTTTCGTCCGGGATGGTCTTGGTGTCGGCCCAGTCGCCGCCGCCGACGCCGAAGTCCAGGCGCTTGACCGTGGCCTTGCCGGTCAGCACCGGCTGGGTGCCCGGCTTCCAGGTGAAGGTGAGGGTGACCGGCTTGCTGACGCCTCGCAGCTCCAGTGTGCCATCGGCGGCGAACTGGTCATTGCCCACCGCGCGGAAGCCCTTGGCGGTGTAGCGTGCGGTTGCGAACTTGCCAACATTGAAGAAGTCGGCGGTCTGCAGGGTCGAGTCACGGTCGCTGTTGCCGCTCTTGGCGCCGGCCAGCGGGATCACCACGTCCAGCGAACCGGCGGCCGGATTGGCCGGGTCGAAACTGAGCTTGGTGGCAAAGCCCGGGAAGCTGCCGGTGAACACTTCGCCGTCGTACTTGGTGGCGAACACCAGGATCGAGCCGGCGCCGGGCGCCTGTGCGTAGTCGGCGGCGAACACCGGGGTGGTGGCCAGCATGCCGGCCAGGGCGGCGGCCACGGCGGCCGGAGTGGTCAGTTTCAGGTTCATCGGTCAGTCCTTCTGAGGGGAGGCGAGCCAGCCGCGCGGCAACATGCGGGACAAGGTCGCATCGCGCTGGAACAGGTGGTGGTAGAAGGCAGCGCCGGCATGGGCCAGCACCACCGCGATCAACAGCCAGAAGCCGTACTCGTGGATGGCATGCGATACCGCGACCACCTGCGGGTCGGGACCGCTCAGCTTGGGCACGTCGACCAGGCCGAACCAGCGGAACGGGCGCAGGCCGCTGGCCGAGTCGTACAGCCAGCCCGACAGCGGGATGGCGAACATCAGCACATACAGCAGCACGTGGGTGGCACTGGCGATGCGTTCCTGCCAGCTGGGCACGCCCGGCACCGGCTTGGGGGCACCGGCATACAGGCGCCAGCCGAGGCGGAAGAGCACGAGCGCCAGCACGGTGATGCCGATCGACTTGTGCGCGGTATAGACCCAGAAATACTTGGGGGTCTTGGGCAGTTCGCCCATGGTCAGGCCGACCACGCCCAGGGCGAGGATCAGCAATGCGATCAACCAATGCAGGATCTGGCTGACACTCCCCCAGGCGGCGGGGGTGTTCTTGGCGGTCATGAAGGGTCCTCTAGGGGGCCGTCTTGGGGTCGGAGTGTGGAACGGGAGCGGGAGTTCCCGGGGCGTCGCTGCGGTCGAGGGTGGCTTCAGCCTCGATCCTCAGCTGTACTGCATCACCGATGACGCCCGGCCAGGCGGTGATGCCGAACGCGCGCCGGCTCAGCGTGGTGCTGGCGGAAAAACCGGCGGTGCGTCGGAACGGGGGGAGGGGGTAGCGCTTGATGGCGTTGAGGGTCACGTCCAGCGTGATCTCCTGGCTGACCCCGCGCAGGGTCAGGGTGCCGATCACGCGGGCGCGCCTGGCATCGATCGGTTCGACCCGGCTGGAGACGAAATGTGCCTTCGGGAAACGCTCGCCATCCAGAAGGCTGCGGGCCAGCGTGGCCTGGTTCCATTTGGCATCGCCAAGGTCCAATCGCGACACGGGGACCTCGACATCCAGTGTGGCCTCGCGCCAGTTGTCGGGATCGAACTGCAGGCGGCCCTCACTGCCGGAGACCGTGCCCATCGCCTGCGAGTAGCCCGCGTGGTCGATGCTGAACAGCACACGCGTGTGCACCGGATCGAGGCGATAGGTATCTGCATCCGCCCAGGCGGGAGCGGTGGCGAGCAGCATCGGCAGCAGGGCCAGGCAGGGACGCATCGATGGCGGGCTCCGGAAGGGGGACGCTGTGATCATACGCACAGGCCCCTGCCAAGGATGCGTGCATGGCTGCAACAGTTCGTGGTGGTCCTGCCCCGGCAACAGGCTGTTGCAGCCATGACCCCGGCCCTGTGTGACAATCGGGACAGGACAGGGGGTTCAGGATGACGAGCAGCTGGCGCCTGTGGTGCCTGGGCATCGCGGCAACGGGGCTGCTGCTGTTGGCGTCTGCCACGGCGGCTGCAGCCCTGGACATGGCAGAAACACCACGCCTGCGGCGCTTCGGTGCCGCCGAAGGCATGCCTTCACGCATGGTGCTGGCGCTGGCCGAGGACCGCCAGGGCCATGTCTGGGCCGCAACCGATGGCGGTCTGGTGCGCTACGACGGCAGCTCGCTGCGGGTCTGGGAACATGACCCGGAACAGCCCGGCTCGTTGCCCGGCAACGAGATCGAGACCCTGCTGGTCGATCCGCTGGACCGTGTGTGGGTGGGCATCAATGGCAAGGGCGTGGCCCGCCTGGATGCCGACCGCGAGCGGTTCAAGACCTTCGATGCGGTCAATGGTCCGTGCCTGGGCCAGTTCTGGACGCTGGCCTATGCCGGGGATGCGTTGTGGATCGGCACCAGCAGCCAGGGTATCTGCCGGTTCGGGGAGGACGGCAGCCTGCGCTTCTTCAAGCACGACCCGGCCCGTGCCGACGGCCTGCCCAGCAACACCATCTACAGCAGTCTGGTCGATGCGCGCGGGCGCCTGTGGATCGGTACCGAGGCCGGCGTCGCACGCTGGAATGGCCGTGACTTCGAGCCCGTGGCACCGCACGCGCTGGGCGCATTGAGCGTGCTGCGGATGAGCCGCGATCCGGATGGCTCGATCTGGGTCGGCAGCCAGAACGATGGCCTGTATCGCATCGATGCGCAGGACCGGGTCAGTCGTCCGCGCTGGAGCGACAGCGCCGGCCTGCGCTCGGCGCTGGTGCTGGCCGATCGCCAGGGCGGCTACTGGGCGGGCACGTCCGATGGCCTGCTGCGTGGCGACGCAAGTGCGCTATGGCGGCTCGACGGCGACCGCGGCAGTGGTTTCCTCACTGCACAGAGCGGTGTGCTCGATCTGCTGCAGGACCATGAAGGCGGATTGTGGGTCGCCCTGCTGACCCAGGGACTGGCCTACCTCCCGCCAGACTGGCGCCGCTTCTCGATCTGGAACCAGCTCGATGGCAAGCCGCTGGACAGCCAGTACCTGCTGGGCGCGGCCAGTGATGGCCAGAACTACTACGTGGGTTCGGCGCACGGCGTGTATCAGCTGGACGCACATGGCACGTTGCGCCTGCTGGCCAGCGACCGCGAGATCGGCAGCGGTGCGGTGTGGTCGGTACTGCCGCGGTCGGACGGGCGCCTGTGGCTGGGGCGTGCCGGCCGCATCAGCGTGTATGACCCGGCTACCCGCGCGCTGCACGACTGGCACATCGGTGGAGGCGCCGATCTGCGCCAGCGCATCGACCTGATGCGGCAGGCACCCGATGGCACGGTCTGGCTTTCGGTGATGAACCTGGGCCTGCAGCAGCGCAGTGCGGAGGGCCGGGTGCTGCGCAGCTATCCTCTCGACGATTTCCGCAAGGCGGCCGACTCACCCATCGAGCAGATCCGCTTCGATGCCCATGGCAAGGCATGGGTGATGGGCGACATGGGCATCTGGCGTGAGCAGGCCGGTCGCTTCGAAGCGGTGCCGGGGGTCTCGCGCGGGCTGATCTACGACCTGGTGTGGGTGGATCCGCAGCAGTTGTGGCTGGCCCGCCAGGGCGCGCTGGAGCGCTACCAGTGGGATGGCATGAGCCTGCGCCTGATCCAGCGCATTGATGGAAGCGCCGGTGTGCCGCCGGTCAGCATGGGGGGCCTGGCATTGGCCGACAATGGCCGGGTGTGGGCGACCACGCCGCGCGGCCTGCTGCGCTGGGACCCGAAAGCACGACGCCTGCAGTTGTTCAATGAACGCGATGGCCTGTCCGATGCCGAGTTCACCAGCCGGCCGCCAGCGGTGAATGCCGATGGTCGCGTTCTGGCCGTTGCCCAGACCGGCCTGGTTGCATTCGACGTGAATGCCGACGACGTGGTGCTGCCCGGGTCGTCGCTGGTGATTGCCGAGGTGCGCGTGCGCCGCGACGATGCACGCGGCTGGCAGCCGCTGCCGAATACCGGCACCCTGCTGCTGGGACCGGATGATCGCGACCTGCAGATCGATGCACGGTTGTTGTCGTATGCCAATCCCCAGGGCAACCGCTACCGCTTCCGGGTACGCGGGTATGACCAGAACTGGGTGGAGCAGGGCGGCGACGGCCAGCGCACGCTGTCGCGACTGCCGACCGGCAGCTACGTCATCGAAGTGCAGGCGGCCACCGCCAATGGTGCATGGACGCCTTCGCAGCAGCTGCAGGTGAAGGTGCTGCCACCCTGGTGGCGCAGCGGCATGGCGATCTTCGGCTACATCCTGATCGGTTCGCTGCTGCTGCTCGTCCTGGTCTGGTCGATCCGTGCGCGCCTGCGCCGTCGCCAGCAATGGCAGCTGACCGTGCACAAGCAGGAGCTGGCCGAACAGGCCTCGCAGGCCAAGAGCCGGTTCCTGGCCACGCTGGGGCATGAAGTGCGCACGCCGATGACCGGCGTGCTTGGCATGAGCGAGTTGCTGCTGGCCACACCGCTGGACCCGGTGCAGCGCAGCTATGCCGGCTCCATCCAGCAGGCCGGCAGCCATCTGCTGCGGTTGGTCAACGATGCGCTGGACCTCGCGCGCATCGAAGCCGGTCGACTGGAGCTGGATCTGCGTCCGTTCGACCTGGCCGGACTGCTCGACCAGGTGCAGGCGCTGATGCAGCCCATGGCGAAACAGCGCAAGCTGGATTTCCAGCGTGGCGACGATCCGCCCGGCCCGATCAGCGTCAGTGGCGACGAGATGCGCGTGCGGCAGATCCTGCTCAACCTGCTGGGCAATGCCATCAAGTTCACCGAGCGCGGTCATGTCGGCCTGGCCGTGCACCTGGAAGAGAACGGCGGCGGTCTCTGCTTCGAAGTGCACGACAGTGGTCCGGGTATCAATGCCGAGCAGCAGGAGCGGCTGTTCCACCGATTCGAACAGGCGGAGGGGCCGCGCACGGCCTCGCGCTATGGTGGAAGCGGGCTGGGCCTGGCGATCTGCCAGGAGCTGGCCGTGGCGATGGGCGGGCGCATCGAAGTGGACAGCCAGCCAGGCAAGGGCGCGCGTTTCCGGGTGCGGTTGCCGCTGCCCTGGACCCGGCAGGCAGCCGCCACGGGCGAAGCGCCGGCACTGCCGATGCTGGCGCCACTGCGCATCCTGCTGGTGGAGGACGATGCCACCGTGGCCGAGGTCATCGCCGGCCTGCTGCGCAGCCGCGGCCATGAGGTGGTGCATGTGCTGCATGGCCTGGGGGCTTTGTCGGAGATCGCTACCGACGGCTTCGATGTCGGCCTGCTCGATCTCGACCTGCCTGCGCTGGACGGCACTGCGATCGCCCGCCAGCTGCGCACCCTGGGCTACGAACTGCCACTGGTGGCGGTGACCGCCCGCTCCGATGCGTATGCCGAATCGCAGGTGCTCGCTGCCGGTTTCGATGGTTTCCTGCGCAAGCCGGTGACCGGCGACATGCTGGTGGCAGCGATCATCCAGGCTCGCGCCAAACGACAGACCACAACTTGAAAACGTCGACGCGGGGCGTGAACGGCGCGACTTTCGGTTTACCATGCCGACGCCCGCGGCGCGGGAATCATCAGGCAGCGTGAGGAGGCAATCGGTGGTGTATCTGCGGGCGGCAATGCTGCTGCTGATCCTCCTGTGCGGCCTGTCACCCGCTGCCGCGCAGCCGGTGCCACCGAGCCCGCGCCAGGTGACGGTATTCGACGGCCTGCCGTCCAATACCGTCAACCGCATGGCCGAAGACCGCTATGGCTACCTGTGGATCGCCACCAACGACGGCCTGGCCCGTTACGACGGGCGCAACTACCGGATCTGGCGTTCTGAGGATGGCCTGCGCGACAACCGCATCTGGACGGTCCTGGTCGATGCGCGCAACCAGCTCTGGATCGGGACCGAGAACGCGGGCCTGGTACGGATGTCGGCCGACCGCCGCCAGCTGCATTTCTACGACCGCAGCAGCCAGCCGTTGATGGGGACCAACACGGTCTGGAGCCTGGCGACCACGCCGGACGGTGCGATCTGGTTCGGGACCCACGAAGGTGGGCTGTACCGGCTGGACAGCCAGGACCGCCTGCAGCGTTTCCTGCCCGAGGCCAACAATCCGCGCAGCCTGCCTGCCGCCTCGGTGCCGTACCTGGCTACGCTGGCCGATGGCAGCCTGTGGGTCGGCACCAAGCATGGCGTGGCGCGCTGGACCGGCACCGACTTCGAGCGGGTCGGCACCGACGTCATTCCCAGCCTGCTGATCAATGGGTTGACCAGCGAACCCGATGGCAGCCTGTGGATCAGTACGATGGCCGGCGCCACGGTGCGTCGCCCCGACGGGCGTTTTGAATCGCCGCCCTGGAAACTGCCGCCGGGCGAGCAGGTGCTCGGCATGATGCTGCGCGATGAACAGGGCGGGCATTGGTTGGATACCCGTACCGGGCTTGGTCGGGCCGTGGATGGGCAGTACCAGACCGTTCCGCTGTACAGCGCCGTTGCGCGCGGGCCGGTGCGGCCGAACTGGACGGGCGCTTACGAGGACCGCGAAGGCGGCATCTGGTTGGCCAGTACCAATGCCGGCCTGTGGCATCTGCTGCCGCGCTGGTGGCAGTTCTCGGTGCTGTCGCGATTGGAGGACGACACCGGTTCGCTGCGCAATGCCTTCGTGCTCGGCACCAGCCCTTCCAGCAATGGCGGCATCTGGACGGTCGGCAGCCACGGCGCGCTGGACCGGTTCGATCCCAGGACCGGCAAGATCGAGCAGCACCGCACCTGGGTCAATGGCATGTACTGGCTGTCCTCGGTACGCGAGGATCGCCGTGGCCAGGTCTGGATCGGCTCGACCGATGCGTTGCTGCGCTATGACCCGAAGCGACGTGAGCTACGTCGCTGGGGCCGTGATGCCGGGGCCGACGCGACCATGGAAGGGGTCATCGAGTCGATGATGACCTGTGACGGCGACAGCCTGTGGTTGATGTTGCCTGCAGGCCTGCAGCAGCGTGACCTCGACGGTCGCCTGCGCCGCCAGTTGGAAAACGGCCAGCGCGGCCTGCAGCAGGGCCAGCTCAACCTGGATGTGGAATGCGGGCCGCAGGACCACATCTGGCTGGCCAGTAGCCGTGGCCTGCTGCAGTGGCTGCCGGAAAGCGAGCGCTTCCAGCCGGTGCCGGGCGCGCCGGCGACCGCGATCCATGCGTTGCACGTGGGCCGCGATGGCCAGGTCTGGCTGTCGGAGGATGGCCGCCTGTCGCGCTACCGCTGGAGCCAGGGCCGGCTTGAACGGCAGGCCGTTGTCGGCGCGGAGCAGGGCTACCCGGCAATCTCCGCCTCCGGGCTGGTGGTCGATGCACAGGGCGTGGCCTGGGCCACCAGTGCGCGCGGCCTGGTCCGGGTTGGCGCCGACGGGCAGAGCGTGCGCCTGTACGGCGTGCACGACGGCCTGCCCAGCCAGGAGTTCCGCGAGCACACGTTGACGATGTCCGGCGATGGCCATCTGGTGGCCGGTACCCCGGCCGGCGTGGTGGTGTTCGACCCGGAACAGGTGCGGCCGTCGGTGCGGCGGGCGCCGTTGGTGATCGAACGGGTCGAAGTCCGCCGCAACGAGCAGGTACTCGACCTGACCCACGACACGCCCTTGCAGATTGCCGATGGTGACCGTGACCTGCGCATCGTCGCGCGACTGTTGTCATTCGCCGATTCGGCCTCCAACAGCTACCGCTACCGCCTGGCCGGCTACGACCCCGATTGGGTGGAAGTGGGGCCGGCCGGTGAGCGCCTGTTCTCGCGCCTGCCGCCGGGCAGCTACCGCCTGGAGGTACAGGCGCGCTCGGCCGACCATGTCTGGTCCCGGGTGCAGAGCCTGGAATTCCGTGTACAGCCACCGTGGTGGCGCAGCCTGTCCGGGCTGCTGGTGCTGGCCTCGATCGCGCTTCTGCTGACCAGTTGGTTTGCCTGGTTGTATCGCCGTCGCCTGCAGCGGCGCCATGCCTATCAGCTGGCACTGCATAAACAGGAACTGGCCGAACAGGCCTCGGCGGCCAAGACCCGCTTCCTGGCCAATCTCGGCCACGAAATCCGCACGCCGATGACCGGTGTGCTCGGCATGAGCGAACTGCTGCTGGCCTCGCCGCTGGACCCGCAGCAGCGCGGTTACACGCAGTCGATCCGGCACGCCGGCGAACACCTGCTTCAGCTGGTCAACGATGCACTGGACCTGGCACGGATCGAATCCGGACGGCTGGAGCTGCAGTCCAAGCCGTTCGCGCTGAGCTGCCTGCTGCAGGACCTGGCCGCGCTGATGGGACCGCTGGCAGCGCAGAAGGGCCTGCGCTTCACCCTCGACAACCAGTTGCCGCCGGGCCTGCAGGCGACCGGCGATGCGATGCGGGTAAGGCAGATCCTGCTCAACCTGCTCTCCAACGCGGTCAAGTTCACCAGCCGCGGAACCATCACCCTGCATGCGCGCAGCGACGGCGAGCTGCGCGCGTTGCATTTCGAAGTGCGCGACACCGGGCCAGGCATCAGCCAGGAACAGCAGCAGCGCCTGTTCCGCCGCTTCGAGCAGGCCGATGGCGCCCGCACCGCGGCGCAGTACGGCGGCAGCGGCCTGGGCCTGGCGATCTGCCGCGAACTGGCGCAGGCGATGCAGGGGCGTATCCAGGTCGAGAGCCAGCTCGGCCGCGGCACGTGTTTTGGCGTGACCCTGCCGTTGCCGCTGGTGGTCGATGCCAATGCAGAGTCCGAGGGCGAAGTGCACCGCGAGGATGCGGCCAACATGCCGCCATTGCGCGTGCTGCTGGTCGAGGATGATGCAACCGTGGCTGATGTGGTGCGCGGGCTGTTGAGTGCGCGCGGCCATGAAGTGGTGCATGCGGGCCATGCGCTGGCGGCACTGCGCGAGATCAGCGCAGGGGATTTCGACGTCGGCCTGCTGGATCTGGACCTGCCGGGCCTGAGCGGCTTCGAGCTGGCCCAGCACCTGCGCAACCAGGGCTACATGCTGCCACTGCTCGCCGTGACGGCACGGACCGATCCAGACCTTCAGCAGCAGGTGGAAGCGGCCGGCATCGGTGGTTTCCTGCGCAAGCCGGTGACCGGTGAGCTGCTGGTGGAAGCGATCGCCAAGGCGATGGGCAGGTAGGGTTTGTTGCAGGGCTTGCAGCCCTGCACCTGCAGAGGCTTCAAGCCAAGGCAACAGCAACGGCAAAAGCAGGCATTCCGTGGGTGGTGGGGCGGTGTGGGCTTGCAGGACACGCCGTAAACCCGTCCATGGGGGCTCGATGGCGCCATCCATGGCGCCAACGGTCCTGCAAGCCCACACCGCCCCACCTCTGACAGATTTTCGCGATCAGGTAGATCCACGCCATGCGTGGATGCTTTTCGATCTCAATTCGACATATTCGATCTCGATAGAGATTCATCCACGCATGGCGTGGATCTACTGCAGATCGCAGAATTCTGTCGAAGGCGGGGTGGGTCCGGTTGCGGGCGTGTCCGCGGCATGGATGCCGCGGCCAAGCCCCCAGGGATGGGTTTACGGCGTCTCCCGCAAACGGATCCACCCCGCCATCCCGCAGGACGCCAGCTTTTGCTTCGGCTGTTGCCTTGGCTTGAAGCCTCTGCAGGTGCAGGGCCGCAGGCCCTGCCGAACCACCCTCACTCCGCAACGTGTTCGACCTGCCGTGGCTCCGGCTTGGTATCGGGCAGCTGCCAGAAGATCATCGTCGAGGTCAGGGTGATCGCGCCCACGCACAGGAACGTGGCATGCAGCGCGGCGGTGGCGCTGTTGCTGTCCAGGTGGTTGCCGAACGCGGCCAGCAGGCTGCCGGCCGCAGCAGCACCAAAGCCGGCGGCGAGCATCATCACCATCGACAGCAGGCTGTTGCCGGAACTGGCGAACTCACGGTCCAGATCGCGCAGGGTCACGGTGTTCATCACGGTGAACTGCAGCGAATTGACCGCGCCGAAGAACGCCAGCTGCAGCAGGCGCCAGGCCAGGTGCTGGCCAGGTGTCATCAGGATGAAGCTGGCCATCGCCAGGCCCACCAGCACGGTGTTGACCATCAGCACGCGGCGGTAGCCGTAGCGCTCCACCAGCTTCACCGCCAGCTTCTTTGAGACCATGCCGGCGGCTGCCACCGGCACCATCATCAGGCCGGCGTTCATCGGGCCCAGGCCCAGGCCGACCTGCAGCAGCAACGGGATCAGCATCGGCATGGCGCTGCTGCCGATGCGCGAGAAAAGATTGCCGAGAATGCCGATGCGGTAGCTGGGTACGCGGAACAGCGCCAGCGAGAACAACGGCGCCGTCGAATTGGCAGCGTGCAGCCAGTAACCCACCAGCGCCGCCAGCCCTGCAACGGTCATCAGCATCACCAGCGCGTGTGGCGTGCCCAGTCCGGAGATGCCGTCCAGCGCCAGTGACAGCACCACCATCGCGAAGGCCAGCATGATGTAGCCACGCAGGTCGAAACGGGTGCGATGGCTGGCGTAGTGGTCGGGCATGATCTTCATCGCGGCGATGAATCCGATCACGCCGATCGGCAGGTTGATCAGGAACACCCAGTGCCACGAGGCGATCTCCACCAGCCAGCCGCCCAGCGTGGGGCCGATCAGCGGGCCGACCAGGGCCGGGATGGCGATGAAGCTCATCGCGCGCAGGAAATCCTCGCGCGGCACTGATCGCATCACTGCCAGCCGGCCGACCGGCAACAGCATTGCGCCGCCGATGCCCTGCAGCACGCGCGCACCGACCAGCTGGTGCAGGTGCTGGGCCAGCGCGCAGGCCAGCGAGCCGAGGGTGAACAGAATGATCGCCACCAGGAAGGTGCGACGGGTGCCGTAGCGGTCAGCGATCCAGCCCGAGGCGGGAATGAAGGTGGCCACCGCCAGCGCGTAGCTGAACACCACCGACTGCATCTGCAGCGGGCTTTCGCCCAGGCTGGCCGCCATCGCCGGCAATGCCGTGTTGACGATGGTCGAGTCCAGCATCTGCATGAAGATCGCCAAGGACACCAGCCACAGCAGGGGGCGGTGGCGGTTGTAGGTCGATGGCGATGTGGACATGGGGTGCGGCCGGTGCAGCGTGGGGGATGCCATGATCGCGCACTGTGGGTCACGGCGCGATCAACATCGCGCCGCAACCGTATGCCGAATGCTCAGCGCTGGCTGTGCGCGTGCACCGCGTCGACCAGCACCTGCACGTGGGCCGGGTCCATGTCCGGCGACATGCCGTGGCCGAGGTTGAACACGTGGCCCTCGCGCGAACCGCCATTGCCGGCGGCGTAGGTGTCGAGCACCCGCGCTGCGGCTGCGGCGATCGCATCCGGCGAGGCGTACAGCGTGGTCGGGTCGAGGTTGCCCTGCAGCGCGACGCGGCCACCGGTGCGGCGCATCGCCTCGTCCAGGTCCAGCGTCCAGTCCAGGCCCAGTGCATCGGCGCCGGTCTGCGACAGCGCTTCCAGGTGCAGGCCGGTACCCTTGCCGAACAGGATCAGCGGCGTGCGCTCGCTGCCTTCGCCGCGCTCCAGGTCCTCGGCGATGCGCTGCAGGTAGCGCAGCGAGAACTCGCGGTACATGGCCGGCGACAGCACGCCGCCCCAGGTGTCGAACACTTGCAGCGCCTGCGCACCGGCCGCGCGCTGCGCGCCCAGGTACGCAATCACCGCGTCGGTGGTGACCTCCAGCAGGCGGTGCAGGGCCTGCGGATGGTTCAGCGCCATTGCCTTGATGCGCGCGAAATCCTTGCTGCCGCCGCCTTCCACCATGTAGCAGGCCAGTGTCCAGGGGCTGCCGGAGAAGCCGATCAACGGTACCTGGCCGTCCAGCTCCCGACGGATCAGGCGCACTGCGTCCATCACATAGCCCAGGTCCTGCTCCATGTCCGGTACCGCCAGCCGGGCGATGGCCGCTTCGTCACGCACCGGATGACGGAACTTCGGGCCTTCGCCTTCAACAAAGTAGAGCTCCAGGCCCATCGCATCGGGAATGGTGAGGATGTCCGAGAACAGGATGGCTGCGTCCAGCGGGAATCGGCGCAGCGGCTGCAGCGTGACTTCGCAGGCGATCTCCGGGTTCTTGGCCATGGCCAGGAAGCTGCCGGCCTTGGCCCGGGTTGCGCGGTACTCCGGCAGGTAACGGCCGGCCTGGCGCATCAGCCAGACGGGGGTGCAGTCCACCGGTTCGCGGCGCAGGGCGCGCAGCAGGCGATCGTTGCGGAGAGGGCTGGTCACGATGGGCATTCCTTGGACGAAAGTTGGCAGCGGCGTCAGTCGCCGTGCGAGAGGATCTGGAAGCCGCGATGCAGTTCGGCATCGCGGGCCTTCTCGAAGGCATGACG
This sequence comes from Stenotrophomonas sp. YJH_SMC_80, assembly GCF_059372495.1. Taxonomy (NCBI): domain Bacteria; kingdom Pseudomonadati; phylum Pseudomonadota; class Gammaproteobacteria; order Lysobacterales; family Lysobacteraceae; genus Stenotrophomonas; species Stenotrophomonas sp. YJH_SMC_80. Next base: position 459,268 of record NZ_JCAFVP010000001.1, read on the forward strand.
GGCTTCGTCAGCCTGCAGGAACAGCTCGCGCCGCAGCTGCGAGCGGTTGCCGACGCGGCCGCTCTCGCGCAGCAGCTCCCAGCCGCCGAACAGGTCCGGCTGCAGGCTCAGGCGCAGGAAGCGCGGTGCCTGCGCACCGGCGTCGGGATGTTGCAGGTAGACGTGCATGGGCCGATTGTAGCGGGGCCAGGGTGACCCCGGCCGCAACGCGGTCGTGCCGGCCGCTGGCCGGCAATCCTGCCGCGCAGCCCGGTAGTGCCGGCTGCTGGCCGGCTTCCTCGTTGATGACGTTGCCGGCCAGCGGCCGGCACTACCGGGCCGACAGCACCTTCAGCACCGCCGCTTCATCCACGTCCGGCACCACTTCGGCGCGGCCCATGCCGCGCCACAGCACCAGGCGCAGGCGGCCGGCCACATTCTTCTTGTCCAGCCGCATGCGGCCGAGCAGGGCCTGCGGGTCCAGCCCGGCCGGGATCGACACCGGCAGGCCGAGCCGTTCCAGCAGCGCCTGCAGGCGTGCGCGATCGGCATCGTCGGCCAGGCCCAGGTGAGTGGACAGCTTCGCGGCCAGTACCATGCCCACCGCGACCGCTTCGCCGTGGTTCAGTGCATCGCGGCCCGGGGCCGAGTAGCCCTGCTCGGTCTCGATGGCATGGCCGAAGGTATGGCCGAGGTTGAGCAGGGCGCGCTCGCCCTTCTCGAACGGATCACGCTCGACGATGGCAGCCTTGTGCCGGCAGCTGCGCGCGATGGCTTCGGCCAGTACCGCATCCTCGCCGGCCAGCAGCGCATCGGCATGCTGCTGCAGCCATTCGAAGAACACGGCATCACCCAGCGCGCCGTACTTCACCACTTCGGCCAGGCCGGCACGCAGCTCGCGCGGCGGCAGGGTGGCCAGCACACGGGTATCGGCGATCACCGCGCGCGGCGGATGGAACGCGCCGACCAGGTTCTTGCCGGCCGGGATGTCGACCGCAGTCTTGCCGCCCACCGACGAATCGACCATCGCCAACAGGGTGGTCGGCAGCTGCACGCAGTCCACGCCGCGCATCCAGCAGGCCGCGGCGAAGCCGGCGAGATCACCGACCACGCCGCCGCCGAGGGCGAACACGCAGGCGTCGCGGGTGGCGCCAAGCGCGGCCAGCGCTTCGATGGCACGGCCGAATTCGGCCAGCGTCTTGGAGGCTTCGCCCGCGGCCAGCACATGCTCGCCGACGATCAGGTCGGGGCGTGCGGTCAGAAGGGTCTGCTTCACGGCATCCAGATAGCGCGGGGCCACTTCGCTGTCGCTGAGCAAAAGCACGTGGCGGCCACGCACATGCGAGGCCAGCGCGGCGCCGTCGGCCTGCGCACCGGCGCCGATGGTGATGGAGTAAGGGCGGTCGCCGCCGACGGCGACCTGCAGCAGGGCGGGGGAAGTCATGGGGTCAGGTCCTGGCGCTGCCATTGCGTGGCCAGCTTGACCACCAGGTGGGCGGTCGCGTCGGCAGCGGTGTACGGGTCGGTATCAAGGGTGATGTCGGCCAGTTCGCGGTACAGCGGGTCGCGGTGCGCGGCCAGATCGTGCAGCACCTGCTCACGGTCCGGGCGCTGCAGCAGCGGCCTGCCTTTGTCGCGGGCCAGGCGTTCCAGCTGCGCGTTCACGCTGACCCGCAGGTAGACCACGAAGCCGCGCTGGGCGATCAACGCACGGTTGCCAGGATCCAGCACCGCGCCGCCGCCGGTGGAGACCAGCTGGCCGCGACCTTCCAGCACGCGGGCAAGCGCCTCGCGTTCATGGCTGCGGAAGCCGGCTTCGCCGGAGTGCTCGAAAATGGTCGGGATGCTGGCGCCGGCGGCATCGACGATGGCCTGGTCGACATCGACGAAGTCCAGCGTGAAGCGCTCGGCCAGGCGGCGGCCGATGCAGGTTTTGCCGGCGCCCATCGGGCCGATCAGGATCAGGTTCGGAGCAGGATTCATGCCCTGTGATGCTAACACCTCCGTGCCCTGGCCTTTACGTCCTTCACGTCAGGGTAGGCGTTCCTGCGGGGTTTCCCGCGCCAACCGGAGTACAGGCCATGACGGTCGCGAAGGTCATCGAAATCACCGCCTCCTCGCCGAAGAGCGTGGAGGACGCCGTGCGCAGCGGTCTGAAGAAGGTCTCCGAGACGGTCAAGGGCATCCAGGGCGCCTGGGTGAACGAGACCAAGGTGGTGACCAATGGCAGCGGCGAAATCACCGAATGGCGGGTCAACCTGCGGGTGACCTTCCTGGTGGAATAGGCGCGCTCAGCGCACGTCCTGCACCTGTCGCTGGCCGTCCAGCACCACCACGTGGTCGGCCAGGGCGGGCAGGGCATGCAGCGCCTGGCGGCTGACCCGCTCGTAGTACTGCACGAAGCGCTCCAGCTGTGGCCGGCTCATGCCGTGCCGGCCCGGCTGCGCGGCCTGCAGGTTCTGCTCCTGCTGCCAGCGCCAGCGCGGTACCACCGAGAAATCCGGCGGCTGCAGGAACCACAGGCGGTCGCAGCGCTGCCACAGCGCCGGGTAGTCGCGGGCCAGCGCCTGGTTGCACCAGCGCCGCCAGCGACCATCGGCGTCGGCTTCGCGCTCCAGTGCGTTCAACGGGCTGTCCAGCGCGCCGTCATCCTGCGCGGGGGTGCCCAGGAACCAGCCTTCGAAGACCAGCAGGTCCAGCGGTTGCTGCAGGCGCGGCCAGTGCGCTTCGGGCAGGCGTTCATCGGCCAGCTTGTCGAAGCGCGGCATCGCGAAGGGCTGGCGTGTGGCCACGGCGTCCAGCACTGCATGGGCCAACGGCAGGTCATGGGTGCCCGGCGGGCCTCGGGTGATCAGCAGCGGGTGCACCTGGCGGGCCAGCCGCTGCCGCTGTGCGCGGGTCAGGTAGACGTCATCGATGGACAGCGTGGCGGCGTTCAGGCCGCGCGACTGGGCGCGCGCCACCACCTGCGCGGCCAGCGTCGATTTGCCGCTCCCCTGCAGGCCGCTGATCGCCAATACTGGAACCGCTGCACCGCTGCCCAGTGCATCGTCCAGCACCTGTTCGGCCAATGTTTCGGGGAATCCTTTCACCTGGGGCATATACGCAGCAGCGGCCATGCAGCCACAATAGCCCAATCCGTGTGAGAAGAACGCAATCATGAGCGACCTGTACGCCGAAGCCCTGTCCACGTTTGCCGGCCTGTTCGAAGAGGCCAAACAGAGCCGCGAGGTCGAGCCGAACGCGATGACCGTGGCCACCGCCGATACGCACGGGCGTCCCTCTGCACGTACCGTGCTGCTGAAGGCGTTCGATGAGCGTGGTTTCGTGTTCTACACCCACCTGGACAGCCATAAGGGCCAGGAGCTGCAGGCCAATCCGCAGGCCGCGCTGTTGTTCCTGTGGCGCAGCCTGCGCGAAGCCGGTATCCAGGTGCGCATTGAAGGCCGTGTCGAGCAGGTCGCCGATGCCGAAGCCGATGCCTATTTCGCCAGCCGCCCGCGCATGAGCCAGATTGGCGCGTGGGCCTCGCAGCAGTCGAAGACGCTGGCAACGCGCGAGGAATTCGATGCGCGCGTGGCCGAGGTCGAAGCCCGCTTCGAGGGCAAGGACGTGCCGCGCCCGGAGGGCTGGAGTGGCCTGCGCGTCGTGCCCGACCGCATCGAGTTCTGGTACGGCGCGCAGTTCCGCCTGCACGAACGCTGGTGCTATGAAGCCGGCGCCGAAGGGCGCTGGAGCAAGCGCCTGCTGTACCCGTGATCGCCAGGGCGCCCATGATCCGCCAGGCCACGCCGGCCGATGCGGCCGCATGGGCGCGGTTGCGTCTCGGCCTGTGGACTGATGCCGATGATCCGCTGGAGGAACTGACGCAGTCGCTGGCAGATGCCGAAGGTGCTGTGTTCTTGGCCTGTGCGGCGGATGGCGAGGCGGTTGGTTTCGCTGAAGTGCGCCTGCGCCATGACTACGTGAACGGCACCGAGTCTTCGCCGGTGGGGTTCCTGGAGGGCTGGTACGTGCAGCCGCAGTGGCATGGCCGCGGCGTCGGCCGCGCCCTGCTGGCGGCGGTGCAGGCGTGGACGCGCGATGCGGGCTGCCGCGAACTGGCTTCGGACAGTCGCGTGGAAGACGTGCAGGCTCACGCCGCGCATCGGGCCTGCGGCTTCGAAGAGACCGAACGGGTCGTCTATTTCCGCATGCCGCTGGAGCCATCGGCGTGAATCGCGTGGCGCTGTACCGCGTGGTGGTGTTCGTGCCGTCGGCAGCACTGGGCGCGGTGAAGCAGGGCATCCTGGCGATGGATGCGCTGGCGGCCGGCGACTACGAGCACGGCATGTGGTGGTCGGCGCCGGGCTTTGAACAGTTCCGCCCGCGCGTGGGTGCGTCGCCCGTACAGGGTGAGGCGGGGCGCACCGAAGCGGTCGACAGCGTACGCCTGGAATTCTGCCTGCCGCGCGATCCGCAGCGGCTGCAGCGCATCTTCGAACAGGGCATCGTGCCGCATCATCCGTGGCAGGTGCCGGTGGTGCAGGTGGAGGAGATCGAGCTTCTGCTGGCCGACGCACACCTTTGGTAGAGTCGAGCCCTGCTCGGCTGCTGCTCCGACGCATGAGGCAGTCGAGCAGGGCTCGACTCCACAAGAGCAGGCTGTCGCAAATGGACCGGCTTGCTTCATCTGCGAGCAGGCCCTTAACCGGCACACTCCGACGGATGTTCTCGACTTCCGGAGTTGCCATGCCCTCCTGGCGTTGCCTGTTTGCGGTGCCGCCGCCGCGTCACGGCGTGGAAGCGTTCCTGCTGTTGATCGCCCGCATCGTGGCCGGGGTGATGTTCTGCGTGTCCGGCTGGAACAAGGTGTTCACCGATGCGGGCCGTGAGCGCATGGTGCATACGCTGGTCGATGCGGGGATCCCGTTCCCGGTGTTCAGTGTGCCGGTGCTCGGCGGCATTGAATGGATTGCGGGCGGCCTGCTGGTGCTGGGCCTGCTCAGCCGGCCTTCGGCCCTGCTGCTGGCGGGGATCTGTGCGGTGGCGGCGCTTACCGATGGCATCGCGCGCATTCCTGCGGGACTGAGCGTGCCGGATTGGTTGAGCTGGTTCTTCTACCTGAGCGAAGTGCCGCTGGGTGTGTTGCTGTTGTGGATTGCCGCAGTGGGGAGTGGACGGTTCGCGATCGAAGCGCGTTGGGCACGCTGAGCGCTCCTCGTCCGCGCGCAGCCAGAACGCATCTGTAGCATTTGGTGTTTGCCGGTAGATCCACGCCATGCGTGGATGAGATGCTTGACGGAAGAGCGGTGCGAACCAAGGTTCGCACCCACCAGGCAACGAGTGGTTACAATCCCGCCGCGCGCAGCCAGCGCCAGAGTGTGGTGCGTGAGACGCCCAGCGCCTGCGCCATCCCCTCGCGGTCATTGCGGTGTTCCTGCAACAGCGTTTCCAACTGCGCACGCGGCGGCCGCTTGCCGTTGCTTTCCACCGGTAGCGCAGCGGCGCCCTCATTCACCAGCTCGGGTGCCAGCTGCAGCAGTCGCGCGGCATCAATCAGCCCCTCACCAGGTTGCCAATGGATGCGCAGCCGATCCACCAGATTGCGCAATTCGCGAACATTTCCGGGCCACTCTGCGGTGGTCAGCACCGCCAGTGCCTCCGCATCCAGTGGCGCGTCGATACCACGCAGCTGGCGGAAGAAATGCTGCGCCAGCAGCGGGATGTCACCGCGCCGGGCACGCAGTGCGGGCAGGGCGATGCGCAGCGCGGCCAGGCGGTAATACAGGTCGCGGCGGAAGCTGCCGGCCGCCACGCGCTGCTCGAGCGACTGCAGGGTCGCGGCCACCACGCGAAGGTCGACCGGGGTCGGTTCGGTGGCGCCGACACGCAGTACCTCGCGTTCTTCCAGCACCCGCAGCAGGCGGGTCTGCAGTGGCAGCGGAAGTTCGCCGATTTCATCCAGGAACAGGGTGCCGCCGTCAGCGGCCTCGACCAGGCCGACGCGGCCGCCACGGCGTGCGCCGGTGAAGGCGCCATCGCTGTAGCCGAACAGCTCCGCTTCCAGCAGCGATTCGCTGATCGCGCCACAGTTCAGTGCCACGAAGCGGCCACGGCGTCCGCTGGCGGCGTGCAGCTGGCGCGCCACCAGCTCCTTGCCGGTGCCGGTTTCGCCGGTGACCAGTACGGTGCTGTCATGCGGGGCGTACAGCGCGATCTGTGCGCGCACCTGTGCCATGGCCTCGCTGTCGCCGAGCAGGTCGTGGGCATCGCTGCGCGGTGCGGCACGGCGGCGCGGCGCGGGCCGGCTGCCGCCGGAGCGGGCCAGGGTCTGGGTCAGTTCCAACGCGTGCTCGAACGCTTGCCGTACCGAATCTGCCGAGTACAGCAGCACGCCGGGCAGTCCGGCCTGTTCGGCGTGGTCGATGGCCATGCCGGTGCCGACGATCACCTCGATGCCGTTGGCGCGCAGGTCGGCGATGCAGTCGCGGGCGTCCTCGCGGGTGACGAAGCGGCGATGCTCGATGTCCAGGCCGAAGCTCTGCTGGAAGTTGCTGAACACCGGCACGTCGCTGGCGTGGGTGACCAGGCCGATACGGCCGGCGATCCGCCGTGCGCGCGCCAAGGCTTCCATCAGGTCGAAGCCGTTGGCCTGGATCGGCACCAGCGGCAGCTCCAGCCGGCTGCGCAGCCAGGCCGCGTTGGAGCCGCCAGCGATGACCACGTCGCAGTGCTCGCGGCGCAGGCGCTGGCCGATCACGTCCACCGCTTCCTCGAAGCCGAGGTTGATCTGCTCGATACGCGCGCGGCGATCGAACTCGGGAATGACGTCGCCGAGAAGACCGGTCAGCCGCGAGACGCTGACGGTCCAGATCACCGGCCGACTGGGGTCGGCATCGGCGTGGCGCAGGGGCGAGCGGGGCAGGTACATGGCGGCGCGCGTTGGACGGGATGTTTCATGATACATCTGTTTCAATGTTTCATATGTTTCGCTGCTGCATGGGCGTCATTCCCGTGAAATCAACGGCTTGCAGCTTGGCATGGTGCTTGCGCTCTCTTTTCCGTACTTCAACCTGGATTGCCGCATGACCGCTTCCACTCCTTTCTCCGCCGGTGCCCGCTTCCGTGAGGCGCTGGCTGCCGAATCGCCGCTGCAGGTGATCGGCGCGATCAACGCCAACCACGCCCTGCTGGCCAAGCGCGCCGGCTTCCGCGCCATCTACCTGTCCGGCGGCGGTGTTGCCGCGGGCTCGCTGGGCCTGCCGGACCTGGGCATCAACACCCTGGAAGACGTGCTGGTGGACGTGCGCCGCATCACTGATGTCTGCGACCTGCCGTTGATGGTCGACATCGACACCGGCTTCGGCCCGAGCGCGTTCAACATCGCGCGCACCGTGAAGTCGCTGATCAAGGCCGGTGCGGCCGCCTGCCACATCGAAGACCAGGTCGGCGCCAAGCGCTGCGGTCACCGCCCGGGCAAGGAAATCGTCTCCCAGGGTGAAATGGTCGACCGCGTGAAGGCGGCTGCCGATGCCAAGACCGATCCGGACTTCTTCCTGATCGCGCGTACCGATGCCATCCAGGTGGACGGCGTGGACAAGGCCATCGAGCGCGCCATCGCCTGTGTCGAGGCCGGTGCGGACGGCATCTTCGCCGAGGCGGCCTACGACCTGGACACCTATCGCCGCTTCGTCGACGCGGTGAAGGTGCCGGTGCTGGCCAACATCACCGAATTCGGCGCCACCCCGCTGTTCAGCCGCGATGAACTGGCTTCTGCCGGCGTTGCGATCCAGCTGTTCCCGCTGTCGGCCTTCCGCGCCGCCAACAAGGCCGCCGAGAACGTCTACCAGGCGGTGCGTCGCGATGGCCACCAGCGCAACGTGGTGGACACCATGCAGACCCGCGAAGAACTCTACGACCGCATCGGCTACCACGCCTTCGAGCAGCAGCTCGATGCACTGTTCGCCGCCAAGAAATAAGCAGTACCCTGCACCATCAAGTTTTCGGAGGGAAACATGAACGATACGACCGCAACCCCGACCTTCAAGCCGAAGAAGTCCGTCGCCCTGTCCGGCACCGCCGCCGGCAACACCGCGCTGTGCAGCGTGGGCCGCAGCGGCAACGACCTGCACTACCGCGGCTACGACATCCTGGACCTGGCCAACACCAGCGAGTTCGAGGAAATCGCCTACCTGCTGGTGCACGGCAAGCTGCCGACCCGCGCCGAGCTGGTTTCGTACAAGGCCAAACTGAAGTCGCTGCGTGGCATTCCTGCTGCGGTGAAGGCGGCGCTGGAAGAGCTTCCGCCGTCGGCACACCCGATGGACGTGATGCGTACCGGCGTGTCCGTGCTCGGCTGCGTGGCGCCGGAGAAGGACGACCACAACCATCCGGGCGCGCGTGACATCGCCGACAAGCTGATGGCCTGCCTCGGTTCGATGCTGCTGTACTGGTACCACTGGAGCCACAACGGCCGTGCCATCGACGTGGAAACCGACGATGACTCGATCGGCGGCCACTTCCTGCACCTGCTGCACGGCGAGAAGCCGCAGGAATCGTGGGTGAAGGCGATGCACTCCTCGCTGATCCTGTACGCGGAGCACGAGTTCAACGCCTCGACGTTCACCTGCCGCGTCATCGCCGGCACCGGCAGCGACATGTACAGCGCGATCTGCGGTGGCATCGGCGCGCTGCGCGGTCCGAAGCACGGCGGCGCCAACGAAGTGGCGTTCGAAGTGCAGAAGCGCTACGACAGTCCCGATGAGGCCGAGGAAGACATCAAGGCCCGCGTCGAGCGCAAGGAAGTGGTGATCGGTTTCGGCCACCCGGTCTACACCGTCTCTGATCCGCGCAACAAGGTGATCAAGGACGTGGCCCGCGAGCTGTCCGAAGAGCAGTCGAGCATGAAGATGTACAACATCGCCGAGCGCCTGGAATCGGTGATGTGGGACATCAAGAAGATGTTCCCGAACCTGGACTGGTTCAGCGCCGTCAGCTACCACATGATGGGCGTGCCGACCGCGATGTTCACTCCCCTGTTCGTGATCGCCCGCACCGCCGGCTGGAGCGCGCACATCGTCGAGCAGCGCATCGACGGCAAGATCATCCGCCCGAGCGCCAACTACATCGGTCCGGAAGACCGCGACTTCGTCGCCATCGACAAGCGCGTCTGATCCACCTGCCGTACCCATCCGGCCGGCCGCGTGCCGGCCGGGTGCTTTCGCCGCCGCACCGCCGGCACCCGGCCCGCCCCCAGTACTCCGCCAGCCCATGAATACCGATTACCGCAAGAACCTCCCCGGCAGCGCGCTGGATTATTTCGACGCGCGTGCCGCTGTCGATGCGATCCAGCCCGGCGCCTACGCCACCCTGCCGTACACCTCGCGCGTGCTGGCCGAGAACCTGGTGCGTCGCTGCGACCCGGCCACGCTCGGCGACTCGCTGAAGCAGCTGATCGAGCGCCGTCGCGACCTCGATTTCCCGTGGTTCCCGGCGCGCGTGGTCTGCCACGACATCCTCGGCCAGACCGCGCTGGTGGACCTGGCCGGCCTGCGTGATGCGATCGCCGACAAGGGTGGCGACCCGGCCAAGGTCAACCCGGTTGTGCCGGTGCAGCTGATCGTCGATCACTCGCTGGCGGTGGAGTGCGGTGGTTTCGATCCGCAGGCGTTCGAGAAGAACCGCGCGATCGAAGATCGTCGCAATGAAGACCGTTTCCACTTCATCGACTGGACCAAGCAGGCATTCCAGAACGTGGATGTGATTCCGCCGGGCAACGGCATCATGCACCAGATCAACCTGGAGAAGATGTCTCCGGTGATCTACGTGCAGGACGGCGTGGCCTTCCCGGATACCTGCGTGGGCACCGACAGCCACACCCCGCACGTGGATGCGCTGGGTGTGATCGCCATTGGTGTGGGTGGTCTGGAAGCGGAGAACGTGATGCTGGGCCGCGCGTCGTGGATGCGCCTGCCTGACACCGTCGGTGTCGAACTGACTGGCCGCCCGCAGCCGGGCATCACCGCCACCGACGTGGTGCTGGCGCTGACCGAGTTCCTGCGCAAGGAACGCGTGGTCGGCGCGTGGCTTGAATTCTTCGGCGAGGGTGCCGCGGCACTGACCATCGGTGACCGTGCCACCATCTCCAACATGTGCCCCGAATACGGGGCCACCGCCGCGATGTTCTACATCGACGCACAGACCACCGATTACCTGCGCCTGACCGGGCGCGAGGAGTCGCAGGTAGCGCTGGTGGAAAACTACGCACGCACCACCGGTCTGTGGGCCGACGATCTGGCGACCGCGCAGTACGAGCGCGTGCTGCGCTTCGACCTGTCCAGCGTGGTGCGCAACATGGCTGGCCCGTCCAACCCGCACAAGCGCGTGGCCACTGCCGAGCTGGCCGAGCGCGGCATCGCCGACGAGGCCAAGCTGGAAGCGGGCAAGGCCGAGCAGGCGCAGGGCCTGATGCCCGATGGCGCGGTGATCATCGCGGCCATCACCAGCTGCACCAACACCTCCAATCCGCGCAACGTGATCGCCGCCGCACTGCTGGCGCGCAACGCCAACGCGCGTGGCCTGCAGCGCAAGCCGTGGGTGAAGTCGTCGCTGGCGCCGGGTTCCAAGGCCGTCCAGCTGTACCTGGAAGAATCCGGCCTGCTGCCGGACCTGGAACAGCTCGGCTTCGGCATCGTCGCCTTCGCGTGCACTACCTGCAATGGCATGAGTGGTGCGCTGGATCCGAAGATCCAGCAGGAAATCATCGACCGTGACCTGTATTCCACGGCCGTGCTGTCGGGTAACCGCAACTTCGATGGCCGCATCCATCCGTACGCCAAGCAGGCCTTCCTGGCCTCGCCGCCGCTGGTGATCGCCTATGCCATCGCCGGCACCGTCCGCTTCGATATCGAGAAGGACGTGCTGGGCGTGGACGCCGACGGCAACGAAGTGCGCCTGAAGGACATCTGGCCCAGCGATGCCGAGATCGACGCGGTGGTGAAGGCCTCGGTGAAGCCCGAGCAGTTCCGCAAGGTCTACAACCCGATGTTCAACGTGCGCGTGGAGCACGGCACCGCGGTCAGCCCGCTGTACGACTGGCGCCCGCAGAGCACCTACATCCGCCGTCCTCCATACTGGGAGGGCGCACTGGCCGGCGAGCGCACGCTGGCAGGCATGCGCGCGCTGGCGGTGCTGCCGGACAACATCACCACCGACCACCTGTCGCCGTCCAACGCGATCCTGGCGTCCAGTGCCGCCGGCGAATACCTGGTGAAGATGGGCCTGCCGGAAGAGGACTTCAATTCCTACGCCACGCATCGCGGTGACCACCTGACCGCGCAGCGCGCCACCTTCGCCAATCCGAAGCTGTTCAACGAAATGGTGCGCAATGACGACGGCAGCGTGAAGCAGGGTTCGCTGGCGCGCGTGGAGCCGGAAGGCAAGGTGATGCGCATGTGGGAGGCGATCGAGACCTACATGGAGCGCAAGCAGCCGCTGATCATCATCGCCGGCGCCGACTACGGCCAGGGCAGCTCGCGTGACTGGGCCGCAAAGGGCGTGCGTCTGGCTGGCGTGGAGGCGATCGTGGCCGAGGGCTTCGAACGCATCCACCGCACCAACCTGATCGGCATGGGCGTGCTGCCGCTGGAGTTCAAGCCGGGCACCACCCGCCTGACCCTGGGGATCGATGGCACCGAGACCTTTGACGTGATCGGCGAGCGTACCCCGCGTGCCGAGCTGACCTTGGTCATCCACCGCCGCGACGGCCAGGACGTGATCGTGCCGGTCACCTGCCGCCTGGACAGCGACGAGGAAGTGGCGATCTACGAGGCCGGCGGCGTGCTGCAGCGCTTCGCTCAGGACTTCCTGGAAGGTGCCAAGGTGGCGTGATAGCCGGCTGAATGCCCGCCCCCGGAGGCCGGGGGCGGGCTTGTCCGACACCAGAGCGGGGCGCACACTGACTTGGCAAAAACTGCCAAAGGAGGGTTTCATGGCCACCATGAACATTTCGCTGACCGATCCGCTCAAGCAGTTCGTGGACGAAGAAGTGCGCGAAGGGGGCTACTCCAGCACCTCGGACTATGTGCGTGACCTGATCCGCCAGCGCCAGCGCAGCAAGGCTGAAGAGCTGCTCAAGCAGCTGATTGCCGAGGGGCTGGCCTCTGGTCATTCGGCGCCTCTGGCGCCGGATCACTTTGACAAGCTGCGTGAGCGTGCACGGAACCGCAAGTGAAGCCCTCGCACTGGTCCCCTGCAGCGGTTCGAGATCTTGACCAGGCAGCAGCTTGGTATGCAGATCAGGGGGGAGAAGTGCTGGAAATCGGCTTCATCGATGCGGTGGAATCCGTTGTAAAGCTGATCGAGGCCCACCCGGGTGCTGGTTCCGCACTGCATGCGGGTCTGTTGCCCTCGCTGCAGCGCCGTTGCGTTTTCATCCGGTTCGTCGCTCCAACGGCTACCTGATCTACTACGTGGAGCTACCTGCGCACGTTTCCATCGTGCGCATCTGGAATGCTTCGCGGGGCATGGAAGCACTGTTCGAAGACGAGAAGCTCAACCCCGATATTGGTTCGTCGCATCCAGGATACTGATCCATGACCTTCCTCCCGCAACTCCGTATTCCCGCCACCTACATGCGCGGTGGCACCAGCAAGGGCGTGTTCTTCCGCCTGCAGGACCTGCCCGAGGCCGCGCAGGTGCCGGGCGCCGCACGCGATGCGCTGCTGATGCGCGTGATCGGCTCGCCCGATCCGTATGGCAAGCAGACCGATGGCATGGGCGGTGCAACGTCCAGCACCAGCAAATGCGTGATCATCTCCACCGCTTCGGTGCCGGACCACGATGTGGACTACCTGTACGGCCAGGTCTCGATCGATACCGCCTTCGTCGACTGGAGCGGCAATTGCGGCAACCTCAGCACCGCGGTGGGTCCGTTTGCGATCGCCCATGGGCTGATCGATCCGGCCCGGGTGCCGCGCGATGGCCTGTGCACCGTACGCATCTGGCAGGCCAACATCGGCAAGACCATCATCGCCCACGTGCCGATGCGCGATGGCGAAGTGCAGGAGACCGGCGATTTCGAGCTGGATGGCGTGACCTTCCCGGCGGCCGAGATCCAGCTGGAATTCATCGATCCGTCCGATGACGGTGATGCGGGCGCGATGTTCCCGACCGGCAATCTGGTCGATACATTGGACGTGCCCGGCGTGGGCAGCTTCGAGGTGACCATGATCACCGCCGGCATCCCGACCATCTTCCTCAACGCCGCCGACCTCGGCTACACCGGTATCGAGCTGCAACCGGCGATCAACGAGGACAAGGGAGCGCTGGAGCGCTTCGAGAAGATCCGCGCCTACGGCGCCTTGCGCATGGGTCTGATCAAGAACCTGGAGGACGCGGCGACGCGCCAGCACACGCCGAAGGTGGCGTTCGTTGCACCGGCTCAGGACTATGTGTCGTCCAGTGGCAAGGCCATCCCGGCCTCGGCGATCGACCTGCATGCGCGCGCGTTGTCGATGGGCAAGCTGCACCACGCGATGATGGGTACCGCCGCCGTAGCGATCGGTACCGCCGCGGCGATTCCGGGCACGCTGGTCAATCGCGCCGCCGGTGGCGGCGAACGCGAAGCGGTGACGTTCGGCCATCCCTCCGGCACGTTGCGCGTGGGTGCGCAGGCGGCACTCGTTGACGGCCAGTGGACAGTGACCAAGGCCATCATGAGCCGCAGCGCCCGCGTATTGATGGAAGGCAAGGTGCGGGTACCGGCCGAGTAACCAGCCGAACGGCGCCGGCATCACATGCTCTGGTGGATGCCAACCTTGGTTGGCATTGCATTGGCACCGCCCGGGTACGGTCCAGCGCCAACCTAGGTTGGCGATTACCGGGGGGCGCGGCCTGACCTGCTTCTGAAGAGGAGATCGACGATGTCCGACAGCCACACCCCATCCAACGAGCGTGCAGCGTGGGATGCGCTGCTGGTGGACATCGTCGATTACGTGCGCGACGCACGCACCGACTCACCGCTGGTGTTCCAGACCGCGCACCACTGCCTGCTCGATACGCTTGGGTGCGGACTGGAGGCACTTTCTTTCCCGGCCTGCAGCAAGCTGCTCGGTCCACTGGTGCCGGGCATCAGCGTGGTCAACGGCGCGCGCGTGCCGGGCACGCACTACGTGCTGGACCCGGTGCAGGCCGCCTTCAATCTCGGCGCAATGGTGCGCTGGCTGGATTTCAACGACACCTGGCTGGCTGCCGAGTGGGGCCATCCTTCCGACAATCTCGGCGGCATCTTGGCTGTTTGCGACTGGCTGGGGCGCAACGCGCAGGCTCTGCGTCGTCCGCCGCCGACCGTGCACGACGTGCTGCTGGCGATGATCAAGGCGCATGAGATCCAGGGCGTGCTGGCGCTGCAGAACTCCTTCAACCGGGTCGGGCTGGACCACGTGGTGCTGGTCAAGGTGGCCACCACTGCCGTGGTCGCCCAACTGCTCGGGCTGGACCGCGAGCGCATGCTCAATGCGCTGTCGCTGGCCTGGGTCGATGGCCAGGCGCTGCGCACCTACCGGCACGCGCCCAACACCGGCTCGCGCAAGAGCTGGGCGGCCGGCGATGCGACCAGCCGTGGCGTGCGCCTGGCGCTGATGGCGGCCAGTGGCGAGATGGGCTATCCCAGTGTGTTGAGCGCGCCGACCTGGGGTTTTGAAGCGGTATCGATGCAGGGCAAGGCGCTGACGCTGGAGCGACCGCTGGGCAGCTACGTGATGGAAAACGTGCTGTTCAAGATCAGCTACCCGGCCGAGTTCCATGGTCAGACCGCGGTGGAGGCGGCGATCACGCTGCATCAGCAGCTGCGTGCGATGGGGCGTCGGGTCGAGGACATCGCGCACATCGCCATCCGCACCCAGGAAGCCTGCATCCGCATCATCGACAAGCAGGGCCCACTGCATAACCCGGCCGACCGCGACCACTGCGTGCAGTACATGGTCGCCATCGCGCTGCTGCACGGGCGGTTGACGGCCGAGGATTACGAGGACGACGTTGCCGCCGACCCGCGCATCGACGCACTGCGCGCGAAGATGGCCTGCCATGAAGACCCGCAGCTCAGCGCCGATTACCTGGACCCGGACAAGCGCAGCATCGCCAACGGTCTGAGCGTGCGCTTCACCGATGGCACCGAGCTGCCCGAGGTACTGGTGGAGTACCCGCTGGGCCACGCGCGCCGTCGCGAGGAAGGCATTCCGCTGCTGATGGACAAGTTCCGCCGGCACCTGGCCCACCGCTTCCCGACCAGCCAGCAGCAGCGCATCCTGGCCGCATCGCTGGACCCGGTGGCGCTGGCGGCAATGCCGGTGACCGACTACGTGGACCTGTACCTGCCGGGCTAGGGCGATCGGTAGTGCCGGCCGCTGGCCGGCAATTCCATCCAACCTGCCATGCCGGTTGCCGGCCAGCGGCCGGCACTACCCACACTTGGGGCAATTGCCGAAATCGCGTCAACACCTTGACGCGGCCTGCCTATAATGGCCGCCTCGATCAAGGAGTGACGACATGAGCGGTCCGGCACGGCGGAAGCGGTGGGGATGGGCGGCGGCGGTACTGGCAGGAGGCCTGTTGCTGGGCCTGGCCGGCTGCCGCAATGACAGCGGGCAGCTGCCCAAGGCCAGCGGTGAAGCCATCACCACCAAGGCCGAGCAGGTGAAGGAATTCACCCTGCTGCGTGCCTACCCGGACCAGAAGAATGACGGCCTGTCGCTGGCGCTGGAGTTCTCGCGCCCGCTGGTCGGTACCCAGGATTTCGACAAGCTGGTGCGCTTCGAAGAGAAGGTCGGCACCGACGACAGCAGCTGGACGCTGTCCGATGACGGCCTGACCCTGCGCTACCCGTTCGTCGAGGCCGGCAAGGAGTTCAGCCTGGTGGTCTCGCCGAACCTGCTGGCCGCCGATGGCAGCCGCCTGGGCAAGGAACTGAAACAGAAGGTGTTCAGCGGCGAGCTGAAACCGGTGGTCGGCTTCGCCTCGCAGGGCAGCGTGCTGCCGGCCAAGGACAGTCGTGGCCTGCCGGTGGTCTCGGTGAACGTGCCGGAGGTCGACGTCGAGTTCCTGCGCGTGCGCGAGAAGGACCTGCCGACCTTCTTCAGCCAGTACCAGCGCGGTGGCCGCCGCGGCAGCTGGGAGCTGAGCAGCGACTACGAGCGCAGCCCGATCAACAAGCTGGCAGAGCCGGTCTACGTCAACCGCTTCATCCTGGGCGGCAAGAAGAACGAGCGGGTGCTGACCTACCTGCCGACCCAGGACATCAAGGAACTGCAGGAGCCGGGCCTGTACTTCGCCCTGCTCAAGCGCACCGGTGACTACGAAGGCGAGTTCGATACCGCGTTCTTCTCGGTCAGCGACATCGGCCTGCATACCCGCGCCTACAAGGACAAGCTGTTCGTCCATACCGCCGGCCTGAAGGACGGCGCGCCGCTGAAGGGCATCGACCTGCGCGTGCTCGATGCCAAGGGCGAGGTGGTGCTGAAGGGCAGCACCGATGGCAATGGCAACGCGCTGCTGAACTACACCCTGGATGCCACCCACGTGCTGGTCGCCAGCACCGGCAAGGACACCAGCTTCCTGCCGTTCAACCAGCCGGCGCTGGATCTTAGCGAATTCGCCGTGGCCGGCCGTGACAATGCGTGGTTCGACGTCTACGCCTGGTCCGGCCGTGACCTGTACCGCCCGGGCGAGACGGTGCGCCTGTCCGCCCTGCTGCGCGACAACGACGGCAAGCCGGTCAAGGCGCAGCCGGTATTCCTGCGCCTGAAGCAGCCCGACGGCAAGACCTTCCGCGAGACCCGCCTGCAGCCGGGGGACCAGGGCTACATCAACTTCGAGCAGGTCATTCCCGCCGAGGCGCCGACCGGGCGCTGGCAGGTCGAGTTCCGCACCGACCCGGCCAGCAAGGAAGCGATCCAGGGCATGACCCTGCGCATCGAGGAGTTCCTGCCCGAGCGCATGAAGCTGGACCTGGACAGCGCGCAGAAGACGCTGAAGCCCGGTGAGGACCTGCGCCTGCAGGCCAATGGTGCCTATCTGTATGGCGCGCCGGCCGATGGCAACCGCTTCACCGCGCGCATGGCGGTGGCCGCCGAGCAGAAGCCGGTGGAGGGCCTGCCGGGCTATTTCTTCGGTGACCCGACCCTGCAGCTGCCGCGCGAGGCCAAGGACGTGATCGATACCACGCTGCCGGGCAACGGCCAGCTGCGTGAGGACGTCGCGTTGCCGGAAGAGGCAGCCAAGGCCAAGGCGCCGATTGCCGTAGTGCTGTCCGGCAGCCTGTATGAAACCGGTGGCCGCACGGTCACCCGTACCCTGAAGCGGGTGATGTGGCCGGCCAACGCCCTGGTCGGTGTACGCCCGCTGTTCAACCCGGAGGACGGTGCCGATTCCAACGGCAACGCGCGCTTCGAATTGATGCGCGTGGATGCTGCTGGTACGCCGCAGCCGGCCAAGGGCCTGAAGATCACCCTGGTGCGCGAGCTGCGCGACTACCACTGGACCTTCAACGACAATCGCTGGGACTACGATTTCACCCGCCGTTTCGAGAACAAGGAAACCCGCACCGTCGATGCCGGCAGCAGTGCGGTCGCCTTCGATTTCCCGGTGGAGTGGGGCGAGTACCGGGTGGACGTGTTCGACCCGTCCACCGGCCTGACCAGCCGTTACCCGTTCCGCGCCGGCTGGAGCTGGGGTGATGACAACCGCGGCCTGGACGCGCGCCCGGACAAGATCAAGCTGGGCCTGGACAAGACCGGCTACAAGGCAGGCGACACGCTTGAGGTGACGGTGACCCCGCCGCACGCCGGCAAGGGCATCCTGATGGTCGAGACCGACCGCATGCTCTACGTGCAGGACATCGACGCCAAGCCGGGTTCGACCTTCAAGATTCCGGTCACCGCTGACTGGGAGCGCCACGACGTCTACATCACCGCGCTGGTGTTCCGCGGCGGCAGTGCGCCGAGCAAGATCACCCCGGCCCGTGCGGTGGGCGTGGTGCACGTACCGATGGACCGCAAGGGGCGCACCGTGGCCGTCGGCCTGGCAGCGCCCAAGCAGATGCGACCGGAACAGGATCTGCCGGTGACGGTCAGCGCACCGCAGCTGGCCGGCAAAATGGCGCACGTCACGGTCTCGGCGGTGGACGTGGGCATCCTCAACATCACCCGCTTCCCGGTGCCCGACGCCGGTGCGCACTTCTTCGCCCAGCGTCGTCTCGGCATTGATGCCTACGACATCTACAGCCGGGTGATCGAGAGCTTTGACGGCGGTGCCGGCAAGCTGAAGTTCGGTGGCGACATGGCGCTGCAGGCGTTGCCGCAGGCCAAGCGCCCGACCGCGCGCGTGCAGACCGTGGACCTGTTCTCTGGCCCGGTGCAGCTCGATGCCAAGGGCATCGCCCGCATCCGCCTGAAGGTGCCGGACTTCAACGGCACCCTGCGGGTGTCGGCACTGGTCTACAGCGATGACCAGTACGGCAAGCGCGACGTGGAAACCGTTGTGCGTGCGCCGATCCTCGCCGAAGCCAGCATGCCGCGCGTACTCGCTCCGGGCGACCGCAGCACCGTGACCCTGGATGTGCAGAACTTCACCGGCAAGCCGGGCCAGTTCAACGTGAAGGTGGAAAGCGAGGGCCCGCTGAACCTGGGCGAAGGCAGCCGCAGCGTGCAGTTGAATGCCGACGCCAAGACCACGTTGAGCTTCCCGCTTTCGGCACGCGAGGGCCACAGCGTGGCCAAGGTGCGGGTGCGGGTGGACGGCAACGGCTTCAAGGCCGATCGCCGTTACGACCTGCCGGTGCGTGCGGCGTGGCCGCAGGTGCTGCGTTCGCAGGTGCGCACGCTTGATCCGTTGGCCGCGGTCAGCCTCGACAACAGCCTGACCGATGGCCTGATGGCCGAGTCGGTGAATGCCCGCCTGCTGGTCAGCCCGCTGCCGCCGATCCCGTTCGCCAGTGCGCTGCAGGGTGCATTGAACTACCCGTATGGCTGTGCCGAGCAGACCACCAGCAAGGGCTACGCCGCGCTGATCCTGGACCAGGCCACTTCGTCGATGCTCGGTGCCGACGGGCTGGATGCCAAGACCCGCCGCGAGCGCATGGAAGGTGCGTTTGGCCGCCTGGCGTCGATGCAGGTGGCCAATGGCAACTTCTCGATGTGGGGTGACGACGGCTACGTGAACCCGTGGCTGACCCCGTACATCACCGAGTTCCTGCTCGATGCCAAGGACGCCGGCTTCGCCGTGCCCGACAACGTGCTGCAGAAGGCACTCAACCGCCTCAGCGAGGATCTGCTGTCCGGTGGCAACCAGTTCTATGGCCAGGACGACCGCGAGAAGCTGAAGTTCGCCAACCAGGCGTATTCGGGCTACGTGCTGGCCAGGGTCAACCGTGCGCCGCTGGGTACCCTGCGCACGCTGTACGACAACGAGCGCAGCAAGGCGGTCGGCGGCCTGTCGCTGGTCCACCTGGGCGTGGCGCTGTCGTTGCAGGGCGATGCCAAGCGCGGCCAGGCCGCGCTGGCGGCGGCCTTCGCCAAGTCCAGCAGCGAACGCCCGTCGTACTTCGGCGACTACGGCAGTGCGATCCGTGATGACGCGCTGATGATCGCGCTGACCCACGAAAACAAGCTGGCCAAGCCGGCCTGGGATGCACGTGCGGTTGACCTCGGCCGTGGCCTGGATGCGCGCCGCAATGCCGGCTGGATGTGGCTGAGCACGCAGGAACAGGTAGCGATTGCCCGCCTTGGCAAGGCGCTTGCTGCCAACCAGAAGGCGCTGGTGGCCGGTGAACTGGTGATCGGTGGCAACACCGAAGCCATCGGCGAACGCAAGCTGTTCGGCCGCAACTTCAGTGCAAATGAACTCGCCAGCGGCGTGCGCTTCACCCCGCAGGGCCAGCCGCCGATGTTCGCCAGCATCGACGTGGCCGGTATCCCGCGTAGCGCGCCGGCACCGGATAACAGCGTGCTGGGCGTCGAGCGCAGCTACTACGGCACCGATGGCAAGCCGTGGTCGCCGCGGCCGCTGAAGGAAGGCGAAGCCCTGATCGTGCGCGTCACCGTCGCTGCCGACACCACGATGCCCGATGCACTGCTGACCGACCTGCTGCCGGCCGGCCTGGAGATGGAGAACTTCAACCTGGGCGATGCCAAGCAGTGGGCCGACGTGGTGGTCGATGGCATCACCATCAGCGACCGGGGTGAAGCGGCCGATACCAAGCACGAGGAATTCCGCGACGACCGCTACGTGGCCGCGCTGAAGCTCTCGCGTGGCAGCAAGGCCAACGTCTTCTACCTGGTGCGCGCGGTGACCCCGGGTACCTACTCGGTGCCGCCGCCGCTGGTGGAGGACATGTACCGGCCGCAGCTGCGCGGCGTCGGCCGCAGCAACCCGACCACGATCACGGTGGTACAGCCGTGACCGCGCGGACGGGCCGCGACGGTGCGGCCCGTCCAGCTGGCAAGCTCCAATGCGGCACGCTGCAATGACGAACACGATGACGACCCGGCTGGCGGCCCTGCGCCGCCGGCTGCAGCCGCTGTGGCCGTGGCTGCGCTGGGGTACGGCCGCCACGCTGGCACTGCTGCTGGTGCTGGATTTCGCCTTCCCGCCGCCGCTGCCGAAGCAGCGCGATACCAGCACCCTGGTGGTGGCTGCCGATGGCACGCCGCTGCGTGCGTTCGCCGATGCCGAGGGCGTGTGGCGTTATCCGGCATCGACCGACAGCGTCTCGCCGCTGTACCTTCAGGCGCTGCTGACCTACGAAGACCGCTGGTTCTGGCGCCATCCGGGCATCAACCCGCTGGCGATCCTGCGTGCCAGTGGCCAGCTGTTGCGCGGTGGTCGGATCGTGTCCGGTGGCTCGACCCTGACCATGCAGGTCGCACGCATCCTCGATCCGCATACGCGCACGCCCTGGGGCAAGCTCAAGCAGATGCTGCGTGCGGTGCAGCTGGAAGTGCACCTGAGCAAGCAGCAGATCCTGGCCCTGTACCTGGAGCGCGCACCCTACGGCGGCACCATCGAGGGCGTGGAAGCGGCCAGCTGGGCCTACCTGGGCAAGCCGGCGGCGCAGCTGTCGCATGCCGAGGCCGCGTTGCTGGCGGTGCTGCCGCAGGCGCCGAGCCGGCTGCGCCCGGACCGCCATCCGGAAGCGGCTCAGAAGGCGCGCGACAAGGTGCTGTCACGCATGGCCGAGCTGGGCGCGTGGACAGCGGAAGAAGTGGAAGATGCGCGCATCGAGAACGTGGTCGCACGCTCGCTGCGGCCGCCGCTGCATGCCGCGTTGCTGGCGCAGCGCCTGCACTCGGCGCATCCGGGCCAGGCACGCATCCAGAGCAGTATCGACATCGGCCTGCAGCGCACCCTGGAAGAACGCGTGGCCAGCTACTTCTCCACGCTGCCCGAGCGCACTTCGGCGGCCCTGCTGGTGGTCGACAACCAGACCCTGCAGGCGCGTGCCTATGTCGGCACGCTGGCGTTCGGTGACCGCCAGCGGCTCGGCCACGTGGACATGGTGCAGGCCTGGCGTTCGCCGGGCTCCACGCTCAAGCCGTTCCTGTATGCAATGGCGCTGGACGATGGCCTGATCCATTCGGAAAGCCTGCTGGTCGATGCGCCGCAGAGTTTCGGCAGCTACCGCCCCGGCAACTTCGACATGGCCTTCAATGGGCCGATCGGCGCCTCCAGCGCGCTGCGGCTGTCACTCAACGTGCCCTCGGTGGACCTGCTGCAGCGGGTCGGTCCGGCGCGCTTTGCTGCGCGCCTGTCGCACTCCGGCATCCAGCTGCGCTTCCCGCCGGGCAGCACGCCCAACCTGTCGCTGATCCTGGGCGGCACCGGTGCGCGGCTGGAAGATCTGGTCGGTGCGTTCGCCGCGCTCAACCGCAACGGCATCGCCGGGCGCGTGCGCTACACCGATGACGAACCGATGATCGAGCGGCGCCTGGCCTCGCCAGGCGCCAGCTGGATCGTGCGCGAGATGCTGGAATCGAATCCGCGGCCGGGGTATAGCGTCGGGACGTTCGATGTCGGTGGCCGCCCGCGCGTGGCGTGGAAGACCGGCACCAGTTACGGGTACCGCGATGCGTGGGCGATCGGCAGCACCCGCCACTACACCGTGGGCGTGTGGGTGGGCCGGCCGGACGGCACACCGCTACCGGGCCAGTACGGCGCGGTGACCGCGCTGCCGCTGATGTTCGAGGTGGTGGACAGCCTGCCGCGCCAGCGCGGTGACTCGGCCGCTGCGCCGATGCCGGCCAGCGTCAGCCAGGAAGACATCTGCTGGCCGACCGGTGAGCGTGCCGAAGGCCTGCCTGCTGCGCTCTGCCAGCGGCTGATGCCAGCCTATCTGCTGGAAGGCGCGGCACCACCGACCTTCCCCGAACGCGAGGCACGGCGCTGGCAACCGGGTCGGCAGCGCTACCTTGCCGATGCGCGTACCGGTCTGCGCGTGTCAGCCGATTGCCGCTTGCCGCACGAAGAAGTCGCGCGCGAGATCGCGCGCTGGCCAGCGTTGCTGTCGCCGTGGCTGTCCAAGGCCACGCGCGAAGCCTCGCAGCTGCCGGCGCTGTCGCCGGACTGCCGTGATGATGGCCGCGAGGCCAGCGTTGCGCTGCACATCGATGGGCTCAACGATGGCGCCACGCTGGCGCGCGCGCCGAATTCGGAACATGGCGTACGCCTGCAGCTACGCGCGCTGGGTAGCGAGCAGGCGGTGGACTGGTTGCTCGATGGACGCTGGATCGCACAGACGCGCGGTGCGCAGCTGATGCAGCGCGAGTTCGCCGAGCCGGGCGCGCACACCTTGACCGCGCTGGCGGCAGATGGCGCGTGGACACAGGTAAGGTTCAACGTCCTGCGGTAGGTGCCAACCTTGGTTGGCACGCGATGAATGCGCCCACCAGGGTGGGCAACTGCCAAGGCGTATGCGGGGCCGCTATTCCCCGATCCACCCATCCAGCAGGTCGGCGAACTCGTCGGCGTGCTCTTCTTCCTGCGCCAGGATCTCTTCAAGGATGCGCTTGGTGGTGGTATCGCGGTCACCGATGAAGTTGATCATCTCGCGATAGCTGTCGATGGCGATGCGCTCGGCCACCAAGTTCTCGCGCACCATGTCGCGCAGGTCGCTGCCTTCCTTGTATTCGGCGTGCGAACGCGCGGTCAGCGTATCCGGATTGAGGTCGGGCTCGCCGCCCAGCTGGACGATGCGCTCGGCCAGCTTGCCGGCATGCGCCTGCTCCTGCTGTGCATGCTCGAGGAACTCAGCCTTGACCGCGTCGGCCAGCATGCCCTTGGCCATGAAGTAGTGCCGGTAGTAGCGCAGAACGCAGACGTACTCGGTGGCCAGTGCGTCGTTGAGCAGCTTGATCACCACCTCGCGGTCAGCGCTGTAGCTGTCTGTGATCGCCCCGTCTTCGAGGTTGCGCCGGGCGCGCTCGCGCAGGGTTGCGCGATCGCTGATGCCAGGAACGTTCGCGGCGGGCTTGCTGGCTTTGGCTGGCTTGCTGGACATGGCTGGCCGTTTCCTTCTGCGGTGGGGAATCAGGTGGGGAGATGCTCCAGCACGTACTCGGCCGAAGACACTTCGAACTGGCCGGGCTGTTCAACCCAGGCCTCTCGAACTACGCCGTCGTCGACGTACAGGGCAAAACGACGCGAGCGGATTCCCATGCCCGACGCGCTCGCATCAAGCTCCAGACCCAGGGCGCGGGTCAGCTCGGCATTGCCGTCGGACAGCATCAGAAGGCCGTCGGGCACGCTCTGGTCGGCGGCCCAGGCCTTCATCACGAACGGGTCGTTGACGGCCATGCAGTAGACGTCGATGCCGCGCTGGCGGAAGGCCTCGAACTTTTCGACGTAGCCGGGAAGGTGACGTGCCGAGCACGTCGGGGTGAACGCGCCGGGCACGGCGAACAGCACCACCTTGCGCGCATCGAACAACGAATGCGTATCAAGCGTTTCAATGCCCTCGCGGATGCGCTTGAGGGTCACTTCCGGAATGCGGTCGCCGACATGGATGGTCATGGGAACTCCTTGCTGGGGGAGGCTAGTGGGCCGGATGGGACAGGGGCGTCAAGACATTGGAAACCCGGTGTGCAGGCCCCATCTTCCGGCGTTGTGGCAGGGGCTTCCAGCCACAGCGTGGCGCACGGGGATGGCAGCCGCATTGCGCAGGATCAGTCGGCCTCACCGGGGCCGCACGAGGGGCGGCGTAGCCTCGCAGGCGCGTAGAATGAACCCGGGGCGGCGCCACCGGCGCGGCCGAAGCGAATCGAGGTAGCTGGATGGAATTCAAGGATTACTACGCCACCCTGGGGGTGGAACCGAGCGCGGGCGAGGCGGAGATCAAGACCGCCTACCGCCGGCTGGCACGCAAGTACCACCCGGACGTCAGCAAGGAGGCTGGGGCCGAAGACAAGTTCAAGGCGGTCAACGAGGCCTACGAGGCGCTGCGTGATCCGGAAAAGCGCGCGGCCTACGACCAGCTGCGCGCGCAGGGCTATCGCCCGGGCGAGGAGTTCAACGTGCCGCCGAACTACGGCGGCGCCGGTGGTTTCAATTTCGAGGAAGTGTTCGGTGGCGGCGGCCCCAACGGCGGCTTCAGCGACTTCTTCGAAAGCCTGTTCGCGCGCCAGCGCGGTGGAGCGGGCGCGGGGGCCGGTCCGGGCTTCAGCAGCCAGGGCCATGCGCCCAACCGCGATACCCGCGCCAAGTTGTCGGTGCCACTGGAAGCGGCCTACAGCGGCGACAGCCTGCGCATCACCGTCAACGGCAAGCAGCTGGACGTGCGCGTGCCCAAGGGCATCCGCCCGGGCCAGGTGATCCGCCTGGCAGGGCAGGGCAACCATGGCGGCAACCTGCTGCTGGAAGTGGAATACGCCGCCCACCCGCAGTTCGAGGTCGATGGCCGCAACATCCTCTATACGCTGCCGCTCACGCCGTGGCAGGCCGCGCTGGGCACCAGCATCAGCGTGCCGACCCTGGGCGGCGCGGTGGAACTGAAGATTCCGGCCGATTCCGATGCCGGTCGCAAGCTGCGCCTGCGCGGGCGCGGCCTGCCGGGCAACCCGGATGGCGACCAGATCGTCGAGATCGAGATCGTGGCCCCGGCTGCGACCGATGAGGCGCAGAAGAAGGCGTACCGCAATCTGGCCAAGGCGTTCGGCGAGACCATTTGAAGGTAGTGCCGGCCGCTGGCCGGCAACTTCATTGCCCTGGACGGTGATGCGTGGTTGCCGGCCAGCGGCCGGCACTACCGCGCGCGTCTCAGCCCTGGCCCGCGAACACGCGCTCCAGCACCTCGGACAGCTCGTCCTCCGAGAACGGCTTGGTGATGTAGGCCTTGGCGCCCTGGCGCATGCCCCACATGCGGTCGGTGTCCTGGTCCTTGGTGGTCACCAGGATCACCGGGATATGCCGGGTCGCCTCGTCGCGGGCGAGGGTACGGGTGGCCTGGAAGCCGTTGAGGTTGGGCATCACCACGTCCATCAGGACCAGGTCGGGCAGCTCGGCCTTGGCGGTTTCGACCCCGGCGGCGCCATCGGTGGCGGTCAGGATCTGGTGCCCGAGCTTCTCGACGATGCGCTGTATCCCCAACAGCTGCGACGGTGAGTCGTCGACGATCAGAATGCGTGCCATGTTGTTCCCCATGTAATGCCCGCAGTGTAGTGCGGGCCCATTACCGGCGGGAGGGCCACGTCTGCCGTCCGTCGCCTGCCTGCGACGTTCAGTCGATCCGCACCACGGTGCGACCCAGCGAACCGCCCGCCAGCATCCGTTCGAACACGGCAGGAAGGCCATCGAGGCCGACTTCGGCGGTGCAGATGCGGTCCAGGTGCTGCGGCTTCCAGTCACTCCCCAGCCGCGACCACACTTCCTCACGCAGTCCGCGTGGCGCATTGGCCGAGGACACGCCCAGCAGCGAGACACCGCGCAGGATGAACGGCATCACCGTCATGTCCAGCGTCGGACTGGCTGCCAGGCCGGCACTGACCACGCTGCCGTAGGGCACGGTCTGCGCCAGCAGGCTGGCCAGCATGTCGCCTCCGGCATTATCGAGGCCACCCCCGAAGCGGGCCGACTGCAGCGCGCCGGTGTCGGCCAGCGCGTCGCGCGGCAGTACCTCGGTGGCGCCGATGCTGCGCAGGAATCCTGCCTGGTCCGGCTTGCCGCTGACCGCGTGCACGCTGTAGCCGGCACGGCTGAAGATGGACAGCGCCAGCGCACCGACACCGCCGCTGGCACCGGTGACCGCCAGCGGGCCGAGTTCCGGGGTCTGGCGGTTGTCCTGCATGCGCAGCAGGGCCAGCGCCGCAGTGAAGCCGGCGGTGCCCAGCACCATCGCCTCGCGTGGGGTCAGCCCGGCCGGCTGGGCGATCACCGCGCGCGATTCCAGCCGCACGTACTGGCTGTAGCCGCCGTCGCGGGTCTCGCTGAGGCCGCAGCCGGTGGCCAGCACCGCGTCGCCTTCAAGCCAGTCCGGGTCGGTGCTGGCGACCACGGTGCCGGCCACATCGATGCCGCCCACCAGCGGGAAGCGGCGCAGGATCTTCCCTTTTCCAGTACCGGCCAGCGCGTCCTTGTAGTTGACCGAGGACCAGTGGGCGCGGATCAGCACTTGGCCGGGGTTGAGGTCGTCGACCCCGAGCCGGACCAGGCCGCTGCGGTAGCCGGCGTCGTCGTTTTCGATGCGGAAGGCGGTGAACGGGGTGGTGGGGGCCATCGGCGTTGCCTGACTTCGAGGAAAACGCCACCTTACCCCGTTGCCCCCCTTTCGATCCTGCCGATCCGCCCCATCTTGTATGATCGGTGATGGTTTCACGGCTGGCGGTGCGGGAAGGGCCCGCGCCGCAGCCCAAATCTTGATGGAGCGTGCATGGCCTGGAATACACCCGGCGGCAACAAGGGCGGACAAGGCCCCGAGGACAATCGACGCGGGCCGTTCGGGTCACGCGGCGGTGGCAATGGTGGTGGCTGGGGCGGTTTGCCCGGGCCGCTGAAGGACCTGTTCGACGGCGGCATCGTGCGTTGGGTGGTGGCAGCCGTGGTGCTGCTGGTGCTGTTCTCCAGCTTCCAGCTGATCGGCGAACAGCAGCGTGGCGTGGTGCTGCGCTTCGGCCAGTTCTCGCGCATCCTGCAGCCCGGCCCGAACTTCAAGCTGCCGTGGCCGATCGAATCGGTCACCAAGGTCAACGCCACCGAGATCAAGACGTTCTCGATCCAGGTGCCGGTGCTGACCCGCGACGAGAATATCGTCAACGTCTCGCTGAACGTCCAGTACCGCATCGACGACCCGCAGCAGTACCTGTTCGGCACCGTCGATGCCAACCAGGTGCTGGAGCAGTCGGCGCAGAGCGCCGTACGCGAGGAAGTCGGCCGCGCCGATCTCAACGCCGTGCTGAACAACCGTGGCCCGCTGGCCGTGGCCGCCGAGGAGCGCCTGCAGGCGCTGCTGAAGGCGTTCAAGACCGGCCTGACCGTGACCGGCCTGACCCTGCAGGATGCCCGTCCGCCGGAAGAAGTGAAGCCGGCTTTCGACGAGGTCAACGGTGCCCAGCAGGTCAAGGAACGCCTGATCAACGAAGCCCAGGCCTACGCCGCCAAGGTCGTGCCGGAAGCCCGGGGCCAGGCCTCGCGCGCCCGTACCACTGCCGAAGGCTACAAGCAGGCCGTGGTGTCCAAGGCCGAGGGTGACGCGCAGCGCTTCAGCCTGTTGCAGGCCCAGTACAAGGACGCCCCGGAAGTGACCCGCAAGCGCCTGTGGCTGGAGACCGTGCAGCAGGTACTGAGCGAGAACCGCAAGGTGATCGGTGGCGATGGCCGCCAGCTGATCTACGTGCCGATGACCGGCGATACCCGTCCGAGCACGTCGGCTCCGGCCGCAGTGGCCAACCCGGACGTGGTGATGCCGTCGCTGCCGGGTGCAGCGACGGAAGCTTCCCGTGATCCGGGCCGGCCGGTGGGCCGCCCGACCGGGCGACCGAGCGGCCGTGAGGAGGGCAGCCGATGAAGAGTCCTATCTGGATCGCCGTGATCGTGGCGGTGGTGCTGGGCCTGCTCGGCTCGGTGTACGTGGTCCGTGAGGACCAGACCGCCATGGTGCTGAACCTGGGCAAGGTGGTGCGTTCGGACATCAAGCCGGGCCTGCACTTCAAGGTGCCGGTGGTGGAAACGGTGAAGGTCTTCGACCGCCGCTTCCAGGTGCTCGACACCGCGCCGGCGCGCTACTTCACCGCCGAGCAGAAGGACGTCAGCGTCGACTTCTTCGCCATCGGCTACATTTCCAACGTGGGTGACTACTTCCGTGCCACCGGCGGCGATCCGCGCATCGCCAACGCCCGCCTGGCACCGATCATCACCGACTCGCTGCGCAACCAGATCAACTCGCGCACCCTGCAGCAGCTGGTCTCCGGCGACCGCAGCGAGCTGATCGCCGAGCAGCTGAAGGGGATCAACGAAGCGGTGGCCGGCCTGGGCATGCAGATGATCGACCTGCGCATCAAGCAGGTGGACCTGCCGACCGACAGCCAGGTGATCAACGACGTGTACGAGCGCATGCGTGCCCAGCGCAAGCAGGAAGCCGCAAAGCTGCGCGCGGAGGGCGAGGAGCAGTCGCTGACCATCCGCGCCCAGGCCGACCGTGACAGCACTGTGCTGATCGCCGAGGCCGAGCGTGATGCCCAGCGCCTGCGCGGTGAAGGCGATGCCGAGGCGGCCCGCATCTACGGCAAGGCCGGCTCGGCCGATCCGTCGTTCTATGCGTTCTACCGCAGCCTGGAGGCCTACCGTGGCTCCATGACCGACGGCAACGGCGTGATCGTGCTCGACAAGAACGACCCGTTCCTGCAGTACCTGAAGAACGACCGCTGAGGTCGCAGGGCAGTACCCCACGGGGCCCGGCCATATGCCGGGCCCCGTGCTTTTTCCGGAGTCCCCCATGAAAGATCTGTTTGCCGCTGTCTGCCTGGTCGCGGTGCTGGAAGGCCTGTTCCTGTTCGTCGCCCCGTTCGCCTGGAAGCGCATGGCCGAGCGCCTGCTGGACCTGCCCAGCCCGGCCCTGCGCAGCTTCGGTGGGCTGGCGCTGCTGGCCGGCCTGAGCCTGCTGTGGTGGGTGCGGCACTACCGCCTGCGTTCACATGCATGGCCCGGCTCTGGTGGATGCCAACCTTGGTTGGCGTTGCCGGCCAGCGGCCGGCGCGCCCGCCTGCGTTCACCTGCGTGGCCCGGCTCTGGTGGATGCCAACCTTGGTTGGCATTGCCGGCCAGCGGCCGGCACTACCGGGCGGGGCCTGAGTGGCCGGGACGACCGGGCGGGGCGGCTGACCGGCCGGTAAAGCCACCCGTCGGAAAGGTGGCACCCGACCCCGGAAACCCGGATAATGCACAAAAGCCGGACGGGCCTCCCCGTTCGGCTTTTTCCGTGTCTGGGCCTTCCATCGCCGGCCGCTCCCCGTTTGGAGCCGCCTTGCAGGTGCTGGCCAGCCCCGCCACGGTTTACCCGTCCGCGGCCCCGATGGCCGCAACAAATCGAGGAGCCCGTCATGGGTCAGTCTGTCGTAGTGTTGGGTGCCCAGTGGGGCGATGAAGGCAAGGGCAAGATCGTCGATCTGCTCACTGAGGAAATCGGCGCCGTCGTGCGCTTCCAGGGCGGCCACAACGCCGGCCACACCCTGGTCATCAACGGCAAGAAGACCGTCCTGCACCTGATCCCGTCGGGCATCCTGCGTGACGACGCGCTGTGCCTGATCGGCAACGGCGTGGTGATCTCGCCGGCCGCGCTGCAGAAGGAAATCGCCGAGCTGGAAGCCTCCGGCGTGGAAGTGCGGTCGCGCCTGAAGATCTCCCCGGCCGCGCCGCTGATCATGCCGTACCACATCGCCCTGGACCAGGCGCGCGAGCGCGCTGCCGGTGGCAAGGCGATCGGCACCACCGGCCGTGGCATCGGCCCGGCCTACGAAGACAAGGTGGCGCGTCGCGGCATCCGCATCGCCGACCTGCATTACCCGAAGCAGCTGGAAGAACTGCTGCGCACCGCGCTGGATTACCACAACTTCGTGCTGACCAAGTATCTGAACACCGATGCGGTCGACTTCCAGAAGACCTTCGACGAAGCGCTGGCCTTCGGCGAATACGTGCAGCCGATGAAGTCCGACGTGGCCGGCATCCTGCACGACCTGCGCAAGCAGGGTAAGCGCGTGCTGTTCGAAGGCGCGCAGGGCGCGCTGCTGGACATCGACCACGGCACCTACCCGTACGTCACCAGCTCCAACACCACCGTCGGTGGCGCGCTGGCCGGTTCCGGCGTCGGCGCCGATTCGATCGACTACGTGCTGGGCATCGCCAAGGCTTACGCCACCCGCGTCGGCGGTGGCCCGTTCCCGACCGAGCTGGACGACGAAGTCGGCCAGGGCATCCGTGACCGCGGCGCCGAGTATGGTGCGTCGACCGGCCGTCCGCGTCGTTGTGGCTGGATGGACATCGTCGCGCTGAAGCGTGCCGTGGCCATCAACGGCATCAGCGGCCTGTGCATCACCAAGCTGGACGTGCTGGACGGCATGGAAAAGCTGAAGGTCTGCATCGCCTACGAATACAACGGCAAGCGCACCGAGTACGCGCCGCTGGACGCGCAGGGCTGGGAAGAGTGCACGCCGGTGTACCTGGAGTTCCCGGGCTGGAGCGAGAACACCCACGGCATCACCAACTGGGACGACCTGCCGCCGGCTGCGCGCGCCTACCTGCGTTCGCTGGAAGAGCTGGCCGGCTGCCCGATCAGCATCGTCTCCACCGGCCCGGACCGCGACCACACCATGGTCCTGCAGGATCCGTTTGCCTGAGGTAACGCCGGGCGCTGCCCGGCGTAGGTGACAGGAAAAGCCCCGCGCAAGCGGGGCTTTTTCGTTACTGTGTCAGCGGGGTCGGCGAGGAAGCAAAGCGATGACCAGGATGTCAGCGTGAAGGGCGAAACGGCCGTGCGGATCACCCTGTGGGTGTTGTGGAGCCTGTGGGGCATCGCCTGCCTGGTACTGGTGCTGGGCGCGGCAGCCAATACCCTGGCTTCGCGCACGCAGACGGTGCCGTTGGTGCTGAGCCCTGGCGCAACCGCCCAGATCACCGTCTACCGCCTCATCGATGATCAACTGCGGCTGCGCCTGCGCTATGCCGCGGACGGTACGGACGCTGACCCCGAGGTGCTGCTGCGCATCGAAACTCCGACCGATCATGGAGACTTCCGCGCAGGGGAGCGTTCGGGAGTGGCCGGACAGGGCATCAATCGTGGGCTGGCTTCGGTTGAGTCCAGCGGCCTCATGGCGTCCTACTTCGGCTATGGTCGCGGCGATGCATTGCCACGCGGCCGCTCATGGGTGCGGCTAACCGTGCTGGAGGTGGACCCGGCGCTGGCCGATCGCGCGGCCACCGTCGAGCTGCAGCCGCCACTGGACCTGTTGAAGCTGACTGACCTGGATTATGTCTGGTTGTGGCCGTTCTTCTTCTGGAAAGTGGCGGCACTGCTCCTGCTGATTCCAGGAGCTGCCTTGGCGGTGTTCACGTTCACTTTGCGGCGCTGGCAGCACCGGGCTTCGAAGCAGGCGGATTCAGCAGTGGATACGGATTGATCGATTCCCCCTTCCACCACTGCTTCTCCGGCCCCAGCACGTGCACTTCAAAGTGCAGATGCGGAGCCTCGGCACTGGCGTTGCCGGTGCTGCCGACATAGCCGAGGACGTCTCCGCGCTTGATCACCTGCTTCTCCGCCAGGCCATCGGCGTAGCGCTGCAGATGCGCGTAGTAGTAGCACCAGCGGCCACTGGGCTCGAACTGGTAGATCGTCAGGCCACCGCGCTCGCTGTTGAACAGTTTTTCCACCGTGCCATCGGCCACTGCCAGCACCGGCGTACCGGCGGTGGCCATGATGTCGATGGCATCGTGCACGCGGCCTTCGCTACGCGCATCGGTGAACGTGTCGCGCAGCTGGGAGGCCAGGACGCCCTGTACCGGCAGCAGCAGACCCGACGGCGCATCCGCAGTCCGCGCGGCTGACGGTGCGGTGGCGGCGGGGGCAGGGGCCGTGTCGAGCGGCGCTACCGATCCCTTGGCCGGCGCCACAGCGGCTGCCGGTTGTGCTTCCGGCAGCGAGGCGGCTACCGGCTCGCCTGGATCGCGGCGCAGCCACCAGCCGGCCCCCAGTCCCAGCAGCACGCCCAGCACGATCAGCTGCGAAAGACGCATCGGCTCACTCCTGCATCACCACGGGGACGGAGGTATCCACCGCATCGGCCACGCGCAGCGCATCCCAGTTGGTCATGCGCACGCAACCATGTGACTCGGTCTTGCCGACATGGCCGGGCTCGGGCGTGCCATGCAGGCCGTAGTGTGGCTTGGACAGGTCGATCCAGACCCGGCCGACTGGATTGTTCGGGCCCGGCGGCAGTGTCGCCTTCTTTTCGCCCTTGCGCGCATCCCAGAACAGCTTGGGGTTGTAGTGGAACGGCGGGTCGCGATACACGCCCAGGATCTTCCATTCGCCGATCGGCAGCGGATCATGCTGGCTGCCGGAGGAAACCGGCACCTGAGCGATCACCTTGCCTTGCGCATCCAGCAACTGCAGGCTGGAATCGGACTTGTCGACGACCACCTTGGCCGCCTTCGGTAGCGGCGATGGTGCGATATTGGGCACCTGGATGCGGTTGCCCGCCTTGCTCAGATCCACGCCCGGATTGAGCAGCTTCAACAGCTCAGGGGATGCGTGGAAGCGTTCGCCCAGCGACTCTTCGACGTTGTTGAAGCCCAGCGATTTCAGTTTGGCCTGTGCGGCGGGGCCCTTCGGCACCGCCTGGAACGGCCCGGCGACATCCTCGCTGGTCAGCGTGTAGCTGGCCAGGGGGGTGACCGTATCAGCCTGCAGGGCCTGCCAGGTCGCGTCGTCCAGTTCACCGGTGACGGTCAGGCCGTGCGCCGCCTGGAAACCCGACACCGCGCGCCGCTGGTTGCTGCCCACTTCACCGTCGATCTGGCCGGGCGAGAAATTCGCGCGATCCAGCAGCACCTGGGCATGCAGGGCGGAACGTGCTGCGGTGTCCGGTCCGGCCTTCTCGGCGATGGGGGCGGGCAGTCCAGGCGGCGGTGCCTGCGCGAACGCCGGCGATGCCAGCAGCGAGAGAGCGAGCAGGGTGGATCGGTACACGGGTAATGGCATTGGGAACTCCAGCAGATGACGCCACCACCTTGCCTGCAGGCCGCGCCGAGCCGCCGTGAAAGAGATCTGACGTCTGCATGAGCAGTCGGGTCGTTGCGCCACCGTCCCCGCGCGGGTGCCGCCGGCCAAGGGCTCACCAAGGTGAATGGTGCCCCACGCCATTGGCGGTTGGCGATCAAGATTGCCTGGCGGGCCGCCGATAACGCCACATCCCCCCGTTTTGGATGTACCGATGAACTACTTGAGGAATGTCAGGGTTGCCTGGCGTCTTGGGCTGGGCTTTGGCCTGTTGCTGCTGTTGGTTGCGGCCGTGGTGGCCACCGGCGCCACCGCCAGTGTCGTGCAGAAGCGCGCGATGCAGCAGGTGGTCGATGTCAGCGTGGCCAAGGTGCGCCTGCTCTCGCAGATGCTCGATGCCAACAACCAGATGATGGTCGTTCGCCGCGAGATGCTGATCCGCCAGGGCGATGACCGTGGCCATGATGAGCAGCGCATCGCCGATCTGGTCAAGCGCTATGAGGCCAGTTGGACCGCCTACCAGGCGCTGCCCAGCGACGCCGAGGGCAAGGCCATTGCCGAAACCATCGCCGCCAAGCGTGCCATCGCGCGTCCGCTCAACAAGCAGACCAGCGAACTGATGGAGCAGGGCGACTACCCGGGCGCCGTGGCGCTGACCCTGGGCCCGGTGCAGGAAGCCGCCAACGGCTGGAACAAGGCGCTGTCCGATGGCGTGGACTTCGAAGAGAAGGAAAGCCGTGAGGCGGCCGCCGAGGCGATCCGCCTGGGCGAGCGCAGCCTGCTGCAGTTGCTGGTGCTGGGCGGCGTCGCGCTGCTGGTGGGCATCGCCGCCTCGGTGATGATCGGGCGCAGCCTGACCGGCCCGCTGGCCCGCGCGGTGAACCTGGCCGAGCGCCTGTCCAAGGGCCAGCTGGATCAGGAGTTCCGCCTCGGCGGCCGTGACGAACTGACCCAGCTGGGCGAGGCGATGGCCAGCGTGCGCCAGAGTGTGCAGGCGGCGATCGGCGCGCAGCTGCAGATGGCCGAACAGCACGAGGCGGGTGCGATCCGCTACCGCATGGACGCCAGCGCCTTCCCCGGTGATTTCGGCCGCATGGTGCAGGCCACCAACAGCCTGGTCGAATCACACGTGCAGGTGGAACTGCTGATGGCCGAAGTGATGCAGCGTTACGCCATCGGTGACCTCAGCCGCGACCTGCCGGACTACCCGGGCGAGAAGGGGACGCTGACCCGCACTCTGGCCGCAGTGAAGCAGAGCCTGATGGCGATCAACGCGCAGATCGATGCACTGGCCCGGGCCGCGCGCGCCGGTGATTTCAGCATGCGTGGCGATGCTGCTGCGTTCCAGTTCCAGTTCAAGGCGATGGTCGAGCACCTCAACGGCATGATGGCCAGTTCGCAGGCCAGCATCGCTGATGTCTCCGATGTGCTGCGTGCGATCTCGCACGGCGACCTGACTGCACGCATGGACGGCGAGTACGACGGTGTATTCGCCCGCATGCGTGACGACGCCAACACCACCACCGCGCAGCTGACCGGCATCGTACGTGGCATCCAGGTGGCCGCCGACAGCATCAACAACGCGGCGCAGGAACTGGCCGCCGGCAACAACGACCTGTCGCGCCGCACCGAGCAGCAGGCCGCCAACCTGGAAGAAGCCGCCGCATCGATGGAGGAACTGACCTCGACTGTGCGCCAGAATGCCGAGCTCGCTCGTCAGGCCGACAGTGAAGCGCACGCCGCCGGTGCCGCCGTACGCGAAACCGAGCAGGCGATGGCGCAGATGGCGTCGGTGATGGGTGAGATCGATCAGTCCTCGGCACGCATCTCGGAAATCTCCACCGTGATCGACGGCATCGCGTTCCAGACCAACATCCTGGCGCTGAATGCTGCGGTTGAAGCCGCGCGTGCAGGTGAGCAGGGCCGTGGTTTTGCCGTGGTCGCCAGCGAGGTACGCACGCTCGCACAGCGTGCCGGTGTCGCCGCCAAGGAGATCAAGGAGCTGATCGAAGACGCCGCTGCCAAGGTGAAGAGCGGCCTGGCGGTGACCGTTGAATCGGAAGCCGCGATCGCCCGCGTGGCCCAGGCCAGCTCGCGCACCACGCAGCTGATGAGCGACATCGCAGCGGCCAGCAAGGAACAGGCCGCCGGTATCGAGCAGGTCAACCAGGTGGTGGTGCAGATGGACCAGGTGACCCAGCAGAACGCTGCGCTGGTGGAAGAAGCCACTGCCGCCAGCCGCGCGCTGGAAGAACAGGCGCATGCGCTGACCACGTCGGTGGCGGTGTTCAAGGTGGAGCAGGGCGCGCGCATGCCCATCGTGCCTGCGCAGGCGGCGTAAGCAACCTGCGACTGGATGTTGGATGACGCCCTGCATCGCGATGCCCCGCATGCAGGGCACCGCATGCACGCCACCGGTCGGTGCCGCTGGCTAGCGGCCGCGCGCGGCGCGTTCGATCAGCCAGCCGGCTGCGTACAGCAACAGCAGTGTTGGCGGAACCAGTACTGCATACGCGGTCGACCAGGGTTTGCCGTACAGCAGGCTGCCTGCGCCGATGGCATCGAGTGCAGCAGACTGCAGGGTGATGGGGAGCGACATCAGGATATAGGCCCCCTTCGGGTCCGCATCCGACTGCGCGCCGTGAACCAGCCATGCGGTCAACAGCAGGTAGACCACGCAAAGCGCAAGACCGGTCCAGCTCAGTAATCGCCGCATCTTCATCCGCACGCCTCCGTTCAACGGACGTCGAAGTGAGCCTGCAGAGGCAGGCTCACATTCCGCAGCAGATCCCTGACCACCACCTGCGCAGTCCACGTGCCTTTCGGATCACTGGCCTCGGCCACGAACTTCAGGTGCAGGTTGGTCATGTACAACAGGGTTGGCGGGCCGGGCAGGGCAGCGGTGAAACAGGGAACATCGCGTTCGTCGATGCTGGTAGTGCCGTCCGGGCGCAGCATGCGCAGATCGCAGTGCACCTTGGGTACGCGGTTCTCATCCAGTTGCGGGTTGGACAGGAATGTCAGCAGGAACAATTCACCGCCCGGGTGGACTTCGTCGGCCTGGGTAAAACCGGGAGTGGTCTCTGGTGGGGTTTCCCACTTGGCCCGCCAGTCGGCATCGGAGGTGACCAGCAGCGATGCCGCAAAGCCACCGCTGGATTTCATGGCATCGGTCTCCGGCATCGCCTTGCCTGCCCCGTTTATCCAGCCATCGTTGGCGGAACTGTTCAGTGGCAGCATCATGACCATCATGGCCAGCGCGTATGTCCATCGCATCAGAGGCTCTCATTGGCAGCCGCGTCCCGCGGCAGAGCGGGGAGTATCGCTCAACCTTGACCGGCAAAGCAGCAGGAGAGCCGGAGCGAAGGTTCCGCTGCCTGCCGATGTGGGCGATGCTTGCCAGCAAAGGAGGTGACATGGGAATCGGGAGCGAGGAAAAGCCGGGCTGTGATTCGGCATCACCCACGCCGCAGCACGTGCTGATGCTGCCCGGGCTGGATGGCTCCGGCAGGCTGTCGATCCCGTTTCTGTCAGCACTCCAGGCTAATAGGCCGACGACGCAGGCGATTACGCTGCCTGCGCAGGGAGGGCAGGATCACGCCACGCTGGCCCAACGGCTGTGGTCGCAGCTGCCCGGCCATCCCTTCATCCTGCTTGCCGAGTCCTTCTCGGGCCCGTTGGCGGTTGAACTGACCACGCGACAGCCCGCCGGGCTGCGCGGACTGGTGCTTGCCGCGACCTTTGCGCGTCGGCCGGTGCCATTGCCGGCAGCCAGCGCAGCCCTGCTGACGCCGACCTGGCCTCTGCCTCCCGTGGCGTTGCTGGCGGGCCTGCTGCTGGGGCGGTGGCGCACCCGCGAGCACCTGTCGATGCTGCGCGATGCGCTGGCCCGGATTGCGGCGGCCACACTGCGGCGACGCGCCGCAGCGACCCTGCGCGTCGACGTACGCGCATTGCTGCCGGCAATCGACGTGCCGACGCTGTGCCTGCACGCGTGCCATGACCGCCTGCTGTGGCCGCCCAGCGTGGCAGAACTGCAGGCCCTTTTGCCGGATGCCCGGCATGTTTCGCTGGAAGGGCCGCATCTGCTGCTGCAGGCACGCGCTGACGCAGCCGCAGCCGAAGTTGCCGCGTGGATGAGGACGCTGTCGCCCTGATCGAAGGACTCAGCCGCGCGCGCGGGTACGCGCGGCCTTCTTCGCTGCCACCTTGCGCACGGTCTTCTTGGCCGCACGTGTCTTCGCCGCCTTCTTCGCTGCAGCACTGCGCGAGGCGGCTGTACCGGCCTTCTTGGCCGCTGTCTTCTTTGCGGTCTTCTTTGTGGCTGTCTTGCGAGCCGGTGCCTTCTTTGCCGCCACCTTCCTGGCTGTCGTCTTCTTCGCAGGGGCCTTCTTCGCCGCCGTCGCCTTGGTCGTGGCCTTCTTTGTGCCCGACTTTCTGGCAGGCGCCCTCTTGGCAGCCTTCTTGCTGGTCGCCTTCTTCGTACCCTTGCGCGCGCTGCCGCTACGCTTGCCACCACCATCCTGCTTGTTCACGGTCGCCCAGGCAATGCGCTCGGCGGTGCCTTCGCTGGCACCGCGCTCGCGCTCGCTTTCCTCGATGTGCTCGGCCTGGCGCTTCTGTTTATCGGAGTATGCGGATTTGTCACCACGGGGCATGACAGTTCTCCTGGTGTTGTAGTCAGGCCAGCAGGCGCAGCTTGGGTTCGCGCGCCCACTGGCGGGTGGCGGCCGCCGCCAGGAATGCCTTGGCGTCTTCCGCTTCGACGATGCCGGCGTCGTTGCCGACCCTTGCCGCCTTCAGCAGCGTCTGGCCGCCCGCATCGCTGGCGATGGCCTTCAGGTGCGCCCACGCCTGGCTGACGAATTCGATGGCTGCACTCTCTTTCGACAAGGCCTTCGCCGCTTCCGGGCTGAGCACCACGGCTACTGCATCGAACCCGGCCGACGGGGTGCCCGCCAGTTGCCCATCCGCCGCCTGCAGCGCGCCATCGCTGAGCGTGGCGCCACCCACTCTGGGGGCGACCAGCTTCACATCCGCACCTGCTTTCCTGGCTGCCTTGCTCAGGCTGGCAATGATCCGGGCGTCGGAGCCTTCATCGAACAGGATGCCGATGCAGCGACCCTGCAGGGTAGGCTTGTTGCGCCCAATCACGCGCACCTCGGGGGCGGGGGGCATGTCCCGCACTGGAGTAGCGGTCGGCGCCGGGTCGGGCAGTGCAGGCAACGCCAGACCATCGGCCACGCGCTGCGCCAGTGAGTCATCGATGTTGCGCAGGTGACTGACGGTGCGTACCCGCACCTTCAGCGTTTCCACCTTGGACAACTCGAACACCAGCGCCGATGCCAGGTGGGCCTGCTCCGGCTTTTCGAGGCTGCGGAAGAACATTCGGGCCTGGCTGTAGTGGTCGGCGAAACTCTCCGCGCGGGTGCGACCCTTGTGGCCATCGTCGGCGCTGGCATGGCTGCGGAATCCGGCAGGCGTCTCGCGCGGGGTGTCCTCCTGCAGCGAACTGGGATCGTAGGCCACCCGACCCTTGGGAACCTGCATCTGCATGTGGCCGTCGCGCTGATGATTGGCAAACGGGCACTTGGGCGCATTCACCGGGATCTGGTGGAAGTTCGGGCCGCCCAGGCGCAGCAGCTGGGTGTCCAGGT
Organism: Stenotrophomonas sp. YJH_SMC_80; assembly: GCF_059372495.1. Classification (NCBI taxonomy): domain Bacteria; kingdom Pseudomonadati; phylum Pseudomonadota; class Gammaproteobacteria; order Lysobacterales; family Lysobacteraceae; genus Stenotrophomonas; species Stenotrophomonas sp. YJH_SMC_80. Next base: position 498,133 of record NZ_JCAFVP010000001.1, read on the forward strand.
AGGAGAACAGGCGCCCCTGCAGCAGCGGGTCGTTGCTGAAGTCGATGCCCGGTGGCACGTTGGCCGGGCAGAAAGCCACCTGCTCGGTCTCGGCGAAGAAGTTGTCCGGCCAGCGGTCCAGCACCATGCGCCCGATGACCTGCAACGGCACCAGCGATTCGGGAATGATCTTGGTCGGGTCCAGATGATCGAACGGGAATGCGTCGGCGTCTTCTTCGGTGAACAACTGCACCGCCAGTTCCCATTCCGGGAAGTCGCCGCGCTGGATGGCCTCGAACAGGTCGCGGCGATGGAAGTCATTGTCGGCCGATTGCAGTTTCAATGCTTCGTCCCAGACCGTGGACTGGATACCCAGCTTGGGCCGCCAGTGGAACTTGACGAACGTTGACTCGCCGGCCTCGTTCAGCAGGCGGAAGCTGTGCACACCGAAGCCTTCGATCATCCGCAGCGAACGCGGTATGGCGCGGTCGCTCATCGCCCACATGATCATGTGCATCGATTCGGGCATCAGCGAAATGAAGTCCCAGAACGTGTCATGGGCCGACGCGGCCTGCGGGAAGGCACGGTCCGGTTCCATCTTCACCGCGTGCACCAGGTCCGGGAATTTCATGGCGTCCTGGACGAAGAACACCGGGATGTTGTTGCCGACCAGGTCCCAGTTGCCCTCCCTGGTATAGAACTTCACCGCGAAGCCGCGCACGTCGCGCGGGGTGTCCACCGAACCTGCGCCACCGGCCACGGTCGAGAAGCGGGTGAACACGGGTGTCTTCACGCCAACCTCGGTCAGGATGCGCGCGCGGGTATGCGCCTTCAGTGATCGGGTCAACTCGAAGTAGCCATGCGCAGCGCTGCCGCGGGCGTGCACGATGCGCTCGGGAATGCGCTCATGGTCGAAGTGGGTGATCTTCTCGCGCAGGATGAAGTCCTCCAGCAGCGTAGGCCCCCGAGGTCCCTGCCGCAGGGAGTTCTGGTTGTCTGCCACCGGGATGCCCTGATCGGTGGTCATCGCCGGATGACTGCCCCCGGCCTGCTGGTGCAGTTCATCGCCGTCGCCGCGGTGGTGGTTCTCGGCGTGGGTGGTTGCGCGCTTGCCGGTCGGCTTGCTGGCGGCCATTGACGTTGGCTCCGGATGCTCAAAGAGAACCACGACACTGGAACCGGGCCCGTTAAACCGAGGTCCGGCAAAGGTGAACGTACAGGCAAAAGCAGGCTCGGGTATGCTTGTTCCATGCGAGTCGAGCCCGCCGACATCGAAGCCCTGTTCGACGCCATCCCGGATGTGCTGTTCTTCATCAAGGACCTTCAGGGGCGTTACACCCACGTCAACCAGACCATGCTGCGGCGGCTGGGCCTGCGCGCCCGCAAGGACGTGATCGGGCGTACCGCGGCGGAGATCTACCCGACCGGGCTGAGCGCCGACTACGTGGACCAGGACGCCCGCGTGCTGGCCGGTGAGGTGATCGAGAATCTGATGGAGCTGCACCTGTTCGCCAACCGCGAACCGGGCTGGTGCCTGACCTGCAAGCGTCCGCTGGTGGTCGATGGGGCCATCGAGGGCCTGATCGGCATTTCCCGCGACCTGGGCCAGAAGGACAGCCTGGGTACCCAGTACGAGCAGCTGCGGCTGGCGCTGGCCCACCTCAACGCGCACTACGCCGAGAACGTGCGCATGCAGACCCTGCTGGACATCACCGGCTTTTCGCTGTCCAAGCTGGAGCGCAGCTTCCGCAAGGTGTTCCAGATGACCCCGCAGCAGGTGCTGACCCGGCTGCGGATCCAGATGGCCATGCACCTGCTGCACGGTGACGAGAGCATCGCCAGCATCGGCCAGGCCTGCGGTTTCAGCGACCAGAGCGCCTTCACCCGCAAGTTCAAGGCTGAAACCGGTTTCTCGCCGCGTGCCTACCGCGCCCGTATTGGTGGCAGTGTCGGAGAGCCGGCACTGGCCTGAGCCGCCTGCTGCGCTGTGCCTATCCCCGCGGGCATTGGACAGGGTAAGGTGTCGCCCCTGTAGCCCGCCGCCAGCCCTGCCGATGCCCAACTCGATTCCGACCGCTTCACCGTCCCGCCTCGGACATTCGCTCAAGCCCCGCCAGCTGATCATGATGGGCCTGGGCAGCGCCATCGGCGCCGGCCTGTTCCTCGGCTCGGGCGTGGGTGTGCAGGCGGCCGGTCCGGCGGTCCTGGTGTCGTATCTGGTCGCCGGCGCGCTGGTGATCATCGTGATGAACGCTCTGGGCGAAATGGCGGCGGCCAAACCGACCAGCGGCGCGTTCTCGGTCTATGCCGCCGATGCCATGGGCGCCACCGCCGGTGCCACCGTCGGCTGGTTGTGGTGGGTGCAGCTGGTGATCGTGATCGCCGCCGAGGCGGTGGGAGCGGCCGGGCTGCTGGCCACGGTCTGGCCAGCAGTACCTGTACCGATGGCGGCGCTGGCCTTCATGCTGTTCTTCACCGCGATCAACCTGCTCGGGGTGAAGAACTTCGGCGAGTTCGAATTCTGGTTCGCCATCCTCAAAGTGGCGGCGATCCTGGCCTTCATCGCCATCGGCGTGGCGCTGCTGATGGGCTGGCTGCCGCAGGTGACCTCGCCGGGCCTGAGCAACTTCACCGAGCATGGTGGCTTCGCACCGAAGGGCCTGGCCGGTATTGGCGCTGCACTGCTGGTTGTCGTTTTTGCCTTCGGTGGCACCGAGATCGTCGCCGTTGCGGCGGCGGAGACCGAAGATCCGGAACGCAGCATCGCCCGTGCCATCCGCACCGTGGCGTGGCGCATCCTGGTGTTCTACATCGGCTCGCTGAGCGTGATCATCGCCGTGGTGCCGTGGACCAGCGAAGCGTTGAAGTCGCCCTTCGCCGCCGTGCTGGACATTGCCCGTATTCCGGGTGCCGGCACCGCCATCACCCTGATCGCGGTGATCGCGCTGCTGTCGGCACTCAATGCCAACCTCTACGGCGCCTCGCGCATGATGTATTCACTGGCGCAGCGCCGCGAAGCCCCGGCCGTGCTGGGCTGGACCGATCCGCGCCAGGTGCCGGTCATTGCCGTGCTGGCCAGCGTGCTGTTCGGTTTCGCCGCCACGGTGATGGAACTGCTGTTCCCGGACCGGGTGCTGCCGGTGCTGCTGAACATCGTCGGTTCGACCTGCCTGCTGGTGTGGACGCTGTCGCTGGTCTCACAACTGGTGTTGCGCCGCCGCGCGGATCGCCTGGGTACCCGGCTGCCGTTCCGCATGGCGGGCTTCCCGTGGCTGACCTGCTGCGCGCTGGCGATCCTGGCGCTGATCTTCGGCCTGCTGCTGAGCGAGTCGCACACCCGCCTGCAGTTCCTGTCGATGGTGGCGCTGACCGCCACGATCGCCGCCGGCAGCGCCATCGCGCGGCGCATGCGCGAGGCGTGACTGAAGCTGCCGGCCAGCGGCCGGCACTACCACGGGGGCTGCACATCCGCCGTGCCATCCTGATCGTGTGGGCCGTCATCGGCCCGTCGACCGGGAGTACCGCATGCTGCGCAGTCGCCCCTTCCTGATGTTTACCGGCCAGGCCGAGGCCGCCCTGGCCCTGTACGCCGAGGCCTTCGCCGATTTCCGCCTGCTGGCAATGCAGCGCCATCCGGACGGCGCCGGTGCCGGCGTGCCCGGGCAGGTCCGACAGGCCATCTTCCTGCTCGGTGGCACCCACTACCTGTGCTTTGACAGCCTGGACGTGCACGATTTCACCTTCAGCCCGTCGATCTCGCTGTTCGTCGAGTGCTCCGGCGCCGAGCAGTTCGAGCGCGCCGCGCGCGTGCTGGGTGAGGGCGGCCACTGGCTGATGCCGGTGGGCGACTATGACTTCAGCAACCGCTACGGCTGGGTGCAGGATCGCTTCGGCGTGTCGTGGCAGTTGAGCCTGGGGCAGATGCCGGACCCGTGATGCACAATGAGAACGGCCCGCTTGCGCGGGCCGTTCTCTTTACCGATGCCGCGAGGAATCAAGCCTCGACTTCATCATCCTTGTAGGCATCGACCGGGATGCAGGCGCACATCACGTTCTTGTCGCCGTACACGTTGTCGACGCGTGCCACCGGCGGCCAGTACTTGCTCTGCTTCAGGCTGGCCAGCGGGAAGGCAGCCAGTTCGCGCGGGTAGGAGTGGGTCCACTCGCTGGCGGTCACTGCGGTGGCAGTGTGCGGCGCGTTCTTCAGCGGGTTGTCCTCGCGGTCCAGGCGGCCGTCTTCGATCGCGCTGATTTCCTCTCGGATCTGGATCATGGCGTTGATGAAGCGGTCCAGCTCGTGCAGCGACTCACTCTCGGTCGGCTCGACCATCAGCGTGCCGGCCACCGGGAAGCTCAGGGTCGGGGCGTGGAAGCCGAAGTCGATCAGGCGCTTGGCGACGTCCTCGGCGCCGATGCCGCTGGTCTTCTCCAGCGGGCGCACGTCGAGGATGCACTCGTGCGCCACCAGGCCGTTGCGGCCGGTGTACAGCGTCTTGAAGTGCGGCGCCAGGCGCTTGGCGATGTAGTTGGCGTTGAGCTGCGCGACCTGGGTGGCCTTGCGCAGGCCTTCGCGGCCCATCATCGCGATGTACATCCAGCTGATCGGCAGGATCGAGGCGCTGCCGAAGCTGGCCGCGCTGACCATGCCGACCGGACCGTTGTCACCCAGCTTGCCCGGCAGGAACGGCGCCAGGTGCTCCTTGACCGCGCACGGGCCGACGCCCGGGCCGCCACCGCCGTGCGGAATGCAGAAGGTCTTGTGCAGGTTCAGGTGCGAAACGTCCGAACCCCACTTGCCGGGCTTGGCCACGCCGACCAGGGCGTTCATGTTGGCGCCGTCGGTGTACACCTGGCCGCCGTGCTTGTGGATGATCTCGCAGATCTCGACCACCTCTTCCTCGAACACGCCGTGCGTGGACGGGTAGGTCATCATGATCGCGGCCAGGCGGTCGCTGTACTTCTCGGCGTTGAGGCGGATGTCTTCCACATCGACATTGCCGTTGGCATCGGTCTTGGTGACCACCACCTTCATGCCGCACATCTGCGCCGAGGCCGGGTTGGTGCCGTGCGCCGAATCCGGGATCAGGCAGATGTCGCGGTGGCCTTCGCCGCGCGAGCGGTGGTAGGCGCGGATCGCCAGCAGGCCGGCGTACTCGCCCTGTGCGCCGGAGTTCGGCTGCAGGCTGACCGCGTCGTAGCCGGTGCATTCGACCAGCATCGCTTCCAGCGTGTCGATCAGTTCCTTGTAGCCCAGCGCCTGGTCGGCCGGCACCAGCGGGTGGATCTGCGAGAACTCCGGCCAGGTCACCGGGATCATCTCGGCGGTGGCATTGAGCTTCATGGTGCACGAACCCAGCGGGATCATCGTGCGGTCCATCGCCAGGTCCTTGTCGGCCAGCGAACGCAGGTAGCGCAGCAGTTCGTGCTCGCTGTGGTGGGTGTTGAACACCGGGTGGGTCAGGAACGCGGACTGGCGCAGCAGGCCGGCCGGCAGCGCGTCGGCGGTGCTGGCGTCCAGCGCGTCGACGTCCAGCGAGGCACCGAACACCGCAGCCACGGCGACGATGTCGGCGCGGGTGGTGGTCTCGTCCAGACTGATGCCGACCGAGTCGCTGTCGATCGCGCGCAGGTTGTAACCGGCGGCGCGTGCCTTGGCATGGATTTCATCGGCATGCACGCCGGTGACGTGCAGGGTGTCGAAGAAGTCGCCACCGACCTGCACGCCGGCATTGCGCAGCGCTGCGGCCAGGATCGAGGCCAGGCGGTGCGTGCGGCGGGCAATGCGGGTCAGGCCTTCCGGGCCGTGGTAAACGGCGTACATCGAGGCCATCACCGCCAGCAGCACCTGCGCGGTACAGATGTTGGAGGTGGCCTTCTCGCGGCGGATGTGCTGTTCGCGGGTCTGCAGGGTCAGGCGGTAGGCCGGGTTGCCCTGGGCATCGATCGAAACGCCGATCAGGCGGCCCGGCATCGAGCGCTTGTAGGCGTCACGGCAGGCCATGAAGGCGGCGTGCGGGCCACCGAAGCCGAACGGCACGCCGAAACGCTGGCTGTTGCCGACCACGATGTCCGCGCCCCATTCGCCCGGGGCAGCCAGCAGGGTCAGGGCCAGCAGGTCGGTGGCCACGGCCACCAGGCCGCCGCGTGCGTGCACGGCATCGACCAGCGCCTTGTAGTCGCCGACCTGGCCGAAGGTGTCCGGATACTGCAGCAGCAGGCCGAACGCTTCTGCTTCCAGTGCTTCGGCCGGGGTGCCGACGCGCAGCACGATGCCCATGGGCTCGGCGCGGGTACGCAGCAGTTCCAGGGTCTGTGGGTGCACGGCGTCGTGCACGAAGAAGGTGTCCGACTTCGATTTGGCCGAACGCTTGGCCAGAGTCATCGCTTCGGCGGCGGCGGTGGCTTCGTCCAGCAGCGAGGCGTTGGCGATTTCCATGCCGGTCAGGTCGGCGCACAGGGTCTGGAAGTTGATCAGCGCTTCCATGCGGCCCTGCGAGATTTCCGCCTGGTACGGGGTATAGGCGGTGTACCACGCCGGGTTTTCCAGGATGTTGCGCAGGATCACGTTCGGCGTGTGGGTACCGTAGTAACCCTGGCCGATGAAGCTGCGCAGCACGGTGTTCTTGTCGGCGATCGCACGGATCTTCGCCAGTGCCTGCACTTCGGTCATCGACTCCGGCAGTGCCAGCGGTGCCGGCGACTTGATCTTGGCCGGCACGATGGCGTCGGTCATCGCATCCAGCGACGCGTGGCCGACGACGTCGAGCATCTGCGCGATCTCGGCGTCGTTGGGGCCGATGTGGCGCTCGACGAACGCGTTGTGGTGCTCGAGCTCACGCAGGGAAGGGGTGTTCTGGGACATGGCGAAGGATCCGTCAGGAAAGGGCACACGCACGGGCACAAGCCGCCGGTCGGCGGTCTGCGGGGCGCCCCTCTGTCCTTTTGCCTGAGAGTTTAAAAGCGCGGCGGACCGCAGCTTCGTGCCCCTTCGGCGCCGGATCGAACCGGTCTCTCCAGAGTTGTGTTACGGGTGGTATCGGGCCTGAGCGATTACGGGCGTTGCGCCTTCGGCAGCGGTGTTCCGCTTCTCCCACCGTGTTGCCCCCCGATTATAGCCCGTTGCGGGCGCGGCGGCCGCCTTCGGACCTGGCGGCCGCGCCTGAATGGCCGATGGCCCGTCCGTGCGTTTTGTGCACTGCTGCATGGCATCAGGCGCAATCCCCACCTATGATGGGCGGATACCCGAATTCATCTGGCGCCGTCCCTGCTGCAGGGGACCGGCGCCCGCCGTGCGTGCCGCGCATGGCCCTGCCGGACGCCTTCCATGACCGCCGCTGTTGCTCCCTCCACCCGCCGCATGGCCCTGCTGCTCGCCGGCCTGGCCATGTTCGGTCCGTTTTCGATCGACACCATCTTCCCCGCGTTCCCGCAGCTGGCCCAGCGCCTGGCGGTGGACGAAGTGGCGGTGCAGCAGACCATCAGTGTGTACCTGCTGTTCTACGGCCTGATGAGCCTGGCGCACGGCCCGTTGTCCGATGCCTGGGGCCGCAAGCGGGTGATCCTCGGTGGCCTGGTGGTGTTCGTCGGCGCTTCGGTCGGCTGTGCGCTGTCCACCGACCTGACCACGCTGCTGGCGTTCCGCGCGCTGCAGGGCCTGTCAGCGGGCGTCGGCATGATCGTCGGCCGCGCGGTGATCCGCGACCTGTACCACGGACACGACGCGCAGCGCCTGATGAGCCAGGTATCGATGCTGTTCGGCATCGCTCCGGCCATCGCACCGATCATTGGCGGCTGGATCCTGCTCAGTGGCGCCGGCTGGCCACTGATTTTCTGGTTCCTGGTGATGTTTGCGCTGCTCCTGCTGGCGGCCACCGCACGCTACCTGCCGGAAACCCATCCGGTGGAGGCACGGGTGCCGTTGTCACCGCGCGTGCTGCTGCGTGATTACGTGCGCATCGGTTTCAACCCGCGGTTCCTGCGCCTGGCGCTGGCCGGCAGCATCGGTTTCGGCGGCATTTTCCTGTACATCTCCTCGGCGCCGGTGTTCGTGATGCAGCACCTGCATCTGGGCGAGGGTGGTTTTGCCTGGCTGTTCATCCCCACCATCGGCGGCATGACCACCGGCTCGTTCCTGTCCGGGCGCATGGCCGGGCACACCACGCCCACCCGCCAGGTGTCCATTGGTTTCGGCCTGTGTGCGCTGTCGGTGCTGCTGAATGTCGGCTACGTGGCGCTGTCGCCGCAGTTCGTGCTGCCGTGGGCGGTGCTGCCGATCTTCCTGGGCGGCATGGGCATGGCATTGATCTTCCCGATCCTGGCGCTGGCGGTGCTGGACATGTACCCGCATCAGCGCGGCCTGGCCTCGTCGCTGCAGGCCTTCGTGCAGCTGATGATCAGCACGGTGGTGGCCGGCGTGGTGTCGCCGCTGCTCAGCGCCAGCCCGCTGCACCTGGCACTGGGGCAGGCCGCGTTCTTCGCCGCCGGCTTCGTGTTCTGGTACTGGGAACACCAGCGTGAACGCGCGGCACAGGCGGCCTGCACGGGCCATTGAGCAGCGCGCAGGGGTAGGGCCGGCCGCTTTGCCCGCAACGCTTGCGAAGAGGAACGACCGGACTAGGCTGGGCACTCCAGCCAGCCGGTGCGTGGATGCACGACAGCCAGCCAATCCGATGTCGTTGCATGAGGTTCCCCATGGCTGCGCAGCAGACCTACCGCCTGTTCGAGGTGGCGCTGAAGGAGCGCCGCGTTCTTTCCCCTTCCCTGGACCGCATGGTGTTCACCGGTGCCGACGTGGCGCGGATGAAGACCGAAGGCCCTGACCAGCGCATCAAGGTGTTCTTCCCCTTGCCCGGCCAGGAGGTACCGCAGGTCCCCAGCGGTGAAGACTGGTACCCACGCTACCGGGCCCTGCCGGACGACAAGCGCCCGCCGATGCGTACCTACACCATCCGCCAGTTGCGCGCGGAGCAGGGCGAGGTCGACGTCGATTTCGTCATCCATGGCGAAACCGGCCCCGCCTCGCGCTGGGCCATGCACGCCCGCCCAGGCGACCGCGTGGTGCTGCTGGCCCCGGACGCCGACTGTGCCGGGAGCAGCGAGGGCTGGGAGTGGAAGCCACCGGCCGGTGTCGGCCAGGTGCTGCTGGTGGCCGATGAAACCGCGTTGCCTGCGGTGGCCGGCATCCTCGAGGAACTGGCGGCCATGGTCGACCCACCGCGCACGCTGGCGCTGCTGGAGGTGGCGCAGGCCGGTGATGCGGTGCACCTGAAGGCGCCCTCCAGCGCCGAGCTGGTCTGGCTGCCGCGCGGGCAGGCCGCCTACGGACAGCGGTTGCTGCAGGCGGTCCAGGCGCGGTTGGCAGCGACCTCGGGCGTGACTGCCGGCGATGCGCTGGAGGAGATCGACGTCGATACGCAGATCCTCTGGGAGCAGGCCGATACCCGCGTGGCCGGGCCGCTGTACGCCTGGGTGGCGGGCGAGGCGGGGGCCGTGATGGCGATCCGTCGCCATCTGGTGCGCGACTGCGGGCTGGACCGCCGCGCGATCACCTTCATGGGCTACTGGCGGCACGGCAAAGTGCTGGACTGAGGGGTGTGAAGCGGTGCTGCGGGCGGGGTGCGCTATCCTTGCGCCCCCCTTCGCAGCGGTACCGCACCATGTCCACCAGCTCCAAGACCCGCCGCGACCAGCGCCGTCGCCAGGAAAAGCAGGCCGCCAACAAGGCCGCCGCGCAGGCCTCGCCGGTGGAGCCGCATGCGGAACTGCGCGATGCACAGCGCACCCTGCTGGCCGGTGTCGTGCGCCGCGACGGCGAATGGGTGCTGGGCATGGACGGCCGCATCGCGGGCCACAGCGAGAGCGCTGCGCAGGTGCTGGCGCTGATCATGCAGGCCGGTGAACTGCACGAACGCAATGGCACGCCGGTGCGCCTGATGTACTCCGACGCGCTGCGCGATGCCGCACAGGCCGAAGCCAGGGAGAAGGGCCAGACCTTCGAGGAATTCAAGGCCGAGCTGGCCGCAGCGATGGCCGCGAAGAAGAACAGCTGACTGCTGTTGCGGTAGAGCCGGCCGCTGGCCGGCTGCCAGACGGATTTCCACCGTGCAGTTGCCGGCCAGCGGCCGGCACTACCAGAAAGGGGCGGATCCTTGCGGACCCGCCCCTTTTTTCATTTCGCCGCCGGGGCCGCGTTGGCCTGCCAGCCGCACATCTGGCCTTCGTTCTGCTGCTTCAGCCACTCGTTGACCGGGGTGAAGTACTCGATCATCGGGCCGGCATCGAGCTTGTCGGTACCAGTCAGCTCCTTCAGCGTGGCCTGCCACGGCTGGCTGGCACCCTTGCTCAGCATCGCCCAGTACTTCTGGCCGGCTTCCTTGTTGCCGTAGAAGGTGCACTCATGCAGCGGGCCCTTGTAGCCGGACGCGTCGCACAGGCCCTTGTAGAACTGGAACTGCAGGATGCGCGCCAGGAAGTAGCGGGTGTACGGAGTGTTGCCCGGCACGTGGTACTTCGCGCCCGGATCGAAGAACTCTTCGCCACGGGTGCTGGCCGGCGCCACGCCCTGGTACTTGGCCTTCAGGTCCCACCACGCCTTGTTGTAGTTGTCGGCAGTGATCGAGCCATCGAACACGCCCCAGCGCCAGCGGTCGATCATCAGCCCGAACGGCAGGAACGACACGCCTGACAGCGCCATGCGCATCTGGTTGTTGATGACCGCCTCGCGGCTTTCGGTCGGCGCATCGACCAGGCCGATCGAGCTGAGGTACTTGGGCGTCATCGCCAGCACGATGGTGTCGCCGATCGCTTCATGGAAGCCATCGTTGGCACCGCCCTGGAACAGCGGCGGCAGCGGGTTGTAGGCCAGGTCGTAATAGATGTGGCCCAGCTCGTGGTAGATGGTGGTGAAGTTCTCTTCGTTCGGCTTGATGCACATCTTGGTGCGCACGTCGCCTTCCATGTTCATGTCCCAGGCACTGGCGTGGCAGACCACGTCGCGGTCGTCAGGCTTGATGAACTGGGTCTTTTCCCAGTAGGACTGCGGCAGCGACGGCATGCCCAGCGACACGTAGAAGTCCTGCGCGCGCTCGGTCATCTGCTTGGCGGTACGCAGTTCGGCCTCGCGCTGCGCCTTGTACTGCGCGGCCACGTTGGCATCCTTGCCGGCCTTGGCCAGCGCCGCGCTCAGGTTGGTCTGGTACTGCTTTTCCAGCGCCGCGGTGATGTCCAGGCTGCCGGCGCCCGGGTACGGTTCCAGCTGGTCCCACAGGTTCGACCAGTCCTGCTGCCACATGTTGCCCAGCAGGTGCGCGGCGATCAGGCCATTGCCAACTTCGGCCTTGTCCTTGCCATAGGTCTTGTCCAGCTTGCCGCGCGCGTAGCAGTGCAGCTGCTCGTACATCGGCTTGACCTGTTCCCACAGGCGGTCGGTTTCCGGGCCGATCTGCTCCGGCGGCATGTCATAGCCGCTGCGCCACATCTGGCCGGCATCGGTGAAGCCCATGCCCTTGGCGCCTTCGTTCACCAGGCCGACGAACTTCTGGTAGTCGCCGCGCATGCTCTTGGTGGTGCTGTGCCAGCCCTGCCAGGCGTCAAGCTGCTTGTCGTAGTCGCGGCTGCGCGCCAGTACCTGTTCCAGCTCGCCCAGCTGGCGGCAGGAGTTCGGATCGTTGGCGTCGGTGCAGTACTTGCCGGCACCGTAGCTGCCTTCCATGCGGGTGGCGATCTGGGTCAGCTCGGCCAGCTTGGCCGGATCGCGCGGCGCCGGCATCGAGGACATCAGTTTCAGCAGGTGGATCGCACGCTTGCTGTCCTCGCTCATCGGCTTGCCGTCGAACTTGGCGGCCTGCTCGATCCAGCTGTTGAGCTGGGTCAGCGAGCGCTCGTTGGCCTTGGCCGCGATGCGTTCGGAATCACTGTTGATGTAGGTGGAAGACAGCCACTGCGCCGAGGTCATCTCCGGGTAGGCGGCCTTGAATTCGGCATTGATGCGGGCCACGAACTGGTCGGCGGTTTCGCCGGCCGGGGCGCTGCTGCTGGCGGTATCGGTGCCTGGGGCAGCTTCCTTTTTGCAGGCGGCCAGGGCCAGCGTGGCGGCGGCGATTGCCGAGGCCAGCAGGAGATGACGGTGTTTCACGGGCGGTCCTTGGGTAGTGAACGACGGCCGAAGGCTAGTGGGCCGTCGCTGCCACCGCAAGTGGCGGAAGTCGGCCGGGCGGCGCCCGGCACCCGCAGAGGCCTTCAAGCAACGGCAAAGGCCGAAGCAACAGCAACAGCGGACTGTCCGTGGTTTGGCGGGGCGGTGTTGGAGTGCGGGGACGCCGCAAGTACGTCCTTGTAGGCTTGGCAGCCGCATCCATGCGGCTGACACCCCGCACTCCGACACCGCCCCACCTCCGACAGATTCCATGTGCTGTCGGTAGGTGTCGACCTTGGTCGACACATCTGTCAGATATCGAATGAGTCATCCACGCATGGCGTGGATCTACTGTGTCGACCAAGGTCGACACCCACCAGGGCAATGCGTCGTTCCAACAGATCGCGGAAATCTGTCGAAGGCGGGGTGGGTCCGGTTGCGGGGGCGTGAGCCGCATGGATGCGGCGACCGAGCTTACATGGACGTACTTGCAGCGTCCCCCGCAACCGGACCCACCCCGCCAATCCACGGAATGCCAGCTTTTGCTTTTGCTTTTGCTTTTGCTGTTGCTGTTGCTGTTGCTGTCGAGGCTGCCGGCCAGCGGCCGGCACTACCGCGGGTGCAGGGCTGCAAGCCCTGCCGAACAACCCTCAACCTTCGCAGTTGGCGAACAGGTCGCGATCGCGCTCATACAGCGAGGTCTTCACCTGCATCAGGCCCAGCACCGACGGGAACAGGTTGTCGTGGTCGGTATACGCCGCCGAACGCTTGCGCACGCACTGCAGGTCCAACCCACGGCTGCTGGCAAAGCCCGGCGAGAACCACATCGTCATCGGTACGCGGGTCTGCTCGGCCGGAGCGATCGCATACGGCACGCCATGCAGGAACAGGCCCTTCTCGCCCAGCGATTCACCATGGTCGGACAGGTAGATCATCGCCGTGTCGTAATCCTGCATGCCCTGCAGGGTGCGGATGGTCTTGCTCAGGAAATGATCGGTGTACAACACCGCGTTGTCATAGCTGTTGGTGATCTCTTCGCGAGAGCAACGGCCGATGTCACGGGTGTCGCAGGTTGGCTTGAAGCGCGCGAAGGCTGCCGGGTAACGCTCGAAGTAGGCCGGGCCGTGGTTGCCCAGCTGGTGCAGCACCACCACGCGGTCGCCGGGCTTGGCACGCACCTGGGCGGCCAGGTCCTGCAGCAGGATCTCGTCCATGCAGCGGCCATCGGCGCACAGCCCCGGCGTGGTCGCATCGGACAGCGACTGGAACTCCAGCCCTTCGCAGACGCCCTTGCAGCCGGACTGGTTGTCACGCCACAACGGCGCGATGCCGGCGCGGTTCAGCACGTGCAGCAGCGACTGGTGTGCACGGATCTTCTTTTCATCGTAGTCGTGGCGTCCCCACGGCGAGAACAGGCACGGCAGCGATACTTCGGTGCTGGTGCCGCAGGAGTGCATGTCGGGGAAGTTGATCACCGGTGCCTGGGCCAACTCCGGGGTGGTGTTGCGGCCACCGTTGAGCCCCCAGTTCTGCGCGCGCACGGTTTCGCCCATGACGATCACCAGCAGGCGCGGCTTGCTGGCCGGGGCGCGTGGCGTGGCCTTGGCGTCGGTGCCGATCGGCAGCTTCGGCGCGCGCTGCACCGGGTTGTCGCCACGCAGCGCACGCGGCATACCGAGCAGCACGTTGGCCGGGGTGGCGAGATAGCGTACTTCGCGCTGGTTGCGCATCAGCGCCGAGACATCCTGGAACGAGATCAGCGCACCGCCAACTGCGGTCGCCGCCGCCACGACCAGGAAGCCGAGTCGCCACAGCAGGCTGCGGCCCCAACTGCGTCGGCGCAGCTGCACGCGCCACAGCACCACCATCGGCAGCACGGCCAGCAGCAGCAGCGGCCACAGCAGCGATACGGTCATCAGCTCGCGGCTCTCCTTGGGGTCGGTCGCCAGCACGTTGCGCAGCATGTCCGCATCCAGATAGATGTGGTACCGGCTCATGTAGTGCGCAGCGAACGCCGTCACCAGCAGCAACAGGCTGATTACCACTTTGGCATTCCAGCGCCAGACCAGGATGCCCAGCAGCACGCCGTGCGCACCCAGCAGCAACAGCAGCAGCGAAAGCGCGTAACGCAGGCTGCCTGGATGGCTCGCCATCGCGCTGTGCCAGAACAGGCCGTTGCCGGCCACCGCGAAGAACAGGCTGGTCAGCGCGATCAGTGCTTCCGTGGAGAGCTGCGGCCGCCAGTTGCGAAGACCCGCAAGGGCGGGGAGGCGGGCGGGGCGTTGGACCGATGCACTCATGCGTTTGCCTCCTGGCGGTGGGGACGGTCCAGCTGACGGTGGATCAGAACATACAGGCCCAACGAAAGCAGCCAACATATCAACGCGGTGGCAATGTCATGCGAAAGGAAATGGGCGCCCCGCAACTGCTGGCTGATCCCGAACACCAGGCCGGTGCCGAGGCCGATCCAGAGCCCGGTCCACCGCCAGGACGGCCGCCACAGCAACGCGAAGAAGTACAGGCAGAGCCACGCATAGCCTGCGCTGGCGTGGCCTGCCGGGAAGCAGGCCTGTGCCGGCATGCCTTCCGGGCGCAGGGTGAACAGACCGATGAAAGGCTGGTGGCCACCGTAGCGCAGCAGGTCCCACGGGCATTCCATCGGCACCAGCGACTTCAGCAGGGAGATCACGCCGGTGCCCAGTGCCATGGCAATCACGACATAAAGCAGCGCCCATTGCAGGGTGCGATCGCGACCCCTACGCCAGTGGTGGAAGCACAGCAGGGTCACGACCAGCGCTGCCGCCGTGCTCAACCATTTGCCGGCCTTGTGCACGACGCTGCGGGTGATCCAGGCGTCCTGCAGCGCCCAGTGGCTGCCTTCAAGACGGAACAGGTGATCGGCCACCCATTGATCACCGCCGAAGTCCATCAGCAGCGTAAACAATGGCAGACCGATTGCGACAGGCAGCCAGAGGTGAGTTACGGCAAATCGAGACGCCAGTGGTGATGTCGCAAGCGGCGCTACCGAATCAAGGGGACGGACGGGCATGCTGGGAAGGGGCGGTTCGGGAATCCGCAGTCATGCTCGTCACCTGGATGTCGGAGAAGGGTCGGATGCTCGTTCGTGCCGGGTTAATGTTCGTCCGGCACGTGTCAACGTTCAGTCTTCTTCGGCGGTCGATCCTGTCCGCTCGGCGTGGCACTCCGGGTTCCATGCGGTACCGGGAAGCAGTTGCCAACGATTCCTGTTGGCAACACCGATGTCGATCACTTTGGCCGGATCCACGCAGGGGCTCATCGCATCGTCCAGCACCAGCAGCCAGCGCTTGTCCGGCGCCTCAGCGAGCCAAGGGCCGGCGTCATGCCATTGCTCTGCCCAGGGCCGCTTGAAGCCGAATTCGCGTACCGGGCGGTCGGCCTGCAGCAGGTTCTGCTCGCGCCAGGCCACCAGCGCCAGTTCGGCATCCGGTCCGATCCGCGCGCCGACCCGGCGCATCAGCGCTGACGCCGATGCATAGGGATCCAGCGCCGGGATCAGTACCAGGCCGTAGAGCATCCACAGCATCCCGTGGGTCAGCAGCACCAGCGTCGCCGCGCGGCGCACCCGCAACCACACGATCAGCGTGGCTAGCGCGATGGCGAAGGTCAGCAGGCCATCGCCCAGCACCGGTAGCAGGGTGTCTGGCATGGCGCGGCGTTCCAGCTGGGCCACCGCCCAAGCGTGTTCGGTCAGCAGCATCACGCCCAGCGTGCCAGTGGCCAGCATCAGCACCACGCTGTAGCCGAACAGGTAGCGGCGAACGCACAGGCGGCGCAGCAGGCCGGGCAGCAGCGGGGCTACGGCCAGCGCCATCGCCGGCAACATCGGCAGCAGGTACACCTCGCGCTTGCCCGGGCTTGCGCTGAAGAACACCAGTACCAGCACGGCCCAGCCCAGCAGCAGCCACTGACGGCGGTCGCCACGGCGGATACGGCGCCACCAGGGCTTGAACAGCATCGGCAGCAGCAGGCTGCCCGGCAGCCACAGGGTAAGGATCACCTGCAGGTAATACCAGGCGGGCTGCCGGTGGTGCCACGCATTGGCATAACGGGTGCCGGTCTGCTTGAACAGCAGCTCGTGCGCATAAGCCTGCAGTTCGGCACTGGGCGTGTGCAGCAGGGCCCAGCCCAGCGGCGCCAGCCACACCCCGACACCCAGCAGGAAGGCCGGGATCAGCCACAGCAGGGTCGCCGGATGCGGACCCTCCACCGTGCGTCCGCGGCGGCGCTGGTACAGCCACCAGCCGAACCAGGGCAGCACCATCAGCAGCGGCAGGAAACCCACGCCCTTGGTCACCGTGCCGACGCCTGCGGCGAAGCCGGCCAGCCACAGGGCAGGCAGGTTGCGGCGTTCACACAGATGACGCATCAGGCCCCAGAGGGCCACGGTGGTCATGCCCACCAGCACCATGTCGATCTGCGCGCGCTTGGCCATCAGCCCGAACTGCAGGGTGCAGAACAGTGCAGCGAGGGCGTAGATGGAATGTCGTGGCGACCACAGCCGCCGCGCCAGGTCCGACACCACCCACAGGCTGAGCAGGGCGCCCAGCAACGACGGCAGCAGGAAGGACCACTGCCAGCTGCCGACGATCTCGTAGGCGGCGGCCTGCAGCCACATGAAGACGGGTGGCTTCTCCGCATACAGTTCCACGCCACGGTGCGGCAGCAGCCATTGCCCGCTCTCGACCATGGTCCGGGCCGCCAGCACGAAGCGCGGCTCGTCCGGCGG
The DNA here is from genome assembly GCF_059372495.1 of Stenotrophomonas sp. YJH_SMC_80. Taxonomy (NCBI): domain Bacteria; kingdom Pseudomonadati; phylum Pseudomonadota; class Gammaproteobacteria; order Lysobacterales; family Lysobacteraceae; genus Stenotrophomonas; species Stenotrophomonas sp. YJH_SMC_80. Next base: position 515,013 of record NZ_JCAFVP010000001.1, read on the forward strand.
CTGCGGCTGCCGAAGGCCGATCCCCGCTGCCAGCGCAGCAATGATCAGCAGCCACAACAGGGGCAGGCGCCAACGGCGGGGCAGGGCTACGGGCACGGCAGGCTCCGGGAGCAAAACGGCCATTCTGAGGTGGCAGGGGTGGGAAAAGCGTCAGAGCGGCGCCGGGGCGACCGCATTCCGACATGTGCGGCGCTACCATGGTACGAACTTCCGTGGATGTTTCGTGCATGCGTCTGTTGGTGATCGAGGACAACCGCCAGCTGGTGGCCAACCTGTTCGACTATTTCGAGTCGCGCGGGCACGTGCTCGACGTGGCGCCGGATGGCATCACCGGACTGCACCTGGCCGGGAGCCATCCGTATGACGCTGTCATCCTGGACTGGATGCTGCCGCGCATGGAGGGCCCGGAGGTGCTACGCCGGCTGCGCGCCGAGCATGCATCGGAAGTGCCGGTGATCATGCTGACCGCGCGTGACGAGCTGCCGGACAAGATTGCCGGCTTCCGCGCCGGCGCCGACGACTACCTGACCAAGCCGTTCGCACTCCCGGAGCTGGAGGTGCGGCTGGAAGCGCTGCTGCTGCGTGCGCAGGGCCGCAACCCGCGCAAGCGCCTGCAGGTGGGCGATCTGGTGCTGGATCTGGCCACACTGGAAGCCCAGCGCGGCACCCAGGTGCTGCACCTGTACCCGGCCTGCCGCAAGCTGCTGGAAGTGCTCATGCGAGCCAGCCCCGGCGCGGTGACCCGCCAGCAGCTGGAATTCGCTCTGTGGGGCGACGAACCGCCGGATGGCGACCTGCTGCGTTCGCATGTCTACGAGCTGCGCCGCAGTGTGGACGGACCGTTCGCCGAGAAACTGATCCATACCCTGCCGCGGGTGGGTTACCGCTTGGCCGTGACCACGCCCAGCGATGCCGGCAAGGATGATGATGAAGGCGAGTAAGCCGGGGCCGTTGTACCGGCGCGTGGTGTGGTGGTTGCTGGGCTATCTGGCGCTGCTGTCGATCGCGGTGTTCAGCGTCGGCAACTACGTGCATGAACATGCGGAGCACGCTGCCTGGCGCGCGCTGCTCAATTCCGAACTGGACAGCATCGTCGAGCACACCGAGCACGAGCCGCACTATCGCTGGCAGGACTCGGACACGCTCAGCCTGTTCCGCTTCGATGAAGGCAACATGCCGGAAAGCCTGCGCATGCTGCACCCGGGGCTGCATGACGGGGTGCCGATCAAGGGGCGGCAGACTGCGGTGATGGTGCGTGACACCGGCTCGATGGGGCGGGTGGCGCTGGCGCTGGACATTTCCGACTTCCATGACCTGGAACAGTTCGCCACGCGCTGGGTGATGCTGGCCGGGGTGATCATGATCTTCGTCACCGTGCTGATGGCGTCGTTCGGCATGGAACGCATGGTGCGCCCGTTGAGCCTGCTGGCGCAGCACATCGCCGCGCTGCGGCCGGGCGTCCAGGGCCAGCGCATCGAGGTCGACCCGCGCGGCAGCTCCGAGCTGCACACCATTGCCGATGCACTGAACGACTATCTGGACCGCAACGAGCAGTTTGTCGAACGCGAGCGGGTGTTCATCAGCACCGCCAGCCACGAGCTGCGCACGCCGATCGCGGTGATGACCGGTGCCGCAGAGCTGGCACTGGAACAGCCGGGCCTGCCCGAGCGCGCGCGCCAGCAGATGCAACGCGTGCTGCGCACCGCGCAGAGCGTGGAGCAGCTGATCGAACTGCTGCTGGTGCTGGCGCGTGACCCGGCGCGCCTGGCCGCACGCGCCGAGCGCATCGCCCTGGACCAGCTGCTGCCGGAAATCGTCGACGACCATCGCCACCTGCTCGGTGACAAGGACCTGAGCATCGGCATCCAGGCGGCCCCGGTGGATATTGTCGCGCCGCTGGCCGTCGTGCAGGCCGCGATCGGCAACCTGCTGCGCAATGCCATCGAGAACAGCGGGCGTGGCCACATTGAATTGCGCCTGAGCTCGTCGGCGGTGCTGACCCTGCAGGATCCGGGACATGGCATGAGCCCAGAGGAGATTGCGGCGATCCACGCGCGGATGGCCCGTGGCGGGCGCGCCGACCGTGGCGGCGGCATCGGCCTGGACCTGATCGCCAGGCTCTGCGAGCACCTTGGCTGGACCCTGCAGCTGCAGCCCTGCGAGCCGCGTGGCACGCGCGCCACGCTCGATTTCAGCGCTTCACGTCCGACCTGAACCGGCCGTCCTGGTAGATGCCAACCTTGGTTGGCATGCTGCCCGTCGACCAAGGTCGACGCCTGCCCACGCAATGTCCGTTCGCATTACCAGCCGTTCGGTCGCGCCACATGCTGGTCGATCAGGATCACATTGCCGTCGGGATCGGCCAACTGCAGGTAGCCGGTGCCCCGCCCATGAGGGTCGGTACGCACCGCCAGTTCAATGCCCTTCGCATCCAGTTCCGCCTGCAGTTCACGTACATCCTGGAAGTGGGGCAGTTCCTGCTTGTGCTGGTCCCAGCCCGGGTTGAAGGTGAGCAGGTTGCCCTCGAACATGCCCTGGAACAGGCCGATGACAACGCCGTTGTTGCGCATCACCAGCCAGTTCTGCGCCGGCTCGCCACCGGTCACCGAGAAGCCCAGTGCTTCGTAGAAGCTGCGGGAGGCCGCCAGGTCCCTGACCGAGAGGCTGACGGAGAAGGCGCCGAGCTGCATGGGAGTGGCTCCTGGAAAGGGCAGCCGGCACTGCAGCATGACCCGGCGTGAAGACAATGTTAATCTCGGGGTGCGCCGCTTCATGCGGCGCTTTTTTTTCCCGCTCTTTCGATCGACAGAGGATCCCATGCCGACCGAACCCGCTACTGCCCTGATCAGCAACGACATCGTTGGCCTGGGCCTGATTGCCACCACCCTGGCCCTGATCTTCTGGGCTGCCAGTGGCCCGACCCCGTTGTTGAAGAAGATCTTCGCCTGGGTGCCGGCGCTGCTGCTGTGCTACTTCGTCCCCGCCATCTACAACACTGCCGGTGTCATCGACGGCCACAACACCTCGCTGTACAACCCGGTCGCGCGTGACGTGCTGCTGCCGGCCGCGCTGGTCCTGCTGACCCTGTCGATCGACCTCAAGGGTATTGCCAAGCTCGGCCCGAAACTGCTGATCGTGTTCTGCGCCGGTACCGCCGGCATCATGCTCGGCGCCATCGTCTCGTTCCAGCTGATGAAGCTGATCCACCCCGAAACCGTGGCCGGTGATACTTGGGCCGGCATGGCGGCGCTGGCCGGCAGCTGGATTGGCGGCGGCGCCAACATGGTGGCCATGCGTGAAGTGTTCGGCACCGATGCCACCACCTTCGGCCAGTTCGCGGTGGTCGACGTGGCCTGCGCCAGCCTGTGGATGGCCATCCTGCTGTTCCTGGCCAACCGCGCGCAGCAGATCGATACCCGCAACGGTGCCGATACCCGTGCCATCGACGAGATGAAGGCGCGCATCAGTGCCTACGAGGCGCAGAACGCGCGCATTCCCAGCATGACCGACCTGATGGTGATCGTCGGCGTGGCACTGGGCGGCGTCGGCCTGGCCCATGCCATCGCCGCACCGCTGGCGGGCTGGTTCAAGGCCAATGTCAGCTGGGCCAGCCAGTTCAGCCTGGACAGCCAGTTCGTATGGGTGATCCTGCTGTCCACCGCGATGGGCCTGGGCCTGAGCTTCACCCGTGCGCGCCGGCTGGAAGCCGCGGGCGCTTCGCGGCTGGGCACGGTGTTCCTGTACTTCCTGATCGCCTGCATCGGCATGCAGATGAACCTGCTGTCGCTGCTGGACCGGCCGTGGCTGTTCCTGCTCGGCGCGATCTGGATGGCCACGCATGTGCTGGTGCTGTGGGTGGTGGCCAAGCTGCTGCGCGCGCCGCTGTTCTTCTTCGCGATCGGTTCGCAGGGCAACATCGGCGCAGCCGCTTCGGCCCCCGTGGTGGCTGCGGCGTTCCATCCGACGCTGGCTCCGGTGGGCGTGCTGCTGGGCACGGTGGGCTACGCCACCGGCACCGGGCTGGCCTATGTCACTGGCCTGATCCTGAAGTGGATGGCCAACGGTTGAGTCCGGGCCGCCCCGGCGTCATGCCTGCGTAGATCCACGCCATGCGTGGATGCATTTCATGGGCCTCCATGAACATGGAAGGGGTCAGATCCGTTTCCCGGAGGAAACGGATCTGACCCCTGATGCATCTCGCCGTCACCGGAAATCTGTCGAAGGTGGGGTGGTGTCGGATGGCGGGGTGTCCGCGGCATGGATGCCGCGGCCAAGCCCCCAGGGATGGGTTTACGGCGTCCCCGCCATCCGACACAACCCCGCCAAGCACACAGAAACCCAGAGCCGACGCCTCAGCTGTTGCCGTTGCTCCGGCCTCTGCGGGCGCCGGGCTGCAAGCCCGGCACCCACACCCAACCCTCAACAGCAGCGACCACCGTTGCGTCCGCCGTAGCGCGCTTCCTGGCGCTCGCGGAAGAACGTCTTGTAATCCATCGGCTCCTGGTCCGGATGCTTTTCCAGCATGTGCCGGACGTAGTTGTCGTAATCAGGAATGCCACAGCACAGTCGTGCGGTCTGCACCAGGCGCCGCCAGATACGGCGGTGTGCCTGGTACTGGCCGGCGGGAACCAGTTGCGTGCTCATCACAGATCCACCATTTCATGCGGCTTCAGCGCCACGTACGGGGTCTCGCGGTCGCTGCGCTGCGGATTGCGGCGGGCCGCCAGGATGGTCTTGATCGAATACACCAGCACTGCGCCCACCACCAGCAGGAACAGCGCGGTCAGGCCGGTGTTGACGTAGGCGTTGACCACGATCTGCTTCATCTGCACCACCGACTTGGCCGGTGCCGTGATGGTGTCGCTGGCGAGGGCGGCCTGGAACTTGTGTGCCTGGGCCAGGAAGCCCTGCGCCGGATTGCTGTCGAAGATCTTGATGAAGCCGGCGTAGGTGGTGCAGATCAGCAGCCAGATGGCCGGCACGGCCGTCACCCACGCATAGCGGTCACGCTTCATCTTAAACAGCACCACCGTGCCCAGCATCAGTGCGATACCCGCCAGCATCTGGTTGGAGATGCCGAACAGCGGCCACAGCGTCTGGATGCCACCGAACGGATCGACCACGCCGGTGTAGAGCAGGTAGCCCCACAGCGCCACGCAGCCGGCGGTACCGATGATGTTGGCGGTCCACGATTCGGTCTTCTTCAGGGCCGGCACGAAATTGCCCAGCAGGTCCTGCAGCATGAAGCGACCGGCACGGGTGCCAGCGTCGACTGCCGTGAGGATGAACAACGCTTCGAACAGGATCGCGAAGTGGTACCAGAACGCCATCATCGCGTCGCTGCCACTGGGAATCGCTTCGTGCAGGATCTGCGCGATGCCCACCGCCAGTGTCGGTGCGCCACCTGCGCGATGCAGGATGGTCGGCTCGCCAATGGCCGCCGCGGTCGCGGTCAGCTGCTCGGGCGTGATGGTGAAGCCCCAGGTGTTGGTGATGTAGTGCGCCGCCGAGGCCGCATCGGCACCGATCACCGCCGCCGGGCTGTTCATCGCGAAGTAGATGCCCGGATCGATGATCGAGGCCGCCACCAGCGCCATCACCGCCACGAACGATTCCATCAGCATGCCGCCGTAGCCGATGTAGCGCATGTGCGCTTCATTGGCCAGCAGCTTCGGCGTGGTGCCGGAGGAAATCAACGCGTGGAAGCCGGAGACCGCACCGCAGGCGATGGTGATGAACAGGAACGGGAACATGCCGCCCTTCCACACCGGGCCATCACCACTGGCAGCGAACTGGGTCAGCGCCGGCATCTTCAGTTCCGGCATCACAATCAGGATGCCGACGGCCAGCGCGATGATGGTGCCGATCTTGAGGAAGGTCGACAGGTAATCGCGGGGGGCCAGCAGCAGCCACACCGGCAGCACCGAGGCGACGAAGCCGTAACCGATCAGCATCCAGGTGATCTGGGTGCCGGTGAAGGTGAAGGCCGGGCCCCAGACCGGATCGGCGGCGACCTTGCCGCCGTACCAGATCGCGGCCAGCAGCAGGATCAGGCCGACCACCGAAATCTCGCCGATCCTGCCGGGGCGGATGTAGCGCATGTACACGCCCATCAGGATCGCGATGGGCATCGTCGCGATCACCGTGAACATGCCCCACGGGCTTTCGGCCAGCGCCTTGACCACCACCATCGCCAGCACCGCCAGGATGATGATCATGATCAGGAACGCACCGAACAGCGCGATGGTGCCGGGCACCTGGCCCATCTCTTCCCGCACAAGATCGCCCAGGGAGCGGCCGTTGCGGCGGCTGGACAGGAACAGGACCATGAAGTCCTGCACCGCGCCGGCCAGCACCACGCCCACCACCAGCCACAGCAGGCCGGGCAGGTAGCCCATCTGTGCGGCCAGCACCGGTCCCACCAGCGGGCCGGCACCGGCAATGGCGGCGAAATGGTGACCGAACAGCACGTGCTTGTTGGTCGGCACGTAGTCCAGGCCATCGTTGTTGATCACCGCCGGGGTGGCCCGGGTCGGATCCAGCTGCATCACCTTGTTGGCGATGAACAGGCTGTAGAAGCGGTAGGCCACCAGGTACAGCGAAACGGCGGCGACGACGATCCACAGGGCATTGATGTGTTCGCCGCGGCGCAGGGCCACGGTGCCCAGACAGAAGGCGCCGAGCAGGGCGAGTACCGCCCAGCCTATTTTGGAAAACCCTTTCATGAGGTGCTCTCTCCCGGAAAGACAGTCAAAGAGTCCCGCGTGCCCTCGGCAGGGTCAATTGGCACAGGACGAATCGGCGGTAGTACTTTGGTCGTACGCTTGTTGTGCTGACATGCAGCGAACATCAGGGATGGAACAATCGGTTGCGGCGCCGTCCATTGGCGTGCGGCCATGTGGCGTCCATCTTCAGTGACATCCATCCAACAGGAGTCGCCATGAGCTTTCCCGAACCGGTCCGCGTACTGCGGACCATCCGTGGCATGCCCACCTCCGACGGTGCCGGCGTGCGCCTGACCCGCGTCATCGGCGGCCCGACGCTGTCTGACCTGGACCCGTTCCTGCTGCTCGATGAATTCGGCACCGACCGTGCCGAGGACTACATCGCCGGCTTCCCGGAGCATCCGCATCGCGGTTTCGAGACCGTCACCTACATGCTCGACGGGCGCATGCGGCATCGCGACAACCACGGCAACGAGGGCCTGCTTACCCCGGGCAGCGTGCAGTGGATGACCGCAGGCCGTGGCCTGGTGCATTCGGAAATGCCCGAGCAGGAAAGCGGTCAGATGCGCGGCTTCCAGCTGTGGGTGAACCTGCCGGCGAAAGAGAAGATGACCGAGCCGAAGTACCAGGAGTTCGCACCCGAGCGCATTCCCGTGGTGCGGCCGGACGCCGGCGTGGAAGTGAAGGTGATCGCCGGCAACGTGGATGGCACGCAGGGCCCGATCGTGCAGCCGGCCACCGATCCGCTGTACCTGGACATCACGCTGGCCCCGGATCGCGCCTGGACCTATGCCTTGCCGGAAGGGCACAACGCCTTCGCGTATGTGTTCGAAGGTGCGGTGACGGTGGGTGAGCAGGACGCGGCGCGCGACGTCGCCCGCCAGGAACTGGCGGTGCTGGGCGGTGGCGAGCAGCTGCATCTGTCGGCCGGCAGCGAGGGTGCGCGGCTGATCCTGGTGGCTGGTCGTCCGTTGCGAGAACCGGTGATGCGCCATGGCCCGTTCGTGATGAACACGCGGCAGGAACTGATGCAGGCCTTCGTCGATTTCCAGGAAGGCAAGTTCTGAGGCGGTGCCGGCCGTTGGCCGGCAACTGCCTGCGGTCACGGCGGATCGAGGTGCCGGCCAGCGGCCGGCACTACCGTCAGGTCGGCTCGCATTGCGGGGATGCTGCAAGGCAGTCATCCCCGCCATCGTCAGTTCCCGGCAGCCACGGCCGACGGGGTCAGGCTCATCCCCTGCGCCAGCTGTTGCAGCGAACCCAGTTCCTGCGCGCTGTCCGGATACAGCGAAATCTGCGCGTAACGCCCTTTGTCGAGCTTGACCACGCTGATGCGGCGCTCGGCATAACCGGGCGGCTGCTGGCCTCCCAGATCGGGCTGGTACCAGTACAGTGATTCACCGCCGAAGCTGCCCTTTTCGTGGCGCAGCGAGCGGTTCAATGGAAGGTTGGGATCGCGTGCACTGAGCATCAGGCTCAGTACCTCGCGGCCATCGCTGGTGCTGGCGCGGCAGACCAGGAAATCGGCCTGTGCCTGCTGTTGCCACTGCAGGCCGCTGTTGGCCGGCAATGAAGGACATTCGGTGGGAGCCTGCGCGGCGGCCTGGGCCGCAGCGAACAGCAGGCTCGACAACACTACAGGCGCGAACTTCATGCATCCCCCAAGGTGGTGTGTCGTGGCTCCGTCGGATGGACCGGCGGCCTTGGCATCCCATCCCCGGATGCCCCGCCGGCCGGCATGTGCACGGACGGTCAACTCAACCTTAACGGAACGTGAGCGATCGCACAAATTGCGGTTACAAGCGTAACCATTGCGGCCGAAGGTCGGCCGCAATGGTCCGCACAGGCCTCAGCGGTCGTTGCCGAGCCACTTGTAGATGATGCCGCCGATCGCACCGCCCAGCAGCGGGGCGACCCAGAACAGCCACAGCTGGCTGACCGCCCCGCTGCCGGCGAAGAAGGCCACGGCGGTGGAGCGGGCCGGGTTCACCGAGGTGTTGGTGACCGGGATGCTGATCAGATGGATCAGGGTCAGCGACAGGCCGATCGCCAGCGGCGCGAAGCCAGCCGGTGCCTTGCCGTGGGTGGCGCCCATGATCACGATCAGGAACACGGCGGTCAGCACCACTTCGCACAGGAAGGCCGCCGCCACGCTGTAGCCGCCGGGCGACAGCGCACCATAGCCATTGCTGGCGAACGCACCGGCCTGGCTGCCGTCGATGGCGAAGCCGCTGGCCCCCGAGGCGATCTGCAGCAGGATGAAGCCGGCCAACAGGCCACCAGCCACCTGGGCGATGATGTACGGCACCAGGTCCTTGGTCGGGAAGCGGCCACCGGCCCACAGGCCGACGCTGACCGCCGGATTGAAGTGCGCGCCGGAGATATGGCCGAACGCATAGGCGCCGGTCACCACGGTCAGGCCGAAGGCGAGCGCCACGCCGAGGAACCCGATACCCAGCGGATTGCTGTCACCGCCGAACTTGGCGGCCAGCACCGCACTGCCGCAGCCACCCAGAACCAGCCAGAACGTGCCGAGGAATTCGGCGGACAAGCGTTTACCCATGCTCATGTGTTGCACTCCTTTGACGGTCGAAAGTGTGATTTATGTCACATTTCAATGATCAGCGGGTGACTGTAGCGTCAACGCCGGGTGCAGGCATACACCTTCGGACGTGTGCAACACGCGATGTTCAGTACTGCGGCAGCGGGATGAATTCCTTGTCGTCGCCCGGAATGGTCCCGAAGCGGCCGGCCTCCCAATCGTGCTTGGCCTGCTCGATGCGTTCCTTCGAGCTGGACACGAAGTTCCACCACAGGTGACGCGGGCCATCCAGCGGCTCGCCACCGAACAGCATCGCCTTCACCGGCGTCTTCGCGCGCAGGCGGCCGCGTGCGCCGGCTTCGGGAATCACCAGATGCTGTGCAGGGATGTCCACGCCATCCAGCTGTGCGTCGCCTTCGAGGATGTACAGCGCGCGCTCGCGGTGGCCGTCGTCGATATCGATCTCCGCATCCGGGTCGAGATCGATTGCCACGTTGAGGGTGTCGGCGAACACCTTCACCGGCGATTCCTCGCCATAGGCGCGGCCGGCGATGACGCGCAGCCAGGCACCGTTGCGGCGCTGCTCGGGCAGGGTGGCCGCGGCGTGGTGGTAGAACGCCGGCTCGATCTCTTCATGTGACTTCGGCAGCGCCACCCAGGTCTGCATGCCGTGGATCGGGTTGTCGTGATCGCGGTCCGGTTGCGGCGTGCGCTCGGAATGGGCGATGCCGCGGCCAGCGGTCATCCAGTTGACGTCTCCGGGGCGGATCACCTGGTCCGAACCGAGTGTGTCGCGATGGCCGATGGCGCCCGACCACAGGTAGGTGACGGTGGCCAGGCCGATATGCGGATGCGGGCGCACGTCGATGGCCGTGCCGGGATGCATGAGCGCCGGGCCCATCTGGTCGACGAACACGAACGAGCCGATGCTGCGCGCCTGCAGGGTGGGGACGGCGCGACGGACTTCGAGTCCGCCGATGTCGTGCACGCGCGGGGCGATGATGGTGGTCATGCGGGCGTTCTCGCTGGCAGGGATCAGGCGGTCAGCATCGCATGCAGCTGTGACGGGCACATGCCCCGTATGGGTAACAGGGTGTTCCAGCCAACGGCGCAGCCCCTCGTGGCTGTGGGGTTGGTCGCGTAAAGCAAAAGCCGCGCTTGGCCGGGCGGGGTGGGTTCGCGGGGGACGCCGTGAATCCGTCCGTGGAGGCTTGGCCGCGGCATCCATGCCGCGGACACCCCCGCGAATCCACCCCGCCCGACCTCTGACAGTTTCCGTGTGCGTCCAGCCACGGAGAAGAAAAAAGAAAATCAAAATCAAACGCCGGTCGCTTCGCTCCTGGTGGCGACCAAGGTCGACACCCACCAGTTCGTAATGATCCGTGCCGAACAAGGTCGACACCTACAGCCATCGCAGTTCACCCACCGTCACCGGGAAACTGTCAGGGGTGGGGCGGTGTCGGGTTGCGGGGTGTCCGCGGCATGGATGCCGCGGCCAAGCCCCCAAGGACGGGTTTACGGCGTCCCCGCAACCCGACACCGTCCCGCCCAACAAACAGAAAAGCCAGAGCCGGCTGTTGCTCCGGCTCTGGCTTTTGAGGTTGCCGGCCAGCGGCCGGCACTACCGCGGGCGCAGGGCCGCAGGCCCGGCCGATAAACTCAAACCACTGGTTCGCGCAGGGCGGGGTTGTCCCAGCCCGGGCGCGGGGCGAAACGGTCGCCGTGGCGCTGCTGCAATGCCTTCAACCGTTCGACGATCGCATCGGCTCCCACTGCGCGGATGTGCTGGATCGGACCGCCGCGGAACGGGGCAAAGCCGGTACCGAAGATCACGCCGGCATCCAGCAGGTCCGCATCGGCCACAACGCCTTCGTGCAGGCACGCCACCGCCTCGTTCAACAGCGGCAGGATCAGGCGGTCCTCAAGATCGGCCGGGGCCTGGTAATCGCTGGCCACGTCCGGCTTCTTCGGCTTGCCGTTTTCCCAGGTATAGATGCCCTGGCCGTCCTTCTTGCCGCGCTTGTCCGGCTCCACCGTCTGCAAGGCTGCTGGAATCTGCAGGCCCAGGAACGGCGCCAGTTCGCGGCCGACGCCGGCGGCCACGTCCAGGCCGACGGTGTCGATCAGTTCGATCGGGCCCATCGGCATGCCGAACTTCACCGCGGCCCTGTCGATCACCGGGCCCGGAATGCCTTCGGCATATGCGGTGGCGGCTTCCAGCATGTACGGGAACAGCACGCGGTTGACCAGGAAGCCCGGGCTGCCGGCCACCGGTACCGGGAACTTGCCCAGCGCCTTGCAGAACGCGGCCAGGCGGCGCTCGGTCTCCGGCGCCATGCCGTCGTGGTGGATGATCTCCACCAGTGGCATCTGCGCCACCGGGTTGAAGTAGTGCAGGCCAGCAAACTGCGCCGGGCGCTGGATGTGGTCGCGCAGTTCCACCAGCGGAATCGACGAGGTGTTGGTGGTCAGCAGCGCGTCCAGCTTCATCTTCGGTTCCAGCGTCTGGTACAGCGCACGCTTGGCTTCCGGGTTCTCGATGATCGCTTCGATCACCAGGTCGGCCTCGGCCACGCCGTTGCCTTCCAGGTCGGCACGCAGGCGCGCGGCCACGGCGGGGCGCTTGCTCTCGTCGCGCACCTTCTTGGCGAACAGCGCCTGCGCGCGCTCCATGGCCGGGTCGATGAAGCGCTGCTCGCGGTCCTGGAGAGTCACTTCAAAGCCCTTGTAGGCGGCCCAGGCGGCGATGTCACCGCCCATCACGCCGGCGCCGACCACGTGCACGTGGCGGATGCCGGAATCACCACCACCGAGGCCCTTCAGGCGTTCGGTGAGGAAGAAAATGCGGATCAGGTTGCGCGCGGTCGGGGTGCTGGCCAGCTTCACCACCGCGCGGCGCTCGGCGTCCAAACGCGCCTGGATCGGCTTGCCGCCACTGCGCTGCCAGGTGCTGATCAGCGCGTAGGGCGCCGGATACTGGTCCTTCTTGGCCTTGCGTGCGACCTGCTTGACCATCTGCGGTGCCAGCAGCGTGCGTGCCAGCCAGGTGTTGGTGGCCCAGGCCGTCGCGCGCTGCTTGAACGGGCGCGTGGTGCCGGACAGCGCCAGCGCCACGGCGGTGTCGAGCACCACGGCCGGTGCCACCACCTTGTCCACCAGCCCGATGCCACGCGCGGCCGAGGCCGACAGCGTACGGCCGGTCAGCATCATGTCCATTGCCGCTGGCGCGCCGACCAGCTGCGGCAGGCGCGCGCTGCCGCCCCAGCCCGGGAAGATGCCCAGCTGGGTTTCCGGCAGGCCGATGCGGGTGCTGCTGTCATTGGAGGCCACGCGATAGCGGCAGGCCAGCGCCAGCTCGGTGCCGCCGCCCAGGCAATGGCCGTGGATGGCCGCCACGGTGGGGCAGGGCAGCTCGGCCAGCTTCTGGTAGGTAGCCTGGCCGCGGCGGATGGCGTCGTTGACGGTGCCGCGACGGTCGAACTCCTGGAACTCCTTCAGGTCCGCCCCGGCAATGAAGCCGGCTTTCTTCAGCGACTGGATCACCACGCCCTTGGGCGGGTCCAGTGCAATGCGCTCAAGCAGGTCACCCAGTTCCAGCAGCACATCCTGCGACATGGCATTGACGCTGCTGTCCTGGCGATCCAGGGAGAGGACCACCACGCCGTCGTCGCGGATCTCGGGGTGCCAGTGGCTGAAGCGGAGACCATCGAAGCCTGAGAGCATGGACGTTCCATCCGGTTGTGTATGGAGAAGCGGCTATGATCCAGAGGTTGTTTCCCCCGCGTCAAATCCCAATAGCAGGGGAGTGGCGACCCCGGATCCATGGCCGTGGACCGGAACGCTAACGGAACGGTGGTTAAAAGCTGGTGCGGCGCCGGGTGATCGGCGACTGAACTTTTCCCGGGATTGGCAGTCTCATTGCCCGACGTCGGTTGGGCTGACAGGAGTGCGGCCCCTCATGGCCGAGGTTGATACACCACAGGAGCTGGATCTGGAACTGGTCCGGCGCGTGCAGCACGGCGAGAGCGCCGCGTTCGATGTCCTGGTGCGCAAGTACCAGCATCGCGTGGTGGCCCTTGTCGGCCGCTACATCGCCGACTGGAGCGAATGTCAGGACGTCGCCCAGGACACTTTCATCCGCGCCTATCGCGCGATCGGAAGTTTCCGTGGCGACGCCCAGTTCTCAACCTGGTTGCATCGAATCGCCGTGAATACCGCCAAAAACTACCTGGCTTCACACAATCGACGGCCACCGACCGATGACATCGACATCGGCGATGCCGAACAGTTCGACAGTGGTACGCGCCTGCGCGACACCGACACGCCCGAACGCGAGTTGATGCGCCAGGAGCTGGAACAGACGGTGATGAAGGCCGTCAACGCGCTGCCGGAAGAGCTCCGGTCGGCGATCACCCTGCGCGAGGTGGAAGGCCTGAGCTACGAGGAAATCGCGCAGAAAATGGGGTGCCCGATCGGCACCGTGCGTTCACGGATCTTCCGGGCGCGCGAGGCGATCGACACCGAACTCCGGCCGCTGTTGGATATCGGCAGCGCCACCCGTGAGAAGAGCCGCGTATGACCAGTAACCCGTTCAACGAATCGCAGAACCATCAATCGCCCGCCGGGCAGCGCCTGGACCAGCGCCATCGCGAGCAGCTGTCGGCCCTGGTCGATGGCGAGCTGGGCGCCGATGAAGCGCGCTTCCTGCTGCGGCGGATGGAGCATGACCCCGAACTGGCCGGCTGCCAGGAGCGCTGGCAGCTGCTGGGCGACGTGATGCGTGGGCAGGCGTCGGCACTGGCCCCGGCCGGGTTCAGTTCCGCCGTGGCTGCTGCCATCGCCGCCGAGCCTGCGCCGCAGGCCGAGCCGCGCCGTCAGGTGCGTCGCAGTGGCTGGCGGGCCTGGGGCGGTGGTGCCGCACTGGCCGCTTCAGTGGCAGCGGTGGCGCTGTTCATGGGCGGTGAGAAGCTGAAGGAAGCCACCCCGGGCGAGCCGTTGGCACCTCAGGTGATCGCCAGCCAGGCGGAGCTGCCGACCGTGCCGACCGATCCTGCCCCGGTTACCGAAGCCTCTGCAGACACGGCCGCGATGGCTGTGGCGGCGGCTCCCGCCCTGGCGATGGCCACTGCCGGTCGCCGCCAGGACACCCGCCGCGCCAGTGCCACCCGCAGCCAGCAGGCCGCGCGTGCCGCCCAGCGTGAGGACGTGCCGCAACGCGCGGTGGCTGCTGCGCAGGCGCCGCTGACCCCGACCATACCGGCCAATGGCAGCCGCAACATGCCGTTTGGCGAGGTCGGTGGGCTGCAGGCGCGGCCGTGGCCGCGTTCCAGCCTGGCGCCTGCCGCCGGCGGCGCGCTCAATGCCAGCTTCCCGGCCCATACCGGTGGCGCCGCCTTCTACCCGTTCGAGCCGCGCCTGCAGGACGACCTGCCGGTGCCGCCGCGCCCGCGCGACTGAGCCGGGCGCTTTCACGCCCCGCCGTCAGCGGGGCCCGTATTCCTCTTTCCATCCGATCCGGAGGTTGCCGTCCGATGACTCCCCGACTCCGCACGCAGGCCATGGGCCTGTTGGCCCTGACCCTGCCGCTGGTGGCCTGCGCGCAGGCACCGGCTCCGGCCGCCCCGACCCAGGCTGCTCCAGCCACCGCGCCAAGGGCACCGGCACAGCCGCTGGTTACCGGCCTGCCCGATTTCACCAACCTTGTTGAACAGGTCGGGCCGGGTGTGGTCAACGTCGACACCACCATCGTCCGCACCAACCGCCAGGCTTCGCGGGGCCCGATGGGCGGTGACGACGACATGCCGGAGTTCTTCCGTCGCTTCTTCGGCCCGGACTTCCCGATGCCGGGGCAGGGCCCGGGCGGCCCGGACGGTGGCCCCAGCATCAAGGGCCGCGGCATGGGCTCGGGCTTCATCATTTCGCCCGATGGCTATGTGCTGACCAACTACCACGTGGTGGCCGATGCCAGCGACGTGAAGGTCAAGCTGGGCGACAGCCGTGAGTTCAACGCCAAGGTGGTGGGCAGCGACCAGCAGTACGACGTGGCGCTGCTGAAGATCGATGGCAAGAACCTGCCGACCGTGCGCGTGGGTGATTCCAATACGCTGAAGCCCGGCCAGTGGGTTGTCGCGATCGGCTCGCCGTTCGGTCTCGACCATTCGGTCACCGCCGGTATCGTCAGTGCACTGGGGCGTAGCACGGGTGGCGCCGACCAGCGCTACGTGCCGTTCATCCAGACCGACGTGGCGATCAACCAGGGCAACTCCGGCGGTCCGTTGCTGAACACCCGCGGCGAAGTGGTCGGCATCAACTCGCAGATCTTCTCCGCCTCCGGCGGCTACATGGGCATCAGCTTCGCGATCCCGATCGACCTGGCGATGAGCGCGGTCGAGCAGATCAAAAAGAGTGGCAAGGTCACCCGTGGCCAGCTGGGTGCGGTGGTCGAGCCGATCGATGCGCTGAAGGCGCAGGGCCTGGGCCTGCCCGACAGCCGTGGCGCGCTGGTCAACCAGATCGTCGCCGGCAGTGCCGCAGAGAAGGCCGGTGTGCAGATCGGCGACGTGGTGCGTTCGGTCAACGGCAGCCCGGTCAACAGCTGGTCCGACCTGCCGCCGCTGATCGGTGCGATGGCACCGGGCAGCCGGGTCACGCTGGGGGTGATCC
Organism: Stenotrophomonas sp. YJH_SMC_80; assembly: GCF_059372495.1. Taxonomy (NCBI): domain Bacteria; kingdom Pseudomonadati; phylum Pseudomonadota; class Gammaproteobacteria; order Lysobacterales; family Lysobacteraceae; genus Stenotrophomonas; species Stenotrophomonas sp. YJH_SMC_80. Next base: position 530,943 of record NZ_JCAFVP010000001.1, read on the forward strand.
GCGACGGCAAGCCGCGCGACCTCAGCGCCACGCTCACGGCGCTGAGCGAAGACGGTCAGGGCAATGCCCGTGCGGCGTCTGCCGCCAGGCCCGATGCGGCACCGCAGGCCGGCGCCAATGCCCTGCTGGGGCTGGACGTGAGCGACCTGACCGCACCGCAGCGCAAGCAGTTCGGCCTGGATGGCAACGAAGGCGTGCGCATCACCGGAGTCAAGGGCCAGGCGGCGCGTGATGCCGGCCTGTCCCCGGGCATGGTGATCCTGCAGGTCGGCCGTACCCCGGTCGGCAGCGTGGAGAGCCTGAACCGGGCGCTGTCCAGCTACAAGAAGGACGACGTGGTGATGCTGCTGGTGCGCACCGGCAACGGCAACAGCGCCTTCGTGGCGGTCAAGGCCGGCCAGTAAGGCCCGCCGGGGCCGCTTCGGCGGCCCCTGTGTCTCCCCTGAAGCCCCGCCCTGGCGGGGCTTCGGCCTTTCCGGGCGGGGCCCGAGCAGTCCGCTTTCGCGGTGGGGCGCCGGGCATGCGATAATCGACCGTTACCCTGACGACGCCGCGCGCCGCCGCCACCTATGTCTTCTGATTCGATGCGGAACATCCGCAACTTCTCCATCATCGCCCATGTCGACCACGGCAAGTCCACGCTGGCCGACCGCATCATCCAGCTCTGTGGTGGCCTGCAGGCCCGCGAGATGGAAGCGCAGGTGCTCGACTCCAACCCGATCGAGCGCGAGCGCGGCATCACGATCAAGGCGCAGTCGGTGTCGTTGCCGTACCTGGCCAAGGACGGGCAGACCTACCATCTGAACTTCATCGACACCCCCGGCCACGTCGACTTCTCCTATGAAGTCAGTCGCTCGCTGGCCGCCTGCGAAGGCGCGCTGCTGGTGGTCGATGCGGCCCAGGGCGTGGAAGCGCAGTCCGTGGCCAACTGCTACACCGCGGTGGAGCAGGGCCTGGAAGTGGTGCCGGTGATCAACAAGATCGACCTGCCGACCGCCGACATCGAGCGCGCCAAGGCCGAGATCGAGGCCGTGATCGGCATCGACGCCTCCGACGCCGTGCCGGTCAGTGCCAAGACCGGCCTGAACGTGCAGGACGTGCTGGAAGCGATCGTGCATCGCATCCCGCCGCCGACACCGCGCGACACCGAGAAGCTGCAGGCGCTGATCATCGACTCCTGGTTCGACAACTACCTGGGCGTGGTCTCGCTGGTACGCGTGATGCAGGGCGAGATCAAGGCCGGTGACAAGCTGCAGGTGATGTCCACCGGCCGCAATCACCAGGTCGACAACGTCGGCGTGTTCACGCCGAAGCGGAAAGTGCTGCCTGCGCTGCGTGCCGGTGAAGTGGGCTGGGTCACCGCCAGCATCAAGGACGTGCACGGTGCGCCGGTCGGCGACACCCTGACCCTGGCCGGCGACCCGGCACCGAAGCCGCTGCCGGGCTTCCAGGAAATGCAGCCGCGCGTGTTCGCCGGTCTGTTCCCGGTCGATGCCGAAGATTACCCGGACCTGCGCGAAGCGCTGGACAAGCTGCGCCTGAACGATGCCGCGCTGCGTTTCGAGCCGGAAAGCTCCGAGGCGATGGGCTTCGGCTTCCGCTGCGGCTTCCTGGGCATGCTGCACATGGAAATCGTGCAGGAACGCCTGGAGCGCGAGTACAACCTGGACCTGATCAGCACCGCGCCGACGGTGGTGTATGAAGTCCTGAAGACCGATGGCTCGATCATCAACATGGACAACCCGGCGAAGCTGCCGCCGGTGAACCAGGTCGAGGAGATCCGCGAGCCGATCATCCGTGCCAACGTGCTCACTCCCGAGGAGTACATCGGCAACATCATCAAGCTGTGCGAAGAAAAGCGCGGCAGCCAGATCGGCATCAACTACCTGGGCAGCCAGGTGCAGATCAGCTATGAGCTGCCGATGGCCGAGGTGGTGCTGGACTTCTTCGACAAGCTGAAGTCGGTCAGCCGTGGCTACGCCTCGCTGGACTACCACTTCGTGCGCTTCGACGCCGGCCCGTTCGTGCGCGTGGACGTGCTGATCAACGGCGACAAGGTCGACGCACTGTCGCTGATCGTGCACCGCAGCCATGCCGACCGTCGTGGCCGCGAGCTGTGCGAGAAGATGAAGGACCTGATTCCGCGCCAGATGTTCGACGTCGCCATCCAGGCTGCGGTCGGCTCGCAGATCATCGCCCGTACCACGGTCAAGGCCATGCGCAAGAACGTGCTGGCCAAGTGCTATGGTGGCGACGTTTCGCGCAAGAAGAAGCTTCTGGAAAAGCAGAAGGAAGGCAAGAAGCGCATGAAGCAGGTCGGCCGCGTGGAGATCCCGCAGGAAGCGTTCCTGGCCGTGCTGCAGATGGACAACAAGTAATCCCGCACCGGCCCTGCGGGGCCGGTCGTCCGGTGACGTTGCAAAGGACCCTGAATGAAACTGTTTGAGATCCTCCTGGTCGTGCTGACCCTGGCCTCGGGCCTGATCCTGCTTGCGGACAAGCTGTACCTCGCCAAGCGTCGCGCCCAGCGCGCCGGCCTGCTCGATTCCGAGCCGGTGCTGGTGGATTACTCGCGTGCATTCTTCCCGGTGCTGGCGATCGTGCTGATCGTGCGCAGCTTCATTGCCGAACCGTACAAGATCCCGTCCAGCTCGATGATGCCGAACCTGCTGATCGGCGATTTCATCCTGGTCAACAAGTTCTCCTACGGCCTGCGCCTGCCGATCAGCAACACCAGGATCGTGCCGTTCGGCGAGCCCTCGCGTGGCGACGTGGTGGTATTCCACTTCCCCGGCCACAGCGACAACGACCCGGCCAAGGGCGAGAACTTCATCAAGCGCGTGATCGGCGTGCCGGGTGACACCGTGGTCTTCGAAGGCGACGGCGTGATCCTCAATGGCGAGCCGCTGAAGTACGACAACAAGGGCATCTACGCCGGCCACAAGGGCCAGGGCGAAGGCGCCAACCTGCTGGTCGAGCACCTGCCGGGCCGCACCCACACCGTGCTGGAGACCGACTACCCGCGCGGCCAGGGCCAGTGGACGGTGCCGGCCGGCAAGTACCTGGTGATGGGCGACAACCGCGACAACAGCGACGACGGCCGTTTCTGGGGCCTGCTGCCGGAGGAGAACCTGCGCGGCAAGGCCTTCCTGATCTGGCTGAACTGCCAGGGCTGGTTCTGCAAGGATGGCTTCGAGCCGTCGCGGATCGGCTCGAGCATCAACTGATCGGGCATCAACTGAGTACCTTCACATCCAACGCGTATCTGGGGAGAACGCAATGAAGACGATGAACACGCAGCGCGGCATGACCCTGACCTCGTTCCTGACGGTCCTGATCGTGGTCGGTTTCTTCCTCTACATCGGCATGAAACTGTTCCCGATGTACCAGGAGTACTACGCCGTGCGCTCGGCGATGAAGAGCCTGGCCAACGAGCCGGGCGTGGGCAGCATGGAGCCGTCGCGGATCCAGGACCTGTTCTTCAAGCGCCTGTACATCAACTACTCGGACAATGTGAAGCCGGCCAACGTGAAGTTCGACCGTCGCGACAATGGCTGGACCCTCAAGGTCAACTACGAAGTGCGTCGCCAGCTGATCGGCAACCTCGATGTGGTTGGCAAATTCGATTCTTCCCAGGACCTGACACGAAGCGGTGCCCAGTAAATTCATCCAACGTGGCGACCTGATCGGTCATGCCTTCAGCGACCCGGCCCTGCTCAAGCAGGCGCTGACGCATCGCAGTGCCGGTGCGCCGCACAACGAGCGCCTGGAGTTCCTCGGCGACAGCATCGTCAACATGATGGCGGCCGAGGCGTTGTACCGACGCTGGCCCAAGGCTGACGAAGGGGCGATGACCCGTGCCCGTGCCGAGCTGGTGCGCGAAGGTGCGTTGGCGGTGATCGCGCGCACCCTGCAGTTGGGCGAGCGGCTGACCCTGGGCCCGGGCGAAATGAAGTCCGGCGGTCATCGCCGCGACTCGATCCTGGCCGACGCAGTGGAAGCCGTGGTGGCTGCGATCTACCTGGATGCCGGCTTCGAGGCCTGCCGGGCGGTGGTACTGCCCTGGTTCAGCGCTTCGATCGAGGCGCTGCCGGCCTCCGGCCGTCCCGAGAAGGACCCCAAGACCCGCCTGCAGGAATGGCTGCAGGCCCGACAGAAGGCGTTGCCGCAGTATGAACTGGTGTCAGAATCCGGTGACGACCATGCCAAGCACTTCCGGGTACGCTGCAACGTAGCCGACCCGGCCGCCAGCACCGAGGGCGAAGGCGCCTCGCGGCGGCTTGCCGAACAACAGGCGGCTGCGGCCGTCCTAGAACAACTGGATTCCAAGTGAGCGAACAAACTCCTCATCATTGCGGCAGCGTGGCCGTCATCGGCCGCCCGAACGTGGGCAAGTCGACCCTGACCAATGGCCTGGTCGGTGCGAAGGTCAGCATCGTTTCCAACCGTCCGCAGACCACGCGCCATCGCCTGCTGGGCATCGCCACCTACCCGGAAGGCCAGCTGGTGCTGGTTGATACCCCCGGCCTGCACAAGGTGCAGAAGCGGGCGATGAACCGGGTGATGAACCGTGCCGCGCGCGGCTCGCTGGAGGGCGTCGATGCCGGCCTGCTGGTGATCGAGGCCGGTCGCTGGGATGAAGAAGACAGCCTGGCCTTCAATGTGCTGCGCGATGCCGGCATTCCGGTGGTGCTGGTGGTCAACAAGATCGATCGCCTGAAGGAAAAGGGCGCGCTGCTGCCGTTCCTGCAGCAGGTGACCGAAGGCCGTGATTTCGCTGCCGTGCATCCGATCTCGGCGCAGAAGCGCAATGGCCTGGAAGCGTTGGTGCGCGACGTGCTGAAGCTGCTTCCGGAAGCGCCGCCGATGTTCGGCGAGGACGAGATCACCGACCGCAGCCAGCGTTTCCTGGCCGGCGAGCTGGTACGCGAGCAGCTGATGCGCCAGCTCGGCGAAGAGCTGCCGTACGCTACCACCGTTGAGATCGAGCGCTTCACCGAGGACGGCAACCTGTTGCGCATCGGCGCGGTGATCTGGGTCGAGCGCGAAGGCCAGAAGGCCATCGTGATCGGCAAGGGCGGCGCCCGCCTCAAGGAGATCGGCGCCAAGTCCCGCCTGCAGATGGAGCGTCTGTTCGGGGCCAAGGTGTTCCTTGAGACCTGGGTGCGCGTGCGTGAAGGCTGGTCCGATGACGAGGCCGCGCTGAAGGCCTTCGGTTACGAGTAAGCCGTTGCGGTCGCTTCGATGATGATCGAGGACGACACCGGCTTCGTGCTGCATGCGCGGGCCTACCGCGAGACCAGCCTGCTGGTCGAGGTGTTGAGCGCGCAGCATGGCCGCGTCGGCCTGCTCGCGCGTGGTGTGTCAACCGCCAAGGGCCAGGTGCTGCGCGCTGCCCTGCAGCCATTGCAGTGGATCCGCTTCAGCGCCCAGCAGCGCGGTGAACTGGCCCAGTTGCGCGGCGCTGAAGCGCTGGATGCGGCCCCGCGCCTGGTCGGCCAGGCGATGCTGGCCGGCTTCTATCTGAGTGAACTGACCCTGCGCCTGGCACCTCGCCAGGATCCGTTGCCTGAGTTGTATCTGGCCTATGGCGAAGCGCGCGCACGGCTGGCGGTCGGTGCCGGCCTGGCCTGGACGCTGCGTCGTTTCGAGCGCGAGCTGCTGACCGCGCTGGGCCTGGGTTTCGAACTGGACAGTGCCAGCGACGGCCAGCCGATCGACCCGGCCGCGCGCTACGAGCTGGACCCACAGGAAGGCGCGCAGCGCCTGCTCAGTGAGCGTGGTGGGGAACGCCGGGCGGCGGCCACTGGCTCGGCGCTGCTGGCGTTGGCGGCCGACGAAGAGCCCGCTGCCGCCGACCTGGCCAGCCTGCGCCTGCCGATGCGGCGGGTGCTGGCCCATCACCTCGGGCCACGCGGCCTGAAGTCCTGGGAAATGCTCGAGCAGCTCGCGCCCCGCAGGTAGGGGGTGTTCGGCAGGGCTTGCAGCCCTGCACCTGCCGAGGCCAAAGCAACAGCAACAACAACAGCATGCATTCCGTGGGATGGCGGGATGGGTCCGGTTGCGGGGGGCGCTGCAAGTCCCCCTCCGGGGTCCGGCCCAGCCGTGGCGGCTGTGCGTTCGGGCGCTTGCGAAGCAGTGCTTCGCAAGCAAAGCGCCCTCACCCATGTAAGCTCGGTCGCCGCTTGCTCGTGTGCGCTGTCCTGCGCACACGGCAAGACCGGGGTTGGGCGTCCTGCCCAACCCGCCCGAGGCATGCCTCGGGCCCATGCGGCTCACGCCCCCTCAACCGGACCCACCCCGCCTTCGACAGATTCTTGCGAGCTGTCGGAATGGCATGGGGTCGGATCCGTTTTCCACAGGAAAACGGATCCGACCCCCAGATTGATTTCGATATCTGACAGAGATTCATCCACGCACGGCGTGGATCTACCAGACACCGGGAAATTGTCAGGGGTGGGGCGGTGTCGGAGGGCGGGGTGTCAGCCGCATGGATGCGGCTGCCAAGCCCCCATGGACGGGTTTACGGCGTCCCCGCACTCCGATACCGCCCCGCCACCCCACGGAATGCCAGCTTTTGCTTTTGCTGTTGCCTTGGCTTGAAGCCTCTGCGGGTGCAGGGCGCAGCCCTGCCGACCAACCCTCAATGCAGCAGGGCCGCCACCGCGTCGCGGAACCCCGCCTGGGCCTGCCCGGACTCGGGCGCATGATGCAGCTGCCGCACCGCCCGTCCCAGCCGTGCCGCGCCGACAAACCCACAGCTCGCCTGCAACCGGTGCAGCTGGCTGCGCAGCTGTCGCTCGTCGTGCTGGTCCACGGCCTGCTCGACCGCATCGCGTACGCCCGGCAACTCGGCCAGGAACAGCTCGCGCAGCGCGATCAAGTGGTTGCGCTGGCCATTGAGCGCGGCCAGTGCCGCGGTCTCGTCCCAGTCCTGTACCTGCAGCTCGACCGCTGCCGGAGCCGGGGCAACGGAGATCCCCGCCGGGCTGTTCACCAGTGCCCGGCGCACGGCCTTCAGCAACTGGTCGCGGCCCAGCGGCTTGACCAGCGTGTCGCTGAAGCCAGCTTCGCGCAGGCGGGCATGGATGGAGGTGTCGCCATCGGCGGTATGCGCCAATGCCGGGGTATCGGGGTGTGAACGGCGCAGTTCACGCAGCAGCTGCGCGCCATTGCCGTCCGGCAGGTTGACGTCGATCAGCCACAGGTCATGCGCGCCGGGCTCGGCGCTGGCCAGCGCGCTGGCCAATGAATCTGCGGTGTCCACGTCCGCCGGTAACGTTTCCAACGCCGCTTTGAAAAAACCGCGGCTGATGATGTCGTCCTCGACAAGCAGGAAGCGGGGCCGGCTGGCCCGCGGGGTCATCTGCATCAGGGCTGCCTCCATGTCAGCTGCTGCAATCATCAAGCACGGCGGCGGCGGGCGCAAGCGGGTCCGGACCCTGCCAGTCAGGATCTGCGACAATGTGCCCCCATTTTTGCCCGCAGCCTGTTGCCACGTGGCCCGATCCCGCTCCCGCATCGACCGTACCCCGTTCCAGACCGAGATCCTCGACCTCAGCCATGATGGTCGCGGCGTCGCCCGCCGTGAAGGCGAGGGCGGCAAGGTCACCTTCGTCAGCGGCGCCCTGCCGGGCGAGGTGGTCATGGCCGAACAGACCGCCCGCAGCCGCCATTTCGACGAGGCGCGCACGGTGGAAGTGCTGCAGGCCTCGCCCCAGCGCGTGACCCCGAAGTGCCCGCATTTCGGTACCTGCGCCGGCTGCGTGCTGCAGCATCTGGACGAAGACCAGCAGATCGTCGCCAAGCAGCGCGTGCTGATGGACAACCTGGAGCGGATCGGCCATGTGAAGCCGGGCAAGGTGCTGGCGCCGCTGGTCGGCGAGAGCTGGGGTTATCGCCGCAAGGGCCGCTTCTCGGTGCGCCGGGTCGAGAAGAAGGACAAGACCCTGGTCGGTTTCCGTGAACAGGACCCGCGTTTCGTCGCCGATCTCAGCCAGTGCCTGACCGTGATCCCGGAGATCGGTACCAAGGTCGAGGCCTTGTCGACCTTCATCGAATCGCTCGATGGCAAGCGCGACATCCCGCAGATCGAGTTCATCGCCGGCGATCAGGCGGTGGTGCTGACCGTACGTCACCTGCAGCCGCTCAGCGATGCCGACCGCGCCGCCTGGGCCGCCTTTGGCCAGCAGCATGGTTTCGTGATCTACCTGCAATCCGGCGGCGTGGACACCGTGCAGCCGCTGGACGGGCAGGGGGTACCGCTGTCGTTCCGGTTGGCGCCTTGGGACGTGGAACTGGCGTTCCGCCCGCTGGACTTCATCCAGGTCAACGCCAAGCTCAACGAAAAGATGATCGCCCACGCTCTGGACCTGCTTGAGCCGGGCGAGGACGAACGCGTGCTTGACCTGTTCTGCGGCCTGGGCAACTTCACCCTGCCGCTGGCCCGCCGCGTGCGCGAAGTGGTGGGTGTGGAAGGCGATGCCGGCCTGGTCGCGCGTGCCCGTGAGAATGCCGTGCGCAACGGCCTGGCCAACGCCCAGTTCTTCAGCGCCGACCTGACCCAGGACCAGCGCAGCACGCCGTGGATGCGCCAGGGCTTCGACAAGCTGCTGCTGGACCCGCCGCGCTCGGGCGCCATCGAAGTGCTGCAGCAGCTGCCGCTGAAGCAGTTCAAGCGCATCGTCTATGTCAGCTGTCACCCGGGTTCGCTGGCACGCGATGCCGGTTATCTGGTCAATGAACAGGGCTTCACCCTGGTCAGCGCCGGTGCCATGGACATGTTCCCGCACACCGCGCACGTGGAAAGCATCGCGGTGTTCGAGAAGCGCTGAGCGGCTGTCATCACCCATGGCGCATAATCGCGCCATGGGCATTGAAATCGAACGCAAATTCCTGGTCATCAACGATGGCTGGCGATCCGCTGCGCACCGGGTGATCCCGATGGCGCAGGGCTACATCAACGACATGGGCGCGCTGGATCGCGGTACCCAGAACGCCTCGGTGCGCGTGCGTATCGAGGGCGACCATGCTGCGCTGAACCTGAAGTCGCGCACCATCGGCCACACCCGGCAGGAATTCGATTACCCGATTCCGGTGGAGGACGCGCGCGCGCTGCTGGCGCTGTGCGTGGGTGGCTTGATCGACAAGCGCCGCCATCTGGTCGAGCACGCCGGCCTGACCTGGGAAGTGGACGAGTTCCTCGGCGACAACGCCGGCCTGGTGGTGGCCGAGGTGGAACTGGACAGCGCCGACCAGGCCATCCAGCTGCCGGACTGGGCCGGCGCGGAAGTCACCGACGACGCCCGCTACTACAACGTCGCGCTCGCCAGTCGTCCCTATTCACAGTGGTGAAACCCTGAAAAGGGGACGGAGGGGATTAAGTCGTCTTTACCCCGCCTGTGCGGAAAGCGACTTAATCTCCTCCGTCCCCTTTTTTCGGCGGGGGCGGGCCCCATGTCGGGGGGATGAGAATCGACATCTACTCCGACGTGGTCTGTCCCTGGTGCTGGATCGGCAAGCATCGTTTCCAGCAGGGCGTGCAGTTGCTGGGCGCCGATGCGCCTGAACTCGATATCCACTGGCAGCCGTTCCAGCTGGACCCGGACGCGGACGCAACCCCGGTGCCGCTGCGTGAGGCCTATGTGCGCAAGTTCGGCGGCGTCGAGCGCACCGAGCAGATCCTCGGCCAGACCCAGACCACGGCGCGTGCGGAAGGCCTGCCGATGGACTTCAGCCGGGGCCAGGTGCGGGTGACCACGCTGCCGGCGCACCGGGTGCTGTGGCTGGCCGGCCAGCACGGCGTGCAGGACGCGGTCGGGGAGGCGCTGTTCCGCGCCCACTTCGAGCTTGGCCAGAACCTGGCGGACAGCGCGGTGTTGATCAAGGCCGGTGTGGCGGGCGGCCTGGACGGCGGCGAAATCGCGCAGATGCTGGCCTCCGACCGCGGCCTGGCCGAGGTCGAAGCCAAGCTGGCGGAGGCGCATGCGCTGGGCATCTCCTCGGTGCCGACCTTCGTCATCGATGGAAAGTGGGCCATTTCCGGGGCGCAGCCCCCCGAGGCCTTCGCCAACGCCCTGCGCCAGATTGCCGCCGAACAGGGCGCTCCGGCCACCCCGGCTGGCGACGACGAGGCCTGCGGCCCGGACGGCTGCAAGGTCTGAGCAGATCGGGGTCAGGGCCCCTGCGGGGATCCGACCCCCCGCAGGGCCTCTGACCGCACACTCCCCTTTTTCTGACCACTGCGCCTGTCGGCCGGTTCTGCGACAATGCGGCACTGCGCCATGCGGGCGCGCGTTGTGGAGATCGACCATGCTGCTGATCGGCGTTGCCGGCACCGAACTGACCGCCCAGGAACGTGACTGGCTGCAGCACGATGCCGTGGCCGGGGTGGTGCTGTTCAAGCGCAACTTCGCCTCCCGCCAGCAGGTGACCGATCTGAGCGCGGCGATCCGCGCCGCCGCGCCGCGCCCGCAGCTGATCTGCGTGGACCAGGAAGGCGGTCGCGTACAGCGTTTCCGCGAGGGTTACAGCGATCTGCCGCCACTGCAGGACATTGGTGCCCTGTATGCCACCGACCCGCAGCAGGCCTTGGCATTGGCCGAACGGCACGCCTGGCTGATGGCCAGCGAAGTACGCGCCAGCGGCCTGGACCTGAGCTTCGCGCCGGTGGTCGACCTTGGCCGTGGCAACCGTGCCATCGGCAACCGCGCCTTCAGTGAAGACCCGCAGGTGGTGGCCGCGTTCACCGCCGCCTACGTGCGTGGCATGCACTCGGTCGGCATGGCCGCCACGCTCAAGCATTTCCCCGGCCACGGCACCGTGCTGGAAGACACCCACGTCGATACTGCGATCGATCCGCGCGCGCTGGACGAGCTGCGCGCGCAGGACCTGGTGCCGTTCCAGGCCGGCATCGCTGCCGGTGCCGATGCGGTGATGATGGCGCACGTGATCTACCCGCAGATTGCGCCTGAACCGGCAGGTTACTCGCCGCGCTGGATCCAGGACATCCTGCGCGGCGAGCTCGGCTTCCGTGGCGTGGTGTTCTCCGACGACATCGGCATGGCCGCCTCGCACAGCGCCGGCGGCGTGCCGGCGCGCGTGCACGCCCATCTGGACGCCGGCTGCGACGTGGTGCTGGTCTGCCACCCGGAGCTGGTCGATGAAGCCCTGCACGCGGTGCAGGGGCGCTCCCTCAATACCGCTGCGCTGCTGGGCTTGATCGGCCGCGGCGCGCTTGGCTGGGATGGCCTGCTGGCCGATGCCCGCCATGGCGACACCCAAACCCGTCTGCTTGAAACCCTTGGAAGAACCGTCTGATGCCCAACCTCACCATTTCCCAGGCCCTGGCCCAGGCTGACCTGCTGGTCGACCGCCCCACCATCGACAAGGCCATCGCTGGTATCGCCGACGCCATCGCGCGCGACTACAAGGGCGAGGTGCCGCTGTTCCTGTCGATCATGCACGGCGCGCTGCCGTTCGCCGGCCAGCTGGCGCTGGAACTGGGCGCGCGCGGCCAGGACGTGCAGTTCGATTACCTGCACGCCACCCGTTACCGCGGTGAAACCACCGGTGGCGACCTGGTCTGGAAGCACAAGCCGGCCACCTCGCTGTTCGGCCGCCGCGTGCTGCTGGTCGACGACATCCTTGACGAGGGCTACACCCTGCAGGGCGTTCGCACCTGGTGCCTGGAACAGGGCGCAACCGACGTGCGCATCGCCGCGATGACGGTGAAGAAGCACGACCGCGCGCTGCCGGACGTGACCGCCGACTACGCCGGCATCGAACTGCCGGACCGCTACGTGTTCGGCTTCGGCATGGACGTCAACGAAACCCTGCGCTGCGTGCCGGCCATCTACGCGATGAAGGAATAACGGCGCAGCCGCCCGCGGCGCGTCTTCTTCTGCCGCCGGCATCCTCGGGTGCCGGCGTTCGTCTTTTCATGGAGTGCTTCGAATGCAACAGATCGCCCTGGCCGTGATCGGCGGTACCGGTGTCTACAACCTGGCCAAGCTTGACGACGTGCAGACCCACGAGGTCGACACCCGCTTCGGCCGCCCGTCCGGTCCGGTGCGCGTCGGCACGCTGCTCGGCCATCGCGTGGCGTTCCTGGCGCGCCATGGTGAAGGCCACTCGCTGCCGCCGCACAAGATCAACTACCGCGCCAACCTGGCCGCGCTGCAGCAGCTGGGCGCGCAGCGCGTGTTGGCGTTGAACACGGTCGGTGGCATCACCGAGAACTTCGGCCCGCGCGTGCTGGCCTGCCCGGACCAGATCATCGACTACACCTGGGGCCGCATCAGCACCATCTGTGAAGAAGAGGGCACCGATGTGGTCCACGTCGATTTCGGCCACCCGTACACGCCGATGCTGCGCAGCAAGATCCTGGCGGCGGCCAAAGTGACCGGCGTCACGGTCCATGACGGTGGCTGCTACGGCGCAACGCAGGGCCCGCGCCTGGAAACCATCGCTGAAATCGCCCGCATGCGCCGCGACGGCTGCGACCTGGTGGGCATGACCGGCATGCCGGAAGCCGCGCTGGCACGCGAACTGGGGCTGGATTACGCCTGCCTGGCGATCATCGCCAACTGGGCTGCCGGCTGTGGTGATGGCGAGGAGATTACGATGGCCGAAGTGCTGGCCAACGTACAGGCGGCCAGCAACGGACTTCCGGAACTGGTGGGCGAATTGGCGCGGGGGTGATTGTCTTCCCCGAGCAAGCTTTGCATACTCAGCTTGTGCGCGGGTTCAGCGTACACCACCCATTCATTGCATAAGGTCTCGCATCACCATGCCGAACGGTACCGTCAAGTGGTTCAACGACGCCAAGGGATTTGGCTTCATCTCGCCGGAGGATGGCAGCGCCGACGTGTTCGCGCACTTCTCCGCCATCAACTCCAAGGGCTTCCGCAGCCTGCAGGAAGGCCAGCGTGTCACCTATGACGTGACCCAGGGCCCGAAGGGTGCCCAGGCTTCGAACATCACGCCGGCCGAGTGATCCACTCGACAGTGCGTTGAAAACCCCGCTTCGGCGGGGTTTTTTTTTGCGTGGCGTGCCCGCGGCCGGTTCGCGGTCCACCCGCCTCGGGCACAATGTGGCCATGACGGAACGACTGCGTATCGCCGTGATCGGCTACGGCACCGCTGGACAGGCAGTGTCCATCCTCCTCACCCGTGACGGCCACGAGGTAGAGATATTCGAGCGCGTGCCGACGCCGGGACCGGTGGGTGCCGGTTTCCTGCTGCAGCCCAGCGGCCTGCAGGTGCTGTGGCAGATGGGCCTGCTGGATGCGGTGCGCGCGCATGCCGCGCCGGTGCACCGCCTGTATGGCGACACGCCATGCGAGCGCGCGGTGATGGACATGCGCTACGACGGTCTGGATGCGCGCCTGCATGGCCTGGGCATGCAGCGTGGGGCGTTGTTCTCGCTGTTGGACCAGGCGCGCGGGGGGGCAGGCAATCTGCATGCGGGCGTCACCATCGCCGCCGTGGATGCCGAGCAGGGCCGCCTGCGCGACAGCGAAGGGCGCCTGCATGGCCCGTTCGACCTGGTGGTGGCCGCCGATGGCGCGGCCTCTACGCTGCGCAGCACCATTGCCGGCGGTGCCGGGCTGGACCGCGTGTATCCGTGGGGAGCGCTGTGGTGCCTGTTGCCGGCCGAAGACTGGCCGCATGTGCAGGAGCTGCGGCAGCGCTACGTGGCCGCGCGCAAGATGATCGGCCTGTTGCCGGTCGGCACGCGCCCCGGCGATGACACGCCGCGCCTGAGTTTCTTCTGGAGCCTGCCACGCACCGACTTCGAGCGCTGGCAGGCCGATGGCATGACGCTCTGGCTGGACGAGCTGCATGCGCTGTGGCCGCAGGCCAGTGCGCGCTTCGCCCACCTGCGCGATGCCGGCCAGCTGGCGCGCGCGGTCTATCGCGATGCAGTGATGACGCGCTGGCACCAGGGCCGCATGGTGCTGGCAGGTGATGCGGCGCACGCGATGAGCCCGCAGCTGGGGCAGGGGGTGAACATGGCGCTGCTCGATGCGCTGGCGCTGCGCGATGCGGTGCGCGCGCATGGCGGTGGTGCCGAAGCGTTGCAGGCCTACCAGGCGCAACGCAGGGCCCACGTGGCGGTCTACCAGCGCTGGAGTCGCTGGCTGACGCCGCTGTTCCAGTCCGATCGCGATGCCTGGGCGAAGACGCGCGACGTGCTGCTGGGCCCGATGGGGCGCCTGCCCGGAGGCCGTGGCCACATGCTGCGCGTGCTCAGCGGCACGCAGCAGGGGTGGTTCGGTTCGCTCACGCTGGATCCGGCCTTTATCGACGCATTGGCGACGACGATGGAGATACCTCGCAGCAACGCGATCACGGCCGGCGCGTGAAGCGTGCCGTCACGTGAATTAACGGTTGCCTCACCGCGGATGTGCGAGAAGTAGGTTGCACGCGACTGCGCGTCGCCCGTTTTCCTTTCCGTGATCAACATCGCGCGTGGCCCGGGCAGCGCTGTTGTTGCGGCCTGTTGCGGCCCGGACGTGCCGCTTGATGTTGAACAGGAGGACGCCATGTTGTTCGCGGTCGAAGAGCTGGAATCGGAAATCTGCAAGCTGCGTGGACTGCTGCAGATGCTGCACGAGGACCAGCCCGACGTACTGGAGGATGTATTCGAGTTCCATGTCGGCAGCCTGGTCAGCCATGCGTCGCCGGAACACCACGCACGCATCCGTACCTGCGCGCAGGAGATGCTGGCGGCAATCCAGGCCTTGCCGCGGCGGCGTGAGAATGACACCCCTGATTTCCAGTTGATGCCGCAGCTGGGCATTGGCCCGGCCTGAGTCAGGCGACCGGCAGTTCCACCAGGCCGCTTTCCACGCAGGCGATCATCTGTTCGCCGCGGGCGGGGGCAGGCACGATGCCTGCAGTGAATGCGGAGAAGGCCGGCAGGACCGTCATCCGGTCACGCAGCCAGAACGCGGGGAAGCGCCGTCGCAGTGGCCTCAAGGCAACCTGCGGGTGCAGATGCCCGGCGATCACATGCAGCGCCGCATCGGGCATCGGCTCATGCCGAAGCAGGAACGGCCGCAGTCGTACTTCATCGTGGATCTGGACCTGCAACTGCGCATGCGGCAGCTGGCGGTCGTGATTACCGCGCAGGACATGCACGTCCAGCGAAGCATTGCGTTCACGCCATCCCAGCCATTGCTGGTACCACGCAGCGCGATGCGCCGGCCCATGCAGGATGTCGCCCAGGATCCACAGCTCGCGGCAGGCATGCAGGTCCAGAAGCCGCTGCAAGCGTTGCAGGTCTTCGCCAGTGCCGCCGCTGGGCAACGCGATGCCGGCGCGACGGAACACATCGGCCTTGCCCAGGTGGAGGTCTGCGATCAGCAGTGCCTGCCGCGCGGGCCAGTACAGCGCACGCGCGCCCACCAGGACCACGGGCTCACCAGCGAGCAGCAGCGGCAATTCATCGGTCATGGCGGCGCTCCAGTTGCTCGGCCGCGCGCTGCACGCGCATACGCCAGTCTTCATTGCTGAACTGACCGCGCAGGCGTTCGGCCCACAATGGAAAGCCCAGCGGCGTGAGTGATGACGGTCGCTGCAGCGACAGCTGCTGCGTGCCGATCCGCTCCAGTACCTGCTGCACGCCCGGCAGGTCGAGGCTGTCGTACAGCACTTCATGTTCCGCCAGCGCCAGCAGCAGGTGTTCCGGATCGTGCTCGCGCAGCACGTCGTACAGCAGGCCCGCGGACGCCTGCAGCTGGCGCAGCGACCGTGGCATGCCACCGGGCAGGCTGGGCACCAGCAGGCCTGCTACGCGTGCGATGCCCCGGAACTGACGTCGCGCCAGCTCGCCCAGGTTCACTGCCTCGCGCAGATCGGCCAGCAACCGGTCATTGCCGAACAACGCACGCCATTGCGCCTCATCCAGATCGATCGGCCGCGCCGGCGCCAGCACCAGGCCATGATCGTTCACCGCATAGCCAATGCTGTTGCGTTGCTGGCGGGTGCAGCGCAGCGCCAACAGCGCGGCCAGTGCCTCGTGTACGTGGCGGCCGGCAAAGGGGTAGACGAACATGAACTGGCCTTCGCGGCGCCGCACCTCTTCCACCAGCAGGTGCTCTGGGCCGGGAAGCGCCGACAGCTGCTGCTGCAGTGCCAGCAACGGTGACAACCAGCGGGATTCGGCACTGTCGTCGGCGCCGGACAGCACCCACTCCAGCTCACGGCCGAGTGGCATCGACAGCGGCAACTGGCCTCCCTGCCAGCGCGGCACCACACCATCATCGCGCCCTCGTGCCAGCCGCACGAAAGCGGTCATGTCGCGCAGCTGCACCAGTTCCAGCAGGCGCCCGGCGAACTGGAAACGGTCGCCGCGACGCAGGCGGCTGGCGAACTGCTCCTCCACTGCACCAAGCCCGCCACCGCGCAGGAACTGCACGCGCACGCTGCCATCGCTGCTGATGGTGCCGATCGACAGGCGGTGCCGCAGCGCCTGGCGGCGATCGTGCATGCGGTAGCTGCCATCGGCATCGCGCACGACCTTGTGGAAATCGGGGTACTGCGCCAGCGCCTGCCCACCCTGCACGATGAAGTCCAGCACGGCCCGCCATTGTTCATCGCCCAGCGTGGCGAAGGCATGGGTGCGACGCACCTGCGCCAGCAGCGCATCACTGTCAAAGCCGCCAGCGAGGGCGCGGCTGACCGCATGCTGTGCCAGCACGTCCAGTGACAACGTCGGCGGTCGACGCGCTTCGACCACGCCTTCGTGCAGTGCGCGGCGCACCGCTGCATATTCGGCCAGTTCCAGTGCGTGGCTGGGTATGCAGACGATGGCCCCCCCGGCGCCGGGACGATGGCGTGCGCGCCCGGCGCGCTGGCGCAGCCGCGCCACGCCCTTGGGGCTGCCCAGCTGCAGTACCTGTTCAACCTCCGGGAAATCCACGCCGAGGTCGAGGCTGGAGGTCGCCACCACGCAGCGCAACGCGCCTGCGCGCAGGCCGTCTTCCACCTGCTGGCGCAGTGCTGGATCCAGCGAGCCATGATGTAGTGCCAGCGTGTCCGCGTCTTCCGGCCATACCGCAGCCAGCGCCTGGTGCCACAGCTCGGCCTGCGCGCGGGTGTTGGTGAACAGCAGGCTGCTGCGTACGGCCATCAGCGCGTCCAGCACGCGCGGCAGCTGCGCCAGGCCGAGATGCCCCGCCCAAGGGAAACGTTCACCCGGTTCCGGCAGCAGGCTGCGCACGCTGATCGCGCGCGGACGAACGCCCTGTACGATCGGTGCATCCTGTTGGCCAGGCAGCAGCACGTCGCGGGCCTGCGGCAGGTTGCCCAGCGTGGCCGACAGTCCCCAAAGCTGCAGGGAAGGGGCGGCGTCGCGCAGCACCGCCAGGTTCAGCTGCAGCAGGACGCCGCGCTTGTTGCCCAGCAGTTCATGCCATTCGTCCACCACCACGCAGCGCAGCTGGCGCATGCGTGGCAGTGTGTCGGGATAGCTCAGCAGCAGTGCCAGCGATTCCGGCGTGGTCACCAGTACGTCGACGCGGCCTTCGCGGGCCTGCCGGCGCTCGCGGTTGCTGGCATCGCCGCTGCGAAGGCCGACCCGCCAGCCCAAGCCCAGCCCGTCGACCACTGCCTGCAGTGCACGTGCGGTATCACTGGCCAATGCCCGCAGCGGCGTCACCCACAGCACTTGCAGCGGCCGCACCGCGCTGGCCCGGCGCGGTGCCGACGGTGGATCGAGCATCGCCTGCAGCAGCGGGCCGCCGAACATGGCCAGCGTCTTGCCGCTGCCGGTGGGGGTGTGCAGCAGCCCGGAGTCGCCTGCCAGATAGTGCCGCCACATCGCGCGCTGGAACGGCAATGAGCGCCAGCCGCGCGCAGCGAACCAGTCTTCCAGCCGGCGCAACGCCTCGCGGCGGTTCATCGCGCCAGCGCCTGCAGCGTGGCCAGCTGGTCGGCTTCGGCGGCGGGCTTGTCGTGGCGCCAGCGCAGGATGCGGGGAAAGCGCACGGCGATGCCGGATTTGTGCCGGCTGCTGCGGTTGACTGCCTCGAAGCCCAGTTCAAACACCTGTTCGGCACGCACGCTGCGCACCGGGCCAAACCGTTCACGGGTGTTGGCGCGGATCCAGCGATCGAGGGCCAGGATTTCCTTGTCATCCAGGCCCGAATAGGCCTTGGCCACCGGCACCAGCGTATCGCCGTCCCAGACGCCGAAGGTGTAATCGGTGTACAGCGTGCTGCGCCGTCCATGGCCGGCCTGCGCATACAGCAGCACGGCATCGATGGTCAGGGGGTCGACCTTCCATTTCCACCAGTCGCCGCGCCGTCGCCCTGACTGGTAGGCGGACGTCCGGCGTTTCAGCATCAACCCTTCCACGCCCCGCTCACGGGCGGCCTCCCGCGACGTGGCCGCCTGCAGCCAGTCTCCAGCGGGTACGTCGGGCGACAGCTGGATGCGCGTATCGCCGAGGGCACCGATGACCTCGGCCAACTGTGCACGCCGTTGCTGCAGTGGCAGCCCGCGCAGATCCTCGCCATCGCGTTCAAGCAGGTCGTAGGCAAGCACGCGCACCGGGGTGTTGCGCAAGGTCGCTGCACCGGGCTTGCGACGCTGGATGCGGGTCTGCAGCGCGGTGAAGGCGCGTGGCAGGTCGTCGCTCTCGTCCCAGGCCAGCAGTTCTCCGTCCAGCACGCAGCCGTCGGGCAGCGCCATCGCGGCCTGTTCAATTTCCGGGAAGCGGCCATCCAGCCGTTCTTCGCCACGTGACCACAGCGCCACTTCACCGCGTCGGCGCAGCAGCTGCAGACGGATTCCATCCCACTTCCACTCCAGCAGCCAGTCTTCGACCGGACCCAGCCGTTCGCCCGGTTCGCCCTCCAGCGGTGAGGCCAGGAAGAACGGGTACGGCTGCTGCCGGTCCAGTGGCAGTTCATCCGGCGACAGCAGCTGCCCCAGCAACGCGGGAGAGGGCACCCACTCGCCGAGCATGCGCTGGGCGATGCGCGCGATGTCCAGGCCGGACCATTCTGCCAGCGCCTGCTGCACCAGCCGTTGCGAGACACCCACGCGCAGCGCGCCGGTGAGCAGCTTGTTGAACACCAGGCGCTCGCCGCTGCACAGCTGCCGCCAGCCGGCGACGACCGCCGCACGGCGCACCACTTCGGGCTGGTTGGCCACCGCCAGCAGATGCTGCTCGATCCAGTCCGACAACGGCCGGTCGGCGGCGGGATGCAAGGGGTCATCCAGCAGCAGTGTCAGTGTTTCGGCCAGATCGCCGACCTGAGCGTAGCTGTCTTCCACCAGCCAGGCGGGCAGTCCGGATTCCTCGGCAATCCAGCTGCGCAGCTCACCACTGGCGGCGATCCTGCGACGTGTGCCGCCGACCTTGCCGCCGCTGAGCAGGTACAGCGCCCACGCCGCATCGTGCGCCGCTGCGTGGCGGAAGTAGTCGACCAGTGCGGCGCGCTTGTCCAGCGTCGCAGTACTGCGGTCCAGGCGCTGGTAGAGCGCGGCGAACGCCTTCATTCCTCGCTCCCGAAGTCGGTGCGAAAGGCTTCAGCCGCCACGCCGCGCTCGCGCAGGAACGGAATCAATGCATCGGTATTGCCATGGGTGGCGATGACCCGCTGCGCGCCGGTCTGTTCGATGGTCTGCAGCAGCGCGGGCCAATCAGCGTGATCGGAAATGACGAAGCCCCGGTCGACGTTGCGGCGCCGCCGGTTGCCGCGCAGCTGCATCCACCCCGAGGCGAACCCCAGTTGATGCGGCCCGAAGCGGCGCATCCACGGCGTGCCTGCGGCCGAGGGTGGGGCCAGGATCAACTGGCCGGCGGCATCGGGTTGACGCCCCTGTTCGGCGACGGTGAGCGTCTCCAGCATCGGGATGTTGGCCTGCCGGTAGACCGACACGCCATTGGCGATGGCGCCGTGCAGCCACGCGGGGCGGTCGTCCAGTGGCAACAACTCGGCCAGCACCCGCTGCGCCTTGCCGAGTGCATAGCACAGCAGGATCGCCGCTTCGCCACGTTGTTCGCATTCGCGGCGCCACGCCACGATCTCTGCGGCGACCGCCGGGGTGTCCGGCCAGCGATAGATCGGCAGCGCGAACGTCGCTTCGGTAATGAACGTATCGCAGGGCACCACTTCGAAGGGCGTGCAGGTCGGGTCGGGTTGGCGCTTGTAGTCGCCGGACGCCACCCACACCCGTTCACCATCGTCGATGCGCACCTGCGACGAACCGAGCACATGACCGGCCGGATGCAGCGATACCTGCACCCGGCCCAAGCGGAACCGCACCCCCTCGGCGTGTGCCTGCACGCCAACATCGCCCAGCCGCCAGCGCAGGATCGGCAGGCTTCCTTCGCTGCAGTGGTATTCGCCCATGCCCGGGCGCGCGTGGTCGCCGTGGCCATGGGTGATGACCGCGCGCGGCACCGGGCGCCAGGGATCGATGTGGAAATCTCCTGCGGCGCAGTACAGCCCCTCCGGACGCAGCACCACCAGATCGTCATTGCCTTCCATGCGGCCACTGTGGCCTGCGCTTCGTGCAGGCGGTGAGAACCGGCCTGAACACGGGCTTGGCGGGGCATGCGGCACAATCGGACCGCATACCTCTTGCCGCCAGGATGGACCGGATGAGTGGACCCAGCTTCAGCAGCAACGCGCCGTTTGAAACCCATGTGGTGCTGAACCAGCCGCCACCGTTCGCGGGCCGCCAGCTGTGGACCGACGATGTGGCGTTGGCGGAGGCGGTGCATCGCGAGGGTGCCGGTGCCTTAGCGCCACGCCTGGCCGTGTACGGGGCCTTGGCCGGCGACGAGCTGTACCGGCTCGGCTTCGATGCCAACCGTGATCGCCCGCGGCTGCGTACGCACGATGCGCAGGGCCACCGCATTGATACGGTCGAGTTCCACCCTGCGTACCACCAGCTGATGTCCGCAGCGAAGCAGCATGGCGTGGCGGGTCTGTCCTGGCACGAGCCGCAGCCCAGCGCACACGTCGCGCGTGCGGCGCTGAGCTACCTGCACCACCAGGCCGAAGCCGGCACCAGTTGCCCCTTGACCATGACCCATGCGGCGGTGGCAGTGCTGCAGTCGCAGCCGCACCTGGCCGAATGGGCGCGCAAGGCCGCCGCGCCGGTCTATGACCCGCGCGACGTGCCGGTGGCGGACAAGATCGGCATCACGCTGGGCATGGGCATGACCGAGAAGCAGGGCGGCTCGGATGTACGTGCGAACAGCACGCGCGCCGAGCCGATCGATGGCGAACGTTACCGCCTGGTCGGCCACAAGTGGTTCTTTTCCGCGCCGATGTGCGATGGCTTCCTGGTGCTGGCGCAGGCACCGGGCGGGCTGACCTGTCTGCTGATGCCGCGCCGGCTGGCCGATGGCGACCGCAATGCATTCAGGCTGATGCGGCTGAAGGACAAGCTGGGTGACTGGTCCAATGCGTCCAGCGAGGTCGAGTTCTGTGGCGCGCAGGCATGGCGCGTGGGCGAAGAAGGGCGTGGCGTGGCGACCATCATCGGCATGGTGATGATGACCCGTCTGGACTGCATGCTGGGTGCGGCCGCGGAGATGCGCATGGCGCTGGCGCAGGCGCTGCATCATGCACGCCATCGGCGCACCTTCGGCAAGCTGCTGGTGGAGCACTCGCTGATGACCAACGTGCTGGCTGATCTGGCGCTGGAGTCGGAAGCAGCCACGGTGTTGGCGATGCGCATCGCACGCGCGGTGGATCGTGCCGGTGTGGATGCCAATGAAGCGGCGATGGCGCGGTTGGGGACGGCGCTGGGCAAGTACTGGCTGTGCAAGCGTGCGCCGGCCTTCGTCAATGAAGCGCAGGAATGCCTGGGCGGTGCCGGCTACGTTGAGGAGTCGATGCTGCCCCGCCTTTACCGGCAGGCACCGTTGAATTCGATCTGGGAGGGCAGCGGCAACATCCAGTGCCTGGATGTGCTGCGTGCGCTGGCGCGTGAACCGGAGGCGATGGCGGCGTTGCGCGGTGAGCTGGCGTCGGTGGCTGACCGTGATGCGCGCTATGCAGCAGCATTGCAGCGTTGGGCAGCGGCGCCGCCACCGGAGGAAGCGCAGGCGCGGCTGTTCTGCGAGCGCACTGCGCTGCTGCTGCAGGCGGCGCTGCTGCTGCGTGCGCGCAGTCCGATGGCGGAGGCGTTCGTGCGTAGCCGGCTGGAAGGGGAGCATGGGCTGGCGTTCGGGACGCTGCCGGCGGGGCTGGAGCTGACGGCGATGCTGGCGCGCGCGCTGCCGTAGGGGCGGCCAACGGCGGAGCCCCTCGTGGTGGGCGCTGATACTGATGGGTGGGCCGCGCGGGTAGGTCGCGCAGGGGGCGCCGTGAATACGTCCTTGTAGGCTGGGGCGCGCCATCCATGGCGCTTACGCCCCTGCGCCACCTACCCGCGCGTCCTTGGACACTTTCCGTGGGCGCACACCACGGAATCAACAGAAGAAGCAGGGAGCGAAAAGCAGAAAAGCCGCGGCAGTGCCGCGGCTTTTCCTGTGGAGCCGAGCCGGTGCTCGGCTGCCGGTAAGGCTTAGTGCTTGGCTTCTTCCTTGGCGGCGTTGGCCTTGGCGTCATTGGCGACATCGCGGGCCTTGTCGGCGACCTTCTGCGCGGCGTCGGCGGTGGCGTCGCTGGCGTGCGCGGCGGCGTCGGTTGCGGCGTCCTTGGCCTTGTCGGCGGCGTTGGCAGTGGCGTCTGCGGCCTTGTCCAGCGCCTGCTG
Source organism: Stenotrophomonas sp. YJH_SMC_80 (assembly GCF_059372495.1). NCBI lineage: Bacteria > Pseudomonadati > Pseudomonadota > Gammaproteobacteria > Lysobacterales > Lysobacteraceae > Stenotrophomonas > Stenotrophomonas sp. YJH_SMC_80. The sequence continues at coordinate 553,674 of NZ_JCAFVP010000001.1, forward strand.
GGTATCGGCGGCGGCCTGCTCGGAAGCGGCGGCGGTCTTGTCGGCGGCTTCGCGGGTGGCGGCAGCAGCCTTGTCGACGGCGTCGCGGGCGGCAGCGCCGGCGCTGTCGGCCGCCTGCTGCGCGTCCTGCTTGGCCTGTTCGGCTTCCGGGCCCTTGCAGGCGGCCAGGGCCAGCAGCAGGGAGGCGGCCAGCAGGGTGGTGGTGATCGGACGAATCTTCATGGCGGTCTCCGGCACTGCAATGGATGGGGACGCCAGCCTATTCATGCCGTTGTGAAGACCGGGTCGCGATGCAGGGGCTTGATCGCCGGCATCCACGCAAAGAAAAAGCCGCTGGCGAACCAGCGGCTTTTCCAGAACAGCGTGAAGAAAGAAGTTATTACTTCTTGGCTTCTTCAGCAGCGTCCTTGGCCTTCTCAGCGGTGCCTTCAGCAGCCTTGGCAGCGTCAGCAGCAGCGCCGGCAGCAGCGTCGGTGGCAGCACCGGCGGTCTGGGCAGCGGCGTCGGTGGCGGCGTCAGCAGCGGTGGCGGCGGTGTCAGCGGCCTGCTGGGCAGCGTCGGCGGTCTGGGCGCCAGCAGCGGCGGCCTGGTCGGCAGCAGCCTGGGCTTCGGTGGCGGCTTCGTTGGCCGAAGCAGCGGCGTCCTGGGCAGCTTCCTGCTTCGAGCAGGCGGCCAGGGCCAGAGCCAGGGACATCGCGACCAGCAGCTTGTTGATGCTCATTGTGTAAATCCTCGTCGTTAGAATTAGGCAACGCGCATGCTGCGCGCCGACAACATGATGACAAGCCAAGATTGGGTGTCAAGCGATCCCGCATTCATTTTTGCGAAATCATCGTTAAATCTTTTTAAATCAATTCGATGGCGATTGCCGTTGCTTCGCCGCCGCCGATGCAGAGGGTGGCAATGCCGCGCTTGCCACCACGCGTGCGCAGAGCGTTGACCAGGGTCACCACAAGACGTGCGCCGGAGGCACCGATGGGGTGACCCAGTGCGCAGGCGCCGCCATTCACGTTGAGCTTGTCGTGAGGGATGCCCAGTTCGCGCATCGGGGCCATCGCCACCACGGCAAAGGCTTCGTTGATTTCGAACAGATCGACCTGGTCCAGCGACCAGCCGGTCTTGCCCAGCAGCTTGTGCAGCGCGCCGATCGGCGCGGTGGTGAACCACTCCGGTTCCTGCGAGTGGGTGGCGTGGCCGACGATGCGGGCCAGTGGCGTGATGCCTCGCGCGGCGGCATCCTCTTCGGTCAGCAGCACCACCGCGGCGGCACCGTCGGAGATGCTGGAGGAACTGGCGGCGGTCACGCTGCCGTCCTTCTTGAAGGCCGGACGCAGGGTCGGGATCTTGGCGATGTCCGAGCGCCCCGGCTGCTCGTCGGTGGCGACCTCGACGTCACCCTTGCGGGTGGCTACCTTCACCGCGACGATCTCGTCGGCGAACGCACCATTGGCCTGGGCAGCCTGCGCGCGCTTGACCGACTCGATCGCATAGGCGTCCTGCTCTTCGCGGCTGAACTGGTACTTGTCCACCGCGCACTCGGCGAATTCGCCCATGGCCTTGCCGTCATAGGCGTTGACCAGGCCATCGTGGGCCATGTGGTCGACCGCCTGGAAGTTGCCGAAACGGTTGCCGGTACGGGAGTTCGGCAGCATGTGCGGGGCGTTGGACATCGATTCCATGCCGCCGGCGACCACGATGCTGGCCGAGCCGGCCTTGATCAGGTCATGGCCGAGCATGATGGTCTTCATGCCCGAGCCGCACACCTTGTTCAGCGTGGTGGCACCGGCCGACAGCGGGATGCCGGCGGCGATCGCCGCCTGGCGGGCGGGCGCCTGGCCGAGGTTGGCCGGCAGCACGCAGCCCATCAGGACTTCGGAAACGTCGCTGGCCGGGACACCCGATTGTTCCAGCGCGGCGGCGATGGCTGCAGCGCCGAGGGTCGGGGTCGGCACGCCGTTGAACTGGCCGAGGAAGGAGCCGATGGCGGTGCGCTTGGCGGCGGCGATGACGATGTTGGACATGGCAATCTCGTTGATGCGTAAGCAATGTTCGGAAAGGAGACCGGAGGCCGTTGGATGCGCCCCGGTTTCCCGGCAGACTGCGTGGGGGTCGGCCCAAGTATAGAGGGTCGGGGAGGGCTGCCGCTGTGCGGCGCCGAACGCCTGCCGGGATGAAGGCAGGCCAACGTTCACGGGAAGGAATCGATGGAGCGAACGATGATGGTGAGGTCTGTGCTGGCAACCGCGCTGGCGATGGCGCTGACGGCCTGTGGTGGAGGCGGCGGAGGCGGCAGCAACGTGCGCGTCGACCCGCCCCCGACCACGCCGACCCCTCCAACCACGCCTCCGCCGACGACACCACCGCCGGCCAAGCCGCAGGAGCCGGCCTTTGACGCGCATCTTTCAGTCACCAACGCGCGTGCCGCACAGGCCGCCGGCCTGACCGGGCAGGGCGTGCGCATCGGCATCGTCGATTCGGGCGTGCAGCGCAACGCGGTGGCCTTGAATGGTCGCGTGCTGGCCAACTTCAATTACATCGATCCCGCCAGGAACAACCTGGCGGTTGATGACGTGGTCGGGCATGGCACCGCCGTGGCCAGCCTCGCCGCCGGCGCAGCAGTGGGGACCTGGCCGGGCGGTATCGCGCCAGGCGCCCAGATCGTCTCGGCAAGAATCATTTCCGACAAGCCGCCGACCGATGACGGCAGTGGCCAGGGCAATGCCTTCAGTGGGCCGCTGGGCGTGGCCCAGGTCCACCAGGACCTGATCAGCTACAACGTGAAGGTGATGAACAACTCGTGGGGCGGCCTGTACTGGACCGACCTGCCGACCACCGCGCAGGTAGCCGCCGAATACCGGCCGTTCGTGATCAACCACGGTGGCCTGGTGGTGTTCGCCGCCGGCAATGACGGCCGCAGCGAGCCGAGCAGCCTGGCCGCGCTGCCCAGCCAGAAGGGCGTGGCAGGCACGCTTCCGGCGGCCGATCTGGAGCGCGGCTGGCTGGTGGCCACGGCGGTGGACCCGTTTACGCCGGGCGCGCTGGCCAGCTATTCGAATGCCTGCGGCCAGGCGGCCCGCTACTGCCTGGCAGCGCCGGGCAGCGCGGTCTACCCGGATGCCAACGGTGGCAGCTACTACTGGAACTACGGCACCTCGTTCGCCGCGCCGCTGGTCTCCGGTGCGGCGGCGCTGGTCTGGCAGCGCTTCCCCTACTTCAACAACGATCTGGTGAGGCAGACCCTGCTGGGCACTGCCAAGGACATCGGTGCGCCCGGCGTGGATCCGGTGTTCGGCTATGGCCTGCTCGACATCGGTCGCGCGATCAACGGTCCCGGCCGCTTCGACTGGGGCGATGTGGTTGCCAACGTTGATGCCGGCTCGACCAACTCGATGTGGAGCAACGACATCACCGGCAGCGGTGGCCTGGTCAAGCAGGGCGGAGGCAAGCTGGTACTGGCCGGCAACAACAGCTATTCCGGCGCCACCCGCATCGAGCGCGGCATCCTGACGCTGCAGAACGGTGGCGTGATCCGTTCCAATGTGACGATCCTCGCCCAGCCCGACCCGGATTCCACCGGTCTGCAGTTCAACGGTGGCACGCCGCGGGTGATCGGCGATGTGGTCAACGGCGGCAGCGTGTTCCTCACCACCGGCAACACCACCGGCACCATCGAGGGCAACTACACCCAGCAGCCCGGCGCGCAGCTGATGATCGCGCTCGGTGCCAACGCACTTCAGGTCACCGGCAACGCAACGATCAATGGCGGTGTGCGTGTGCACGGCTTCGTCTCCGGCTATGTGCCGCAGAACGGAACGCGCCAGGACCTCATCCACGCCGCGGGTGGCCTGAACGGCACCTTCAGTACCCAAGCCACTTCTACCGGCCTGCAGGGGCTGACCCTGGTGGCACCCACGTATGGCTACGACAGCAACAACGCCTGGTTGAACGTGAACCAGGTCAGCGTCACCGCCGCAGCCAGTGGCCTGAGCGCCTCCGCACAAGCCGCAGCGCAGCGACTGGAAGGCGCATTCGCAGTGCTCGACGGCAACACCGGCCTGCAGGGATCGCCCTTCGGTGCGGCAGCCGGTGCGCTGCAGTGGGCCGGAGGCGGCCAGCAGGGCCTGGCCGACAGCCTGCAGAGCCTGTCCGGCCAGGCGCATGCCCGCGCCGAGGCCGCCACCTTCGACAGCATCGACATGTCGCGGCGTGCGATTGCCGAGCGCTTCGATCGTGTACAGGCCACCCCGCGCCTGCGCGGGAGCTGGCAGAGCGCGCTGGGTGAGGCGGGGCAGGGCAGCTTCGCCGGCAACGCCGCCGACAGCCGGGGCTGGATGGCCGGCCAGGATCTGCCTCTGGGCGGCAACGGCCTGATGGGCGTCGCCTTCGGCGAGACCCGCAGCAATGGAGGCAGCAGCTTCGGCGGTGATCGCGGGCGCGACCGCCAGGCGCAGGCACAGTTGTACGCTGGCTGGAGCCTGGGGCGTGGCTATGCGCTGGCCCAGTTCGGCAGTGGCCAGTTCACCCGCGCGCTGGATCGCCAGCTGCTGCTGGGTGCGGGCGCCTATGGTGTCTCGGCGCGTTACGGCGGGCGTTTCAGCAGCGCCAGCGTGGAAGGCGGATATCGCCTGGGCCGCGCAGGGGCTTCGGTGACGCCCTACCTCGGTGCCAGCACCACGCGTGTCGATACCGATGCGTTCAATGAGCTGGGCGGTTTCGGCTTCGGCCTGCGGGGTGATGCCACCCGCGCGCAGCGCAGCCAGATGCTGGCCGGCATCCGTGGCGAGCGGGGCTGGGGGCGTTGGAACCTGCGCGGACACGCCGAGTGGCAGCAGCGGCTGGACGGCGGTGACGCCGATTGGCAGGCCAGTTTTGTCGGCGTGGATGCCTGGGCGCCGCTGGCAGGCTGGAATGCGCCGCGCGGCAGTGCGCTGATCGGCGTCGCGCTGGAATCGTGGTGGGGCCGCAATGGCCGCTTGAGCCTGGGTTTCGACCAGCGTATCGGTGGCGAGGGCGCGCGGCAGGCTGCGTTGCGCTACAGCACCGGGTTCTGAGCAATCGGTCGCGCCGGGAAGGCTCCCGGCGCGACGTCTGCAGCCTCAGCCGCCGCGCAGGTTGCCCAGTCGCGGAGTGCTGCGGCCCAGCGGCATCTTCAGCTTGCCGATCGACAGGATGCGGCTTTCCGCAATGCGATCGGCGGCCCGCTGCGGCGCGATGTTCTCGCGCTGCGACAGTTCGAAGATGCGGGTGAGGTTGTGGTAGATGCTGCGGATCAGGCGCATCGCGCGTTCGCGGTTGTAGCCGTCGATCTCCAGCGACACGTTCATCACACCGCCGGCGTTGACGGCGTAGTCGGGGGCGTAGAGGATGCCGCGCGCATGCAGTTCGTCGCCGATCTCCAGGCTCGACAGCTGGTTGTTGGCAGTGCCGCAGATGATCTTGGCCTTGATCCGCGGCAGCGTGTCGGCGTTGATCGCGCCTTCCAGCGCACACGGTGCGAACACATCGGCGTTCACTTCGTGGATCTCGTCCGGCTTGACCGCCTCGGCGCCGAAATCGCTGACTGCACGATCAACCAGGGCACTGTCCAGGTCGGTGACATACAGCTTGGCACCGCGGTCACGCAGCAGTTTCACCAGTTCCATGCCGATGTGGCCCAGACCCTGCACCGCGATGCTGGTCTTGCCTACTTCCTCATGGCCGAACTTGAAGCGCATCGACGCCATCAGCGCCTGCAGTGCGCCGTAGGCCGTGAAAGGCGCCGGATCGCCGGAGCCACCATGGACCTGGTGCACGCCGGTCACGAACTGGCTCTCCAGGTAGATGTTCTCCATGTCGTTGACGTCGGTGCCAACGTCCTCGGCGGTGATGTAGCGGCCGCCCAGTGAATCGACGTAGCGGCCGAAGGCGCGGAACAGTACCTCGGTCTTGTCCGTCTTCGGGTCGCCGATGATCACCGCCTTGCCGCCGCCCACGTTGAGCCCGGCCAGCGCATTCTTGTAGGTCATCGTCCGGCTCAGCCGCAGCACATCGGCCAGCGCCTCGTCGGTGCTGGCGTAAGGGCGCATGCGCACGCCGCCCAAGGCGGGGCCCAGGGTGGTGTTGTGGATGGCGATGATCGCCTTCAGGCCGGCATCGTGGTTGTGGCAGAACACCACTTGTTCGTGGCCGGTGGTGGCGAGGGTTTCGAATAGCATGGCGTCTCCGATGGCGCGAACAGCGGCGAACTGCAGCGAACGGCCAGTGAACGGTAGGGTCCCAAAACAAAAAAAGCGACGTCGTCAGTGCAGGGGGACGGGTCGCGCGGCGCCATTCTAGTCCATTCCCCCGGTCGCTGCCGTCGACATCGCCGCCCTTCCGGTTAAAGAAGATGAAAGTGCGGCCGATGCTGCGACGACGGCGGGTGGCCGGATTCGCGTGAAGAGGCAGGGCGGTCAGTGACGGCAAGGGCACCACAACGACAGGGCAGGCGGCGATGACGCCGGCCTGGTGGCGATCGCTGCGCGGCTGGCTGGCGCGCTCGACCGGGGCGGCTCCGTTGCGCCTGGCGGCCGTATCGCGACAGGCGGTCGCTGCTGCCGCAGCCAGCCTTCAGGGCGAGGCGCTGCAGGCCGGTGAGATCGCCGCCCACCTGCAGCGCGGCCTGCATGCACTTGCCCTGTACCCACGGCTGGCTGGCGAGCCTGCCCCCGTGCAGGATCCGGCACTCGGCGAAGCGGTGGCGCGCGCGCTGCAGGACCGTGACTGGGCCGCCCGGCACCTGCCACGGCGCCCGCAACTGCTGCCGCAGCTGATCCAGACCGTCAACGACGATGCCGCCTCGGCACGGGTGATGGCGGCGATCATCGGCCAGGACCCGGTGCTGACCGGAAATCTGCTGCGCATCGCCAACAGCCCGGCCTACAAGGTGCATGAGCGGCCAGTGGAAAGCCTGCAGCGTGCGGTGACCCTGGTCGGTACCGAGGGCGTGCGCCAGATCATCAGCGCAGTGCTGGTGCAGCCGGTGATGCAGGTGCAGTGCGGCATGTTTCCGCAGTTCAGCACGATCATCTGGGAGCACGCACTGCTGGCTTCGCGTGCGGCCGCCGATCATGCGCGCACGGTCACCTTCGGTGATGCCTTCGCTGCGCAGTGGCTGGGCCTGGTGCAGGGGCTGGGGTCAGCGCTGGTGATGCGCCAGCTGCTGCAGGAAGCGCAGGCACGCGACGAAACCGTGGAGCCGGCGCTGGCCCTGCAACTGCTCCAGCAATGGTCGTTGCCGCTGGCACAACGCGTGGCTGCAGCCTGGGAGCTGCCCGAGCCCGTGCACCAGGCACTGGCGCCGGAGGCCGATGGCCCACTCGCCGACAGCCTGCGTCTGGCCAGCGCTGCGGCGGCAGCCAGCCTGCTGTGCCGGCATGGACATGCCAGCCAGAGCCGCATGCTGGCCCTGCTCGAACAGTTGCCTTCAGCGCCGCCGCATGCCCTGCGTTGGATCTGGCGGCGCCTGCATGGACGCAGCGTGGAAACACGTGATGAGGCCGGACAGGAAGAGGCGGGTCCAACGCCCTGAGCGCTACAGCTGCGATTCGACCGGCAGCCAGCTGATCACCCGCGACAACCAGCGTTTGCGCGCTGTTGCCCCCGGCTCCGCCTCCACCCAGTGCGGTGGCGGTTCGCGCTCCAGCCAGCGCAACCGGCGACGGTCATCCAGCGCCAGCCACCAGCTGTGCCTGGGATCAGCCAGGCGCAGGTACTCGTCCCGCAGCTGTGCGCCCAGCACCGGGTCGTCGAACAGCACGCCCATCTCGGTGTTCAGATAGGCCGAGCGCGGGTCGAGGTTGAACGAACCGACAAAACCGCGGCGGTCATCGACCAGGAACGCCTTGGTATGCAGGCTGGCGCCGCTGCTGCCGAACACGCCGGCATCGCCGGACTGCCCTTGTGCCTTCAGTTCGTAAAGGTGGACGCCGGCTTCGAGCAACGGCACGCGGTAGCCCATGTAGCCACCATGTACGGCGGCGACGTCATTGGCGGCCAGTGAGTTGGTGACCACGCCGACCTGCACGCCCCGCCCGGACATGGCCGAAAAGCCATCCAGGCCCTCCTTGCCGGGAACGAAGTAGGGCGAGATCAACAGGGCCTTGTGCCTGGCGGCCTGCAGCTCGCTGATCAGGGTCGACACCAGCCAGGCAGCGCGATCGTCCTTGCGGTGCTTCATCGGCGGGTCGGACACGATGCGCACTGCACCGCTCCAGCGCAGCGGCTCGGGGCTCGGGCGCTGCCGCTTGCGCGATTCGGCCACGCGCGCCAGGTACGGCCGGGCCACGTCCCGCTGCGCCTCATGGTCCGATTCGCGCACCAGCAGGCGCAGTTGTGCGTCGGTATGGAAGGCAAGCGCGGATACCGGAATGGCGGTTTCGCTGTTCCAGTAGTCGTCGAAGATGCGGTTGGCCTGCTCCACGGCGGGGCCGGCGACCAGCAGGTCCAGATCCTGGAAGTTCACATCGGTGCGCGCGCTGAAATACTCCTCGCCGATGTTGCGGCCACCGACGATCGCGACGCGGCCATCGGCGATCCAGCTCTTGTTGTGCATGCGGTGGTTCACGCTGAAGAAGCGCTGCACCATCTCCACCATGCGCAGGATGCCGGTCCGGTTGCGGAACGGGTTGTACAGGCGGATCTCGATGTTCGGATGCGCATCGAGCGCCATCATCAGCGCGTCCTTGTCCTTGGCATTCATGTCATCAAGCAGGATGCGCACGCGCACGCCGCGCTCGGCGGCGTCATACAGCGCCTTGGCCATCAGGTGGCCGATCAGGTCGTCGTGCCAGATGTAGTACTGCAGGTCCAGGCTGCGGCCTGCGTGCGTGGTGATCATCGCGCGTGCGGCGAAGGCATCCATGCCATCACTGAGGAAGGCCACGCCGGACTGGCCGGGATGGGCCTCCTGCAATGGCACGATCTGCTGGTCGATGCGGGTCTGCGCCGGCTGCAGTGGCAGCACATGCGAAGGCGTGCCCCGTGCCTGCGGCGTGAGGTGGTCGGCCAGCAGCAGGCCGGACAGCACCAGCAGCACCAGCGCAGCGAGAATGATTGCAGCGATGCGCAGCAGGCGTCGCCACAGCGGCTTGGGCAGGCTCATGCCCCGATGGTAGAGCCACGCCATGCGTGAAGGAATGCCTGCAGGATCGACAGGGGGTCAGAGCCCTTGCCTTCGGCACGGGATCCCACCCCGAGGGGGCGTCACCGATGGGGGCGGATCCCATTCCACAGGAAAGGGCTCTGACCCGCACACCTCAGAACCGCTCGTCGCTGCCCAGGTAGCGCCACTGCCCCGGCGGCAGCGGCCCCAGCGCCACGCGTCCGATACGCAGGCGGCGCACCCCGGTCACCTGCAGCCCGGCGGCTGTCACCGCTGCACGCAGGCCCTTGGCGGTAAGCCCCTTGCCGGCAAAGCGCAGGCGTTGTTCGCTCTGCCAGCTGACCTTGCCGCCGCCGGCCTCCTGCTGCAGACGCGCCATCAGCCATGGCCCACGCTCCGGGCCGCCTTCGGCCACTTCGATCAGGTATTCCTGCTCGGTGCGGCCCAGATTGCGCTGCAGATGGGCCAGCGCGGCCGGATCCTGGCTGACCACCACCAGGCCGCTGTCGCTGGCCGGAAGCGAGGCGGCCAGCTGCAGGCCATGGAAGTGACGCTGCAGCGGACGGATGTCGCTGGCATCGAGTTCGCTGCGGCTGTCACTGCTGACCAGCGCACACAGGGTCTCAGCGGCAACGCCGGCCGGCTTGTTCAACAGCATGCTGACCCGCTCGGCCTTTTCATCGCTGGCCTGCGCGGCTACGACGATCACCGCGCTGTCATCGACCGGGCGCTGCGGCTGCTCCACCACGTCGCCGTTGACCGTGACCCAGCCGCCTTCGATGTAGCGTCGCGCTTCGCCGCGCGGGATGCCGAGCAGGGCGGACAGGCGTTTGTCGAGACGGATCGGTTCCATGGCGGCAAGGTCGGGCAGGGGGCGCGCAGTGTAGCTGCTGCGGCCGGTCAGCGCTGGCCGCGGTTGGCCAGCTCGGTCAGGTACAGGCGGGTATCGAACTCCAGCTGCAGGTACTCCGGCTCCATGTGCTGGCACAGCTGGTAGAAGGCCTTGTTGTGGTCGACTTCCTTCAGGTGGGCCAACTCATGCACCACGATCATGCGCAGGAACGCTGCCGGTGCCTGGCGGAACACGGTGGCGATGCGGATCTCGCGGCTGGCCTTGAGGCGGCCGCCGTGCACGCGGGAAATGGCGGTATGAGTGCCCAGCGCGTGCTTGATCACTTCCAGCGTGTTGTCGTAGCAGACCTTGTTGAGCGGCACCGACTTGCGCAGGTAGCGGTCCTTCAGCTCCTGGGTGTAGTCGTACAGCTGGCGGTCGCTGCGCACTTCATGCGGGTCGGGGTAGCGCTGCTGCAGCCAGGGGCCGAGCTTGCCCTGCGCCAGCAGTTCGCTGACCTGGGCGACCAGGGGTTCGGGATAGCCGGTGAGGTACTTCAGGACTGCCATGCAGGGGCGGCGGGGCGTCGGTAGAATGGGGCATCCAAGATTACACGCGGTACGCACCGACCATGGCAAAGCCCAACGCGCTGCAGGAACAATTGCTCAAGGCCGGCCTGGCCAAGAAGTCGCAGGCCAGCGCCGCCGCGCGCGAGCAGGCCAAGGCCCGCCAGGGCAAGGCCGAATCGACCTCGGCCGAGGTCCAGCGCGAGGCTGAACGCGTCCGCGCCGAGAAGATCGAGCGCGACCGCGCGCTGGCCGCCGAGCGCAATGCGCAGGCCAGGCAGGCTGAACAGAAGGCGCAGGCGAAGCAGATCATCGCGGCCCATGCCGTGCCCCACAAGGGCGATGACGAGTACCGCTTCAGCGATGGCACGGCGATCCGCACCCTGCTGATCGACCCCAAGCTGCGCAAGGCGCTGTCGGTGGGCGTGCTGGTCATCGTTGCCCACGGCGACGGTTACGCGCTGCTGCCACGTGCTGCTGCCGAGAAGGTGCGTGAGCGCGCCCCGGAAGCGATCATCGTCGACCACGGCCAGCCGGGCTCGACCGCGGAGATCTCCACCGGCAACGCCGAGGACGACGCCTACTACGCCCAGTTCCAGGTGCCGGACGACCTGGTCTGGTAAGCGAAAAGGGGACGGAGGGGATTAAGTCGCGATCGACCTGATTGAAGCCCTCCACGTTCTGCTCAGATTGCTGAAGATCAGCCGGGCATGGCTCGGCTCAACACAGGTCTGCTCCTTTGTGCGCGGGTGTATCGTCCCCATATCAGGCGACACACCTGCGGAGGATGGCCATGGCTACCGGTTGGGCGGGAGACGGCGCGGTCCAGGACCAGATCGACGCCACCGTCGACGATGCGATCGCCCGCGCGCGGCGCCAGCTGCGGCAGGGCCCGGGTCTGGACCACTGTGAGGAATGCGACGCGCCGATCCCGTTGGCGCGGCGCCAGGCTGTGCCTGGTGTTCGACTGTGCGTGGCGTGCCAGCAGGCGCATGACGACGAAGAACAGGCGCATGCCGGCTACAACCGGCGTGGCAGCAAGGACAGCCAGCTGAGGTAAGGGGTGTTTTATTGCAGGGCTGCGCCCTGCACCTGCAGAAGCAACGTCAACATCAAAGGCTGGCATTCCGTGGGTTGGCAGGGCGGTGTCGGAGTGCGGGGACGCCGTGAACCCGTCCATGGGGGCTTGGCCGCGGCATCCATGCCGCGGACACCCCGCACTCCGACACCGCCCCGCCTCTGACAGATTTCCGCGATCTGTTGGAACCCGCTGCTGATGCCGACCGTTGGTCGGCACGGGGTCGGATTCAATTTTGACTATCGATATCTGACAGATGTGCCGACCAACGGTCGGCACCCACCAACAGTGCGCGGAATCTGTCAGAGGTGGGGCGGTGTGGGTGGGCAGGACCGTTGGCGCCATGGATGGCGCCATCGAGCCCCCATGGACGGGTTTACGGCGTGTCCTGACCACCCACACCGCCCCGCCATCCCACGGAATGCCGCTCTTGATCTTGCTTCGGCTTCGGCCTCTGCAGGTGCAGGGCGCAGCCCTGCAAAGGAAGCCCCCCTCAGCCGTCGCCCTGGATGCCGCCGGGGGCCTGCGCCGGGTCGCGCCAGCGCCGCACCGTGCGCTGGAAGAACAGGTTGTTCGGCAGCTGCAGCACCGTCCCCTCGTGGCCGTCGCCGGTCTCCTGCAGCGTGGTGTAGATCAGGTTCACGTCGATCACCCGCCCCTTCAGGCCCGGTTTCTCGCCGTTCTCCAGCACCTCGATGTAGTCATGCAGGCGGAACGGGCGCGTGGTGAAGATCAGCAGCGTGCAGAAGATGTTGGAGAGCACGCTCCAGGCCGCGAAGAAGGCCACCGCGCCCACCGCCGCGAAGCCGGTGAACGCGGTCCACAATACCGACGGCGATGCGCCGAGCAGGCTGAGGATGTACAGCACTGCGCTGAAATAGACCACGAAACTGGTGATCCGGCGCGCGCCCATCACCATTTCCGGTGGCAGCGTGTAGTGCTCGGCGAAGCGGCGGATCAAGCGCCGTGCCAGCACCCGCAGCAGCCACGCGGCCAGCAGGGTGAGCAGGATCTTCACGGCGATACCCGCGTCGTGGAGCCAAGGGTAGGTCCAGGCCGGCAGGTGATCCTTCAGCGACAACATCATGGGGGCGACGACGGGTGGCAATAACGGCCCTCGATGTTACCCGGCGCGTGCGGGGGATTCGACCGCCGGGGTCCAGGCCAGGCAGACCAGCTCCTGGCGGTGCTGCTGCAGGCAGGCGCGGCCGTTGTCGGGGCGCAGCTGCAGTGACAGGCCCAGCGCCTGCAGCAGGACGCAGGCAGCGATCACCAGCAGGGCGGCGCAGGAAGGGCTGGACATGGCAGGACTCCCGGACGGCAGATTCGCGAAGGACCTTCCATGGATGCAGCAGCCGTCGAAAAGGTTGCATGGCATCGGCCGTCGATCGGCTCTAAACCTTTTCCCGGGTCGCCGCATCCAAGCGATATGCTCGACACCACCATGCCCGCGCTGCCTGCCGCCAACGACGCCGTCGACGAACCCGCCCTGGTGCGGGCGGCGGCCGCCGGCGACACCGCTGCCTACGAACTGCTGTACCGGCGTCACGCGCCGCGTGTATTCGCTGTCCTGTGGCGGTTGTGTGGCGGCCAGCAGGCACGTGCCGAGGATGCGTTGCAGGAGGCCTTCCTGCAGGCCTGGAAAGCCCTGCCAGGGTTCCGTTTCGAGAGCAGCCTGTCCACCTGGCTGCATCGGCTGGGGGTCAACGCCGCACTGATGGAACTGCGCGGTCGCGCCGCAGGGCAGGATCACGACAGCCTGGAGGATGTCGATGGCGGCCTGCAGGAACTGGCGGTGCATGACCGTTGCGCGGGTACCGAGCGTGACCTGGAGCGCGCATTGTCGACACTGCCACCACGGGCGCGTGCGGTACTGGTGCTGCACGATATCGAAGGCTGGAAACACCAGGAAATCGCCGAGCAGCTGCAGATGGCAGTCGGCAGTTCCAAGGCACAGCTGCATCGTGCGCGCGGCCTGTTGCGCGCACGGCTGGGAGACATGACATGAGTACACACGAACACGATTCCGATCACGACCTGCTGGCCCGGCTGCGCGCGCTGCCGAACGAGCGCGATGTACCCGCCGATGGCTGGGCACGCCTGTCCGCCCGGCTGCCGCCGCGTGAATCGCAGGCAGCACCCGCGCCAACGGACAACGTGGTGGTCCTGCCGGTGCGTTCGCGGCGCCGCTGGTGGTTGCCGGCCGGCGCTGCCCTGGCTGCCAGCCTGGCACTGTATGCGGTGGCGCCGTGGCGGCATGCGCAGCCGGATATGCCGGCGCCGTCCGCCCTGCAGCTGCAGGCCGCGGCGATGACCGAGCAGTACCAGCAGGCCGTGGCCGCGCTGCCCGATGGACGGGCGCCGGAATGGCAGCCGGCCCTGCATGAATTGGATGAAAGCGCGGCGCAGATCCGTGCCGCCCTGGCGCAGGACCCGCGTGCGCCGCACCTGCTTGGCCAGCTCAAGCGCACCTATGCGCTGCGGCTGGAACTGACCCGGCAGGCGGCCTATGCCGCCGAGTCCGGCTTGACGACCTGAGGAGACCCCCATGACCCGAACCCTGATTTCCTGCTGTGTCGCGCTGCTGCTGACCCCTGCCGTGGCACTGGCCGACACCCGCATCGACGAGCGCCACACCTTGGCTGCGGGCGGTCGCATCGAGCTGAGCAACGTGGCCGGCAAGGTGACCGTGCGTGGCTGGGACCGCAATGACGTGCAGCTCACCGGCACGCTCAGCGACGGCCTGCAGTTGCGCCAGGAAAAAAGCGCCAACCGTGTGCGCTGGGAGATCGAATATCCGCGCCGCAGCAACAGCGGTGGTGCAACGCTGGTGCTGAACGTGCCGCGATCGGTGGAGCTGCTGCTGAGCACGGTCAGCGCCAGCCAGGACATCAGTGGTATCGATGTGCGACGGCTGCAGGCCGACACGGTCAGCGGCAGCCTGAGCGCGGCTGGCCGCAGTGGCGACAGCAAGCTCAACACGGTCAGTGGCAGCGTCAGCGCACGCCTGCAGACGCCGAAGCTGGATGTGAACACCGTCAGTGGCCGCATCGAGGCCGGCGGCGGCGTGTCCGGTGATATCGGTGCGCAGACGGTGTCCGGACGGGTCGAGGTCGACGCCGGGCGCGTGCAGCGACTGGCGGTGGAAACCGTTTCGGGCAGCATCGATCTGGCAGCGGCCGGGTTGGCGCCCGGCGGCCGCATCAATGTCGAATCGGTCAGTGCCTCGGTCACGCTGAGCCTGCCACGCACGGTGTCGGCACAGCTGTCGGTGAACAGCTTCAGCGGCTCGATCAACAGCGACGCCGGTCAGGTGGAGCGGCCGCGCTACGGGCCGGGCAGCCATCTCGATACGCGTCTGGGGGGCGGCGATGGAGACATCCGCATCCAGTCGCATTCGGGCAGTGTGCGGGTACGCCTGGATCGCTGAGCACGGTCCGGCAGGCCGCGGCGGCAGCGCCGCCGCGGTCGGTACTGGGTCAGCTGGCTTTCTTCAGCGCCCAGGTGGTGCCGAGGACTTCGATCTTGCCACCGGCCTTGCGGAACGCTGCCAGGTCCGAAGCGATCGAATCGCTGCTGACCACGGTGCTGGCGGCCGCGCCCTTGCGTTCGCTGCGGATGCTGTTGCTGGCCTTCGCGGGGGTCTTTGCCTTGCGGGGCATGGTTGCTCCTGTCAGGTGGAAGGGGAGGAGAGCGCCCAGGCGTCGGCCTGGCGCAGGTAGTCCTGCCGCTCGCGGCGGCAGTCATCGCCGCCCATCGAAAACTGGCGGCAGATCGCCGGGCGCTGCGAATAGATCGTGCAGCGCAGGTGATAGGGATCGATCGCCGCGCACCAGCCTTCCTCGTTGCGCGCCATCACGGCACGGCCGTGGGTGTCGCGTGACAGGAACTGGCCAGGCACGTGGTCGCCGGGCTGCAGCAGCACGGGCAGACGACAACAGACCGCGTCACAACGGCGGCAGTCGATGGGTGCAGGTGCTGCGTCAGGTTGTAAGGCCACAGGGGCCTGGCGGGTGCCCAAAGCGGGTCTCGATGGCGGCTCAGGTGCTGCGCGGACCATGAACGAGCCAGGAAGGCATGGCCGCTAGGCCCGCAGGGCGGGCCAGGCTGCACCGTGGACACACACCGGCGTGGCCGGTGGAAGGTGCAGCAGGGTTCTAGCCGACCAAGAGTAACTTAGACCGCGTAACGTTTTGTTAATCCTGGCTGGCTGCCGCCAACGCCAGGCCCTGGACCACGCCCAGCGAGGGCTCGCCGTGGACCATGCGGGCCCCCGGAAAGGCCTCGGCCACGGCCTGGCGCAGGTAGCCGGCACGGGACATGCCGCCGGTCAGGAACACCGCATCCGGGTCGCCCCCGATGTCGCTGCGGACCTGGGCCAGCAGTTCCCGGATCTGCTCCAGGTAGCCGTGGGCGGCGGCGGCCAGGCCATCGGCGCTGCTGTCGGCATGCAGGTCGCGGGCGATGTAGTCCAGCGTGCTGCGGTGCTCGCTGGCGGCGCTGAGGGCGATCTTGGCGCGTTCGACATCGCGGTACAGGCGGGCGGTATTGCCGGTGTCCTGCAGGGCCTGCAGGCGCCCGCCCCACGGCTCGTCGATGTGATCGTATTTGTGCTGGCGGAAGTCGCGCTGGCGCGTCATGTCCTGCACGGTGGCTGCTTCCACATAGTGGTGGGCGGGCACGCGGGTGATGCCGCGGCCGAACAGCGGCATGTAGCTGGACAGGCTCAGCGCCAGATCAATGTCGGTACCGCCGCGGGCGATACCCCACGCGCGGTGGATACGCGGGGCGTCGTCGCCACCGACTTCGGCATGCGCGATATCGGTGGTGCCGCCGCCGATGTCGACGATCACCGCCTGGTGCCGCTCGCGGCTTTCGGCGTGGTAGTGCATGGCCGCCGCGGCGGGTTCTTCGAGGAAGTCGATCTGGTCGAAGCCGGCCTGGGTGGCGGCCTCGCGCAGGATATCCAGTGCCTGGTCATTGCCGGCCGCGCCGATCGAGCTGCGGAACTGCACCGGGCGGCCGAGCAGAGCGGCACGCAGCGGCTGGCCAAGCTGGGCGCTGGCGGTCAGGCGGATGTGTTCGAGGATGTGCGCGGCGATGCCGGTGATGGTCTGCTTCGCGCGTGGGTGCAGGTTGTAGCCCAGCATCGACTTCGGGCTCTGCACCAGGTTGCCTTCGTGTTCCTCGAAATAGGCTTCCAGCGCGTCGTCGCCGTAGACCGCGTTCTGCAGCAGGTCGCTGGCGCTGCGTTCCTTGCCGGCGCGGGCCTCCATCCATTCACGGCGCAGGGCGCGCAGGGCTTCACGGCGCAGCGCCTGCGGGGTGCGTTCCTGGCCGGCGGCACGGGCTGCACGCGCGGCGCTATCGATCATCTGCTGCAGCTGGTGTTCCTGGCCGTCGTCGAGCTGGAAGTCGTCCGGGTCGGGCACCACGCCGGGGAAGTACACGCTGGTGCGGAACTGTTCGGCGTCACCGAAACGGATCGGCAGCAGTTTCCCCTCATGCACGATGGCGGCGGCGGAGTTGCTGGTACCGAAGTCGATGCCGAGGCGCATGGGGAGTTCCGGGGGCGGTCAGGGGCCGCGCACTCTGCTGCAGTTCGTCGCCGACTGCAAGTTCCAGCGTCACGGCTGCTCCAGCCGCGGTCATGGCGGCGGCCGGGCACCTGCCAGGGAGCCGGGGCCCCGGACCGGGCGGTTACAATGGCGGCTGTTGATTCACTTTGAGGTACTTGCCGATGTCGTCTGTTCCCGCCTGCCCGCAGTGCACCCTGGAAAACACCTATGCCGATGGCGCGCTGTGGATCTGCGCCGATTGCGGTTTCGAATGGACCGCCGAGGAAAGTGCCGGTTCGACCCTGGTCGTGCGTGACAGCAACGGCAATACCCTGCAGGCCGGCGACACCGTCACCGTGATCAAGGACCTGAAGGTGAAGGGGTCTTCGATCCCGCTGAAGCAGGGCACCGTGATCCGCAACATCCGCCTGGTCGAAGATGATGCCGAGCACATCGAAGGCAACTCGGACAAGATCAAGGGCCTGGTCCTGAAGACCTGCTTCCTCAAGAAGGCCTGATCGGTCTCAGCGCCTGGCCTGCTGCTGCGCGCGCCAGCGGGCCAGGCTGTCGAGCTTGGCCTGGTAGCGTGCCTGCTCCGTTGCACCACCCAGAAGCTGCGCGCGGGTCAGTTCACGGTCGGCGCGTTCAAGCTGCCCGGACACGAAATACACGCGCGCCAGCCCGAAGTGGAACTGGTGCGCGGTGTCATACAGGCGCACGGCCTGCCGGTAATAGCGGATGGCTTCGGCCAGCTTTCCGGCCTGCTCGGCCTGCGTGCCCAGCATGTACTGCGCAAACGGGTCCTCACGCTGCACCGACTTCAAGCGTCGCTCCAGGGCCTTGGCCTGCGCATCCAGCCCAAGCTGCCGATACAGCGCGCTGGCATTGGTCAGCGCCGCATCCTGGCGACCGTCCAGGCGCAGGGCGCGGTCCAGTGCCTGCCGCGCCGCATCGGTGTTGCCCTCACGGTTGTCGAGCACACCCAGGTTGTTCCAGACCGAGGGGAATGCGCGATCCTGCACGACCGAGGCATCGAAGAACGCGCGGGCGCCGACGAGGTCTCCTTCGGCCATGCGTTCGGCACCTCGATTGTTGTAGAAATGGGCCAGTGCACGCGCGCGGCTGACCGGCTGCGGGCCGTGGCGGTCGTAGAGTACGTTGCGATCGAGGTCGACCGTGGCGTAACGCCCCGCGATCTCCACGCCCGCGTTGACGTGGCCCACACTGTAGACCACGCCGGCGTCCTGGTCCTGGTACCAGGACACGACCTGGCCGACTTCCTGAACGCGGGCCTGGATGCCAGCCTCGCGCGCCAGTGCCACGAACATCAGCGTAAAGGCGAGGCAGTTGGCGCGGCGCTGCTGCCAGACTTCGTCCACGGTGTAGGTCGCGTTCGCGTCGTACTGCAGGTCCAGCCCCTGGCGGCCGAAGATCATTTCCACCAGTGCCTGCAGCCGCTGCTCGCGCGATGAACTGCGGTCGATCACCTGCGCCTGCAGCATCGCGCGCATTGCGGGAGGAATCGCGAAGACCTGTTCCGGTGAGGGGACCTCCACCGGGGTGACGCTTCCGATGGGCGGGAGTGCATCGGTGCGCGGGTGGTCCTGTGCGCAGAGCGGCGCGGCCATCAAAGCGGCCAGGACCACGACGAAGATGCGGGCGGCAGGGCGGTACATGACAGTTCCCGGCAGCGGCGGGCGCTCCCGCCTGCAGCGAGTGTAGACCCGGCGGCGCCGCGCTGCAGTGACCGCTGGTCGGCGCGTGGCCGGTACGGCGTTTCATCCACAACCGATGTGGACCAGCGCTCGACAAAGCTGTGGACAACCGCGTCCAGGCCTCACCGGGCAAGCGTTGTGAGTATGTGGTGAAAAAACCATCAGCTTGCCGCGGGGCTGCGCAGGCGGGATGATCCGGGTATGGATTTCTCTCCGCTGACGCTGGCTCCTGCGCAGTGGCAGGCGCTGCAGGACAGCTACGCAACGCCGCCCCGCGCCTACCACCACTTCGGACACGTACGCGCGGTGCTGCAGCACTGCCAGGACGTGGCTGACGGCCCGGGCTGGCAGAGGCCCGCCGAGGTGTATCTGGCCGTGCTCTACCACGACGCGATCTATGTGGCGGGCCGCAAGGACAACGAAGTGCATTCGGCGGCGCTGGCCCTGCAGGCAATCGCACGGGCCCCGGAGCTGGCCGGCGTCGACGCCGCGCGGGTCGAGCAGTTGATCCTGCTGACAGCCCGCCATGGCGATCTGGGCCCGGACGACGTTGATGCCGAGGCCGCGCTGTTCCTGGACTGCGACATGGCGATCCTGGCCGCGCCCGAGCCAGTGTTCGCCGCCTATGATCGTGGCGTGGCCGAAGAGTACAAAGGGGTCGTGCCGGGCTTCCTGTACCGCGCCGGGCGTCGCCGTTTCCTGCAGGGGCTGCTGCGGGCGCCGCGCATCTTCCTCAGTGACTTCTTCCACCAGCGCCTGGATGCGGCGGCTCGGGAAAACCTGCGTCGACAGCTGGCCCGCTGAGCTGGACCGGTACACTTGGGCCTGCTCTCACCGATTGTCGCTTCCCACTGTGTCCGTCCCTGATCCCGACCCCCGCCCGCTGCCCCCCGAAGAGCCCGGTCCCAACGAGTGCTGTGGCAGCGGCTGTCCGCTGTGCGTGCTGGATCTGTATGCCGATGAGCTGCAGCGCTATCGCAAGGCGCTGGCCGAGTGGAAGACGCGGCATCCGGAGGCAACGCCATGAGCCGTGCGCGTCCGGCGGCGGTGCTGGCACTGGTGGCGCTGCTGCTGTTCGTGACCACCGCGCTGTGGACCCAGGTCGCGCGCAGTGATCTGGACTGGGTGCGCGCAACCTTGAGCCTGTACCTGCACGGGCCGTGGAGCCTGGCATTGCGCGCTGCCTACTGCCTGCTGGCGCTGGCCATTGCGGCGCTTGGCATTGCGCTGTATCGCGGCAGCATCGGTCCGCGCCGCAGTGCGGCGGCGCCGCTGTTGTTCACTGTCTCTGCACTGGGGCTGGCGACGGTCGCCATCGGTGACAGCTGGCTGCCTGAAGCGACCCCGCTGCTGGCACCGTTCATCCATGGACTGGCAGCCAACACCGCGTTCCTGTGTGCCAGCGTCGGCATGCTGCTGCAGGCCTGGTACCTGCGCCGCGAACCGGGTTGGCAGTCCGCCGCGGGCCTGCTCTGGGGCTGGGCATGGCTGGCCTTCGTGCTGCTGTGGCTGCATGTGCTGTGGCGTGGTGGACCACCGCGTGGGCTGGGACAGAAAGTGGTGATCGCGGTGATCGTTGGCTGGCTGCTGTATCTGGCGATGGCCCTGTACCGGCGCAGCCGTCGGGCCGCAGCCCACTGAATCCCCAACGGCCTGCGCCGGTACGTGCCGTGCACGCGGCGGCGGCGTATCGTGTGCGCATTCCATCGGGGATGCGACATGAAGCGTGCAGGGCTGGGCAGGGCAATGGGTGTGGTTCTGGCGTTGGCAGCACTGCCGGCAATGGCGGCGGCCAACGTGCAGCAGTTCAGCCACGGGCGGTTCGAGCAGATTCCGGTGCACATGCCGGCTGGCACGCCGCAGCGTGTGGTGATCTGGTTCCATGAACCCACCTCCGGTGGTGATACCAGCCGCCTTCCGATCGAGGCCCTGCGTGCCGATGGCGCGATGGTGGCTGCCGTGGACATCGCGCATCTGCGCAGCGTCCTCAAGCGCGAGGGGAATCCGACCTGTTCGTTCGGTTCCGGCGACGTCGAGAACTTCTCGCGCTGGTTGCAGGCCTCCCTGCACCTACCTGGCTACCACCTGCCGCTGGTCGGTGGTGATGGTGAAGGCGCCGAGATGGCCTACACGCTGGCCGCACAGGCCGACACCCAGGTGTTCGCCGGCCTGCTGACCACCGGCTTCTGCCCGGATCACAGTCACGAGCGCATGGTCTGCGGCGATGGCGTGAAGCACAACAAGCTGCAGCCTGCCGAGTTGAATTCCCCGTGGCTGAGCGCCGCCGGCGACCATGGCTGCAAGGTTGGCGAGGCCAGTCGCTTCGTGCAGCAGGTGGCGATGGCACGCGAGTTCAAGCGCACCGCGCGCGGCGATGCTTCACCCGGCCTGGTGGCGGCGGCGCGGGTGATCGGCGCGCAGGCCGGCGTCAGCCTGGCACCGCCACCAGCCGCGCTGAAGGGCCTGCCGATAGTGGAAGTACCCGCTGCCGGTAATGGCGACACGCTGGCCGTGTTCGTTTCCGGCGATGGCGGCTGGGCCGGCCTGGACAAGGACGTGGCATCGTCGCTCAACGAGCATGGCGTGGCCGTGGTCGGCATCGACTCACTGCGCTACTTCTGGAGCGAACGCACGCCGAAGGGATTTGCCACTGACCTGCAGAAGATCATCGATCACTACCGCCAGCAGTGGCATCGCGACAAGGTGATGCTGATCGGTTTCTCGCAGGGTGCCGACGTGCTGCCGGCCACCATCAACCAGCTCGATGCCGATACCCGCGCAGCGCTGGATCGTATCGTGCTGTTGTCGGTAGGCAGGAAGGCCGACTTTGAATTCCACGTCAGCAACTGGCTGGGTGGTGGCGGCGATGGTCTGCCGATCGCGCCGGAAGTGGCGAAGCTGCCGGCGGCGAAGACCCTCTGCGTGTATGGCGACAAGGATGACGACGCGCTGTGCCCCGGCCTGCCGGCCAACGACGGCGTGCAGAAGGTGAAGCTGCCGGGCGACCATCACTTCAATGGTGATTACGACCGATTGGCCGAAGTGATCCTCAAGGGCGGGGCGTAGCGCCGGGCCACGCCCGAACGCTGTCGCCGCCGTGTCGACCAAGGTCGACACCTACCGGGTGGCTTGCAGCGCCGGGCCATGCCCGGCGGCTCAGGGCTTCAGTTACGCCGCGGGTCCAGAGAGATCAGGCGCGTGGCATCCAGCAACGCGGCCGGCAGATGCATGCCGCCGGGTGCTGCCAGATAGCGCGGTCGCCACTGCGGGTCGAACTTCGACTTGAAGCGGCGCAGGCCACTGAAGCCATAGAAGCGTTCGCCATGCCGCGCGAGCAGGCCGGCCAGTCGGTTCCAGCGACCAGCAAGGCGATGCTGGGCCAGCCCGGACAGCGGCGCCATGCCCAGCGAGAAGCGCGCATAGCCCTGAGCGCGGCCCCACAGGAACAGCTCGATGAACAGGAAGTCCATCGTGCCCTTCGGTGCCTCGTTGACGTGGCGCATGAGGTCCACCGACAGCTCGGCACCGGCCGGTGCCTGCCACAGGTTGGCGAATGCCACGATCTGGCCCTCGGCTTCGACCAGTGCCACCGGGAAGCGCGCCAGGTAATCCGGATCGTAGCTGCCCAGCGAGAAACCCTTCTCGTCGCCGGCCTTGTCTTCCAGCCACGCGTTGGAGATCGCGTGCAGGCGGGGAAGCAGGCTGGGAATCTCTTCCACCGGTGCCACGCGGAACGAGAGGCCCCCGCGCTTGCCACGGTTCCAGGCCTGGCGCAGATCGGCGCGTTCGCGGCCTTCCAGGCTGAAGTCGTGCAAGGGCACGATCGCTTCCTCGCCCAGCTTGACCAGGCCCAGGCCCAGGTCGAGATAGGTCTGCCAGTAGGTCTCGCCCACCTGGTAGAACACCGGGCGCAGGCCGAGCCGGTCAGCTTCCTCGCGGAAGCGCCATATCAGCGCGCGCGCCACATCAGGCGGGCCGACCGGATCGCCCATCGCGATCAGCGAACCGCCGTAGCGCTGCATCATCACGAAGCCCTGTTTCGCATCATCGCGCAGCACCGCCTTGTCGGCGGTCAGTACCAGGCAGGCCTGGGTATCGGTGGCACCGGCCAGTACCGGCGCCAATGATTGCAGCGTGGCCTCGTCGGCGGCTGGCAGCGGGCTGCGCGTACTGTGCAGCAGCCGCGCCAGGCCGAACATCACGAGCGCGATCGCCACCACCAGCAGCGCACGCAGCGCACGCGGTGCGTTGCCGGATATCGCAAACTGCCACCACAGCTCGTTCTGGTACTCGACATGGCTGTAGGTGAAGAACAACAGCCAGGTGACCGCCACCAGTACCAGGCCGAGGTTGCGCAGCCATGGCCACGACCATGCTTCATCGAGCAGCGCGCCCTGGCGGTAGAACTCGCGGCGTGCGGCCCACAGCGCCATCGCCACCAGAAGGGCGGAGACCGCGATCAACGGTTGGCCACCGCGCAGCCACAGTGGCAACGGGGTGATCACGCACACGGCCATCGCCAGCATCCATGCGGCATGGCTGCGCCGGGCCAGGCCCTGGCCGATCAGCAGCAGGGCGACGCCGCTGAGGCTGCCGATCAGATGGGACGTTTCCAGGATCGGCAGTGATGCGTTGACCAGGTGACGGCGCGGCGTGGGCAACGTGCCGTCGATGACCAGCGCAGCACCGATGCTGAACACCGCCAGCGCGATGATCTGCGGCAACCATGGGCGCAGCGCGTTCCAGCCGGCACGGGTTGCCCCGGCACTGGCCTGCAGCGGCTGGCGCAGCGCGGGTGCAAGCGCGAGCAGGGTGGCCAGCAGCAGGGGCAGCACGTAGTAGGTGACGCGGTAGATCAACGCCGCCGCCAGCACCGCAGCCGGTGCCACCTGTGGCAGCAGCTTCAGCAGGCTCCATTCGAACACGCCGAGGCCGGCGGGCACGGTCGAAACCAGGCCGGCCAGCACCGCGACCAGGTACAGGCCGACGAAGCCGGGCAGGCCGGTCGGCGTCGAGTCCGGAAGCAGCACATAGAACGCGGCACTGGCCAGCACCAGCTCGATCACGCTGAGCACGGTCACCCCGATCATCGTGCGCCGGTCGGGCAGCCACAGCGCATGGCCGAACACGCTGAACTGGCGTCCATCGCGGCCGACCAGCAGCAGGGTGGCCGCATAGGCCAGCAGCGCGACGATGCCGACCACGCGCACCGCATCCGGGTCCAGCGGCAGGGCAAGCGCCGCTGCCGCCGGTTCCATGCACAGCGCCACGCTGATCAGCAGCCACGCACCGAACACGAAGCCAAGCGTGCTCATCAGCACGACCTGGCCGATCTGCGCCAGGTCGAGGCCGGCGGTACGGTAGCCGCGCAGGCGCACCGCACCGCCGGTGAGCGCGGCAAAGCCCACGGTCTGGCCGAGCGTGTGTGCCAGGAACGCGGTGATGCCGATGCGCGCCGGATGCACGCGGATGCCGCTGCGGCGCAGGCCGATGGCATCAAAGCCGATCAGGCAGGCATAGCTGGCCAGGCCCAGCACGACAGTAAGCGCGATCTGCGTGCCACTGAGCTGGTGGAAGGCATGGCGTATGGCGCGGTAGCCGTTCTCATCGAACTCGTTGGCCAGGCCGTGCAGCGCCAGCGCAAGGATCAGCAGCGGGATGACGATGGTGAGGACCCGCTTCCATGCCGGGGTGGAGGGAGCGGTGGCGGGGTCGGTGGTTTCGGTCATCGGCGCAAGGGTGCGTCAGGGAGGGCGAGGGCGGTGTCAATGCAGCCGTGGCGCATCGTGCGCCTGTCGCTGGCATTTGACCAGCGTCGCTGTCGGAAGCCGGTAGTGACCATGTGTGGAAGGCTGCCCTGCACCCATCGTTGACCGGTTTGGAGGACAATGCAGGTCTGATCACCCGCAGGAGCCACGCCCATGATGGAGCGTTACGACGTCGGACCGCGCATGTCCGAAATGACCGTGTACAACAAGGTCGCCTATCTCTCCGGCCAGATTCCGGAAGACACCAGCCAGGACATCACCGGGCAGACCCGGCAGGTGCTGGCCGAGATCGACAAGCTGCTGGCGCTGGTGGCCAGTGATCGCCAGCACGTGCTGCGCGCCGAAGTGTTCCTGGCCGACATGGCCGACTTCGATGGCATGAACAAGGCATGGGATGAGTGGGTGGTGGAAGGTGCGACCCCGGCGCGCGCCACGGTCGAGGCCAAGCTGGCCCACGCCGACTGGAAGGTCGAGATCGTGGTGACGGCGGCAGTGCCGTAACGGCAAGGTCACCTCCCAGCAGTGGAGGAGGGGGTAGAGTCGACTGTTAGTCGACTATCGCGCGCAGCGCGGGGTTTTGCGCCGCCGGAACGAAGAGCAGTCGACTAACAGTCGACTCTACCCCGCCGCTCCGCCGCTCCGCCGCTCTGCCGGTTGGTCCGGTGGCTAGGCCGGCACCAGCTCGATGCAGTCGACCGGGCACGGCGGGATGCACAGCTCGCAGCCGGTGCACAGATCGGCGATCACCGTGTGCATGTACTTGGCGCCGCCGACGATGGCGTCCACCGGGCAGGCCTGGATGCACTTGGTGCAGCCGATGCAGTCGGCTTCCACGATCAACGCCACCTGCGGCGCCTTGTGCTCGCCGCGCGAACGATCAAAAGGAATCGCCGGTACGCGCAGAACCTGGGCCAGCGCGCGTGTACCGGCATCGCCACCGGGTGGGCAGCGGTCGACGCCTGCCTCGCCGCGCGCCATCGCCTGCGCGTACGGTCGGCAACCGTCGTAGCCGCATTGCCCGCATTGGGTCTGCGGCAACAGGCGGTCGAGGCGTTCGGTCAGGGGTGGGATCAGGCTCATGCGTGGCGAAGGCTGCGCGTCGGGTTACTTCAGGGGTTTGCCGCGGAACCAGCGCTCGTGGGCCAGCGCCAGCATCGGCTTGTCTTCGGAACTGTCACCGTAGGCATGGATGCGCACGTAACGCGACAGATCGAACTGGCGACGGATGTGCTCGACCTTGCGCGGGCCACAGTCGCCACCGGCGTAACGGCCGGTCAGGCGTCCGTCCTGACATTCCAGCCGGTTGCAGATCAACTGCAGGCCCAGCTGCTCGCACCACGGCCGCAGGTACAGGTCCAGCGAGCCGGACACGATCACCACGGTGTGCTGCTGTTCCTTGTGCCAGCGGATCTGCTCCAGCATTTCCGGGCGCACCACATCGGGCAGGAACTCACGCGAGAAGCCGGCGGCCAGGGTGGCGATGTCGTCACTGTGGCGGTCGCTGAAGGTCAGGCGGGTGACGCGCGCGCGGATGCGTCCGGCCGAGATCAGCTTCAGCTTGTACGCGAGCAGCCACGGGCCGACCTTCCACCACGCCTGCGCCAGCTGTTCGGCGGTGGCCACGCGGCGCAGGAAACGGCCATAGGTATCGCAGGTGGTCACGGTGTGGTCGAAGTCGAACAGCGCCAGTTCCATTCCGTTGCCTCCCATCGCGTTGCCTCCGGTGGCCGGTGCTGCCGGCGGGCGCGGCCGAGGCCACGCCCGCTGCGGGCATCAGCGGACCGGCATGCCCGGCTGCGCGCCGCTGTCGGCGTCCAGCAACGCCAGCGCACCGCCGTCGAAACCGGCCGACAGGATCATGCCTTCGCTCAGGCCGAAGCGCATCTTGCGCGGGGCCAGGTTGGCGATGAACACCACGCTGCGGCCGACCAGCTTCTCCGGCTCGCCGTAGCTGGCGCGGATACCGGAGAAGATCTGGCGCTTGCCCAGTTCACCTGCATCCAGTTCGAAGCGCAGCAGCTTGTCCGAGCCTTCCACGAACTCACAGACCAGCACCTTGCCGATGCGCAGGTCGAGCTTGGCGAAATCGTCGATGCCGATGTAGGTCGGAACATCGGCGCTCTTTGCGTCGTCCTTGGCCGGTGCCGGTGCAGCCGGCTTGGCCGCTTCGGTCCTGGCGGCGGGGGCGGCAGCGGCGGCCGCGGCCGGCTGCAGGGTGTCCTTGGAGGCGTCGATCATGGCGTCAATCTTCTTCGGGTCGATACGGGTGAACAGCGGGGTGTAGTCGGTGATGCGGTGGCCCAGCAGCGGCTGTGCCAGTTCGGTCCAGTCGTTCACCGGCGCGGCCAGGAAGGCTTCGGCCTGCGCGGCGGTGGCCGGCAGCACCGGCTTCAGGGCGGTGACCAGTACGCGGAACAGGTTCAGGCCCTGGCTGCACACGGCCTGCAGCTGCGCGTCGGCGCCTTCCTGCTTGGCGATGACCCACGGCTTGACGTCGTCGATGTAGCGGTTGGCTTCGTCGGCCAGGGCCATGGTCAGGCGGATCGCCGCGGCCGGGTCGTTGCGCTCGTAGGCTTCACGGATCGGCGCCAAGCCGTCGACGAAGCGCTGGTACTGCGCTGCATCGGGCAGCTGCGCGGCCAGCTGGCCGTCGAAACGCTTGCTGATGAAGCCGGCGCAGCGGCTGGCCAGGTTGACGAACTTGCCGACCAGGTCGGCGTTGACGCGGGCGATGAAGTCACCCAGGTTCAGGTCGAGATCGTCGACGCCACCGCCGGACTTGGCGGCGTAGTAGTAGCGCAGCGCTTCCGGCTCCAGGCCGGCATCGAGGAAGGTACGCGCCATCACGAAGGTGCCGCGCGACTTGCTCATCTTGGCACCGTCCACGGTCAGGTAGCCGTTGACGTGCAGGCGGGTCGGCGCGCGGTGGCCGGTACCGTGCAGCACCGCCGGCCAGAACAGGCCGTGGAAGTTGACGATGTCCTTGCCGATGAAGTGGTGCAGCTCGGTGCTGGTACCGGCGCGCAGGTGCGCTTCGAAGTCTTCGCCGATCCTGCCGCACAGGGTCTGGAAGCTGGACAGGTAGCCGATCGGTGCATCCAGCCAGACGTAGAAGTACTTGCCCGGTTGGCCGGGAATCTGGAAGCCGAAGTACGGCGCATCGCGCGAGATGTCCCACGCGCGCAGGCCACCTTCGGCATTGAGCCACTCACCCAGCTTGGCCTTCACCCCCGGCAGGGCGACGTCGCCGGCCAGCCATTCGCGCAGGAACGCGTCGAAGTGGCCCACCTCGAAGAAGAAGTGCTCCGAATCGCGCATTTCCGGCGTGGCACCGGAGATGACCGAACGCGGTTCCTTCAGGTCGGTCGGCGCATAGGTAGCGCCGCACACTTCGCAGTTGTCGCCGTACTGGTCGGGGCTGCCGCAGTTCGGGCAGATGCCCTTGACGTAGCGGTCGGGCAGGAACATGCCCTTGGCCGGGTCGTAGAACTGCGCCACCGAACGGCGGCTGATGTGGCCGGCCGCTTCCAGCTTCAGGTAGAACTGCTCGGTCAGCGCCTTGTTGGCCGCCGAATTGGTCGAGTCGTAGTGGTCGAAGGCCACGCCGAAGGCGGCGAAGTCACGTTCGTGGCTGGCCTGGATGTTGGCGATGAAGGTTTCCGGGGTGACCCCGGCCTTTTCCGCGGCCAGCATGATCGGCGTGCCATGGGTATCGTCGGCGCAGACAAACCAGGCCTTGCCGCCACTCATTCGCCGCGCACGCACCCAGATGTCGGCCTGGATGTAGCCGACCAGGTGGCCCAGGTGCAGCGGGCCGTTGGCGTAGGGCAGGGCGGTGGTGACGAGCGCGGTACGGGTCATGGTCGCGGGGTGAAGCCGAGGGGAACCGCAGAGTATCGCATGCCCGCAACGAGGTGACCCGGCCGAGGCCGGGTCACGGGGATGAAGCGGGGAGCGGGGCGCTTATTCGCGCTGCCAGGTCTGCGCGCGGCAGATGAAGGCGATGCAGCCGGACACGTCCAGCCGGGTGCCGCCGGGCTGCAGTTCCATCTTCGACTTGTAGGTCTTGCCATTGGCCGGATCGAGGATGGTGCCACCGGACCACTTGTTGGCGCCGTCGGCCTTCAGGTTCCAGAGGATGGTCATGCCCTTCACCGGCTTGTTCCTGTTGGCGCCTTCACAGCCGTCACAGACCGGGTTGGGGCCCTTGTCCGAGTGCAGGATGTCGACCACCTTGCCGGTCAGGGTGCCGTTGGCGGCCTGGGTGATCTCGACGATCGACTTCACCTTGCCGGTCTTGTCGTCGATGGTCTTCCAGCGGCCGGCGGCGCCATCGGCGGCCTGCGCCGAGAGCGCGGCCAGGCACAGCGGCAGTGCCAGCAGCAGGGTCTTGAAGTTCTTGCGCATGGTCCCCTCCCAGGGTTCATTCCGGCACGATGCCGGTACGGGTCGACTGTATACCCATTCGGCGGGGTATGGGGAAGGGGGGCTTTGCAGGGCTGCGCCCTGCACCCGCGGGGGCAACAGGAACTGCAACAGCAACAGCGGGCTATCCGTGGGATGGCGGGGTGGGGCCGGTTGCGGGGGGCGCTGCAAGTCCCCCTCCGGGGCCCGGCCCAGCCGCTGGCGGCTGTGCGTTCGGGCGCTTGCGAAGCAGTGCTTCGCAAGCAAAGCGCCCTCACCCATGTAAGCTCGGTCGCCGCTTGCTCGTGGGCGCAGTCCTGCGCACACGGCAAGACCGGGGTTGGGCGTCCTGCCCAACCCGCCCGAGGCATGCCTCGGGCCCATGCGGCTCACGCCCCCGCAACCGGACCCACCCCGCCTTCGACAGGTCTCCGCGATCTGTTGGAATGCCACGGCCTGCTCTTGGTGGGTGTCGACCTTGGTCGACACGTAGATCCACGCCATGCGTGGATGGGCCTCCGCGATTGAAAATCGCTCACGCGATCTCGTACAACTCCAGTGGCAGGTCGTCGGGGTCGGCGAAGAAGGTGAAGCGTCGGCCGGTGTATTCGTCCACGCGGATCGGTTCGCAGGCGACACCATGCGCGGCCAGGCGGTGGATGAAGGGTTCCAGTGCAGTCACCCGGAACGCGAGGTGGCGCAGACCCTGGGCCTCCGGGCGGCTGGGACGGGGCGGCGGCGAGGGGAAGGAGAACAGTTCCAGCTGGCCGCCGTCGGGCAGGGCCAGATCGAGCTTCCAGGAATCGCGTGCGGCGCGGTGGTTCTCGGCCAGCACGCGCAGGCCGAGGATGCGCACGTAGAAGTCCTTCGAGCGTGCGTAGTCGCTGCAGATCAGTGCGGCGTGGTGGATGCCCAGCAGGGCGTCGGAACCGGGGGTCATTGCAGGGTGTCCAGCCAGCGCTGGGCGATCTTCTGCGCCAGCGGATAGGGTTCGGGGTCGTTGCGGTTGGTCAGCACGATCACGGTCAGGTGCTTCTCCGGGTGGCGCACGATCACGTTGCGGAAGCCGATGCTCTCGCCGCTGTGCCATTGCACCGGGCCGTTCAGGCGCCAGCCGAAGCCGTAGTGCGGCACATCCGGTTCGGGCGTCGGTGTGGCGGGGCTGAACATCGCCCGGCGCGAAGCCTTCGACAGCAGGCGGTCGTCGTACAGCGCCGCATCCCAGCGGGCCAGGTCGTCCAGCGAGGAGTAGATCCCGCCGTCTCCCAGTACAGCGCTGGTAGTGCTCTGGTCGGTGCGCTGCCAGCGGCCATCGATCCTGCTGTAGCCATAGGCGCGTGCGGCGACCGTGTCCACGCCGTCCTGGTGGGCCACGGTATGCGTCATGCCCAGCGGGCGGAAGATGCGTTGTTGCAGGAAGGCGGCGAAATCCTGGCCGGATGCGCGGCCCACGATCAGTGCCAGCAGTGCATAGCCGCTGTTGCTGTAGCGGTACTGCGTGCCCGGCGCGAAGTTCAGCCGGTCCTGGCGCGACAGCAGGGCCAGTACATCGGCATCGTGTACCTGCCGCGTGTCTGCCGGGTCCATCAGGTCTTCGTAGTCGAGCAGACCGCTGGTATGCGAGAGCAGGTGGCGGAGGGTGATGCCCGCTGCAGCCGGTGGCAGCTCGGGCAGCCACTGCCGGGCCGGCTGGTCCAGCCCGAGCCGGCCGTCTTCCACCAGCAGCAGCACCGCCGCGGCGGTGAACTGCTTGCTGACCGAGGCCAGCCGGAAGTTGCTGGCGGCTGTGACCGGGGTGCCGTCTTCGACCACCGCAAGGCCGTAGCCACGGCGGAACACCGGCTGCCCGTCATGCAGCACCAGCACTGCGGCGCCGGGCACCTGGCCATCGTAGGCCTGCATCAGGCCGTCGATACCGGCATCCGGTGGGGTCAGCACCGGTGCGGCGGCGCCCGCCAGAGGCAGCAGGCCCAGCACGGCGGCGAACAGGGCGACGGCAGGGCGCATGGTGGCTCCGGAAGCGTCAGGGCGAAGGTGTGGGCGCAGCGCTGGCCGGCTGTGCCATCCAGCGCTCCATCTTGCGGTCCAGCACGTCCAGAGGCATCGAGCCGTCTTTCAGCAGTTCTGCATGGAAGCGGCGCAGATCGAAGGCTGCGCCCTGGCGTGCCTTGGCCTTGTCGCGCAAGGCAACGATGGTGGTCAGGCCGGCGACGTTCGACAGTGCCTGGCCGGGCTGGGCCATGATCCGCTCGACTTCGGCGTTGGCGTCATCGCTGCTCATGTCCACCGTCTTCTGCAGGTAGGCCACGGCCTGCTGCTTGCTCCAGCCCTGTGCATTGACGCCGGTGTCGGCGACGACGCGCGCGGCGCGCAGCAGGCGTGAGTACAGGTAGCCGATACGGTCGTAGGGATCGGTGTAGACGCCGAGGTCTTCACCCAGCGTTTCGGCGTACAGGCCCCAGCCTTCGACGAAGGCGAGATCGCCACCGAGGCGGCGGAAGCGTGGCAGCTTGGCCAGCTCCTGCTGCAGGCCCAGTTGCACGTGATGGCCGGGAATCGCTTCATGCAGGTACTGCACCGGCACGCTCCAGCGCTTGCGGCTGGGCAGGTCGCGGGTGTTGATGTACAGCACGCCGGGCTGCCCGGGCGGCGACGGCTGGTAGGCGGCAGCGGCGGCGGTCAGCGCCCGTTCCGGTTCCACTGCGCGTACTTCCAGCGCGGACTTCGGCAGCGTATCGAGCACCTGCGGCAGGCGCGCGTTGACCTGCTGCTGCACCTGGCGGTAGCGGCTGATCAGTGCATTGGCATCGCTGTACTGGAACTGGCGATCGTTGCGCATGCTGCGCAGCAGCTTTGCCGGCGTGCCACGCAGCTTGGCGTCCTTCATCACCGTGGCTATCTGTGCCTGCAGTTCCTGCACGCGTTGCTCGCCCAGCGCGTGCAGCTGCGCGGCGGTCTGGTCGCTGGCGGTGGTCTGCACGATCAGGTTGGCGTACCAGGCCTGGCCGTCGGGCAGCGCGCCCATGCCGCTGCTGGCGCGCGTGGCCGGCAGGTACTCGGTGGCGATGAAGCCGCGCAGGGCGCGGTAGGCGGGCATGATGCGCAGTTCGATCATGCGCTTGTACTCGGCACTGATGCGCGCCTTGTCTTCGGCCGCAATTGTGTTCGGCATGGTGCGGATCGGCGACCAGAAGATGCTCTCTTCAGCGGTCGGCTTGATCACTGCATCCAGCTGCGGCAGCACCTTCTCCATCAGGTCGCGCGGCTGCACCACGCCGGCCTTCATGCCCTGGCGCATGTTGTCGATGGCCTGGTCGAACAGTTCGGGAATGCCGAGCGAGCGGCGCGACCAGGTGTCATAGTCCTGCACGGTGTTGAACGGCTGCGCGCCCGCGCCGGAGCCGAGGATCGCCATGATGCTGCCGATGTTGTAGTACTGGCTGATCGGCATCATCCAGCTCGGGTAGCGCTCGGCAGCCAGCGAGGCGCGCGCGTCACGTACGAAGATCTCGTAACTGAGCAGGTCCTGGCCCTGCAGGCCATCGCTGCCGAGTTTTTCGACCTTGCCCAGCCACTGCGTGGTGAAGTCGTGCGACTGCTGGCGCCAGGCGGCGGACAGGATGTTGGGCAGCTGGTCGTTGTAGCGCGGTTCGCCCTGGAACGTGGCCTGCAGCGGGTTCAACCGCATCGAGGCATCCCAGTATTCGTCGTACAGCCGTTCCAGCTGCACCTGCTTGGGCACGGCACGGGCCGGTGCGACCGGACGCGGCGCAGCGCGGCGCGCCGAACTGCCACGGGCCGGTGCGGTGGCACGGGCGGGCCTGGCCTTGGGCTTGGCGGCCTGGCGGGTCTGCGCAGCGGCAGGGCGGCTGGCCTTCTTCTTCGCTGCTTCGGCCGACGGCACGGCACTGAACAGGAACAACGCGGCAATGGCAGCGGCCAGGACGCGGGGGGAATACGGCATCAAGAAGCTTCCGTGGAACACAGATCGTGGAGCTTGCACGATCCGCGCGCGTACGGCCAGCGTGAAGACGCAGTCAGCTTGGCGGCGCTGGGGCTTCAGTCAGCCGCAGCGGCGGCACGCAGTGCCGCCGCGCGATCGGCGCCCAGATAGCGGGTGATGGCACGCCGCATCAGGTACAGCAACGGAATCAGGGCGACCGCAAAGCCCATCTTGTACACGTAGTTGACGCTGGCGACCGCAAGGAACAGCGAGGTCGGCCAGTGTTGCGGGCCCAGCACGAAGGCGATCCAGATCACCACGAAGCTGTCCACCACCTGCGAGATCGCGGTCGATCCGGTCGCACGCAGCCACACGTGGCGTTCGCCGGTGGCCTGGCGGATGCGGTGGAACACCGCCACGTCGATCAGCTGGCCGAGCAGGAAGGCCACCAGCGAACCGGCAATGGTCCACATGCCCTGGCCGAACACGGCTGCGAACGCGGCCTGGTAGTCGGGCACACCGTGGCCATCCATCGACGTGACCCACCAGCTGGCCGGCGCCAGCGAAATGGCCGCGAAGGCGAACAGGAAGCCGTAGCCGATCAGCACCACCGCCAGCCACGAGATGAAGCGCACGCCGCGCTTGCCGAAAAACTCGTTGATGGTGTCGGTCATGATGAACACCACCGGCCACAGCAGGGTACCGGCGGTGAAGCTGAGCGAGCCGGTCTGGCCGAACAGGTTCCAGTTCAGCGGGGCGATGCCCAGCGTGTCTTCCAGCGCGAAGATCTTCACCCCGATCAGCTCGGCCAGCACCGCATTGCCGCAGAAGAACGCGGCCAGCACGATGAACAGCAGGACAGCGCGGTCCTGCAGCGGGCGCTCGATCGGCGCCGGGGTCATTCGGTGCGTTCGCCGGCGCGGGTGAACGGCACGCTGGACGGCGCGACGGCGCCGCCGGAAATGATGAAGCTCATGGCCTGGTCGACGGTCCAGTCAGTCGGGGTCAGCAGTTCCACCGGCACGATTTCCAGGTAGCCCGAGGTCGGGTTCGGCGTGGTCGGTACATACACCGCGGCCAGCTCACGGTCGGTGCCGTGTTCCTTGATCACGCGGGTGACCAGTCCGACCGATTTCATGTCGCGGTGCGGGAAGTCGATCAGCACCACGCGCTGGGTGCTGCCCGGTTCGGTCTGCAGCATGTCCAGCAGCTTCTTTGCGCTGTCGTAGATGATGCTGGCCAGCGGAATGCGCTTGATGACCGCGCCCACCCAGCGCAGCAGGCGCTGGCCGAGCACGCGGCGGCTGGCCACGCCCACCGCCAGGATCACCAGCAGGGTGGCCAGCAGGGCGATGGTGTCCTGGATCCATTCGGCGCGGACCCAGCCGAGGTAGTGCGGGAAGCTTGTCGCGATCTGCTCGGACAGCGGTACCACCAGCGGGCTGGAAATGCCCGACAGCAGCACGAACACGAACTTGACCACGACCCAGGTCAGCCAGATCGGCAGCAGGGTCAGCAGGCCGGTCAGGAACAGGCGCTGCAGGGAGGGGCGGGGGACCAGGGCGGGGGCTTCGAGCGACATGTGCGCATTGTAGCGGTCACTGCCGGTCGATTACGCTGGTGGATCGACTGCGGCAACGAGCCATGGAAGGGAAGCTGTGTTGAAGATTCTGCGCGGACTGGGCTGGACCCTGGCGGGCCTGCTGCTGTTGACCATCGTGGTGTGGTGCGCCTCACGCATGTGGCCGGTGCCGGAATCGCGGTTGCAGGCGCAGCAACGGCTGGAAGCGCGGCTGCCGGCGAGCGGGCGCAACGGTTATGCCCTGTTGTGGACGCTGCCGTTCGACGATCTGGATGCCCGCCAGCGCGAGCAGGCGTTGGCCGAGGACGTGCGCCGTTGGGAGGCCGACCTGCGGGGCAGCAGCGGCGGCCAGACACACCTGGTGGCCAACCATGCCGAGCTGCGCTCGCGGCCCGGTGCCAGTTGCGGGCCGGCCGCCCGCGGCTGCCTCGCCCAGGTCCGCGCGGACCCGCAACGCTTCGTGGAGGCCCATGCCGGGCACCAGCAGTTGCACGCGCGGCTGGATCAGCTCGCCGAAGCAGACTACTTCGTATCGCCGTTCCAGCCGAAGGGCGAGGGCATCCTGGTGCCGATGCCGACCTACGGGCTGGTGGTCGATGCCACCAGCGCACGCGCGCTGGCGTTCGTACAGGGTGACATCGATGGTGCCCTGCGCGGCAGCTGCCGGGGAGTGCAGCTGGGCCGGCGGCTGGTGCCCGGTGGCAGCTATCTGGTCGAAAGCATCATCGGCGCCAGCCTGGTACAGGCCAACGCGCAGCTGCTGGCCGACATGCTGGTCGAACTGCCTGCCGATCACCCGCTGCCGGCCGAATGCGAACAGGCCATGCAGCCGATGCGGGCCGACGAGCAGAGCCTGTGCCGTGCGATGCAGGGCGAGTATGCGATGAACCGGGTGGCGATCGAGACCTCGGCGCGGGAATTCGGCGGCGCGCTGGTACTGGACCGCAGCAGCACCCTGGCCCGTGCGGCCGGCAATCTCGGTTGGGCCTGTGGCGCGACGGCGACCGCTGCGCTGGAGGCGGACCGTCCGTTGCCGGCACCGGCGCCGCCGCAGCGTGACTTTGGTTGCCTGTCGAACGTCATGGGTTGCCTGCTGACCGACATTGCGGGTCCGGTCTATCCGGCCTATTCGTCGCGCACCCAGGACGCCGCGGCGATGCTGCGCCTGCTGGGTGCACAGCGCTGGCTGCGGCAGCAGCCGGAGGATCCGGTGGATGCCCTGCAGCGGTTGCCGGCACAGTTCCGCTCGCCGGTGCGGTCACCGCAGCTGTCCGCCGATGGCCGCCATCTACAGGTGCCACGCCGCTCGCCGTCCCGCAGCAACGACGAAAGCCCGTGGCTGTCGGTGCCGCTGCAGGCGGAGCCAGCTTCGACTGCGTTGGCGCGCGATTGAGGCGCGCTCAGCGTGCGTGTGGCTTCAACCGCAGGTAGACCTGCTTGCGGACTTGGGCGACCACATCGCCGCTTTCATCGATCACGTCGTTGCTGAACCAGCGCAGCACCTTCTCGCCACTGGCCGCTTCGGCGCGCAGTTCATCCAGCAGCGCGTCGTCGATGCGGAACGACGTCCGCACGATGCCACGGCCCGGCTTGAGGAAGTCGATGGCGCCGGCGCGGTCCCACACGTAGTAGTCGCGGCCGAGGATGTGCAGCAGGCCGAGCATCCAGAACGGATCGGTCATCGCGAACAGGCTGCCGCCGAAGTGGGTGCCGACGTAGTTGCGGTTCCATGGCCGCAGGCGCAGCTCGACATCGATCTGCCGGTAGTCGGGGGTGATACGGGTGACGTGGATGCCGGTGAACAGGAACGGCGGCCAGAGGTTGATGCCGAAGCGGAACAGACGGGCGTTCATGCGGATCCGGGGGCGCTGGGCGAGGTGTCCAGTCTAACCATTCGCATGCGTATGTTGCACCCGGTGGCACCGGTCACGCGCCGCCGTCGATCACATACCCGTCGCGTCCATTCGCTTTGGCCTGGTACAGCGCGGTGTCGGCCCCTTCGACGAAATGATGCGGTTGCAGCTCGCCTTCCGGTACCCGGGTAAACACGCCGATGGTGAGCGTCACCCGATCGTCGCTGCCGTCACCGTGTACCGGCAATGCACGTACGCAGTCGATCAGGTCCTGGATGACAAGCCGCGCGCCTTCGGCCGGGGTATCGGGCAATACCAGCGCGAATTCATCGCCACCGTAACGCGCGGCCATGTCGCGCGGACGCCGCGCATGCGCGCCGATCAACCGGGCGACGTCCCGCAGCACGCGGTCGCCGACCTGGTGGCCATGGCGGTCGTTGTGGCGCTTGAAGTGGTCGACATCAATCAGCGCCAGGCTCAGTGGCTTGCCGTTGCGTCGTGCGGCGTCGCATTCCTGCTGCAGCGCCTGTTCGAAACGCAGGCGATTGCCAAGGCCGGTCAGTGCGTCACGGTTGGCCTGCCGGTGCCAGGCCGAAATCCGCCAGATCGCCCAGGCCAGCAGTACCAGCAGGACGCCCAGCAGGGCGGTGGCTGGCGCCCACCAGAGGTTGCTGGTGCGCAACAGCAACCAGCTCAGCAGAGGGGCAAGCGGCAGCGAACTCAGCGCCGCCAGCCACGGCAGGCGCAGGCCGAGCAGGATCACGCACAGCGCCACCAGCACAGCGCTGATGGTGTGCTGCCAGAAGCGGGGCAGCACCTCGATCTGCTTGTGCTGCAGCAGCATCGAGGCGATGTTGGCCTGGTACTCGCTGCCGCTCATCCAGAACTCGCGGGTGGTCGGGGTCAGCAGGCGCGGCGCGATGCCGCTGGCGGTCATGCCGACGATGATGCGGCGGCCATGCAGCATCGCCATGTCCACGTGGCCATCGAGCACGTTTGCGTAGGAAACCTGCGGCAACTGCTCGGGAGGTCCGGCATAGCGCACCCGCACGTAGTCGTTGCGCCGCCATTGATAGGGCGAGCCCACCTCGGGATCAGGGTCGGGCAGCCCGCGCACCGCGCCCGCGGGCAGGCCGGTCAGGGCCAGCCCGAGCGCCGGCCAATGCGCCTTGCCGATGCCCGCATGCAGGTAGATGCCGCGGGCGACGCCGTCGCTGTCCACCTCAACGTCGGTGTGGCCGATGGCGGCGGCACTGGCCGCGATCTGCGGAACCGGCAGCATTTCCTCGGCCATGCGATCACCGGCTGCCGGTGCGGCCAGCACCGGCAGCACCACCCGGCCATTGCGACGGATGGCCGCGGCCAGCGCCTCGTCCTGGCGGCTGTCGCGGCGGTCCGGCTCGGACAGCATCAGATCCAGCGCGACCCGTTCGGCACCGGCATCGGTCAGGCGATCCAGCAACCGGGCGTGGACCGAGCGTGGCCACGGCCATTGGCCGATGCGTTGCAGGCTGCCTTCGTCGATGGCCACGATCAGCACGCTCGGGTCGGGTCGATAGTCCCAGTTGCCGACCATCGCGTCGTAGGTGGCCTCGTCCTGCCGCCACAGCCATTGGCCCTGGCTGGCGACGAGGGTCAGTATCCCGGCCAGCATGGCCAGCAG
This sequence comes from Stenotrophomonas sp. YJH_SMC_80, assembly GCF_059372495.1. Taxonomy (NCBI): domain Bacteria; kingdom Pseudomonadati; phylum Pseudomonadota; class Gammaproteobacteria; order Lysobacterales; family Lysobacteraceae; genus Stenotrophomonas; species Stenotrophomonas sp. YJH_SMC_80. The sequence continues at coordinate 591,757 of NZ_JCAFVP010000001.1, forward strand.
GATCCGCTTCGACCACGGCAGCGGCGAGCGCCTCACAACAGCAGCCACAGCAGCAGGGCACCGCCGCCGGTGCCATAGCAGAGGCGACACGGCAGGGCGATCTGCTGGGCAGGCGAGAACTCGCCGGCATGGCCGTCATCGTCGATGTACTGCACGCGCACATGCAGGGTGCCGCGCCACGGACGCTTGAAGCTGACCTGCGGTTCGGCCACGGTTTCGTCGACCAGGGGTGCCTTGAAGTCGCCGCGGCGGTCGACCTGCACGCGATAGCGCTGGCCTTCGCTGCCGGCCTGCCAACGCAGGGTCAGTTCACCGTGCGCGGCCTCGGGCGGTTGCAGCGCAGGATCGACCGGCTCGTTGCTCAGCTGCAGTGGCAGGGCCTGGCCATAGCGCCCCTGGTGCCCATCGGCACCGCGGGAGGCGATCCGCCAGAAGTAGTGACCCGGCGGCAATGGCTGCGCCAGGCGCAGGTCGGTGCCAGTGCTGGTCTGTTCCTGCAGTGGCTGTACGAAGGTGGAATCAGCCGCGATCTGCAGCACGCTGCTGCGCGCACCGGGGGCCTGGCTCCAGCGGAAACGCGGGCGGTCGCTGTTGATTGTCTGTCCATGCAGCGGGGCCAGGGTCAGCGGCGGTGGAGGCTGGTCGCTGAGTTCGAAGTCGGCACTGGCGTCGATGCCTTCCACACCCTGCGCATCGACCGCGCGCAGCAGGATGCGCAGCTGGCCCGGCGGCAGATTGCCGATGGCCAGGCGGGTATCGGGGGTGGTGGCAGCGAACAGCAGGATCTCCGGCGTGGCTGCCTCTACCACTTCAACGCGGTAATGCGCGGCGCCGGTGACCGGAGTCCATGCCAGCAGCGTCGGCAACGGGGCCAGGCGCAGTTCATCGTTGCGCAGCTGCGGTGCCGGCAGCAGTACGGTGACTGCGTCCGGAGCGGCGTCTGCGCTGGCGCTGCGGGTGGCCTGTCCGGGCTGGACCATGCGCTGGCCATGGGCGTTGCCGACCTGCACCTTGCCCTGCAGGACCTCGGTGGCCGCGACATCACGACCGTCGCCGGCACTGACCCGGAAGACGGTGCCGCGCACGCTGCTGGTGGCGGTGGGCGCGTCGATGATGTAGCGCGATGCCGGGCCGCGCGCGGGCGTCACCCGATTGCTGGCGCGGCCCTGCTGCAGGCGCAGGCGGGTGTCGACCATGCCGGTGTGGCCATAGCGGCTGAGCTGGTCCAGGCGCAGGCGCGAGTACTCACGCAGCTGCAGGCGCGACGCATCGGCAAATTCCAGCGTGACGCTGGATTCGCCCTCGGTCTGTACGGTGTCTCCGATATGCAGCTGCTCGCCGGCCTGGATGGCGCGGCTGGCGCTGCCGTCTCCACTGGACAGTTCGACCTTGCCGCGGACCGAGAGCACCCGCGCCGGTGCCGGTTCGATGCGCAGCCAGCTGATGGGGAAACGCAGCAGCTGGCCGGGCGGCAGCCGGTAGGGATTGTCGATTCGGTTGTGCTGCTGGAGCTGTTGCCAGCGCACCGAGGGTTTCAGATACACGCCACCCAGATCCCACAGGGTGTCGCCGGGGCGGACCCGGTAGTTCCAGTCCTGCGCGGCGGCGATGGCCGGCAGCAGAAGGAGGGCACAGAGCAGGGCGCCCTGGAAGCGCATGGCAAACAACAGCGAGCGGACGAAGGTCACAGTTTTGCAATCCCGGCAATGCGGGGGTGCAGCTGCAAGACCCCATGGCCCCGACCTCATCCCCCCGAACGGATCGTGGCGGCCCTACGGCCGCCATCGTGCGCATTATTGCCCGCGTCCAGTGCAGGGATTCTGAACGAACCCGGCTTCCGTTCAGAACAGCAGGGAGGCCATCCTGCGGCGGTACTGGCCGACCAGGTCCTCGTCCGAGATCACATTGAAGGCATCGATCAGCGCTTTGCGCGGCAGGCCTTCCTCGAAACTCCGGTCGATCCGCAGCATTTCCAGGAACTGCGCCAGCGCGGCTTCGTCATGGCCGCCGAGCAGCAGCTGCACGCCGCGCAGGTGGCGGGCCTTGAGGTCATTGCCGTTGGCGGCGATGCGCGCGTCCAGCACCTCGGCGGCCGGGGCGTCCTTCAGGGCGGCGGCAAAGGACAGCCGGGCGCGGGCGCGCACGGCGCGGTCGTCGGTGGCCAGGTTGGCGGGCAGGCCGTCGATCAGCGTACCGGCTTCGTCCACGCCGCCGATCTGCAGCAGGGCCAGGGCCAGGTCGAGCTTCAGCTCGTCCTTGTCCGGCTCGGCGGCGATCTGCGCACGCAGTACGTCCACCTGTGCCTGCGGATCCAACGGCGCTTCGTCCTCGGCGGCAGTGTCGCCGACGTCGGCCGGCACGATGCCGTGCTGGGCCAGGAACTCACGCAGCTGGCCTTCCGGGATGGCGCCGGGGAAGCCGTCCACCAGCTGGCCGCCCTTGACCAGGAACACGGTCGGCACCGAGCGGATCTGGAAGGCGGCGGCGATCTGCTGTTCCTTGTCGACATCGACCTTGGCCAGCTCGAAGGCACCGTTGTATTCGGCGGCCAGTTTTTCCAGCATCGGGCCCAGGGTCTTGCAGGGGCCGCACCACGTGGCCCAGAAGTCGACCAGCACCGGCGTCTGCAGCGACTTCTGCAGGACTTCGGCCTCGAAGGTCGCAGTGGTGGCGTCGAATACGTAGGTCGTCTCGGTCATGGGGGAGGCATCGATTGGCGTCTGGAGACCGATTCTATGGTGACGATCGATGCCAGTCTCAACCCGGACTGCGGCAAATGCCCGACAATGCGTCGTTCCCGCCGCCGTTGCTCCTGGAGCCTGCATGACCTCCCCGTCTTCCCTGTTGCGTCTGTCCGGCCCCGCCGCCGCACTGCTGTTCGTGCTGGCGGTGCTGGGCTTCGGCACCGGCCTGGAAGGTTATGCACAGGCGCGGCACCCGGTGGCCCTGCTGGGCGCACACGGCGTGCCGCACGCGTTGGCCTTCAATCTGCTGGGCTTCGTACTGCCGGGCCTGTTGGCGGTGGTAGTGGCCGAGTGCCTGCGCCGACAGCTGCCGGCCAGTGCTGGCTGGGCGCCGCGGGTGGGCAGCCAGATGCTGTTGCTGGGCGGACTGGCCTTCACCGCGATGGGCTTGATGCCGCTGGATGTGGACGATCTGCACGGGCCGGCCAGCCAGCTGCACGCCAGTGCCTGGATGATCTGGGTGCTGGGCTTCGTCGCCGGCACCCTGTTGCTGGGCATCTCGCAGCTGCGCCAGACGCACGGCCGCGCCCTGGGCGGGGTGGCGCTCGCCTGTGGCGTGCTGGCGGCGCTGGCTGCCTTTGCGCTGCAGGGCGTGCTGCCGGCGCCGCTGGCACAACGGCTTGCATTCGCCTGCTGGGCGGTCTGGCTGGCGCTGGCCCTGCCTCTGTCGCGACCGCGCTGAGATCGGCTCCGGGCGCTGGCGACGCCGGCGGTCGGCGGGCAGGATTGGAGACGTTTGCCGCACTGCGGTACGCTGTACCGCTTTGCCGCCGCATCCGCGTGTTCCATGACCAGCGCTGAAACCAACGCCTACGACCCGCAGCAGGTTGAATCCGCCGCCCAGAAGTACTGGGACGCCACCCGTGCCTTCGAAGTCGACGAGACTTCGGACAAGCCGAAGTACTACTGCCTGTCGATGCTTCCGTACCCGTCCGGTGCGCTGCACATGGGCCACGTGCGCAATTACACCATCGGCGACGTGATCAGCCGCTACAAGCGCATGACCGGCCACAACGTACTGCAGCCGATGGGCTGGGACGCGTTCGGCCTGCCTGCGGAGAACGCGGCAATCAAGAACAAGACCGCACCGGCGGCCTGGACCTACAAGAACATCGAGCACATGCGTGGCCAGTTCAAGGCCATGGGCTATGCGGTGGACTGGTCGCGCGAATTCGCCACCTGCCGCCCGGACTACTATGTCCACGAACAGCGCATGTTCACGCGCCTGATGCGCAAGGGCTTGGCCTACCGCCGCAATGCGGTGGTGAACTGGGATCCGGTCGACCAGACCGTGCTGGCCAACGAGCAGGTCATCGATGGCCGTGGTTGGCGTTCCGGCGCGCTGGTCGAGAAGCGCGAGATCCCGCAGTGGTTCCTGCGCATCACCGATTACGCCCAGGAACTGCTGGACGGCCTGGATGAACTGGACGGCTGGCCGGATTCGGTCAAGACCATGCAGCGCAACTGGATCGGCCGCTCCGAGGGCCTGGAAATCCAGTTCGACGTGCGTGATGTCGACGGCAGTGCGCTGGATCCGCTGCGCGTGTTCACCACCCGTCCGGATACCGTGATGGGCGTGACCTTCGTGTCGATCGCCGCCGAACATCCGCTGGCCCTGCATGCGGCGAAGAACAACCCGGAACTGGCTGCGCTGCTGTCGGAAATGAAGCAGGGTGGCGTGTCCGAGGCCGAGCTGGAAACCCAGGAAAAGCGCGGCATGGACACCGGCCTGCGTGCCATCCATCCGGTCACCGGCGAAAAGGTGCCGGTGTGGGTCGCCAACTTCGTGCTGATGGGCTACGGCACCGGTGCGGTGATGGCTGTTCCGGGCCACGACCAGCGCGACAATGAAGTGGCAAACAAGTACGGCCTGCCGATCAAGCAGGTGATCGCGCTGAAGGATCCGCGCAACGACGACGAGCGCACCTGGGATGGTGCCCGCTGGCAGGACTGGTACAGCGACAAGAACCGTGCCTTCGAGCTGGTCAACTCGGCCGAATTCGATGGGCTGGATTTCCAGGGCGCCTTCGAAGCCCTGGCCGAACGCTTCGAGCGCAAGGCCCAGGGCCAGCGCCGCGTCAACTATCGCCTGCGCGACTGGGGCGTGAGCCGCCAGCGCTACTGGGGTTGCCCGATTCCGGTGATCTACTGCGACAAGTGCGGTGCGGTGCCGGTGCCGGAAGAGCAGTTGCCGGTGGTGCTGCCGGAGGACGTGGCGTTCTCGGGGACTGGTTCGCCGATCAAGACCGATCCGGAATGGCGCAAGACCACCTGCCCGGAATGCGGCGGCGCGGCCGAGCGCGAGACCGACACCTTCGACACCTTCATGGAGTCGAGCTGGTACTACGCCCGCTACACCTCGCCGGGTGCCCGTGATGCGGTCGACAAGCGCGGCAATTACTGGTTGCCGGTCGACCAGTACATCGGCGGAATCGAGCACGCGATCCTGCACCTGATGTATTTCCGCTTCTACCACAAGCTGCTGCGCGACGCGCGGATGGTGGACAGCAACGAACCGGCACGCAACCTGCTGTGCCAGGGCATGGTGATCGCCGAGACCTACTACCGCCCGAACCCGGACGGCTCGAAGGACTGGATCAATCCGGCCGATGTGGAAGTGCAGCGCGACGAGCGCGGCCGCATCACTGGCGCCACGCTGATCGCCGACGGCCAGCCGGTGGTGGTCGGTGGCACTGAAAAGATGTCCAAGTCGAAGAACAACGGCGTGGACCCGCAGGCGATGGTCGACAAGTACGGTGCCGACACCGTGCGCCTGTTCTCGATGTTCGCCGCCCCGCCGGAACAGTCGCTGGAGTGGAACGAAGCCGGCGTGGACGGCATGGCGCGCTTCCTGCGCCGCCTGTGGGCCCAGGTGCAGAAGCACGCCGCCGACGGTGCCGCCCCGGCGCTGGACGTTGCCGCGCTGGACGCCAACCAGAAGGCACTGCGTCGCAAGACCCACGAGACCATCGGCAAGGTCGGTGACGACTATGGCCGTCGCCACAGCTTCAACACCGCCATCGCGGCGGTGATGGAACTGATGAACGCGCTGGCCAAGTTCGAGGACGGCAGCGAGCAGGGCCGTGCGGTGCGCCAGGAAGCGCTGCAGGCCATCGTGCTGCTGCTGAACCCGATCACCCCGCATGCCAGCCACGCCCTGTGGCAGGTGCTGGGCCATGGCGAGACGCTGCTGGAAGACCAGCCGTTCCCGCAGGCCGACGCCGGTGCGCTGGTGCGCGACGCGCTGACCCTGGCCGTGCAGGTCAACGGCAAGCTGCGTGGCACCATCGAGGTGGCCGCCGATGCTGCACGCGAGCAGGTCGAAGCACTGGCTCTGGCCGAGCCGAATGCGGCCAAGTTCATGGAAGGCCTGACCGTGCGCAAGATCATCATCGTGCCGGGCAAGATCGTGAACATCGTCGCTGCCTGATGCATCCTGGGCCGGTCACCCACGCGGTGGCCGGTACCTTCCCGATGCGGGGCCATGCACTTGATGGCCCTGCATTCACGCGGCTTCGGGCAGGCTGTGTGTTGCCGTGATCGCCCGGCTCCGCCAGACTGTCTCCATGACCCGAATCCTGCTTGCCCTCGTTCTTGTCCTCGGCCTTGCCGGCTGCGGTTTCCATCTGCGCAACAAGCTGATGCTGCCGACCGACACGGCGCCGGTGAAGGTGGTCTCCACCGCGCCATACAGCGAACTGGTCAAGCTGCTCAATCGCAGCCTGCTGGCTTCCGGTGCCAAGCTGGCCGACGAGGACAGCAAGGGGCCCAGTACCCAGCTCCAGGTGCTGTCCGAACGCTGGGGCGACCTGCCGATCGCCATCGACTCGCAGGGCCGTGCGCAGGAGTACAGCCTGCGCTATGCGGTGATCTTCATCTTCCGTCGCGAGGATGGCAGCGAGCTGGTGCCGCAGCAGGTGATCGAACTGTCGCGCGACTACGTGTCGCCGCCGACCGACGCCACCGGTACCACCACCGAACGCGAAATCCTGGCCGATGAGCTGCGACGGGAAATGTCCGCGTCGATCATCCGCCGCATCGACAGCGTGGTGCGCGCCGAGATCGAGAAGGGCGGCAGCCTGACGGCGCCGAAGGCCAAGCCGATCGAAGGGGCGGAGCCGGTCGAGCCGGTTCCCGCAGCCAAGCACTGAGTCGCGACGATGGAACTGCGTCCGGAGCAGCTGGCCAGCCAGGGCGCTGACACCCCGCTGGCGCCGGTCTACCTGATTGCCGGCCCGGAAACCCTGCGCGTGCTTGAGGCGGCCGACGCCATCCGTGCACGCGCACGCGCCGCCGGCATCGCCGAGCGGGAAGTGTTCGACGCCGATGGGCGTGATTTCGACTGGAACCAGCTCGACGCCAGCTTCAACGCGCCCAGCCTGTTCAGTGCCCGCCGCCTGGTCGAGGTGCGCCTGCCCAGCGGCAAGCCGGGCAAGGACGGGGCCGAGGTGATCAGCCAGTTCTGCGCCAACCCGGCGCCGGACGTGGTGCTGATGATTACCGCCAACGAATGGAGCAAGGCCCACCAGGGCAAGTGGGCCGAGGCAGTCAATCGCATCGGCGTGCTGTCGGTGGCGTGGGCGATCAAGCCGCACGAACTGCCGGACTGGATCGAGCGCCGCCTGCGTGGCAAGGGCCTGCGTGCCGATCCGGCCGCCGTGCAGCGCCTGGCCGAGCGGGTCGAGGGCAACCTGCTGGCCGCTGCGCAGGAAATCGACAAGCTGGCGTTGCTGGCCGACGGCCAGCCGCTGGACGTGGAACGGATGGAATCGCTGGTGGCCGACGCCGCCCGCTATGACGTTTTCCGGCTGCTGGAAGCCACGTTCTCCGGCCAGCCGCCGGCGGTGCTGCGCATGCTGGCGGGCCTGCGCGGCGAAGGCGAGGCGGTGGCCGCACTGATGCCAATGGTGATCCGCGAGCTGCTGGCTGGTGCCGGCCTGGCCCGGGTACAGGCGCGTGGCGGCAATCTGGCCGCCGAAATGAAATCGCGCGGCATCTGGGAATCGCGACAAGCGCCCTACAAGCGTGCGCTGCAGCGGCACCCCGAGGGCAAGCGCTGGGAGCGTTTCGTGGCCGAGGCCGGACTGGTCGACCGCATCGCCAAGGGGCGCGCCGACGGTGATGCCTGGCTGGCGCTGGAGCGCCTGCTGGTGGCCGTGGCCGAACCGCGTGCCGTGCGCCTGCTGGCGCGGGCCTGAGTGATGAGCCTGCGGATCTATTACGGGGGCACCTTCGATCCGGTGCACCTCGGGCACCTCGCCATCGCGCGTGCTGCCCGTGACGAACTGCAGGTCGCTGTACGCATGCTGCCGGCGGCTGATCCGCCGCATCGCGCGGTGCCGGGCGCAACCGCTGACCAGCGCTTCACCATGCTCTCGCTGGCCATCGGCGATGAGCCTGGCCTGCTGCTGGACCATCGTGAACTGGACCGCACCATACGCTTTCCCGGCCGCCCGTCCTACACCGTCGACACCCTGCGCGAACTGCGCGGCGAGCTGGGCCCCAGCCGGCCATTGGCCTGGCTGGTCGGGGCCGACAGCCTGCTGGGCCTGACCCGCTGGCATGAATGGGAGGCACTGTTCGGGCTGGCCCATTTCGTGGTGGCCGAGCGCCCGGGCAGCCCCCTTCAGGCCTCGGTGGATGGCGAACTTGGCCGCGCCCTTCAAGGGCGCTGGGCCGACAACGAGCAGGCCCTGTTCGCCAGTCCGGCCGGGCGCATCCTGCGCCTGCATCATCCGCTGCGCGAGGAATCGGCCAGTGCCGTGCGTGCGCAGATCGCCGCCGGCGGCCCCTGGCGGGCGTTGCTGCCGCCGGCCGTGGCCGACTATGTGGCCGCCCATGGCCTGTACCGCTCCCCTACGCCGTGAATGCCGCCGCCCCGGCTTGCCCGTATAATCGCCCCCACGTTTATCGAGTCGATCCACTTTGAGCAACCAGACCCAGCCCCAGACCATCAAGGTCGATCTGCCCAGCCCGCCGCCGTCCGTGCCGGAACTGCTGGCCAGCGTCCGCCAAGCCACCGAAGACCTGAAGGCCAAGGACCTGGTCGAGATCGATGTGCGCGGCCGGTCCAGCGTTGCCGACTACATGATCGTCGTTTCGGGCACCTCGACCCGCCACGTCAAGTCGATCGCCGATGAAGTCGTGCGCTTTGCCAAGAATCTCGACGTGATGCCGCTGGGTGTTGAAGGCGAGCGCGAAGCCGAGTGGGTACTGGTCGACCTGGGCGACGTGATCGTGCATGTGATGCTGCCGCGCGTGCGTGAGTTCTATGCCTTGGAGCGCCTGTGGACCGTTGGCGACCAGCCGCCGTCCAGCGACGACGAAGTGGCCTGAGCCGCACGTTGATGCATCCCTTCGACGGCGCCGATGGCGCCGTCGACGTTTTGGAGGACCGTTGATGAAAGCCCGCCTGATTGCTACCGGCGAACGCGCACCCAGCTGGGTGGCGCAGGGCTTCGCCGAGTACCAGAAGCGGCTGTCGCACTGGCTGCCGTTCGATCTGGTGGAAATCGAGCCCGGCCTGCGCGGCAAGGGCCGCGATGCGCGCCGCGCCACCGAAGACGAAGGCAGGCGCGTGATCGCCGCACTGCCGAAGAATGCCTATGTGGTGGCGCTGGATGTGCCGGGCCGCCAGCTCAGTTCCGAACAGCTGGCGCAGCGGCTGGAGCATTGGCGTGGGCAGGGCAGGGACCTTGCCTTCCTGATCGGTGGCCCGGAAGGGCATTCGCCGGAAGTTTCCGCGCTGGCCGACGAAAAGTGGTCGATTGGACCATTGACGCTGCCGCACATGCTGGTACGCCTGGTGGTGGCCGAGCAGTTGTACCGGGCCGCCGCAATGATTGCGAATCACCCCTACCATCGCGCGTGAAGAGTGGTTATACTAGTCGTCTGCCCGAATAGCTCAGCCGGTTAGAGCACTTGACTGTTAATCAGGGGGTCGTTGGTTCGAGTCCAACTTCGGGCGCCACCTTGAAGAGACCTGCATCGCAAGATGCAGGTCTTTTTTTTTGCGTTGTTGTAGAGCCGAGCCCGCGCTCGACTCTACAGTGCCAGCTCACTGCTGGAGAACGCTACCAGCGTAGCGATGGCCACCACCAGAATGGCGCCGAACAACACCCATTCCCAACGCGTGAATACCTGCTCACCGCGTTGCAGCCGGGTCAGTGCGAACACCACCACGCCGGGCACATACAGCAGCACCGACAGCAGCAGGTTGTCGAGGCCTCCTGCATACACCAGCCACAACGCGTAGGCACTGGCCAGCAGCGCCACCGCGAAGTCACGCCAGCGCACGCCCGGTTCACCCGCATAGGCGTCCCCGCGCCACGCCAGCTGCACGCCGAACGCGGTGGACAGGAAGTAGGGCACCAGGCTCATCGAGGCCGCCAGCAGCACCAGGCCCGTGTAGCTGCCGGAGTTGACCAGCACCAGCAGCAGGAACAGCTGGATCAAGCCATTGCTCAGCCACAGCGCGTTGGCGGGCACGCCGCGCGCATTCTCGCGTCCCAGGAAGGCCGGCATGGTGCCGTCGCCTGCAGCGGCGTACAGCACTTCGGCACACAGCAGCACCCAGGCCAGCAGCGCGCCGAGTACCGAAATGATCGAGCCGACGATGATCACCGTCGCGCCCCACTCGCCAACGATGGCGCGCAGCACGTAAGCCATCGACGGATTGGGCAACCCCGCCAGTTCGGCCTGCGATAGCACGCCCATCGACAGCAGGCTGACCAGCACCAGCAGCAGCCAGACGCCGAGGAAGCCGATCACCGTGGCGCGGCCGACATCGGCGCGACGGGCCGCGCGCCGCGAGTAGATGCTGGCACCTTCGATGCCGATGAATACCCACACGGTCACCAGCATCATGCCGCGCAGCTGCTGGCCGAGATCGCCGAGCGCGGGCGCGCCAAGGAAATCGGCACGGAACACATCCATGCGGAAGGCGCCGGCGGCCAGGATCAGGAACAACGTGATAGGCAGCAGCTTGGCCACCGTCACCAGGCCGTTGACGATGGCGGCGGTGCGCAGGCCGCGCAGCACCAGCAGGTGCACGGTCCAGAGAAGTAGCGACGAAGCGGCCACGGCGGCCGGGGTATTGCCTTCACCGAAGACCGGCATGAAGTGGCCGAGGCCACTGAAGATCAGCACGAAGAAGCTGGCGTTGCCGAGCACCGAGGCAACCCAGTAGCCCCACGCGGCGGAGAAGCCGATGTAGTTGCCGAAGCCTTCGCGCGCGTATGCGTAGATGCCGGTATCGAGATCCGGCCGGCGGTTGGCCAGGGCCTGGAACACGAAGGCCAGCATCAGCATGCCGGCGCCGCTGACCGCCCAGCCGAGCAGCGCCGCCGCCGGACCGGCGCTGCGCGCTACGTTCTGCGGCAATGAAAAGATGCCGGCACCGACCATCGAGCCGACCACCAGTGCGGTCAACGCGGGCAGCCCGAGGCGTTGTGATGTCGCGGCCATGATGTCCCCTGCGGCGCTGATGCCGCTGACCCACGGTAGCGGTGTGCCCGTGAACATGCACGCAAGGGGCCGCAACGACGAAGGCCCGGGCAGGTGCCCGGGCCTTCGACGGTGGTGCGTTGAGCGGTATTACTTGAAGGTGTACTTGGCGCCGACAGTGAAGTAACGACCGATGGCGCCGCTGAAGTGCATCGGGTTGTAGTTCACGCCGCCATAGGTCAGCGGATCCAGCGGAGCGATGCGATCGAACACGTTTTCGACCGAAGCGCTCAGCTCGAACTCGTCGGTAACAGCCCAACGGCCGGACAGATCGAAGGTGGTGAACGAGGAGATCTTCTTCACCGGCGTGCCGTCGAAGTAGAAGAACTGGTACTTGCCGCCACGCTTGTCGGTGTTGTCCATGCTGGAGATGTAATTGGCAACGCCGCTCACGCTCCAAGGACCCTGTTTCCAGGTGGTACCGAAGTTGATGCGATCCTTCGGCGTACCGATGCAGTTGGTCACGTCGCAGTTGCCGTGCGTGCCCAGGAAGTCATCGGTGCTGCCACCGCTGGTGCGCTCGAATTTCAGCAGGTGGCTCCACTGCAGATCCATCTCCAGCTGGCCCGGGCCGATGTCGAAGGTCTGGCGGATGTCGGTGTCGATGCCGCGAACGCGCGAGGAGCTGGCGTTGATGTAGGCGGTATTGACGGCCAGGATGCTGCCGGTGCCTGCGACGCCGTTGAGCAGGTTGTTGTCGCGCAGGACATTGCCGGCACGGATCGCGTCATCGGTATCGCCCTGGGCGATCTCGTTGGTGCGCTTGATTTCCCAGGCATCGACGGTCAGCGAGGTGGAGCTGGTGGGCTGCAATACGATGCCCACCGAGTAGCTCTTCGACTCTTCCGGCTTCAGGTCCTTGTTCGGACGGGTGATGATCGCAACCGACTGCGAGCCGCAGTCGTCCGGCGAAGCACCCGGGGCCGGGTTTTCACCGTCCGGGCAACGGATCGGATCCGAGGCCGTGGAGAAGGCGGCCAGGCCACCGTCTCCGTTCTCGGCCGGGTTCGGTGCACGGAAGCCTTCGGCGTAGCTGGCGCGCAAGGCGATCCAGTCGGCCGGCGTCCACTTCACGCCCAGCTTCGGCGTGGCCTTGCCTTCACCGCTTTCATACTTGTCGTAGCGCAGTGCAGCGGACAGTTCCAACTGCTCCAGCACCGGTGCCGACAGTTCGACGTAACCGGCGTACACGTTCTGCGTGCCGTCATAGGCCGAGTAGCCCAGGCCGATGATGTCACCCGTGTCGGTGTAGGTCTGCGGGGTCAGGCTGTTGCTGGTCTTGCGCCATTCGGTACCGATCGCCAGGCCCAGCGGCCCCCCCTTCAGATCCATCAGGCTGCGCGACACGGTGAAGTCGAACATGTCCAGGCTGGACTTGGCGCGTGCGCTGATCTTCGGCGAGATGTAGTCGTACAGTGCCTTGGAGTTCAGGTTGGCATTGTCACCGATGCGCCACACGCCACCGGCACAGTTCGCGTCGCCCAGCGCGCACTTCACGGCGCTGTAGCGCAGGAAGCCGGTGCGCTCGTTGACCAGGTCGGTGCCCGAATGCAGGTAGGCGGTGTCATAACTCCAGTCGCCCCAGTTGCCCTTGACGCCGACCAGGAAGCGGTTGAACTCGTTGGTGTTGTCGGTCACGCGCGGGCCGACATCCCAGGCGCTGTAGCGCAGGCGCAACGGGCCGTTGCCCAGGCCGGCAGGCCGGTCAGGATGATTCGGGCCGAGCACCACGGCACCGTCGCCGCTGTTGGCGTTGACCGGGCCACCCGGGTAGCCCCAGCCGCCGGAAACACCGGACGGCGTGTTGCTGAAGGTGGTTTCCTTCTTCGAGTAGCCGATCTCGGTGTAGATCTCGCCGCCCTCGCCGAAGGCGAAGCTGGCACGTCCGAACACGTTGACGTACTTCTCTTCCGGCGAAATGTCGCGGTACAGCTGCGCCGGATCCCACAGGCAGCCCTGCGCGGCCACCGAAGCATCGGTCTGGCCACCAATGGTGGTCAGGCCCTGGCAGCCCGGCAGCGGTACCAGCGTCGCCGGATTGGTCTCGGTGACATTGCGGTCGTCATACACCGAACCGTTCGGTCCGACACCGCCACGGGTCCTGCCGCTGAGGAAGGCGCCGCCCAGGAACTGTGCATTGTTGCCGTAGCCCCACTGGCGGGTGTCGCCGGTGCCGATCCACTTGCGGTTCTTGCGGTCGCTGATCTTGATCGCGTCGCTCTTGCCGACGTCCAGGCTGAAGAAGGCGTTCCAGCCGTCGGTGGCCATGTCGCCGGTACCGGCGGTCAGGGTCGCCTTGCGGGTATCGCCGTCGCCGTCGCCGGAGACGCCATAGGAGCCACGCAGGATGGCGCCCTGGAAATCACTGCGCAGGATGATGTTGACCACGCCGGCGATGGCATCGGAGCCATAGATCGCCGAGGCGCCGTCCTTCAGCACTTCCACGCGTTCAACGGCGTCGAGCGGGATGGTGCTCAGGTCGGTGAAGACCTTCTGTCCATCATCGGCCAGGCCATAGGTCGCCATGCGGCGGCCGTTCAACAGGACCAGGGTCGAGCCCGCGCCCAGGCCGCGCAGGGAGATGCCGGCGCCACCGCCGGCGAAGCCGTTGCCGAATGATTTGGGAATCGAGCCGGCGCCGTTGGCGGTGATGGTCTGCAGGTATTCGGCAACCGTGGTCTTGCCGGTGCGGTCGATTTCCTGGCGGGTCACCACCTGCACCGGGGACGGTGTTTCGGTGTTGGTGCGCGGAATGTTCGAACCGGTAACCGTGATGCGGTCCAGGTTGGTGGCCTTCTCCTGCGCGAAGGCGGAGGTGGAAGCCACGGCGCCAACCAGCAGCAATGTGCCGCCGGTAAGGATGTGGGTGATGGACGATGCCAGGGTGCAGCGGCGGCGGCTGGCGGGCCGTTGGATCAGGTGTTTCACAGCTTCTCTCCTAACTGGAAAACCGTAGCGTTGAGGGCTGTCTCCGGAGTGTCCGGGACGGGCCAATCTAGGTTTCCGACGGGTGACGAAGTCGTGAAATTTTGCTTAATCCGTAACGTTTGAACTGGAACTTTGCCGAGTTTGGCAGTTCGGTCCCGAAGGCCGGTCCGACAGGCGGTCGGACCGGCCCGGGTCGTCAGTCCGGCAACGAGAACTGCACCGGCACCAAACCGATGGCCGGTACCGCTACACCATCACGCTGGGCCGGTTCAAAGCGCCAGCGCTTGAGCACCTGCTGGCGTGCAGCCTGGTCCAGGTGGCGCGAGCCACTGCTGCGCTCGATGCTGACCGCGACCGGCTGGCCGCTGCTGTCGACCTCCACCCGCAGCAGCACCGTGCCCTGCTCATGGTTGCGCAGTGCGGCGACCGGATAGGCCGGTGGCGGGGCACTGCGGTATTGCAGCTGGGCGCCGGCCAGCGGTGCATGGGTGTCGATGCTCGGCGCGAGTTGCGGCGGGGCCTGTTCGGCGGCCGGCAGCATGATGCCCTGCGTTTCCTCCACGGTCGCGGTTGGGGCCGGCAGTGGCGGTGTCGCCGGCTGTGCCTGCGGTTTCGGCACGACCCGGGCGATTTCCTTCGGTTCCTGCAGCACCGGTGGGGGCGGCGTTGGCGGGATCTTCTCGATCAGCCTGACCGTGGTCTTGTCACGCGGGACCTGCACGGCCTGGTAGGTCGCCGGGATCAGCAGCAACAGGAACGCGAGCAGGTGCAGGGCGATGGCCGCGCTCCAGGCGGTAACGCGGGCGGGGTCGAAGTGTGGGGATGCAACGGGATACGTACGAACCATGGTCCACCTCCATGCCAGTGACGAAGTCCTCAACGCACCAGGGCCCGTGGCGGGGTTGCCGCACGCGGCTGGCAGCCAATCATTAACGCCAGGCCCCGGCCACTGCCTAGAGGCAGGGGCAGGATCGTTGGGCTGGCCTTCAGCCAGGCGCCCTGGCCCATGAAAAAGGCGGGCCCCGCGGGACCCGCCTCTGTCTACCGGAACGGATGGGATCAGCGACCCAGCTCGAACACCACGTCCAGGTTGACCGAGACAGTGGATTCGCCCGGGGCGACCGGCGTGGCCTTGTCCATCGCCGCGCCGGCGGCCATGGTCCGCATCATCGGCATCGGGCGGTAACCACCGCCGGCATTCTCGGAGATGCTGACGATGCGGCGCACCTGAAGGCCGAGCGACTTGGCATAGGTCTGGGCGCGGGCCTGGGCCTTCTTCAGCGCGGCCAGGCGCGCTTCGTCATAGACCGGTTCCGGCTGGTCGATCTCGAAGCTGGGGCCGTTGATCTGGTTGGCGCCCTGAGCGGCCAGCGCGTCCAGCACCTTGCCGAGCTTGGCGATGTCACGGACCTTCAGGCTGACCGTGTTGCTGGCCTGGTAGCCGGTGATCTTCGGCGCTTCGTTGTCGGCATAGCGGTACTGCGGATTGAGGCTGACGCCGCTGGTCTGCACGTCGCGCTCGGCGATGCCGGCGGCCTTGATCGCGGCCAGTACCTTGTCCATCTGCTGGGCGTTCTGGCGCATGGCGCTGTTGCCATCGGCGGCCTGGGTGACCACACCGGCCGACAGGGTGGCCACGTCCGGCACGCGGGTGGCTTCGGCATTGGCCGAAATGTTCAGCAGCGTGCCTTCGGCCGCGGCGGCGATCGACGGCGACGACGGGTCGGCATGGGCAGTCATCGAGGTTCCAAGGGCGAGGGACAGGGCAAGCAGCAGCGGGGTGGCGGTCAGGCGCATGGAGAACTCCTTGTTGTGCCGTTGAGGGTGGTGTCGTAGCGATGAACGCGCTGTGAGCCCGTTCGGGGTTGAACGCGTTCCGGGACGGGTTGCCGACGATTCAGGTGGCGGCCTCAGGTTATGCTGTGCCGATGCTCTATCTTGCTTCCCGCTCCCCCCGACGCAACCAGTTGCTGGCCCGACTCGGACGCCCCTTCCAGGCCCTGGACCTGGAGGTCGTCGAGCAGCGCGCGCCCGCTGAAAGCGCCGAACAGTATGTGTGCCGGGTCGCCGCCGACAAGGCGCGCGCCGGCCTGGCCCGGGTGCTGGCCGATGATCCGCAGGCGCGGGTGCTCGGCTCGGACACCGAGGTGGTGCTGGACGGTGAAGTGTTCGGCAAGCCGGCCGACGCCGCCGGCGCCCGCGCGATGCTGGCGCGCCTGGCCGGGCGCACCCACCAGGTGATGACTGCGGTGGTGGTGGTCGGCGCCGACGGGCTGGACAGCGAACTGGTCATTTCCGAAGTGACCTTCGCCCCGATCGCCGCCGCCGACATCGCCGCCTATGTCGCCACCGGCGAGCCGTTGGACAAGGCCGGGGCCTACGCCATCCAGGGCGGGGCCGAGCGCTGGATCGAACATCTTTCCGGCAGCTACTCCGGCGTCATGGGGCTGCCATTGCTGCATACCGATCGTCTGCTGGCGCGCTGTGGCGTGCTGGCCCCCACTGCCGATGCCGCCAGGGAGGCTGCCGATGTCTGAGGAAATCCTGGTCAATGTGACCCCGCGCGAGACCCGGGTCGCGGTGATCGAGAACGGCATGCTGCAGGAACTGCACATCGAGCGCGGTTGGCGCCGGGGTGTGGTCGGCAACATCTACAAGGGCAAGGTGCAGCGGGTCATGCCCGGCATGCAGGCCGCGTTCGTCGAGGTAGGCCTGGAGCGCGCCGCGTTCCTGCACGCCAACGACGTGGTGCGCCCGGCCCCGGTGGCCAGTGCAGACACCGAGAACACGACCCTGCCGCCGCCGGCCAGCGTGCCCATCGTCGAGCTGCTGCGTGACGGCCAGGACATCGTGGTGCAGGTGGTGAAGGACCCGATCGGCACCAAGGGCGCACGCCTGACCACCCAGATCAGCATTCCGTCGCGCTACATGGTGCTGCTGCCGCAATCCAAGGTGGTGGGGGTGTCCGCGCGCATCGAGGATGAAGCCGAGCGCGCCCGCCTGAAGGCCCTGGTGACCGAGCTGTCTGCGCAGCATGGCGGCTACGGCTACATCGTGCGTACCAATGCCGAGGGCCAGCCGGCCGAGGCCATCGCCGAGGACATCGCTTACCTGTCGCGGGTCTGGAACGTGGTCGAGCGCCGCGGCCGCGAAGCGGCCTCGTGCAGCAACATCTATGAAGACCTGAGCCTGCCGCTGCGTTCGGTGCGCGACCTGATCCGCAAGGACGTGGACAAGGTGAAGGTGGACTCGAAGGAAACCTTCGCGCAGCTGCAGGCGTTCGTGGCCAAGTACATGCCGGTGCTGGCCGAGAAGCTGGAACTGTATTCAGGCGATCGCCCGATCTTCGACATGTTCGGGGTGGAGGACGAGATCGGCCGTGCGCTGGACAAGCAGGTGCCGCTGAAATCCGGTGGTTACCTGGTGATCGACCAGACCGAGGCGATGACCACCATCGACGTCAATACCGGTTCGTTCCTCGGCCAGCGCAACCTGGAAGAGACGGTGTTCCGCACCAACCTGGAAGCGGCACAGGCGGTGGCCCGCCAGCTGCGCCTGCGCAACCTGGGCGGCATCATCATCATCGACTTCATCGACATGGACGATGCCGAGCATCGCCGCCAGGTGCTGCGCACCCTGGAAAAGGCGCTGGCCCGCGACCATGCCAAGACCACGGTGTACGACTTCTCGCCGCTGGGGCTGGTGGAGATGACGCGCAAGCGCACGGTGGAAAGCCTGGAGCGCCAGCTGTCGGAAACGTGCCCGCAGTGCAGTGGCCGTGGCAGCATCAAGACCACCGAAACGGTGACCTACGAGATCTTCCGCGAGATCACCCGTGCCGTGCGCCAGTTCGATGCCGCACGCCTGCTGGTGATCGCCTCGACCAAGGTGGTCGCGCGCATCACCGACGAGGAATCCTCGGCGGTGGCCGAGCTGGAGGAATTCCTCGGCAAGAGCATCCGCTTCCAGGCGGACGAGCAGTACCTGCAGGAGCAATTCGATGTCGTTCTGCTCTGATCCTCGCCGGCCGCAGGCCGGCGGTGGCCGATGAGCGCGCCGCCGCGCCTGCGACTGCGAAGGATCCGCCGTCATTTCATTGCCGCCTGCGCGGTAGGCCTGGTCGGGCTGGCACTGCTGGTGGGTACCCTCAGCCAGCTGCTGCCGCTGGCCGAGCGTCACCCCGACAGGATTGCCGCCTGGCTGAGTGAGCGTGCCGGCCAGCCGGTGCATTTCGACCAGCTGCAGACGGCCTGGACCCGGCGTGGTCCGCTGCTGCAGCTGAAGGGCCTGCGCATCGGCGCCGGTCAGGGCCTGGCCATCGGCGAGGCCGAAGTGCTGGTGTCAATGTACAGCGGGATGCTGCCTGGTCGCTCGCTGACCGAGCTGCGCCTGCGTGGCCTGGCGCTGGACCTGCAGCAGGGCGAGGACGGCCGCTGGTCGGTGCGCGGCCTGCCACAGTCCAACACCGGCGGTGACCCGCTGGACGCGCTGCGCCGGCTGGGCGAGCTGCAGGTGATCGATGGCCGCCTGGGTGTGCATGCACCGGGACTGGGTATCGATACCACCCTGCCGCGTATCGATCTGCGCCTGCGCGTCAATGGCGACCGCCTGCGTGTGGGCGTGCGTGCCTGGGCGCAGACCGATGCCCTGCCGCTGACCGCAGTGCTGGACGTGGACCGCGCGCGCGGCAACGGGCAGGCCTGGTTGGGTGCCGATCCTGTTGATTTCCATGCCTGGTCGCCGTTGCTGGCAGCTGGTGGCGTGCGCCTGCGCGAAGGCAAGGGTGAGCTGAACCTGTGGCTGACCCTGCGCGACTTCGCGCCGGTGGCGCTGACCACCGATTCGGACCTGCGTGACGTGCGCGTCGACGGTGCACCGATGCCCGACGTGGCAACGCCGCGGTTGCAGCTGCAGCGCTTGCAGGCGCGCCTGCGCTGGCAGCGCCAGGCCGACGGTTGGGCGCTGCAGGTACCGCGCCTTCGTTTGAAGACCGAAGACGGCGAACAACAGCTCGATGGCCTGCAGTTGCAGGTTGGCAGGCAGCTGCGGGTGAGTTCCGGCGAAGTACAGGCCGGTACGGCGCTGCGTGCGCTGGCGCTGAGTGATCGCCTCGAGCCAGGCCTGCGCCATTGGTTGTTCCTGTCCAAACCGCAGCTGGATGTGCGAGAGCTGCAACTGGCCGGCGAACGTGATGGCCCGTTGCGGGCACAGGGCGAGCTGCAGTCGCTGGGCTTTGCCAGCGTTGGCAATTCTCCGGGTCTGCGCGGCCTGGGGGGACATTTCGAGGGCGACGCCGATGGCTTCAGCCTGCAGCTGCATCCGCAACGGCAGCTGCAGTTCGATTGGCCCACCGGCTTCGGCGTGCGGCACGACCTGCACCTGGCGGGCCAGATAGTGGGCTGGCGTGACGAGGCCAGTGGCTGGCGTATCGGCACTGCGGCGATGCGCGTGGAAGGCACCGACTACGCGGCCGATGTGCGCGGTGGTGTCTGGTTCCAGGGCGACGGCACGCGGCCCTGGCTGCAGTTGGCGGCCAAGCTGGACAATGTGCCGATGACGGCGGCCAAGCGCTTCTGGATCCACTCCAAGATGAGCAAGGGCGCCACCGACTGGCTGGACATGGCGCTGGCCGGCGGCCAGGTGCGCAATGGCGTCGGCCTGGTCAGCGGTGACCTGGACGACTGGCCGTTCGACAACAACGATGGCCGCTTCGAGGCCACCGGCCATATCACCAACGGCGACATCCGCTTCCAGCACGACTGGCCGCTGATGCGCCAGGTCGACGCCGATATCGCTTTCATCGGCCCCGGCTTCGACATGCATGGGCGCGGGGACCTGGCCGGTGTAGCGGTGCAGAGATTCGAGGCGGGCATCCAGGACTTCGGGCAGCAGCCGCTGTACGTGCGTGCCGATGCGCAGAGCGAGGCCGGCAGACTGCTGGCAATGCTGCGGCAGAGCCCATTGCACAAGGACTATGGCGACACCCTGGACAACCTCACGGCTGCGGGCCCGGCGCATGTGACCTTCGACCTGCTGCAGCCGCTGCACCACGATGAAGGCGGCGGTCACCTGCAGGGCACGGTCGACCTCAATGGTGTGAAACTGGTGGACAAGCGCTTCCAGCTGGCCTTCGACAACATGCATGGGCAGGCGCGCTACAGCAATGGCGGCTTCGGTGCCGAGGAACTGGCGGTGCGCCACCTCGGTCAGGACGGCCGCTTGAGCCTGCGTGCCGGCGGCTACGTGCACGACAGCAGGCTGGCGTTCGAGTCGCAGCTGACGGCCAACCTCGACGCCGGTGTGCTGATTGACCGCGCCCCGGAAATGGCGTGGCTCAAGCCCTATATCGCGGGTAACTCGCCCTGGACCATCGCGGTCAACTTGCCCAAAGTCGCACCGGGAGCGCCCGCACCGCCCAGCGAACTGCGCCTGAGTTCGGATCTGGTGGGAACCCGCCTGGACTTGCCGGCACCGCTGGACAAGCCGGCCACCGAGCCGCTGGCGACCACGGTGGCCGCGCAGCTGCCGATGGGCGCTGGTCGCATCGATGTGGCCTTTGGCCAGCGCCTCGCCCTGGCCGCGCGCAGCCACAACAACCGCACCGGTGTGCAGGTCACCCTGGGCAGCGACCATGCCGATCGCGAGCCGCCGCCCAGCGGACTGTCCGTCAATGGCCGCAGCCCGACTCTGGATGCGCTGGAGTGGATCAGTCTGGCCCGTGGTGGCAACGACGATGACGGCATGCCGCTGCGTGCAGTGGACGTGCAGGTCGGCAAGCTGATGCTGATCGGCGGCGTCTTCGAGCAGACCCGGTTGCAGCTGCAGCCGGGACCGCAGGCGCTGGACGTGCGCCTGGATGGACCTTCGCTGGCCGGTCGCCTGACCGTACCCAACGCCGAAGGAGGCACCATCAGTGGCCGACTCGACCGTGTGCACTGGCAGTCGCTGCCGCCGGCGCCGGGCGCGGCCGCGCCAGCCCGGGTGCAGGCCGGCGCCAACGACATGGACCCGGCCAAGCTGCCGCCGTTCGCGCTGGACATCGCCGACCTGAAGTTCGGCAAGGTGGTGCTGGGCCAGGCGGTGCTGCGTACGCGGCCGCTGGCCAATGGCCTGAACGTGGACGAGCTGCGCTTCCGCGCGCCCGATCAGGAGATCGACATCAGCGGTCGCTGGCTGGGTCGCACCGGTGGTGCCCGCACCGAGCTGACCGCGCAGGTGCGCAGCGAGGACCTGGGCGGCCTGATGCAGAACCTCGACTACGGCGGCCAGCTGCGTGGCGGCTCTGGCCAGGCGCAGCTGCAGGCCTCCTGGAGCGGGGGGCCGTCGGACTTCCAGCTGGCCAATCTGCAGGGCAGCCTTGATCTGCACGCGCGTAATGGCCAGCTGCTGGAGCTGGAGCCTGGCGCTGGCCGTGTGCTGGGCCTGCTCAGCGTGACCCAGCTGCCGCGGCGCCTGATGTTCGACTTCCGCGACTTCTTCTCCAAGGGCTTCGCGTTCAACCAGGTCGACGGCAGCGTGCAGTTCGGGCAGGGCATGGCCCGCACCGACAAGGTACTGATCGAAGGCCCGGCGGCGAACATCACCATCCGCGGCCAGGCCGACCTGCGCAACCAGCGGTTCGACCAGACCATCGATGTCAACCCGCGCGCCGGCAACCTGCTGACGGTGGTCGGCGCGGTGGCCGGTGGCCCGGTGGGCGCGGCGCTCGGCGCGGCCACCAATGCGGTACTGTCCAAACCGCTCGGCGAGATCGGCGCCCGCACCTACAAGGTGACCGGTCCATGGAAGGAGCCGAAGGTGGAAGTGATCGAACGCAGCCGCGACAAGACCCCGCCAGCGCCAGCGCCAGCGCCCGCGCCGCGCCCGGCCCCGGCCGTTCCGCCGCCCGTTACCGACCTGCCACGCTCACGCTGAGCGTGGACCTCCTGTTCACGGGGCTTGCCTGAGCGCCCCAGCACCCCCAGATCGAGAACCATGACTGATATCGCCCTGACGCTTGCCCAAGATCGCCTGCTGCGCCCCGGCGGGCTGGATACCGATGGCCTGGAGCGCACCTTCGGCCAGCTGCTCGGCCCCGGTGTGGACTTCGGCGACCTCTATTTCCAGCACGCCCGCCGCGAGAGCTGGAGCGTGGAAGACGGCATCGTCAAGGACGGTGCCCATTCCATCGAGCAAGGCGTGGGCGTACGGGCGATGTCCGGCGAGAAGACCGGATTCGCCTACTCCGACGACATCCATGCCGACGCGCTGCTGGCCGCGGCGCAGTCGGCGCGTGCGATTTCGCGCGAGGGTGGCGCGCAGTCCGGGCGCTCGCTGCTGCGCGGCAATTCACGCGCGCTGTATCCGGCGCTGGATCCCATCGATGGCGTCGGCAACGAGGCAAAGGTCGAGGTGCTGAAGCGCCTGGACGGCTACCTGCGTGCCGCCGACCCGCGCGTGAAGCAGGTGATGGTGAGCCTGTCCGGCGGCGTGGACACGGTGCTCATCGCGCGCAGCGACGGCGTGCTGGGCGCTGACGTGCGCCCGCTGGTGCGCCTGAACGTGCAGGTGATCGTCGAACACAACGGCCGCCGCGAGTCGGGCTATGCCGGTGGCGGTGGCCGCTATGGCTACGGGGAACTGTTCGCTGATGGCCGCCCGGAAGCGCTTGCGCGCGAGGCCCTGCGCCAGGCGCTGGTGAACCTGGACGCCGTGCCCGCGCCGGCCGGCGTGATGCCGGTGGTACTGGGACCTGGCTGGCCCGGCGTGCTGCTGCATGAAGCGGTCGGCCACGGCCTGGAAGGCGACTTCAACCGCAAGGGCACCAGCGTGTATGCCGGCCGCATCGGCGAACGCGTGGCGGCACCGGGCGTGACCATCGTCGACGATGGAACCCTGGACGGGCGTCGCGGTTCGCTCAACATCGACGACGAAGGCCACCCGAGCCAGTGCACCACGCTGATCGAGGACGGCATCCTGGTCGGCTACATGCAGGACAGCCTCAATGCACGCCTGATGGGCATGGCACCGACCGGCAACGGGCGTCGCGAATCGTTCGCGCACCTGACCATGCCGCGCATGACCAATACCTACATGCGCGCCGGCCAGCACGACCCGCAGGAAATGATCCGCTCGGTGAAGAAGGGCCTGTATGCAGTGAACTTCGGCGGCGGCCAGGTCGACATCACCAGCGGCAAGTACGTGTTCTCGGCCACCGAGGCCTACCTGATCGAGGATGGCCGCATCACCGCACCGGTGAAGGGGGCGACCCTGATCGGCAACGGTCCGGAAACCATGCAGAAGGTGCGGATGGTCGGCAACGACCTGGCCCTGGACGAGGGCGTGGGTATCTGTGGCAAGGACGGGCAGAGCGTGCCGGTGGGTGTCGGCCAGCCGTCGCTGTTGATCGAGGGCATCACCGTCGGCGGTACCCAGGCCTGAGCCGGGCGATGGCCAGCGCCACCGCCCGCTCCAGCGCGGACTCAGTCCTCGTCGGCCTCGTCGGCTTCGACGTGGCCAGCGTCTTCGGCGCTGGCCTTCAGGCCGAGCGCCGCCGGCAGCATCAGTGCGCGCAGCACCTGGTAGATCTCGCGATAGGCACGCGGCGGCTTGTTCTTCGCCTTCTCGGCCTGCGCATTGCGCACCAGCGTGCGCAGCTGCTGGCGGTCGGCCTGCGGGTAATCGTCCAGCAGGGCGGCCAGCGCCTTGTCACCTTCGGCCAGCAGGCGCTCGCGCCAGTCTTCCACGCGGTGCATCATCGCCACTTCGCGGCGGCCGGTTTCGCTGTTGGCATCCAGCGCATCGCGGATCGCATCCAGCGTGGCTTCTTCTTCGCGGCGCATGTGCTTGGCCAGGAACGCCAGCTGGCGCTTGTGGGCGATGTGCGCGGTGATGCGCTTGCACTCGGCGATGTGCGGCAGCAGGTCTTCCGGGATCGGCAGGCGCGCCAGCTGGGCCGGTGTCAGCGACACCAGTTTTTCGCCCAGGGCCAGGACGTCGAGCGCGTCGCGCCGGTTCTGGCTGCGGCTCTTGTCGTGGAATTCACCGGTTTCTTCGTCGCGTCCGCGCATCGTCCATACCTGATTTCAAAAAAAGTCGCCCGGCGTGATGCCGGGCCCAACCCGTACAGGATAAAGCATTGAACGTGATCGCCCCTGAAGCCGCCGTCGGCGACGACAGCCCGGCCCGGCTGGAACGGCTGGCCGACCTCTCCCAGCAGCTGCTCGACCGCGCCCGCGCGCTGGGCGCCAGCCAGGCTGAAGTCAGCTGCAGCGAAGACCGTGGGCTGGAGGTGAATGTCCGCCTCGGCGAGGTCGAAACCGTGCAGTCCACCCGCGACCGCGGCATCGCCGTCACTGTGTATTTCGGCCAACGCAAGGGCAGCGCCAGCACCGGCGACCTGAACGAGGCCAGCCTGGCGGCCACGGTCGAGCAGGCCTGCGCCATCGCCCGGCATACCGAAGATGATGCGGCCGCCGGCCTGGCCGAGGCGGCGCTGATGGCCACCCACTTCCCGGACCTGGACGGCTGGCACCCGTGGGCGCTGCAGGCCGACGAGGCGGTGGACCTGGCCCTGGCTTGCGAAGCCGCAGGCCGTGAGGCCGATGCGCAGATCCGCAATTCCGACGGCGCCTCGGTGTCGAGCATGCAGAGCCTGTCGGTCTATGCCAATTCGCATGGTTTCATCGGCCGTGAGCGCGGCACCCACCATTCGGTCGGTTGTGCGCTGATCGCCGGGCAGGGCGATGGCATGCAGCGTGACGGCTGGTACACCAGTGCGCTGGCTCGCGAGGACCTGGAGGACGTCGGCCTGGTCGGACGTCGTGCCGCCGAGCGTACTGTCGCCCGCCTGCAGCCACGATCGCTGGCCACCGGCAGCATGCCGGTGCTGTTCGCCCCGGAAGTGGCGCGCAGCCTGGTCGGGCACCTGCTGTCGGCGGTGTCCGGCGGTGCTCTGTATCGCCAGGCCAGCTTCCTGCTGGACAGCGTTGGCCAGCAGCTGTTCTCGGACTGGATGCAGATCGAGGAACTGCCCCACCTGCGTCGTGGCCTGCGCTCGGCCGCCTTCGACGGCGACGGCGTGGCCACCCGGGCCTCGGCTCTGGTCCGCGACGGCGTGCTGCAGCGCTATGTGCTGGGCAGCTACTCGGCACGCAAGCTGGGCCTTCAGACCACCGCCAACGCCGGTGGCGTGCACAACCTGCAGTTGGCCGCCAATGCCGGCCCGCTGCAGGACATCGCGCGGCAGATGGGCGATGGCCTGCTGGTGACCGAGCTGATGGGGCAGGGCGTGAACGGCGTGACCGGCGACTATTCGCGTGGCGCGGGTGGCTTCCGGGTCGAGAACGGCGAGATCCAGTACCCGGTGGACGGCATCACCATCGCCGGCAACCTGCGCGAGATGTTCAGCAGCATCGAGGCGGTCGGCAGCGACGTTGATCCCCGCTCGCACATCCGGACTGGTTCGATCCTGTTGGGGCGGATGACCATCGCAGGCAATGATTGATGCCGTCGATGGCGTAAGCTATGCCCGCCTGACGCAATCAGCTGGGTGCTGGTTGGTCAAGACCACCCAATGAAAAGGAGTTTTGTCGTGAGTGAATTCGATAACGTCCCGCCGCCGCCACCGGCCACCGCCGACGTTCCGGCCGACCAGCGCACCATGGCCCTGGCCGCGCACCTGCTGGGCATCTTCACCGGCTTCATCGGCGCGCTGATCATCTGGCTGATCAACAAGGACGATGCTGGCAAGGCCTTCGTGACCGACCAGGCCAAGGAAGCCCTGAACTTCCAGATCACCGTGACCATCGCCATGGTCATCAGCATGATCCTCACCATCGTGATCATCGGCGTGTTCCTGGCCCCGATCGTCGGCATCATCAGCCTGGTGTTCAGCATCATCGCTGCGGTCAAGGCCAACAACGGCGAAGCCTACCGCTACCCGTTCGCGCTGCGCCTGATCAAGTAGGATCGTCCGCACGCGGAACTGAAAACGCCCGGCACTGCCGGGCGTTTTCGTGTGCGGGGAATGCCGGGCCGCGTGCAGCGATCAGTGATCGCGTTCCACCGCCAGCGTCGCCAGCGCGCGCAGCGCGTCGGCTTCCTCGCCATACCCGGCCAGGATCGACTGCATGCGCGCTGCGAGCTCGTGCAGCTGGGCCTTTGCGCCGTCCATGCCAAGCAGGGCGGGGAAGGTGCTCTTGTCCTGCGCCTGGTCCTTGCCGGCAGTCTTGCCCAGCTGTTCGGAACTGGCTTCGACATCGAGGATGTCATCGCGGACCTGGAAGGCCAGGCCGAGTGCATCGGCGAAACTGTCGAGCTGGGCCAGCTGCGGTTCGTGGGCCTGGCCGCACAGCGCGCCCATGCGCACTGCCGCGCGGATCAGCGCGCCGGTCTTGAGCGCGTGCATGCGGGTCAGCGCCGCCAGCGTCTGCTGCTGGCCGGTGGCATCGATGTCCAGCGCCTGGCCGCCACACATGCCGGACGCGCCGGAGGCGTGGGCCAGGGTCTGCAGACAGGCGACGCGCAGGGTAGCCGGCACCGGCGCATCGGCCAGCAGGCCGAAGGCGCGGGTCTGCAGGGCGTCGCCAGCAAGGATCGCGGTGGCTTCGTCGAAGGCGATGTGGGTGGTGGGCTTGCCGCGACGCAGGGCGTCGTCATCCATCGCCGGAAGGTCGTCATGCACCAGCGAATAGGCATGGATCAGCTCGACGGACATGGCCGCCGCATCCAGGCTTTCCGGCTGCGCACCGAACAGGTGACCACTGGCGTAGACCAGCAGGGGCCGCATGCGCTTGCCGCCACCAAGCACCGAATAGCGCATGGCCTGATGCAGGCGCTGCGGTGCCTCGGCAGGCGAGGGCAGGGCGGCATCGAGCTGGCTTTCGATACGGTCGCGCCAGCGCGCGAACAGAACCTCAGCCGTCATGGCTGGGCGGATCGAAGGGCTCGGAGGCTTCCGGCTGCGCCGGATCACTGAGCAGGCGCACGCGCAGTTCGGCCTGCTCCAGTGCCTGCTGGCACTGGCGGTACAGACCGACACCACGCTCGTAAGCACTGAGCGAAGCTTCCAGGCTCAGCTCGCCGGTTTCCATCTGCTCCACCAGCTGCTCCAGCGATTCGAGCGACTGCTCGAACTGGGCGACGGGGGAGGCGTTTTCGGGGGACTTCTTGGCCATGCGGCAAGTGTGGACGGGCCGAGCGCGGGGGTCAATTCACCAGCCGCCCGGGCGCCACTGCAACTGCGCGTCATGCGCCTGCAACCAGGCCTGCAGCGGTGCGGCGATGACCACGTCGGCGGCGGCCAGCAACTGCGGGCCATCAAAGATCAGCGGCAGCTGCGCGCGTCGCCAGGGGGCGAGGTGCTCGCGCTGCAGGCAGTCCTTCAGCGCGTGCGAATGCTGGCGACCCGGCAGCAGGATGCGCTCGCCGCCCACGCGTGCACGGACCTGCAGCGGGCGTTCGAAGGCCGGGGTGCCCTGCAGGCGCAGCTGTCCGCCATCGGGCAGCGGCAGCGGTGCGCGTCCATCCCATTCGACCTGCCACTCGAGGGGAAGCGCAGGTAGCCGGGCCGGCAGCAGGTAGGCGTGGTCGCGCCACTGCTGGATCGCGTGATCGTGCCAGCTCACACGGGCCTGACGATCGTTGCCGGCGGGCAGCAGCTCGTCCAGTGCCTGTTGCAGCACCGTGGCCGGCAGCGGCGCCGCACCGTGGCCGGCCACCCAGGCACGGAGTACACGTGCGGCACGACCCAGTGAGACCTGGCGCAGCAGCTGCAGAGACAGCACGCGTGGAGCGACTTCCAGGTGTGCGATCAGCTCGGCGTCTTCCTCATCGAGCAGTTCGCGGGTCTGCCCGCAATGCGCTGCGCTGCCCGCCAGTGCCGCAGCGGCATGCGGCCAGCGTTGGCGCAACAGCGGCAGCACCTGCAGGCGCAGGAAGTTGCGATCCGCCTGGTCGTCGCCATTGCTGGGGTCTTCGATCCAGTGCAGCGCATGGTGGCGCGCGTAATCGAGCAGTGCACTGCGCGGGACCGCCAGCAGCGGCCGCCACAAGGGGTGTTCGCCAAGGCGGCTGTGCGTGGACATCGCCGCCAGGCCATCGACGCCGGAAGCGCGCAGGGCGCGCAACAGGAGAGTTTCGGCCTGGTCGTCCTGATGCTGCGCCAGTGCCAGCGTTTCGCCGTCGCGCAGTTCGGCCGCGAACGCGGCGCGTCGCGCCAGTCGCGCCGCGCCTTCAAGGCCGAGGCCCGCGCGGTTGTCGACCTGCACACGATGCACGGCCAGTTCAATGCCCCAGGCGTCGCATTGCTGCTGGCAGTGCAGCACCCAGTCATCCGCATCGGGCTGCAGGCCGTGGTGCACGTGCACCGCGCGTAGCGCACTGCCGGAGGCCTGCGCGCAGCGCCACAGCCAGTGCAGCAGCACGGTGGAGTCGACACCACCGCTGTAGCCCACCAGCAGCGGCGCATCCAGCGGAACAAGGGCAGGGAAGGCAGTCACGGTGGCAAGTATAGGGTGGGGTTTACTTGGCAGGGCTGCGCCCTGCACCCGCTACGAGCCAGAGCAACAGCAACAGCAACGGCAGAAGCTGGTTTCCTGAAGGTTGGCCGGGTGGGTCCGGTTGCGGGAGACGCCGTAAACCCGTCCTTGGGGGCTTGGCCGCGGCATCCATGCCGCGGACACTCCCGCAACCGGACCCACCCCGCCTTCGACAGTTTCCTGCGAACTGTCGGGTTGCTCATGGGGTCAGATCCGTTTTCCTGCGGAAAACGGATCTGACCCCGATTTATTTCGATATTTGACAGATTTCATCCACGCAGGGCGTGGATGGTCCAACCGTCATCGGAAATCTGTCGGGGGTGGGGCGGTGTGGGTGGGCAGGACCGTTGGCGCCATGGATGGCGCCATCGAGCCCCCAGGGATGGGTTTACGGCGTGTCCTGCCCACCCACATCGCCCCACCCAACTCACAGAAAACCAGAGCCGCTTTTGATCTTGCTTTGGCGTCTGCAGGTGCAGGGCGCAGCCCTGCCGAAACTTTACTTCACCCGACGACCCGAACGGTCGATGCGGAACCACTCTCCGCCTTCCATCGGCGTGTGGCCATCGGCATCCGGCGTACCACGACGGCAACCATTGCAGACCTCGGCCACGCCGTCCTGGAACGGCCATGCGAAATCGAAGGTGCCGGGCACCACCTGGCGGAACGTCAGGTCGAAGTAACCCACGCGGTTGCCTACGCGGGCGCGCAGCAGGCCTTCCTGCGGCGTTTCCGGGCCGTTGTCCCAGGTCAGCACCGGCAGGCTGCGGCCCTTGCGGTCGACGTAGTGGAAACCCTGGTCGGCGTACACCACTGCCAGGCCGTGGTCGTCGTAATTCAGGTCCTTCAGCGTGTCGGCGCTGATCTTCGGCCGGTGATCGATCACCTCGCAGTTGGGCAGCGGCCACAACCCGTGCTCGTCGGTCAGCAGCTTGCATGCCGGTGCCTGTGCCGCTGCAGTGGCGCTGACCAGCATGCCAAGCAGGGCCAGCGACCGCGCGAAGCGGCCGCTGGCAGCGTCAGGGCGGGCCTGCCGTGCGATCACTTGGCCTCGGCCTTGCGCTCGAACGCGGTCGGTGCCGGGAGCTGCACCGGCACGCCCTTGTCATCGCAGGTGCCGGCCTGGCACAGGCGCTCGCGCAGGGCTGGGGTGGCCTGCACGATCATGTGGTAGATCGCGTTCTGTTCCAGCGTGCCGCGGATCGCCTTGCTGCCCGGGCCGCGTGCCCAGATACCGACGTCTTCGCCGCCGTGCGATTCGGACTTCATCGGCACCAGTGCTTCCTGCATGTAGTCCGGATGCTCGGTGTCGACCTCGCGCAGGTTCGGGCGGCCGTTGGCCGGTTCGAAGCTGCTCGGGTTGTGCGGGTAACGCTTCGGGCCGGCCGGCTGCTGGTTGCTGCTGCCGGTGTGGCCCGGGCCGTTGGCGTAGCTCAGCGTGGTGTATGGCTGGCCGGTGCCGTCCAGCGCGTAGTCCAGCTTGCCGGCGCCATCTTCGCCGCCCTTGTCCTTGACCTTGCCCAGGATCGGGTTGCCGCGCGCCGGGTAGCCGACGAAGTTCAGCGTGTGCGAGTGGTCGGCGGTGACGATGATCAGGGTGTCGTCGGCGGAGGTCAGTTCGTTGGCCACGCGCACTGCGTCGGACAGGGCCACGGTCTCGGTCAGTGCACGGTAGGCATTGCCGCTGTGGTTGGCGTGGTCGATGCGCGCGCCTTCGATCATCAGCACGTAGCCTTCCTGGTGCTTTGACAGATTCTTGATCGCTGCGGCCGTCAGTTCGGCCAGGCTCGGCTCGCCGCCCGGATCCTGCGGGCGCTCGTACTCGTAGCGCATGTGGTCCGGCTCGAACAGGCCAAGGATGGCCGGTGCGTTGGCGGCGGCGGCCAGCTGCTTGCTGTTCCACACGTAGGCACCCTGCGGGTGCGCCTGCTGCCATTCCCGCACCAGGCTGCGGCCATCCAGGCGCTGGCCGACCTTGTCGTCGTATTCCGGATCGCGCTCTTCCACGGTGGTGAATTCACCGCGGCCGCCACCGAGGGCGACCAGGGGGCCGCGACCATAGCGTGAGGTCGACAGCAGCTGCTGGGCGATGTCCTTGCAGCCGGCCGCCTTGGCCGCTTCGGTCAGGTCGGTGTCGTTTTCCCAGTTGCGCTCGGGCGAGTGCGCGTAGGTGGCGGCCGGGGTGGCATGGGTCAGGCGCGCGGTGGAGACCACGCCGGTAGCCAGACCGGCGCTGTCGGCCAGCTGCAGCCAGGTCAGCAGGCCCTTGGACAGGCTGTCGGCACAGTCGGTCCGGCTGCCGGCGCTGACGCCGATCGCACCCATGTGGGTCTTCACGCCGGTGGTGATGGCGGTCATGGTGCCGGCCGAATCGGGCGTCTGCGAATCGGTGTTGTAGGTCTTGCTGAATGCCGTGGCCGGGAAGCGCTCCCAGGACAACAGGTTCTCTTCACCGGAGCCACCCTTCTGCTGGCCCTCGTAGATGCGCGAGGCGGCCACGGTGGTCAGGCTCATGCCGTCGCCGAGGAACAGGATGACGTTCTTGGCCTTGCCGGACATCGCACCGTTGGCGGCGGCCTGGGCGGCGCCACTGCGGTACCACCACTGCGGGGTCTCGCCTGCCGGGTGGGCGACGGGGTCGACGGCGACCTTGAGGCCGGCCGGGGCAGTGGCGGGGGGGGTGCTGGCGCAGGCGCCCAGCAGCAGGGTGGTGGCGCAGGCGGCCAACAGGGAGACGGAACGACGCATGGACGCTGGGATCTCACAAACTGTAACGGGACGTTCATTATGCCCGCCCTCGCAAGGCACGCCGATGACACACTGATTTGCCGGTCGGGCGGTCGTTCCCCAGCCGTTGATGGGCTATCGTGCCAGCATCCCTTCCTTCCCTCTGGATTGCCTATGAAGCTGGTCTCTGCCTGGCTGCGGATTCCATTCTGGCAGCGCGTGGTCGGTGGCTTCGTGCTCGGCGCGCTGGCCGGCTGGGCGCTCGGCCCGGCCGCGGAAACGTGGTTCGGCCCGCTTGGCGAGCTGTACGTCACCCTGATCAAGATGATCGCCGTGCCGCTGGTGTTCTTCGCGGTGATCAATGCGATCTCGTCGCTGCACGGCCAGAAGTCGGTTGCCGCGCTCAGTGGCCGCACCTTCCTGTGGTTCGTGATCACTGCTGCGTTGGCGGTGTGCGTCGGACTGGGCGTGGGCACCGTGCTGCAGCCCGGCGCCGGTGGCCTGCAGCTGACGATGGCCAGCAATTACGTGCCGCGCGAAGTGCCCAGCGTGGTGCAGGTGCTGCTTGACGTGGTGCCGGCCAATGTCTTCTACGCGCTGTCCGGCATCGGTACCAAGGTCAATGCGGCCGGTGAGACCGTGCTGGCCGCCGGTCGCGGCTCGATCCTGCCGGTGATCTTCTTCGCCGGCCTGGTCGGCTTCGCCATCGTCAAGCTGGGCGAGAAGGTGACCGAGGCGCGCAAGCTGGTCGGCCAGATGAGCGACATCATGATCCAGGTGACCCGCTTCGTGCTGGAAGTCACCCCTATCGGTACCTTTGGCCTGATCGCCGGCCTGGTCGGCAGCTACGGGTTCGAGAAGCTGCTGCCGCTGGGGCATTTCGTGCTGGCCCTGTACGTGGCCTGCGCCCTGCACATCGTGGTGGTCTACAGCGCACTGCTGTTGGCGCACGGACTGAACCCGCTGAAGTTCTTCCGTGGTGCGGCGCCGGGCATGCAGGTTGCGTTCGTCAGCTCTTCCAGCTTCGCGGCGATGCCGGTGGCACTGCGTTCGATCACCCACAACCTGGGCGTGAACAAGGACTACGGTTCGTTTGCGGTGCCGCTGGGCGCCAGCATCAAGATGGACGGCTGCGGTGCCATCTACCCGGCGCTGTGCGCGGTGTTCATCGCGCAGTACAGCGGTGTGCCGCTGACCCCTGAACAGTACGTGGTGGTGCTGATCGCTTCGGTGCTGGGCAGCTTCGGTACGGCCGGTGTTCCGGGTACCGCGGTGATCATGGCTACGGTGGTGCTGAGCGCGGCCAACCTGCCGTTGGAGACGATCGGCTACCTGTATGCCATCGACCGCATCCTCGACATGATGCGCACGATGACGAACGTGACCGGCCAGATGCTGGTGCCGGTGATCGTGGCCAAGGAAACCGGGCTGCTCGACCAGGCGGTGTATGACAATCCGTCCAGCAATGTGGGTGTGGACGACCCCGATCCGACGCCGCCACGCGGCTGACGGTGTGTGGAGACGAAAGGCCCGCCCTGAACGGCGGGCTTTTTGTTTGGGAGCTGGCTGGCGCGGTGGCGGTCATGCCGGGCCTGGTAGATCCACGCCATGCGTGGATGGAGGCGGTGCCGACCAACGGTCGGCCCCACCAAAGGTCAGAACCCACCAAAGGTCAGTACCCACCAGAGGTCGGTAGATCCACGCCATGCGTGGATGAAGGCGGTGCCGACCAAGATCGGCAGCTACCCACCATTGCGCGGGCTTAACAAAAAAGCCGCTGCAGGGCAGCGGCTTTCTCGTGTCAGGCGGCGTGGTAGCGCCAACCGGCCAGATCAGAGATCGACCCGGCGGGCCTGCATGAACTTGTTGCCCCAGTAGCCGCTGAGCAGGGTGTCCACGCGCACGTCCTTGCCCGAGCTCGGTGCGTGCAGGAAGCGGCCATCACCCACATAGATGCCGACGTGATCGACGCGGCCCTTGCGGCCGAAGAACACCAGGTCACCGGCGGCCAGCGCGGTGCGGTCGTTGATCAGTTCGGCGTTGTCGTCGTGTGCCATTTCGCGCGAGACGCGCGGCAGCTCAATGCCCAGGGCCGAGCGGAACACGTAGCCGACCAGACCACTGCAGTCGAAGCCGCTGTCCGGGTTGCTGCCGCCCCAACGGTATGGGGTGCCCAGCAGGGTCATCGCGCGACGCAGCAGCGACTGCACCTTGCCATTGTCGGCCGCGGTGCCGACAACGCTGCCATTGGCAGCGCTGCTGGTGTCGTAGTTGGCGAGGAGGCGGCTGAGGTCACCGGCCACCACGGCCGAGCGGTCCATCAGCGGAATGGTGTCGTTGGCGGCCAGGTGAGGCAGCAGGGCGGCCAGGGTAGCGCTGGCGGCGGCGTCGACGCGGCTGCGTTGCGTAGCGGCAGCCTCGGCCTTGGCGGCCGGTCGGGCGGTGCTCTCGGCCACCGGGGCCGGGGTCACATCGGAACGGTTCGGAGAAGTCTGCGACCAGGCCGGAAGGCTGGTCAGACACAGTGCCAGGCCAAGCAACAGCGGGCGGGCACTACGTGAAGATACGGAAGTCTGGCCTTCGCTTTTCAGGTCGTCAGTCGTCACGCGTCGGTCACAGGAAAAAAACGATGGGGCATCATGCCCTGTAAAAGCGCGGATAAGTTAAAAATTCCGTTAGTAATTCGTTAGTTGCATGGTGATGTTCGTCACAGTTTTGAACATATCGCCTGTTCATTTTAGCGAAGGACGCGTTTCGCCCCTGTGTAGTGGTCCTTCCAGTAGGGACCGCTGAGCGAGTCGAGGCGCACGGTGCCGCCGGTGCTCGGCGCATGCACGAAACGCCCTTCACCGACATAGATACCGACATGGGTGACGCTGCCGCGGCTGCCGAAGAACACCAGGTCGCCGGTGGCCAGGCGCTGCGGATCGATCTTCGGACCCTGTACCGCCGCCAGGTCGCGCGAGGTGCGCGGCAGTTTCAGGTCCAGCATCTCGCGATAGACATAGGCCACCAGGCCGCTGCAGTCGAAGCCGGAATCCGGGGTGTTGCCGCCATAGCGGTAGGGGATGCCGACCAGGCTGATGGCACGCATCAGCACCGAGTTGGCCGCCTCGGGGTTGTCCGGCACGGTCTTCGGCCAGTTCGCGGTCGGCGGGGGCGGAGCGGGGCGGGTGGCCTTGCCGCCGCCGCAGGCGGTCATCAGCACGGGCAGGGCCAGCAGCAGGGCCGGGGCGAGGAGCCGGCGCAGGCCGGACGAAACTGGCGTGATGTGCATGTTCTCCGGATAATGCGCCACCTTGGGATTGGCCGTCATGATGGCGGCGTCCCCGCCGGGCGACAACCCGCCCCAACCCGCCTGCCTTCGGCAGATCCAGACAGAGTTGCGCATGAAGATCGAAAAAGACCGCGTTGTCCGCTTCCACTACACCGTTTCCGAAGTCGGCCAGGAGCCGATCGAATCGTCCAAGGACCGCGGCGAGCCGCTGGCGATCCTGATCGGCCACGGCAACATCATCCCGGGCCTGGAAAACGCCATGATGGACAAGGAAGCCGGCGCGACCTTCAGCGTCGACGTCACTGCCGCTGATGCCTACGGCGAGCGCCGCGAGGGCCTGTCCCAGCGCGTGCCGAAGAAGCACTTCGGCAACACCAAGCTGGCCCCCGGCCAGCAGGTCGTGCTGCAGACCAACTTCGGCCCGCGTGCGGTGACCGTGCAGAAGGTCGGCATGAGCGTCGTCGACGTCGACCTGAACCACCCGATGGCTGGCAAGGACCTGCATTTCGACGTCGAAATCGTTGACGTGCGTGAAGCCGGCAAGGAAGAGATCGACCACGGCCACGTCCACGGCGACGGCGGCCACCACCACTGATCGCAGCGCGATCGTGATGGCAGCAACGGCCCGCTTCGGCGGGCCGTTGCGTTTCTGGAACACGGCGCGGCCATCCATGGCGTGTGGGCCGGCGGCATAATGGCGGACCTGCCTGACGGATGCCCCGTGAACGCCGCTTCTCCTTCCCTGCAGCCGATGGCTTCCGGCGAACGCATCGCCCTACTGGACGTGCTGCGTGGTGCGGCGTTGCTGGGCATCCTGCTGATGAACATCGAGGCCTTCAGCGGACCGCTGGACCTGGCCTTCACCGGCATCGACGTGCATTGGCAAGGTATCGACTACTGGGCCGATGCCTTTGTCTACGTATTCGTGCAGGGGAAGTTCTTCACCCTGTTCTCGTTGCTGTTCGGCGCCGGCTTCGCGGTGATGGCGCAGCGCGCTGAGGCGGCCGGGCGTGACTTCACCCCGTTCTACCTGCGCCGCAGCGCTGGCCTGCTGCTGATCGGCCTGTGCCACGCGCTGCTGGTCTGGTCCGGCGACATCCTGGTGATGTACGCGTTGGTCTCGTTGCCGTTGCTGGCCTGCCGCGAGGCGCCGCGCAGCTGGCTGCCGTGGATGGGCGTAACGGTCTATCTCGGCGGTGTGGCGATGATGCTGCTGGTCGGCGCGATGGTGTCGATGGCTTCGGCGGAGGACGTGCGGAAGATGCTCACCGACGCGCAGCAGAGCATCGATCTGCAGCGCCTGGTGTACGGGCAGGGCAGCTGGATGCAGGCCAATGCGCAGCGGCTGAGCGAGTTCGGCACGTCGATGGGGGCGATGCTGATCACCGGCCCGGAAGTGCTGGGCATGTTCCTGATCGGCAGCTGGTTTGCCGGCAGCGGCGCGCTGGCCACGCCGGATCGCTTCCCGCGGCTGTATGCGGTGTTGCGTTGGGGGGCGCTGCCCTTCGGCCTGCTGGTCACGCTGCTGGGTGTTGCCTGGAAGCCGTATCTGGCGCCGGGCGC
The DNA here is from genome assembly GCF_059372495.1 of Stenotrophomonas sp. YJH_SMC_80. NCBI lineage: Bacteria > Pseudomonadati > Pseudomonadota > Gammaproteobacteria > Lysobacterales > Lysobacteraceae > Stenotrophomonas > Stenotrophomonas sp. YJH_SMC_80. The sequence continues at coordinate 628,020 of NZ_JCAFVP010000001.1, forward strand.
TTACGATCTGCCGGTTACGGCGGCGATGGCGCTGGTGACGATCGGCGGCCTGCCGATGTGCCTGGGTTACCTGGCCTGGATCGTACACTGGCGCGCGCGGCTGGGCTGGCTGGCGCCGGTCGGGCGCATGGCGTTGACCCATTACCTCGGCCAGTCGCTGCTGTGCACCTGGCTGTTCTACCACTACGGCCTGGGCGCGTTCGAAACGATGCCACGCAGCGTGCAGTTGATGTTCGCGCTGCTGCTGTTCACCGTGCAGGTGGGCATCTCGCACGTATGGCTGCGCCGCTTCCGCTTTGGGCCGATGGAATGGCTGTGGCGCGCGATGACCTATCGGCAGTGGCCGCCGATGCGGCGCGAGGCCGGCCAGGGCTGATCGATGCAGGGCGCGCGCGAGGATGTGATCGTGGTCGGCGCCGGTGCCATTGGACTGGCTGCCGCACTCGCGCTGCGTGCACAGGGCCGGCAGGTACGCGTGATCGACCGTGGGCGTGTCGGCGGCGCGACCTCGCATGGCAACTGCGGCACCATCACCCCCAGCCACGCGCCACCGCTGGCAGCGCCCGGCGTGCCGTTGCGCGCGCTGCGCTGGATGCTCGATCCGCGTGCGCCGCTGTACGTGCGTACACGCCTGGACCCAGCATTGTGGCGCTGGCTGCTGCAGTTCGGGGCGCGCTGCAACGCACGCGACTGGCTGCACGCCACGCGGGCACGCGGCGCATTGTTGAATGATTCACGGCTGCGCCTGGCGCAGTGGGTGCAGACGCATGCGCTGGACTGCGAGTTCGAGGCGCGCGGTCTGGACTATGTGTTCGGTGACGCCCGCAATTTCGATCACCACGCTGCCGAGTGTGAGGCGCTGAACGCACAGGGCATTGCCTCGGCGCGCATCGATGGCACCGACTACGCGCGCGACAATCCGGCGTTCCATGATCGCCTTGCCGGTGCGATCCACTTCCCCGGCGATGCCCAGCTGCGTCCGGACCGCTACACCGCCGAACTGGCGCGCGTGCTGCGCGCACAGGGCGTGGTGATCGAAGAACAGTCGGACGTGGAGGATTTCAGCGCCGACGCGCAGGGTGTGCGCGTGCGTGCCGGTGAACGCATGCTGCAGGCGCGCGAGCTGGTGCTGGCGACCGGGCCGTGGTCACCGCGCTGGGCGCGGCAACTGGATCTGCGCGTGCCGATCCAACCTGGCAAGGGCTACTCGCTGACCTGGTCACGACCGGCGCAGGTGCCGCAGCGTCCAGTCGTGCTGAAGGACCATTCCGTGTTCGTGATCGCCTGGCGCGAAGCGCTGCGGCTGGGCGGCACCATGGAATTCGCCGGTGCCGATCCGCAGCTGCGCACGACCCGCCTGCAGGCCTTGCAGCAGGCCGCCGACCACTACCTGCGCGCGCCACGTGGTGCGCGGCTGCAGGAGCAGTGGTGCGGGTGGCGCCCCATGAGCGTGGACGACGTGCCGTTGATCGGCCGCGCGCCCGCGCATCCTCACGTCTGGCTTGCAGCGGGGCATGGCATGCTCGGCATCAGCATGAGCGCCGGCACCGGCCAGCTGATCGCCGATCTCGTCTGCGGCCGCACGCCGGCGATCGATCCTGCCCCTTACCGACCCGAGCGATTCCGATGAGCACTGCACCCTATGATTACGACCTGATCGTCCTTGGCGGTGGTTCCGCCGGCCTGGCTGGCGCGATCCGCGCCGCGCAGCACGGCAAGCGCGTGGCGCTGCTGGAGCCTGGTGAACTGGGCGGGACCTGCGTCAACGTCGGCTGCGTGCCGAAGAAGGCCATGTGGCTGGCGGCCGACCTGCACGAGCGCATCGGCCTGGCCAGTGCGATGGGTTTCGATGTCAAGGCACGCCCGGCATTGTCGTGGAAGGAGCTGGTGATCCATCGCCAGGCCTACATCAGCAACATCCACACCAGCTACCACAAGCGCCTGGACGAAACCGGCGTGGTGCGCATTCCGGCGCGCGGTCATCTGCTCGATGCGCATACCGTGGCCTGCAGCGATGGCGTGCGTTACAGCGCTGAACACATCCTGATCGCCACCGGCGCGCACCCGCTGCGGCCTGACATCCCCGGTGCCGAACTGGGCCTGGTCTCCGATGATTTCTTCGATCTGCGCGCGGCACCGGCCGAGGTGGCGATCATCGGTGGCGGTTACATCGCGGTGGAGCTGGCCGGCCTGCTGCAGGCACTGGGCAGCAAGGTGAGCCTGCTGGTGCGTGGCCAGCGGCTGCTGGATCGCTTCGATTACGAGCTGACCGATCAGCTGGCCGAGAACCTGAAGCAGCAGGGCGTGCGCATCCATTTCGGCTATCGCCTGCGCGAACTGCAGCGCGATGGCGAACGCGTACGTGCATTCGGCCATGACGGCCCGCTCGACAGCGTGTTCGACGCGGTGTTCTTTGCCACCGGCCGCCGTGGCAACAGCCGCGATCTGGGCCTGGAAGCGCTCGGCATCGGTATCGGCGAACACCAGCAGGTGCAGGTGGACGAATGGCAGACCACGTGTGTGCCGAGCGTGCACGCGGTGGGCGACATCGCTGGCAAGGTCGGCCTGACCCCGGTGGCGGTGGCCGCTTCGCGGCGGCTGATGGACCGCCTGTTCGGTGGCCGCCCGCAGTCGAAGATGGATTACGAGAACGTGGCCAGCGTGGTGTTCTCGCATCCACCGCTGGGCGCGGTGGGCATGAGCGAAGAAGAGGCGCGCGCGCGGTTCGATCAGGTGACCGTCTACCACAGCCGTTTCCGTCCGATGCTGCAGGGGCTGGCCAATGGCACCCAGCGCAGCCTGTTCAAGATGGTCTGTGCCGGTCCGGAAGAACGGGTGGTGGGCATCCACCTGCTGGGCGAAGCGGCCGACGAGATCCTGCAGGGCTTTGCGGTGGCGGTGAAGATGGGCGCGACCAAGGCCCAGTTCGACGACACCGTGGCGATCCACCCGACCTCGGCCGAGGAAGTGGTGCTGATGCGCTGAGCTGGACGGTTTTAGAGCCGAGCCTATGCTCGGCTCTCCAGGTCATCAGGCGCACCCATGCGACAATGGACGCCCTTACGCCTTCCCTGGCCGCCCCGTGCGGCCCGCCGTCGTCCTGATGTCCAGCCCCGCTTCCCGTATCGCCACCGCTTCCCCACGCATCGCGCTGGGAGGCATCGGCCTGGCCGCGATCGGCGCCATCGCCGCCTCCGGCAAGGCCATCATCGTCAAGCTCGGCCTGCGTCACGGCGTGGATGCCACCACGCTGCTCGCCCTGCGCATGCTGATGGCGTTACCGCTGTTCGTGCTGATGGCACTGTGGGCCGCGCGCCGGGCCGAGCCGCTGTCCTGGGCCGACCGTGCCCGCGTGTTGTGGCTGGGCTTCACCGGCTACTACCTGTCCAGTCTGCTCGACTTCCAGGGCCTGCAGTACATCAGCGTGACCCTTGAGCGCCTGATTCTTTACTTGAACCCGACCCTGGTGCTGCTGATCAACGTGCTGCTGGCGCGCCAGCGGCCCGGTCGGTGGCAGATCGGCGCGCTGGTGCTGAGCTATCTGGGCGTGCTGCTCGCCTTCGGCCACGATCTGCAGCGCGAGGGCGGGCAGATCATCGTCGGCAGCCTGCTGGTACTGGGCAGTGCGCTCAGCTACGCGCTGTACCTGTTCGGCAGTGGGCAGGTGGTCGCACGCATCGGCGCGGTGCGGTTGACCGCCTATGCCAGCTGCGTGGCCAGCGTGCTGGTGCTGCTGCATTTCGCGGTGACCCATCCGCTGCCGTTCCTGTGGCAGGCACCGGCGCCAGTGCAATGGCTGTCGCTGGTCAATGCCACCGTGTGCACGGTGCTGCCGGTGCTGGCGATCATGCTGGCGGTGCAGCGCGTGGGTTCGTCGCTGGCCGCGCAGGTCGGTATGCTGGGCCCTGTTTCCACCATCGTGATGAGCCTATGGCTGCTCGACGAACCGATGGGGCCGGCGCAGATCGCCGGCACCGTGCTGGTACTGATCGGCGTACTGCTGGTGACCCGCCTGCGGCGCTGACACCGGAGCAGGCGCGTGCGCGCATCCTGGCGGTGATCCGCGCGATCCCCGTAGGGCAGGTGATGGGTTATGGGCAGGTAGCGATGCGCGCGGGCCTGCCCGGGCGTGCACGCCTGACCGCGCGCATCCTGGGCCAGAACGACGACCCGGACCTGCCCTGGCACCGCGTGCTGCGCTCGGATGGGCGCATCGCCATGGAAGAAGGGTCGGCCGGATGGCGCGAGCAGTCACAGCGGTTGCGCGCGGAGGGCGTAGTGGTGGAGAACGGCCGGGTGCGGATGCCGGCGGCTGATCCGGCAGCGGCACTGGATGCCGCTGTGTGGGGCCCGGGATGAGCACCGCTGGCGACTGAACAGGCCGGACCTGAGGGCCGCCAACAAGACACGGTGCTGCGGCTATGATGGAGGCCGTTCCATGCCGGTACTCCCATGTTCCCGCGACTGCCAACCGTCACCAAGGCCCTGCTGATCGCCAATGCGATCCTGTTCCTGCTGCAGCAGCCGTTCCTGCTCGGCATGCAGACCTTCGAGCCGTTCATGCTGCAACCGCTGCAGCAGGGCTTCGATGCGTTCTCGCCGGGCGGCAACTTCCAGCCGTGGCAGCTGCTGACCTATGGCTTCCTGCATGGCAGCTTCGGCCACCTGTTCTTCAACATGCTGGCGGTCTTCATGTTCGGCGCGCCACTGGAGCAGACCTGGGGCGAGAAGCGCTTCCTGCTCTATTACCTGGTGTGCGTGGCCGGAGCCGGCGTGTGCCAGCTGCTGGTGGGCACGCTGCTGGAAAACCCGGCGACGGTGCTGGGCGCCTCCGGTGGCGTGTTTGGCCTGCTGCTGGCCTACGGCATGCTGTTCCCCAACCAGCGGGTGATGCTGCTGTTCCCGCCGATCCCGATGAAGGCACGTACCTTCGTGATCCTGTTCGGCGTGGGTGAGCTGGTGCTGGGCATGACCGGCTGGCAGCCGGGCGTGGCCCATTTCGCGCATCTGGGCGGCATGCTGTTCGGCTGGTTGCTGATCCGTTACTGGCGCGGGCAGCCGCCGTTCAACAAGCGTCGCCCGCCCGGTCCCCCGAAGCGCCCGAACCATCTGCGCAGCGTCAAATGATCCGAAGGATCATTTGACGCCGTAGGTGCCGACCGTTGGTCGCCACACCGCTACAGGTCCCGCAGCACCACCTGCGCCGCATTGTGCCCCGGCGCACCGGTAACACCACCGCCGGGATGGGTACCCGAACCACACAGGTACAGGCCGGGCAGGGCACCGCGATAGCCGGCCTGTCCAACCATCGGCCGCGCCGAGAACAACTGGTTGGCGCTCAGTGCGCCGTGGAAGATGTCGCCGCCGACCAGGCCGAAGGTGCGTTCCAGATCGAGCGGGGACAGCACCTGCCGACCGAGCACGCTGGCGGTGAAGCCGGGCGCATACCGCTCGACAGTGGCAATCATCAGGTCGGCTACCGTCTCGCGGTGGTCATCCCAGTGACGCCCATCAGGAAGTACCGGCGCCACATGCTGGCAGAACAGGCTGGCCACATGCTGCCCGGGCGGTGCCAGTGAATCGTCCAGCGTACTGGGTATCAGCATTTCCACGATCGGTTCGCGCGACCAACCGTCGCGGCGCGCATCCAGCCAGGCGCGATCCATGTAGTCCAGGCTGGGTGCCATGATGATGCCGGCACTGAGGTGATCGCCCGGACCGGGCAGGGCGCGGAACTCCGGCAGCCGCGACAGCGCCACGTTCATCCGGAAGGTGCCGGAACCGCAGCGCCAGTTCGTCATGCGTTCGCGTGTGGCAGCCGGTACCTGCGCCGGCTCCAGCAGCTGTTCGTACAGCAGCTTCGGATTGACGTTGGCGACCACCGCGCGTGCACGCAGGGTTTCGCCGTTGGCCAGTTCCACCCCCACGGCGCGGCCCTGTTCGGTCAGTACCCGTCGCACGCCGGCATCCACGCGCAGCTCGGCCCCGGCCTCGCGCGCCGCGCTGGCGATGGCCTGGCTGATCGCGCCCATGCCACCCATCGCATGGCCCCATGCACCCTTCACGCCATTGCACTGGCCGAACACGTGATGCAGCAACACGTAGGCGCTGCCCGGTGTGTATGGACTGGCATAGTTGCCGACGATGCCATCGAAGCCGAACAGCGCCTTGATCGGCTCGCTCTCGAACCAGCGGTCCAGGTATTCCGCCGCCGACAGCGTGAACAGGTCCAGCAGCTCCTGCCGCAGCGGTGCATCCAGCGCCGCCAGTTCGCGGCCGAGCTTCCCCATCTGCCAAAGTGCGGGCAGGCCGCGCCAGCCGCCGGCGACGCCGATGTCCGGTGGCGCGCGGAGAGCCCACGCGCGCAGTACATCGGCGAAGATCTCCAGGCGTGCTTCGTACGCTGGCAGGCGCTGTGCATCCCGAGCGGAGAATCCAGCGACTTCGGCCTGGGTGCGGCCAGGTGCCGACAACAGGTAGCGGTCGTCGGGCAATGGCAGGAAGTTGTTGGCCGGGCGCGTGACAATGCGCATCCCATGCGCATGCAGTTGCAGGTCTTCGATCACCTTCGGTTGCAACAGCGACACCGTGTACGACGCCACCGAGTTGCGGAAGCCGGGATGGAACTCCTCGGTGACCGCCGCTCCGCCGAGCACGCCGCGCCGTTCAAGGACCAGCACGTTCTTTCCGGCCTTCGCCAGATAGGCCGCACAGACCAGGCCGTTGTGGCCACCACCGATGATGATTGCATCCCAGGACATCAGCACCTCAAAAAAAGGGGACGGAGGGGATTAAGTCGCAATTCGCACAAGGTCGGCAGCGATGGGCAGAAACGACTTAATACCCTCCGTCCCCTTTTTTTATCGCGGCTTCGATGGTGGCGATGTCGATCTTCTTCATCGGCATCATCGCGTTGAAGGCGCGCTTGGCCAGTGCCTTGTCCTTGCTGGTCACCGCTTCGATGAGCATGCGCGGGCTGATCTGCCAGGAGATGCCCCAGCGATCCTTGCACCAGCCGCATTGGCTCTCCTGGCCACCGTTGCCGACGATCGCATTCCACAGGCGGTCGGTCTCGGCCTGGTCCTCGGTCTGGATCTGGAAGGAGAACGCTTCGCTGTGCTTGAACGCGCTGCCGCCGTTGAGGCCGACGCAGGGAATGCCGCAGACGGTGAATTCGACGGTCAGCACATTGCCTTCCTTGCCGTCGGGGTAGTCGCCAGGTGCGTGATGCACGGCGGTCACCGCGCTGTCGGGCAGGAGGCTGGCATAGAAGGTGGCGGCCTCGAGCGCGCCGTTGTCGTACCAGACACAGATGGTGTTCTTGTGTGCCATTTCGGGGCTCCGCGATGGACGAAGCCGCAGCGATAGCACGCCCGGTGTTAAGCCGGGATCGTGCTGCACCCGCAAAAAGAAGGGCGCCCGAAGGCGCCCTCTGCATTGCCAGTTGCAGCAGTTGGCTCAGCGCCAGACCTTGATCTGCTCGGCTTCGCTGCGCTGCATCGGCTGGCCGGCCTTGCAGCTGAAGGTGGCACCGAACGCCGGCAGGTTGGCCAGCGTGCCGTTGCTGCGCCATAGGCCCGGTGCACGGATGTCGGCGGTCAGGCGACGCACGGCCTCGTTCGGCGACAGCTGCTGCGCCCACAACGCCGACCACGCGCGGAAGAAGCCCTGTTGCTGTGCCTGCTTGGCCTTCGGCTCCTGCGCGGTGTACGCGGCCCAAGCCAGTTCCAGGCCGGCGATGTCGGCCAGGTTCTCTTCCTGGGTGAGCGTGCCGTTGACCTTGGCACCCTTCACGCCCGGGAAGTCGTACGCGCTGTACTGCGCGGCCACGCGATTGCCGAGCAGGGTCCAGGCGGTCTTGTCGGCCGGGGTCCACCAGCTGCGCAGTTCGCCCTTGGCGTCGACCAGCGCGCCCTTGGCATCGATCGCGCGGGTCAGCTCGTGGCCGACCAGGCCACCGAAGCTGCCGAACTTGTCGGCAGCGTCGGCCTTGGCGTTGAACACCGGCCCCTGCAGGATCGCAGCGGTGACGATCAGGCGGTTCTGCGCCAGATCGTAGGCCAGCGAAGGCTGCTGCGGCAGCACGTCCCAACGGCGGTCGGCGTTGCCCTTGCCGATGCGCTTCATTTCCTCGCGATGGCGCCAGGTTGAAGCAATCAGCATGTTGCCGCCGAACGAACCGCGGCCCATCGGCTGCACGCTGTAGTCGAGGTCGCGCAGCGGGGTGCCGATCTCGATCTTCAGCGCGGCCAGCTTGGCCTGCGCTTCGGTCTTGGCCTCGGCACTCATCCAGCTGCTGTTCTTGACCGCTTCGATCTGCACTTCGCGCACCTTGTCGACGATCCACGCCGCCTGGCGACGGTCTTCGGCCGACAGGTAGCGGGCGGCGTACTCGCGGCCGAGCATCGGGCCAGCGGCCACGTTGATCGCATCGAGCACGTCTTCCCAACGCTGTGGCGGCAGGGCCTCGCCACGCAGCACGCGGCCACGGAATTCGAACTCGGCGTCGCGATAGGCCTTGGACAGGTACGGCGCCATCGAGTCGCCCACGCGCCAGCGCAGGTAGGCCTTCCACTGGTCCGGCTTGAGCTTGGTGACCATGCCGTCGAGCTGCTTGAACAGGCCCGGGTCGGCCAGCGAGACCAGGTCGTCATCCACGCCCTGTGCCTTCAGGAAGGCATCCAGCTGCAGATTGCGGTAACGGCTGTTGAGCTCCTTGGTGGAGATCGGCGCGTAGTTGTTGAACGGGTTGTTGATGCCGGCCAGCGACTGCGCATTGCGCGCCAGTTCGGTTTCCAGCGCGATCACCGCCTGCGACTCGGCATCCAGCTTGGCGGCCGGGGTGCCGGTCAGCGCCAGGATCTGCTTGACGTAGGCGCGGTAGCGGCCCATCAGCGCCACGGTGTCGGCGTCGGTGCGGGTGTAGAACGCCGGGTCCGGCAGGCCCATGCCGCCCTGCATGAAGTAACCGATGTGGCGGTCCAGCGCCTTCAGGTCCACGTCCGGGCCGAAGTTGAAGGCCACCGGGATGCCGACCTGGTGCAACGCGGCGATCGAGGCCGGCACATCCTTGGCCTTCTTGATCGCGTTGATGCGGGTCAGCAGCGGGGCGATCGGATTGGATCCGTCGGCTTCCACGGCGGCTTCGTCCAGGCCGCTGGCCCAGAAGTCGCCCAGCAGTTTCTGCACGTTGCCCTGCGGCGCCTTCATCGCTGCGTCGAGCAGTTCACGCTGCTGCTGACGGCTGCGGTCGACCAGCTGGCCCAGCGCGGTGGTGGCACCGGTCTGTGGCACCGGGTTGGCCTTCAGCCAGCCTGCGTTGGTGGCGTCATAGAAGTCGCTGCACTGGGCGCTGACGGCCGGGGCGCGCGCGGCCTTCTTCTTGGCGGCGGCGAACGCATCATGGGTCGGGACCAGGGTCGCCAGGCTGATGCCCAGGGCGATGGCAAGCGGACGGAAATTGGGCATGTGGAACGAATCCGTGATGGATTGAGGGCGCGCGCACTATAGCAAGCCGCGCATCGACGCGGCATGCACGCATCACGCTGCTTTCGCCGACCAGGGTCGGCCGCTAGCGGGGAGCGCCGAGATCATTGGATCCACACCATGCGTGGACGAAAAACACCCCCGAAAAACAAAGGCCCGGGAATTCCCGGGCCTCTGCAGGTCTGCCGCGGCGTCAGCCGTGGCTTACCAGATCACCACCTGCTGGTCGCCGCTGCGGGCCATCGGCGAACCGGCCTTGCACTGGAACGCGGCGGCGAAGGTCGGCAGGTTCGACGGCGCACCCATGGCGCGGAACTGCGCCGGGGCGTGCGGGTCGGTCGCCAGGCGGACCTTGGCGTTCTCCGGGGTGTACTTGGTGCGCCACACGGTGGCCCAGTTGAAGAAGAAGCGCTGGTCGCGGGTGAAGCCGTCCACCTTCGGGTCTTCCTTGCCGGCGCTGGCCTTCTGCAGGGCATCGTAGGCGGTAGCCAGGCCGCCCAGGTCGGCGATGTTCTCACCCAGGGTCAGGTGGCCGTTCACCGCCTGGCCGTCGACCTTGTACTGGTCGAACTGCTTGACCAGCTTGCCGGTCAGGCCTTCGAAGTTCTTCTTGTCAGCGGCGGTCCACCAGTCTTCCATGTTGCCGGTCGGCCCGAAACGTGCGCCCTGGTCGTCGTAGCCGTGGGTCATTTCGTGGCCGATCACCGCGCCGATGCCGCCGTAGTTCAGTGCGTCGTCGGCCTTCGGATCGAAGAACGGCGGCTGCAGGATGGCGGCCGGGAACACGATCTCGTTCTGCAGCGGGTTGTAGTAGGCATTGACCGTCTGCGGGGTCATGCCCCACTCGGTCTTGTCCACCGGCTTGCCGATCTTGGACAGGTTGAACTTGTAGTTGAATTCGTTGGCCGCGCGCACGTTGCCCAGGAAGCTGTCGCGCTGGGTCTGCAGGCCCGACCAGTCACGCCACTTGTCCGGGTAGCCGATCTTCGGGGTGAAGGTTTCCCACTTGGCGATGGCCTTGGCCTTGGTTTCATCGCTCATCCAGCTCAGGCCCTGGATGCGGTCCTTCAGCGAGGCGGCCAGGTTCTTCACCAGTTCTTCCATCTTCGCCTTGGCTTCCGGCGAGAAGGCCACCTTCACGTACAGCTGGCCGAAGGCTTCACCGGCGTCATTCTCGATGGTGCCCAGCACACGCTTCCAGCGCGGCTTCTGCTCCTTCTGGCCGTTGAGGGTCTTGCCGTAGAACTCGTAGTTCTCCTGCACGAAGGCATCGGCCAGGTACGGCGAGGCGCTGTCCACGGTGTGGAAGCGCAGGTAGGCACGCCACACCGACGGATCGGTGTCGCCCAGCGCCTTGCTCACTTCCTCATGGAAGGCCGGCATGGCCAGCGAGAACTTCTCCGGTGCGGCCACGCCCTGCGACTTGAAGAACTCGGTCCAGCTGAAGTTCGGGGTCAGCTTGTCCGCGTCGGCCACGGTGACCGGGTTGTAGTACAGCTCGACGTTGCGCGACAGTTCGACGCGCGACTTGGACGCCTTGGCCAGGCGGGTCTCGAACTTGACCACGTCCTCGGCCTGCTTGGCAGCGTCGGCAGCAGCGACGCCGGACAGCTCCAGCACCTTGGCGACGTGCGCCTGGTAGGCCTTCAGTTTGTCGGCGTTCTTGGCATCGGTGTAGTAGGTGCTGTCCGGCAGGCCCAGGCCGCCCTGGCTGGCGTAGGCCATGTTCACGGCCGAGTTCTTGAAGTCGGCTTCGGCGCCGAAGCCGAACAGAACGTTGTCACCCTTGGCGGCGCTGGAGCGCAGGTAATTAGCGATGGCCGCCTTGTCCTGCAGGCCATCGATCGCGGTCAGGTCGGCCTTCAGCGGCTCGATGCCCTGGGCGTTGATCTTGGCCTCGTCCATGCCGGTGGCCCACAGGTCGCCGACGATCTTCTCGATGTGGTTCGGAGTCTTCACCTGTGCCACCTGCTCGGCCAGCTGGTGCTGCACGGCCACCGAGCGCTCGTCGAGGATGGTGAAGGCGCCCCAGCTGGTGCGGTCGCCCGGGATTTCATTGGCGGCCAGCCACTTGCTGTTGACGTAGTCGCCGAAGGCGCCGCAGGCGTCCTTGCTGGTATCGAGGTCGCTAGGCTGGAAGGCGTTGTAGGCCGGCAGCTTGCTCTCGTCCAGGGTGTACTGGGTGGCTTCGGCCGCAGCCGGCGTGGAGGCGGTGGCGTCCTTGGCCGGGGTTTCGTTCTTGCCGCAGCCAACCAGCGCGGCCGAAACGGCCAGGGTCAGCAGCACGATCTTGGGAGTACGGGTCACTTTGATGGCCTCCAGGCCGAGTGAGTCAGGGAAGGGCCGCGGGGACGGCCGTGGGCCGAACGATACGCCGCCGGCCTGCCCCGCAAGGGTGTCGAAGGTCATGGCCGGGCGCAAGGGCCAGAACGAGCAAGGGCGCCCGGTGGGGCGCCCTTGCTTGGGTAACGCACCGATTACAGGCCGTCGCCGCCGCAGCCCTTGCCGAGATAGTCGTCGATCAGGTGCAGCTGGTCGGCCATGATCTTCCGAGTCCAGGCCGGACCGTGCGCATAGTCGGCGATGGCATGGAACTCGACCGGCTGCCCCGAGCTCTTGGCCTTGGTCACGAACCACTCCGATTGCTCGATGGGCACGGTACGGTCGCGGTCACCGTGGTAGACCATCAACGGAATCTTCATCTCGCCCGCCTTGTCCAGCGGGTTAAGGCCTGCAACGGTCGGCGCCTGCGCCTGGCGGAAGAACGGATTGGTGTAGAAGCGCGACCAGATTTTCTTGATGTCCGAGACGCCGGCGCCGGCAATCGCGCACTTGTACAGGCCGTTCGGGCGAACCGAGGCGGCAAACGCCGAGTATCCACCATAGGAGAAGCCGAACATGGCGATGTGACCAGGCCGGGCGATCTTCTGGTCGACCATCCACTGCGCGCCATCATCCTTGTCGTCCTGCATCTTCTGGCCCCATTCGGCGTCACCCGCCATCCACAGCTTGCGGCCCCAGTCAGCCGAGCCGCGGAACTGCGGGCGCAGTACGGCCATGCATCGCGATGCCATCAGCGGCACCCACATCGAGCCATCGAAGTCCATGCCATCGCGGGCCCACGGACCGCCATGCGGGTGCACGACCGCCCTCCAGGGACCGGCGCCACACAGTTCGGTGTTGGGCGTGGTCAGGAATGCCGGAATGTCCAGCCCGTCGCGGGCCTTGTAATAGACCAGCTTCGTATCGCCCAGGGCCGCAGGCTGGATGTCCGGATAGGTCTTGGCCAGCAGGGTCAGCTTGCCGTTGCGCAGCAGGTGGTACTCGGGCGGGTTGGACGGGCCCGACGTGGCCACCAGCACGGTGGACAGGTCGGGGGTGTAGTCCACCACCTGGTAGCTGCGGCCAGTGTCGTAATTGGTGGTGAAGCGCTGGCCATTGGCGGTGTCGACCATTTCCAGCGGTTGCTGCTGGATGCCCAAAGCCTGGCGAAGGCCCTGGTCCAGCGCCTTCATCCGCGGCGACGTCCACTGCAGGTCGTCACCGCGCGGGCCCGCATAGCGGATGCCGAGGATCTCGCCGAACGGAATCGCGCCGTTGCGATAGCGGTTGATCGACATCGAGCTGGCGTTGAACAGCTTGTGTTCGTACAGCACTTCCTTCTGCTTGCGTGCGGCGATGTCGTACTCGTACACGATCGCCTTGTCACGGCCGACGTTGCTCAGCACGAAGGCGATGTTCGGGTCATCGGCAAAGCCGATCACCTGGTTGATGTCGCGGTTCTTCACATAGGAGCGGAAGTGCTCTTCCCACGCACCGCTGCCGGTGTTGCGGAACTCGGTGGCGACATAGGCGCCGGTACCGTCCACGTCCTGGCGCAGGCGTGCACGCAGTTCGCTGTCCAGGTCGGTGACATAGCCGGCCACACGCTCTTCGGTCTTCTGCACGCGCTGCGAGGTGAAGCTGCGCAGGTCGACCTTGTAGACATCGCCGGAGCTGCCGCCACTGCCGTTGATCACCAGGATGTGGTCCGGATCATTGGGGAGCGTGTCCAGCACCGTCGGGTTGGACAGCGCCTGCTCGAGTTCCTCGCTGCGGCTGCTGGCACGCGGCGGCGTAATGGGCTCCTTCCACTGCTTGCCCTCGATGTCGGTGATGAAGAACTTGCTGACGAAGGTCTTGGTGACACGGTCGGCGCGCAGGTCGAAAGGTTGCCACAGCACCACGGCGAGCTGCCCGTTCTTGATGAACGACACGCTCTGGAACTTCATCCGGTTGGCACCGATCACCGTGGGCGCCTTGTCCAGCGCATCGGTGCGCCAGACCACGATCACGCGTTCTTCGCCGTTGGCGCGCAGGCCGGCGATGTGCTGCCCGTCCGGAGACAGCGACAGGCTGGAGATGGCAGGGAAGGCCGCCAGCTGTTCGACGGTGGGGGCGACAGGCTTGGCATGCAGCCAGGGGGACATGCTGGCCAGGGCTGCCAGCAACAGGGTTCGCTTCATTGCTTGCCTCGATCTCAGGGCGATCCCGGCGCAAGGCCGGGGCCGGAAACGAAACCGCCGCCCCGAAGGGCGGCGGTGGGTAACGTCAGGATCAGAACGAACGTGTGATGTTCACGAAGTACGTGCGGCCGAAGTAATCGAAGCCGCTGTACAGGGGCGCGTTGCCAACCGTGCTCAGCACGCCCTGCGAAATGGTCGGCGGCTTCTTGTTGGCAAGGTTGCGCACGCCGCCGGTGACCGACCACTTGTCCGCTTCATACTGCAGCGAGGCTGCCTGGATGAAGTAGTTCGGGGTGTACATTTTGTACTGGCTGGTGGCCGGATCGAACAGGCCCGGGTTGCGCTCCTCGTAGTAGGCGTAGCTGTCCATGTTGTCGATCCAGTCCAGACCGTAACGGACGCGCCAGTTCTTCCACTTGTAGTTCAGGTCCAGGGTGGCGGTGTTTTCCGGCGAGCCGATCATGCCGGCCGAGTCGACCTTCGGATCGTCCGAGAACAGCTGGCTGGTCTGCTCGAAGTAGTGCGTGCCCTGCAGCGTGGCACGGAACTCGCCCGGGCCGATGTCACGCACATAGCGCAGGGTGAAGTCCAGGCCGCGCACCTTGTTGGTGGAGACGTTGATGAAGCCGTTGGTGACCGTCAGCTGGTTGGTCTGCGGGTTGCGCTGGATCAGGCGGCACAGGCCGTTGCCCGCAGTGAAGTCTGCGGTGGAGCTGCCGTAGCAGTTGCGCAGGATGGCGGCGCCGCCTGCGTCCTGCACACCGTTCTCGACCTTGATGTCGAAGTAGTCCAGGGCCAGCGACAGATCGCCGAAGGCTGGGCCGAACTCCGGCTGCAGCACCACGCCGAAGGTCTTGGCGGTGGAGGTTTCAGCCTTCAGGTTGTTTTCCGCGCCGCCCTGGGTGTAGACGGTGATGCCCTGCAGCTGGGTGAACTCCGGATCCAGGCCCAGCGACGCGCAGTTCTGGTAGCGCATCGATTCCGGGCGGGCCTCAATGTAGTTGTCGCAGGGGTCGGACGACTGCGGCAGGAAGCCGGTGGTGGCGCCCAGGAACT
This sequence comes from Stenotrophomonas sp. YJH_SMC_80, assembly GCF_059372495.1. Taxonomy (NCBI): domain Bacteria; kingdom Pseudomonadati; phylum Pseudomonadota; class Gammaproteobacteria; order Lysobacterales; family Lysobacteraceae; genus Stenotrophomonas; species Stenotrophomonas sp. YJH_SMC_80. The sequence continues at coordinate 643,067 of NZ_JCAFVP010000001.1, forward strand.
GCTCGAACAGGGCGGGTGCGCGGTACGAGGTGCCGTAGGATGCACGGAACGACAGCCACTTCACCGGGGTCCACAGGGTGCCGATCTTGTAGGTCTCGTCGGAACCATAGGACTTGTAGTCGGTATAGCGGCCGGACAGGTTGACCGACAGCTCCTCAGCGCCGGTAACACCGGACAGCAGCGGCAGTTCCAATTCGCCGTAGGCTTCGAACACCGAGTCGCTGCCGCGGGTCGGCGAGGAAGCGGTCAGGTTGTACAGGTCCTGGTCAATGGAGTACTGCGACGGGCTGTCGTCGATGCGGGCCTTGCGGTACTCCACACCGAACGCGCCGCCGGCCGAGCCATACGGCATGTCGAACAGCGGGCCATTGACGTTGAAGTTGACCGTGGTTTCCTTGTACAGCGTGTTGCCGGTGACCGGGACGAACACCCAGTCCTTCCAGTCCTGCGGCAGGCGGCCGCCGATGGTATTGTTGTTCACCGGGGGGGCGGCGACGCAGCCGTTGGAGGCGTCACGGCAGACGAAGCCACCGGCGCCGTTGGAGACCACGTCCAGGCTCTGCGCCAGGCGGCTGGTCAGGAAGCTCTGGAAGGTGTAGTCCGCATCGCTGCGCGAATGCATGATGTTGAAGTCGTAATTCCATTCCGAGCTCAGGTGGCCGCGAAGGCCGGCGTTGAAGCGCAGGAAGTCGACCTTCTGCTTGCTCTGGTCGTTGCCGAAACCAATGAAGGCACGTACGCCCATCGGCACGCCATTGGTTTGGTCGGTGGCCGGGCCCGCAACGCTGTCGCGGAGGTTGGCCGGGATAAGCGGATTACCCACTGCATAGTCCAGGGTCAGCTGGCGATAGCCGGTCTGGGTCGACTTGCGGTGGTTGCCGAGGAACTCGTAGTACAGCTCAGCGTCGCCCAGTGCGTTGAGGTCGAAGCCGCCCTGGAAGTAGGCCGTGTGGGTCTTGACCGGCGAGATCAGCGACTGGTTGAGCATCTGCGGGTCGAAGGTGTCGCGGTTCAGCGCACCCACGCCTTCGTAGCCAACCAGGCCGGTGGTGACCGACGAATTCGGGCGCCAGCGGTTGAAGCGGGTGCCGCTGCCCCCCGGCGCGGCGACGCCGGTACGGGTGTTGGTGCCAAGCGTGTTGATGGTCACGCCGCCGCCGTCGAGGGTGTAGCACTTGGACTTGCCGGTCAGCGGATCGATGAAGTCGCCGCTGCCCCAGTAGTCGCCGGCGTCGATGTCGCGATACTTGTCGGTGGCGCAGCGGGTCCAGTCGCGGTCGCCCAGGTTAAGTGCGTTGCGCACTGTGTACTCGTACGAACCGGAGAAGTGCGAACGCTCGCCGGTGGTGCCGAAGGTCAGCGCATAGCGACGTTCGTCGCCGCCGCCGCCGTCGGTCGCATTGTGCTGGCCTTCGAAGGTGACGCCGTCGACCTTCTTCTTGGTGATGATGTTGATCACGCCCGCGACCGCGTCGGAGCCGTAGATCGAGGAGGCGCCGTCCTTCAGGATTTCGACGCGGTCGACGATCGAGTTCGGCAGCACGTTCAGGTCGGTCGAGCCGACCGAGCCGCGCGAACCGGCCGGCGAGACGCGGCGGCCGTTGAGCAGGATCAGGGTGCGAGTCGGGCCGAGGCCGCGCAGGCCGAGGGTGTTGGCGCCGGGGCCGCCGTCGGTGACGTAGCCACCGTAGGCGTTGTTGATCTGCGATGCACCTGCGGTCACCGCGGTGCTCTGCAGTGCGGCGGTGGTCGAGTTGAAGCCGGCCAGCGTGGTTTCCTCACGGGTCACGACCTGGACCGGGGACACCGAGTTGAACACGTCGCGGCTGATGCGCGAGCCGGTGACGGTCACCGTGTCCAGGTTGGTTGCCTTCGACTTGGCCGCTTCCTCAGCGGTCTGCGTCGCGGCGCCATCCTGGGCGATCGCCGGCGCCGCTGCGGCGAGCAGCACGGCGGTAGCGAGGGCAAAGCTCAGCGGATGCCGGCCGAGCGACTTGCGATTGATCATCTGAAATCCCCTTGAATCCAATGATTGCGTCGTACACCGGGGACTTGCCTTGCGGGCGTCTCCGTGTGCCCCGTGCCCGGTCCCGGCAGTACCCTGCCGCCTCCCGGCGTTACCGGCTTCACCTGCCGGTAACTCGAGATTAACACGACATTAACTGATGCTGTCAAACGTTCATAAGGGAGTCATCAAGCTGTGGTCAGGAGCCTCTTTGCTCTCCGTGTGTTTCGATCTAAATTGATACAACCTATTGATTTTTATTGTTTTGTTCGGGTTCCGCTGAACATGTCTGGATGCTGAATGATTCCGGCCGGCCTGACGCAGTCCCAAAAAAAAGGCCCCGCCGAAGCGGGGCCTGATCCAGACACGAAGTCCGGGAAACGACGGGATTACTTGCCGAAGTCGTACTTCATCTGGGCCTGGATGGAGCGGCCGTAGATGCTGTAGAAGGCGCTGTTGTACGGGGTGCCATCGGTACCCTCGTAGCTGTAGCGCTGGCCGGTCGGCATCTTGTTGAAGACGTTGTTGACCATCAGCGACAGGGTCAGGTCTTCCTGTGCGCGGTAGGCGAAGCTCAGGTTGTACGTGGTGTACGAGCCCCACTTGCCGGCCTTGGCGCCGTAGCGGTTGGTGTAGTCGTAGCTGCGACCCAGGTAGGCGACGTAGTTCGGCGTGCTGCCGACGTAGTTCGCGTACACCGTGGTGGTGAACTTGTCGATGTTCCAGGCCACCGACAGGTCACCACGCACCTTGGCGTAGTTGTCGTAGTAGTACATGTTGTACGGATCGCTCAGCAGGTCGATCTTCTGGGCACCCGGCAGCGGCTGCAGCTCGCGCTTCAGCATGTTGGTGTAGTTGCCGGAGAAGTTCAGCGAGCCGAAGCGGCCGATGTCCTGCTGGTACTTGGCGCTGACGGCGACCGCTTCCAGGTTCTGGCTGGCGACGTTCAGCTTCGGGGTGTAGACGCGGGTGATCGCACCGGCGTTGTCACGGGTGATCCAGTTGGCAACATCTTGGCAGCTGGCCGAGGTGTTGTTCACGGCACCGGTGGCGCAGGCGTACTCGGCCATCAGCAGCTGGTCGCTGCTCAGGGTCTTGACCTCGTTCTTGATCTTCCAGTTGTAGTAGTCAACCGACAGCGAGAAGTTGCTGACCGGTGCCCACACAACGCCCGCGCTCCACACGTCGGCGGTGATCGGCTTCAGGTCCGGGTTGCCGGACTTTTCGCTGTAGACCGAGGTGTTCTTGTAGTACGGGCAGAGGTCGTCGTTCAGCGCGAAGCCCGCTTGGTTGCAGCGGTAGTAGTCATTCTGGCTGGACGCGTACGAACCGCTCATGCCCTGGAAGGCGTCGGACAGGGTCGGTGCACGGAAGGCGGTGCCGTACTTGCCGCGGAACAGCAGGCTTTCCAGCGGGCGGAACTCGACGCCGATGCTGTAGGTGGCCTTGTCGACGGTGCTGTCGGCGATCTTGAAGGCGTCGTAGCGGCCCGAAGCGCTGACCGTCACCATTTCGTGCAGCGGCATGCGCAGCTCGGAGGTCACCGCGTAGCTGCTGCGGTGGCCGGCGCCGGCCACGGCGGTGGTGCCCCACACATTGCCGTCGATGAACGACTGGTTCGGCGAGTAGTTCCAGCCTTCGCTGCCGCCTTCCAGGACCACGGCCAGGCCGGCGTCACCGCCCGGCAGGCTGAACAGCGAACCGTTGGTCAGCTGCACGCGGCCCAGGTTCTGCCAGGTCTTGCTGTGGTGGGTGCCGTAGCCGGTGAAGCTGCCGAACTCTTCCGGGGTGATCGGCGAGTAGAACGCAGCATAGTTCGGGTTGTAGATGCCGAACTGGCCACCGGTCTTCGGGTCGGTGTAGGTGCCCAGCTGCTGGCCGAGGACGCGATCGGCGAAGAAGCCGTTGATCTTGTCCTTCCAGCGTACGAAGCGGTCCTGGTCCAGGCGGTATTCGCCACGGGTGAAGCTGGCGCTGTAGTCCCAGTCACCGAACATGCCCTTCGCACCCAGGGTGACCTGGTAGGAACGGCTGCGGTCGGCATTGAGGATGTTGTTGTAGTCGCCGACGCCGATTTCTTCCGGCGCGAAGGCGCGCTGCAGGTTCACGACCTTGCCCAGGCCCTGGTCGTAGAAGCCGCCCATGCCCGACTGCGTGCCCCACCACAGGGCGCTGGAGCCGGAGGTGAACTCGGTTTTTTCCTTGCTGTACAGCACGTCGGCGAACAGCTGCAGGTTGTCGTTCACGTCGAAGGTCATGGTCGAGTAGAACTGACCGCTGTCCTTGGAGTTCTTCAGCGTCTTGTAGCCCGCGCTGTAGATCGAGCCGCAGGACTCGCCCTTGCCTTCACGGAAGCCGACGGTGGTGGTGCCGTCGTACAGGCCGGCGACATTGGCGCAGCGGCTCGGGTCCATCATGTAGTACTTGCCGCCACCGGTGACCAGGAAGTCATTGGACGGAGCCTGCGGGGTGAAGCCGACCGGGTTGGTCTGGCGGGTGATGTCGCGCTGGTAGCCCCAGATCGGGTTGCCCTTTTCGTACTGGACGTTGACCAGTGCGTTGAAGCGCCCGTCGACGGCAGTGAAGCCATGCGCGCCGCTGATGCGCAGGTTGCTGCCACCACCTTCGGTGTAGGTGCCGCCGCGGACGGTCATCGTGCCGCCGTCCATGCGCTCCTTCAGGATGATGTTGACGACGCCGGCGATGGCGTCCGAACCGTACAGCGAGGACTGGCCGCCCGGCAGCACTTCAATGCGCTCGACGATGTCGACCGGAATGCCGCTGAGGTTGTTGAACGATTCGCTGCCGTTGTACAGCGCCGGATACGAGAGCATCGGGCGGCCGTTGATCAGGTACTTGGTGTAACCCGGGTTCAGGCCGAACATGCCGGAAGCTTCGGCGCCCTGGGTGAAGGCACCCGAGGTCTGGCCACCCTGCAGGCCGCCGGTGGTCAGCGAGGACTGCTGCAGCACTTCGGCCACGCTGGTGAAGCCGCGTGCCTGGATGTCTTCGGAGGTGATGGACATCACCGGGGTCTGGGTTTCAACCTGGGTCTGCGGGATCAGCGAACCGGTGACGGTGATCTTGTCCAGGTTGGTCGCCTTGTCCTGGGCCATTGCCGGGGCGGCGGCCATCAGGGCGGAAATCAGGGCGACGGCGAGCGTGTTGCGACGTGCGGTGTTGCTTGCGTATTTCATGTAGTTCCAATAGAGAGCAAAAACAAAAACGGCACTGCGCATGCGCCATCGTGCGCGCTGGGAACCAGCTTCGCAGCCCAAAACAGTGCTTCAGGAACGTAACATGAACTTAACAATCTGTGCACGAATCTGTAGCAATCCTGAATTTCAGTCAGGCTACGTCCAGCTTGTATGATGTTGGGTTATTCCCCCTGATACAGCTGGTGCCCGTTGTGAACAGTTCCCCCCGCCGCCCCCATGCCAGCCAGGTCCAGAAGGGACTGACGCCACATGCCCGCATCCGCAATGTCATCGCGGTCGGCTCCGGCAAGGGCGGCGTGGGCAAGTCGACGACCTCGGTCAATCTGGCCGTGGCGCTGCAGCAGCTGGGTGCACGTGTTGGCGTGCTGGACGCGGACATCTACGGCCCCAGCGTGCCTGCCATGCTGGGCTTGTCCGGGCGGCCGGAAAGCCCCGACAACAAGAGCATCGAACCCCTGCGCGCGTTCGGCGTGGACACGATGTCGATCGGCTACCTGATCGAAGAGGACACGCCGATGATCTGGCGCGGTCCGATGGCCACCTCGGCAATGACCCAGCTGTTCAACGACACGCTGTGGGATGACCTGGATTTCCTGCTGATCGACCTGCCGCCGGGCACCGGCGACATCCAGCTGACTCTGACCCAGAAGATCCCGCTGGCCGGTGCGGTGATCGTCACCACGCCGCAGGACATCGCGACGCTGGATGCGAAGAAGGCGCTGAAGATGTTCGAGAAGGTCGAGGTGCCGGTGCTGGGCATTGTCGAGAACATGGCCGTGCACACCTGCAGCCACTGCGGGCATGTCGAGCATCTGTTCGGCGAGGGCGGTGGCGAGCGCATGGCCGCGCAGTACGGCGTGCCGCTGCTGGGATCGCTGCCGCTGCAGATCGGCATCCGCGAGCAGGGCGATAGCGGTACCCCGATCACCGTGGCGCAGCCCGATTCGGTGCCGGCGCAGGCCTACCGCCATGCCGCGCAGCGCCTGATCGAGGAAGTGGGCAAGCGCCCGCGGGCGTCGATTCCGATCCTGTCGTCGCTGCTCTGACCGCGGCCGCAAAGAAAAAGCCGCCGGCGCGAGGCCGGCGGCAATCCGAGGAGTTCCTGGAGAGGGAACCGTTTACCAGTCGTACTGGACCTGGAAGCGGACGTAGCGAGGAGTGGTGTAGTACTTGCCCACGCCCACGTTGTTGTAGGTGCGGTCGTAGTCTTCGTCGCGGGTCACCTCATAGACCTGCAGCGGCTTGATGCTGTTGAAGGCATTGAGCACCGATGCCTGGATGCTCAGGCCCGACAGCCAGTTCGGACGATAGGTCAGGCTCGGGCTGACATTCAGCGTCCACGGCGTGCGACCGGTGGTGCCCTGCGGCGACAACTGTCCATTGCAATAGTGGAAGGCGGCGCCGTAGCCGTACTCGGTGTCGAAGGTGCCGGTGCCGCCGCCGAAGCAGCTGATCGGGGAACCGGACTGTGCCTGGATGTTCAGGCCCAGCTGCCACTCGGGCGTGAAATCATACGAACCGAACAGCTTGATCGAATGACGGTGGTCATTGAACAGGTAGCCGTCCGCGCCGTACATGATCTCGGCGAAGTCGAAGTCCGACGTGGTGCCGGTATCGTCCTGGCCATTGGCGCTCTTGACCAGGCCTTCATAGTTGCCATCGAGCTTGGACCAGGTATACGACAGGCTGGCGTACCAGCGATCGGTGCGCTTGTCCGCGCTCAGTGTCAGTGCCTTGTACGTGCGCTTGGCCTTCGGCCCCAGCACGTTGCCCGGCACGTGGATGTCTTCCGGAGTGCCATCGCCGTTGACGTCCAGGGAGATGTTCAGATCCTGGCCCGGATTGAACAGGTAGCAGCCCGGCAGACTGCCCGGCACGCTCCATTCGCTGTCCCAGCTCGACACGTCGTAGCCAGCGGCCACGGCGGCGTTGTAGATGGCGCGGGAGTCGCAGGTATCGTCGATGACGTTGTGGATCTTGCGGTAGGTGGCCTTGATGCCGACCGTCCAGTCATTGAAGAAATCATTGGCGCTGGACAGCTGGTACTGGTAGCCCAGGATGGCTTCATCCTGCGTGTACGGCTTCAGGCCACGGCTGGCGACGGCCTTGGGGTCCGGAGTTGAGCCGTTTTCGCCGTTGTAGACCAGGCTGTTGTAAGGCGTGGCTGCGACATTGGGCTTGCCCGAAACCGGGTCGTAGGAACCCAGGTAGTCGTAGTAGTCGACGGTGTAGTACGACGGGCTGGCAGCGCGCAGGGAGACGTTCGCCGCGACCGGCAGCGAGTAGCGGCCCAGTGAACCGAACAGCTTGCTGCGGCCGTCGCCGGTGACATCCCACGAGAAGCCCAGGCGCGGCTGCCAGATGTCGTCCTGCTTGACGAAGCTCACGCCGTCGGTGTTCTTGTTGTTGAACGAATCATTGCGCATGCCCAGGTAGAGCATGAAGTTGTCCGTGATCTGCCAGTTGTCCTGCACATACCACGACTTCTGGTCGATGCTGACGCTGCCGCCGGTGCGGTAGTTGATCCGGTATGCGTCAGGGCGCGCGCGCGTCGGGCGAACGACCCAGTAGGCACCGGAGGAGTAAGCCGTGCCCTGGGTGGACTCCCACTTCTCGTCGCTGTAGCCGAATGCCAGGCGGTGGTTGCCGAGCTGCCATTCGAAGTCCAGCTTGCCGCCCTTGCGCTCGTTCTTGCCGCCCATCATGTCGACCGACGAGGCGACCGAGCAACCGATCGGGTTGCCGTTGTAGACGACGTACGGGCAGGCACCGTCCGGGGAGTGGACGTCGCCGTTGTAGTAGCTCATCACGCCATTGCGGTCGACGGTGAACTCAGAGGCGGTATTGCGCATCTGGCCGTACTGCAGCGAGGCGGTCAGGTTGTCGGTGAGGTAGCTGGTCCACTTGAAGATGTCGGTCTGGCCGCCGCGCTTGCCGATCAGCTGACCCTTGTAGCTGGTCCGGTTGGAACGTTCGGCTTCCACGTCATAGACATTGTTGTAGTAGTCGTAGGTATAGCGGTTGCCGTTGTCGAACCCGGTGTATTCCAGGTGATTGTTCTCGTTGAGGTACCAGTCGACCTTCAGCAGCCAGTAGGGCGTCTTGACCTGGTAATCGTACGAGGTGCCGCCGGTAGCAGCGTCGGTGTACTCCGAGCGCCCGCCATAGACCGAGCTCTTGGAGTTGCTGAACTGGCCCATGGCGAACACGAACAGCTTGTCTTCGATCAGTGGACCACCGGCCCAGGCCGAGTAGACGTTGGAGGAGCTGTCGGCCTGGCTGTAATCGCGGAAGATCTCGCCGTCATTGCGGTGCGAGTTCGGGAGGTGGTCACGCCCCCACGATGGCGCACCGGTCCAGGAGAAACCGCCCTTCCATTCGTTGGTGCCGCGCTTGACGTTGACGCTGGTCACGCCGCCGGTGGAGAAGCCGTACTTCGCGCCATAGCCGCCGGTCTGCACGTCCAGCTGGTCGATCGCCTGGTAGGGGATTTCCGAGAAGGACAGGCTGTCATACAGGTTGGTGACATTGAAACCGTTGACGTAGTAGCTGTTCTCTGCTGCCGAGGCACCGCCGAACGATGCCGGGCCGAAGTAGCCGCTGGAGGAGACGGTGCCCGGCGTCAGCAGCGAAACGCTCGTCACATCGCGGCCAACCGGCAGCGAGTTGAGCTGCTCGGCGGTGAAAGTGGTGCGGGTTTCCACGCTGCTCAGGTCGATCGGAGCAACGGCGGCCGCGCGTACATTGACGGTATCCAGCGAGGTGGCGCTGCCAGCGGCAAAGGTGGCCGTGGCCGTCTGACCGGCGACGACATTGACGCGGGTGCTGCCTACTTGGGTGCCGCCGCTGTAGCTGATCACCTCATAGGTGCCGGTCGGCAGCTGGGAGAGGCGGAAGCGCCCGTCGCTGCTGACGTTGGTTTCGCGGGTCGCACCCGAGGCCAGACTCTTGACCTGGACCTTGTCGGCGGAGGACGCCGTACCGACGATGTCACCGGCAGTGCTCTGGGCATAGCTGGTGCCGGCCAGGGCGCCCAGGACAACCGCGAGAGCGGTGCGCTTCAGGACGCGTCCATTGAAGTTCAGATTCATCGTGTTCCTTTGCGGTTGCAGAGGGGAAGCGGTTCAATTCAAACGGACCTGAACGAATTGTTCAGGATGAATGAAACCGTAACGATGAAGCCTTTCCTGCGCAATGTTCATCTGGCGCTCATGAAGCGCGAGGTGTCGAAAAATCCTCTCAGGTTATTGAATTAAAAGATATTTTATTTTTTGTTTCGGTTTGTTTCGTGTCTGGCGAGATGATTTAAAGTGACACAAATGTATGCTAATTGAACTGCAATGCGACGATAAGTCTCATTTGTTATTCATTGTTGTGAGGCGTCGGTCTTGGGCGCGGTGCCGTGAAGTGGCTCTCGGGACCGAGGGGCAAGCATCGCCGGCACAGTCGACCCACCTGTAGAATCGCCGCCTCGGGCGCAGCCCCATTCCCCCTCGTTCAACAGGACAGAGCATGAGCATCAAGAGTGACCGTTGGATCCGCCGCATGTCCGAGCAGCACGGCATGATCGAGCCGTTCGAGGCAGGGCAGGTCAAGCAGGCCAACGGCGAGCGCATCGTCAGCTACGGCACGTCCAGCTATGGCTACGACGTGCGCTGCTCGCGCGAGTTCAAGGTGTTCACCAACATCAACTCGACCATCGTCGATCCCAAGCATTTCGACTCGGGCAGCTTCGTCGACATCACCGCCGACGAGTGCATCATTCCGCCGAACAGCTTCGCGCTGGCGCGTACCGTGGAGTATTTCCGCATCCCCCGCGATACCCTGGTGGTGTGCCTGGGCAAGAGCACCTATGCGCGCTGCGGCATCATCGTCAACGTGACGCCGCTGGAGCCGGAATGGGAAGGCCACGTCACCCTGGAATTCAGCAACACCACGCCGCTGCCGGCTCGCATCTATGCCAACGAAGGCGTTGCACAGATGCTGTTCTTCCAGGCCGCGGCCGATGACATCTGCGAGACGTCGTACCGCGATCGTGGCGGCAAGTACCAGGGCCAGACCGGTGTGACCCTGCCGCGGACCTGAAGATTGCAGGCGGTTTGTGAAGCCGAGCCATGCTCGGCTTCAAGGCGGGGCAGCCGAGCATGGCTCGGCTCTGCATGAACGAGGGCGGCGCAATGCGCCGCCTTCGTTATTTTCCGCGCCCGAACAGCATCGCGATCCCGACACCCACCAGCGCCACCGGCCACCAGGTCAGCAGCAGCTTGGACAGGTTCAGGTGCGTCCAGCCGAGGTTGCTGGCGAGCATGAACAGGCCGATCAGGATCAGCAGGATGGCGGCAACGAGGTTGAATCGCATCGGGTCGGCGAAGGCTCAGGTGTGGGCCGGATATCCTAGCCGTTCCTTCCAGTAGGCGACATGCTGGTCCAGTGCGGCCGCTTCGTAGCGGTGCGCGGGACCGCTGCCCCAGACCGGGCCCGGCCAGGCCGGATCACCGTCATGGCGGCCGATCACGTGGAAGTGCAGCTGGCGCACGATGTTGCCCAGTGCGCCGATGTTGATCTTCTCCACCCCGTCGGCGCCCTTCAGGGCCTTGCAGGCGCGGTTGAGCTCGGTGCGCAGCTTGTCCTGCTGCTCGCCGTCCAGCTCGATCCACTCGGTGACCCCGGCCAGGCGCGGTACCAGTACCAGCCACGGGAATCGTTCGTCGTTCATCAGCCGCACTTGCGACAACGGTCCTTCGGCCACCAGCACGCTATCGGTGGCCAGGCGTGAATCGAGTTCGAATTCGCTCATCCAAGATGCTCCGAGAAGAAGTCCAGAGTGCGTTGCAGCGCCAGGCGGCGCTGTCTGGATCATACGCATGTCCGACCTCCCGGTTGAAGGCGTGGTCGGCCGGATAGACGAAGGTGGCCATCTGCGGCAGCTTCTCGCGATGGGCCTGGACCGCTTCCGGCGGGATGCTGCGGTCCTGGGCGCCGAAGTGGAAGATCACCGGCGCCTTCGGTGTCTCATCGAGGAACTGGACGTTGCGCGCACCGTAGTAGCTGACAGAGGGCAGGCCCAGGCGCACTGCGGACAGCATCGCTACCGTACCGCCCCAGCAGTAGCCGACGGTGCCGACCTTGCCGTAGGGGGCCAGCCGGGTGGCTGCCGCGCGAACCACTTCCAGCGCCTTCTCCATGCCCAGCGCGCTGACCCGTTCCAGGCCCTGCTTCACGCCGTCGGCGTCGTAGGGCAGGGCATCCGGGTCGGCATCGGGGCCATCGACCAGGTCAAAGAACGACGGTGCCAGCACCGCATAGCCCTCGGCGGCGAAGCGCTCGGCCACGCTGCGGATGTGCGGGTTGGCGCCGAAGATTTCCTGCACCACCACCAGCCCGCCTCGCGCGGCGCCCTCGGGGAGTGCCTGCCAGGCCCGTACCGCGCCGTGGTGCGTATCCAGGGTGATCCACTCGGCCATCGTCATCTACTCTCGTTGCAGGGACAGGACTGCATTGTCGGTGCTGCGCCGGTTAGCGCGGTGTCAGCGGCTGTGCGCGATCGGGCGGCTGGCCGTTCAGAGCCCGGCCGCCAACCCCGGTATACTGGCGCCCTTTCAGGCCCCGGCCCCCAGGAACCCCTGCCACGACGGCAGGGGCCCAGGCCCCCAGAGTCCCGCGATTCCATGTCCCAGCTGAACCCCAAAGTCGGCTTCGTCAGCCTTGGCTGCCCGAAGGCCCTTGTCGATTCCGAGCGCATCCTTACCCAGCTCCGCTCGGAAGGTTACGACATCGTCCCGTCCTACGATTCGGCTGACGTGGTGGTGGTCAACACCTGCGGCTTCATCGATTCGGCGGTGACCGAGTCGCTGGACGCGATTGGCGAGGCGATGAACCAGAACGGCAAGGTCATCGTCACCGGCTGCCTGGGCAAGCGCCCGGAGCAGATCCGCGAGGCGTATCCGAACGTGCTGGCGGTGTCCGGCCCGCAGGACTACCAGAGCGTGATGGAAGCGGTGCATGAAGCACTGCCGCCCAAGCACGATCCGTTCGTGGACCTGGTGCCTGACTATGGCATCAAGCTGACTCCGCGCCACTACGCTTACCTGAAGATCTCCGAAGGCTGCAACCACAAGTGCAGCTTCTGCATCATCCCGTCGATGCGCGGCAAGCTGGTCTCGCGCCCGGTCGACGAGGTGCTGCGTGAGGCCGAGCGCCTGGTGCGTGGTGGCGTGCGCGAGCTGCTGGTGGTGTCGCAGGACACCTCGGCCTATGGCGTGGACGTGAAGTACGCCGAGAGGATGTGGCGCAACAAGGCCTACCAGACCCGCCTGAAGGCGCTGTGCGAAGGCCTGTCCGAGCTCGATGCCTGGGTGCGCATGCACTACGTCTACCCGTACCCGCACGTGGACGAAGTGGTGCCGCTGATGGCCGAGAACCGCATCCTGCCGTACCTGGACATTCCGTTCCAGCATGCCAGCCCGCGCATCCTGCGCCTGATGAAGCGTCCGGGTGCGGTCGAGAAGACCCTGGAGCGTGTGCAGAACTGGCGCCGCATCGCCCCGGACATCACTGTGCGTTCGACTTTCATCGTTGGCTTCCCCGGCGAGACCGAGGCCGAGTTCGAAGAACTGCTGTCGTTCCTCGACGAGGCACAGCTGGATCGCGTCGGTGCGTTTGCCTACTCACCGGTCGAAGGTGCCACCGCCAACGATCTGCCCGATGCGGTGCCGGAAGAAGTGAAGCAGGAACGCCTGGCCCGTTTCATGGAGAAGCAGGCGCAGATTTCCGCCGCGCGCCTGGAAGCCAAGATCGGTACCGTGCAGCAGTGCCTGGTCGATGCCATCGAAGGTGACATCGCCGTGGCCCGTTCCAAGGCCGACGCGCCGGAGATCGACGGCCTGGTGCACATCCAGAATGCCGACCAGGTGCCGCTGCGCGTGGGTGAGTTCGTCGACGTGGAAATCACCGAGAGCGATGAGCACGACCTGTACGGTGATGCGCTGCCGGCCGCTACCCGCCCGGCATTCGATCTCAAGATGCTGTGACCGCAGCGACGACCGCCGCCGGTGACGGCAGCGGTGTGCGCCGCTTCGTGCCGCCGCCGCGTGCGGCGGTCGATCCGCAGGTGTTCGCGCACCCGGTGTTTGCCGGGTTGCGCGACGTCCATGACCTGCTGGCCAGCCCTGAGTGGCCGTCCATTGCAGCGCTCGAGACACGCCTCACGCTGCCCGGCAAGCACCTGGTCGAGCAGGATGCCGCGCTGCTGGCCGACGGCCTGCACTACGAAGCCCGCATCGCACAGGGGCGCATCGCCACCCGCGCCGACAACTGGCATGACCTGTTCAATGCACTGGTGTGGGCCCGTTACCCGCAGCTCAAGCAGGTGCTCAATGTGCAGCAGTGCAGGCATATCGCATCCATGCCGCCGGGGCAGCGCAATCGCGCGCAGGCCGCGCTGACCCAGTTCGACGAAACCGGTGTGATCGTGCGTGTGCGCGATGAGGACGTGTTGGCCGCATGGGACGTGCATGATTGGCCGGCGTTGTTCGAGCCTGCGCGCTGGCAGAGTGGTGACATCGCTATCGCTGCGATATTCGGGCACGCGCTGATGGAGCAGGCGCTGCTACCGGGGCGCCTGCTGGTCGGCAAGTGCGTGGTGGTGCACGGTGAAGTCGATGATGCCTGCGTTGACGCAGTGACCGCGGCCATCGCCGAGGGCAGGGCAGTGACCGATCCCCTGCAGTTGCGTCCGCTGCCGCTGGCGGGAATCCCGGGCTGGCACCAAGGACAGGATGCCGCCTTCTATGCAGATGCCGCGTACTTCCGCCCGCTGCGGGCCGGCCGCCAGTACCCGCCGCCGCTGCACAGGGCTATGTAGAGTCGACTGTCAGTCGACTGCTCTTCGTTCCGAGGCCGTGAACGCCCGACAGATGGCTTCGGCGAGTCATCAACCGCGATGAGGAGCGCGGTGCGTTTACCGTCCGGCTGCGGAGGTTTGTGCCGCGCTTGGCGCGGTAGTCGACTGACAGTCGACGCTACAACGGCTCGTATTCCACTCCGATCACCGCAAAGGTGAACTGGCCGCCGGGCAGCTCCACCGAGAACTCATCATCCAGCCGCTTCTTCAGCAGCGCACGCGCCAGGGGGGAATCGATGCTGATCCAACCCAGCCCAGCATCGGTCTCATCCGGGCCGACAATGCGATAGCGGCTGGTCTCACCGCTGTCCACGTTCTCCAGTTCCACCCATGCGCCAAAGAACACCGCCAGCGGATCGGTCGGCGTGGTATCGACCACGCGTAGCGATTCCAACCGCTTGGTCAGGTAGCGCACACGACGGTCGATCTCGCCCAGCTGCTTCTTGCGATAGGTGTACTCGGCGTTTTCCGAACGGTCGCCTTCCGCAGCAGCCGCGGCCAGTGCCTTCACCACCTCGGGGCGGCGCACACGCCACAGGTCATCCAGTTCGGCCTTCAGCCGGGCGTGGCCGGAGGCGGTGATCAGGGCGGTACTCTTTTCTGCAGGGGGACGCCAACGCGACATGTGGTGCGACTTCTTTTCAGGGGAACGATGGGGTCGGATCCTTTCCGCAGGAAAGGGATCCGACCCCAGTAGTGGCAGATCAGCGCTTGCCGCCGAAGATGCCACCCAGGATGCCACGCACGATCTGGTTGCCCAGTTTGGTGCCGACGGTGCGCGTGGTCTGCTTGGCCATGGTTTCGATCATGCCCTGGCGGCGCTTGGTGCCGAAGATCGCGTCCTTGATCGCCTGGCCGAAACCGCCTTCCTGCGCTTCGTCCTGCTCGCGGCTGCGCGCGGCCGGTGCCTGCGCCTGTTCGACGGTCTTCTGCGCACGCTGGGCCAGCAGTTCGGCGGCCGATTCGCGGTTGATCGCGGTGTCGTAGCGGCTGCCGACCGGGCTGCCGGCACGCACCTGGGCACGCTCGGCGTCGGTGATCGGCCCCATCCGGCAGCGCGGCGGCGCGATCATCGTCTGCTGCACCGGCATCGGCACACCCTTGTCCTGCAGCGTGGACACCAGCGCTTCGCCGGTACCGAGCTGGCTGAGCACCTTGGCCACGTCCAGCTTCGGGTTCGGCACGAAGGTTTCGGCAGCAGTCTTCACTGCCTTCTGGTCGCGCGGGGTGAATGCACGCAGCGCATGCTGCACGCGATTGCCGAGCTGGCCGAGGATGTTGCCCGGCACGTCATCAGGGAACTGCGAGCAGAAGTAAACGCCCACGCCCTTGGAGCGGATCAGTCGCACCACCTGCTCGATGCGCTGCACCAGCGACGGCGGTGCATCGTCGAACAGCAGGTGCGCTTCGTCGAAGATGAAGACCAGCTTCGGCTTGTCCAGGTCGCCCACCTCCGGCAGCTGCTCGAACAGCTCCGACAGCAGCCACAACAGGAAGGTGGAATACAGCTTCGGCTTGAGCACCAGCTGGTCGGCGGCAAGGATGCCGATCATGCCGCGGCCGTCGTGATTGACCCGCATGATGTCGGCCAGTTCCAGGGCCGGCTCACCGAAGAAGTTCTCGCCGCCATCCTGCGCCAGGCGCAGCACCGACCGCTGGATCGCAGCGATGGACTGCGCGCTGACTAGGCCGTACTCGGTGGAGATGTCCTTGCGCTCCTCGGCCACCAGGCCGAGCAGCGCGCGCAGGTCGTCCATGTCCAGCAGCAGCAGGCCACGGTCGTCGGCCAGCTTGAACACGATGTCGAGCACGCCGGACTGGGTGTCGTTCAACTCGAGGATGCGCGCCAGCAGGGTCGGGCCCATCTCGCTGACCGTGGTGCGCACCGGGTGACCCAGCTTGCCGTACAGGTCCCAGAAAATGGTCGGGCTGGCGGCCGGTGCGTAGTCGGCCACGCCGATCTCGGCGGCGCGCTTGAGCAGGTTCTCGGCGCCGGTGCCGGGCACCGCCAGGCCGGACACATCGCCCTTCACATCGGCCAGGAACACCGGCACGCCCAGCCGCGAGAAGCCCTCGGCCAGGGTCATCAGGGTCACGGTCTTGCCGGTACCGGTGGCGCCGGCCACCAGGCCGTGGCGGTTGCCGAGTTTCGGCAGCAGGGTGACGGCCACATCGTCGGTGATGCCTTTGCCGAGCAGAATCGGATCCATGGTCCAGCCCTTGTGGTGAATAGCCCAATGTTAACCGCCGGCGGTGACGGTCCGAAGGTCGGCTTGCCCGGACCTTGGCGGCGCCGCTACTCTGCCTGCCTGTTTCGCACACAGTGCCATCAATGCCCGTTCCTGTCCTGATTTCCCGCGGTTGGCCGCTGCTGGCCCTGGCCGGCCTGGTTTCCCTGGCGCCCGACGCCCATGCGCAGCGGGTTTCGGCCCGGGACAAGGTGAAGGTGGATGCGCTGCAGCAGCGCATGACCGTCGCCGAGAAGCGTTACAGCGATGCGCTGCTGCTGGTCGCCAATGCCGACCCCAAGGGCAGCAACGAAGCCGACGCCGCGCTGGAGGACATGGAAGATGTCCTCAACGACTGCGTGAAGCAGAAGGGCTGCCAGATGGGCACCCTGCTGGCCAGCTACAAGCGCCTGCTCAAGCACGACGCCGACGCGGCCGCCAGCGATGACGTGGCCGACGAGGGCGGTGACCGCCTGGAAGCCGACCCCGACCACATCGGCCCGCTTACCGCCGACGTACCGGAGGCCGCGCGCGCTGCCGCGCTGCTGAACGACAAGCGGCACGCCTTCGACAGCATGGTCGAATACAACCCGGCGGTGCAGGCCGGCATCCGCCGCTGGCTGACCGACATGCGCCCGGCGTTGCTGACCAGCTACGAGAACTACCAGAACCTGCGTGCGGTGATGTGGCCGGAGTGGGAGAAGCGTGGCCTGCCTGAAGCGCTGCTGTTCGGCATCATGGCCAAGGAGTCCAATGGCCGCGTGCATGCTTCATCGCGCGCTGGCGCCGCCGGGTTGATGCAGTTCATGCCGGCCACCGGCCGCCGCTTCGGCCTCGGCCCGGATGGCACCGGCTTTGACACCCGCTTCGATGCACGCAGTGCGGCCGAGGCCAGCGCCAGCTACCTCAACGAACGCCTGCGCGAACTGAACAACAACGTGGAAATGTCGGTGGCCGCCTACAATGGTGGCGAAGGCCGCGCCGCGCGCGTGTTCAAGCAGAGCGCCGGGCAGAGCTTCTGGACCGACAGCGTCTACAACCAGTTCCCCGGCGAGACCAAGGACTACGTGCCGATGGTGATCGCCGCGGCCTGGATCTTCCTGCACCCGCAGCAGTACGGCGTGGAGTTCCCGAAGATCAGCGCGCAGCCGGCCACGCTGCGCCTGGCCAAGTCGACCACCATCTACGAACTGACCATCTGCCTGGGCAGCCACGGCACCCGCGATGGCTACATGCGCGCGCTGCGCAACCTCAACCCGCGCTATGAGGCCGATGGCTGGATCCCGGCCGGCACGCTGATCAATGCCACCACCCGCATCGCCGGCCTGTACCAGCGCAACTGCGTCAGTGGCCCGCGTGCCGACCTGGCCCGGACGCTGATCACCGCCGATCTGAACGCAGCAATCAAGCGCCCGGCCGCGACCAGCTACACCGGAAGCGTGGCCGTGGGCGGCGTGGTGCCGGTGGCCGATGCGGCCGCGTCCACCAGCGTGCCGACCACGCCGGTTGCTCCGGTGGCCACGCCGCGCCCGGCGGCGCGCCCGAAGCCGGTGCGCAGCCACAAGGTGGGCCGCGGTGAAACCCTGGGTGCCATCGCGGCCAAGTTCCAGTGCGACGTGCCCACCCTGGCCCGCGCCAATGGCCTGAAGGCCCCGGCCTACAGCCTGCGCCACGGCCAGACGCTGAAGCTGCAGGGCTGCGACAAGTAATCCCCCCCGACCCTGGAATCCGCATGGACCTCGAAGACACCCGCAACCTGTTCGCCAACCTCCGCGAAAACACCGACTGGGACATCACCGGCCCGTTGCTGTGGGGGTACTTCTTCGTGCACTCCACTGCCGAGCCGTTGCAGGCACTGGCGCAGCACCTGCAGGCGCAGGGTTACACCTTCGTGGAATTGTTCGAACAGGATCCGGAAGAGGGCGGCGCGCCGTTCCACGTGCTGCATGTGGAGCGCGTGGAGATCCACGACGAAGCCTCGCTTGACCGCCGCAACCAGGAATTCGCAGCGCTGGCCGCGGAGAAGGGCGTGGAAGACTACGACGGCATGGACGTCGGTCCGGCCCCGTCCCTGCAGTAACGCGCGTACCGGTAGTAGTGCCGGCCGCTGGCCGGCAATGCTCGACGCGTTGGATCAGCGGAGATGCCGGCCAGCGGCCGGCACTACCGAAGCCTCAGCGCAGCTTCGCCAGCGCCTGGCCCAGCTGCACCGGGCTTTCAGCGCCCAACTGCGGGGCGAAGTCAGCCACGCCTGGCGGCAGCAGCACGATCACGGTGGAGCCGTAGTTGAAGCGCGCCATCTCGGCAAAGCGCTCCAGCCTGATGCCCTGGCCGCGGTAGTCCTTGCGGGTGATGCGGTCGCCATAGTGCGGAATCTCCTCGCCGCTCCACACGGTTTCCACCCCGGACACCAGCAGCGCACCGACCATCACGCTGACCATCGGGCCGAAGCTGGTGTCGAAGTGGCAGACCAGGCGCTCGTTGCGGGCGAACAGGCGCGGTACGCCGTTCACTGCCGCCGGACCAACGCTGAACAGGCGCCCCGGCACGTGCACGGTCTCACGCAGGGTGCCGGTCCACGGCATGTGCACGCGGTGGTAATCGCGCGGCGACAGGTACACCGTGGCGTAGAGGCCATCGTTGTATGGCTTGGCGTCCTCGTCACTGCCCAGCAGTTCGGCAGCGGTGAACGACTGGCCCTTGGCCTGGAAGATGCGGCCGGCCTCGATCTTCCCCAGCTGGCTGATGCGGCCGTCGGCCGGCATCACCAGGCTGCGCGGATCGGCGTCAGCCACGCGCGCACCCGGCTTCAGCGCACGGGTGAAGAACTGGTTGAAGGTCGCATAGCTGCGCGGGTCCGGGTTGGCCGCTTCGTCCAGGTTGACGTTGAACTTGCGGGTGACCGTGTCGATCAGCCAGCGCGATACGCGCGGATCGTCCGAGTACGCCAGCGAACGCGCCATCGAGGACAGCAGGCGGTGTGGCAGGGCGTACGTCAGGGCGGTGGTGAGGCTCATGGGGCGGTTTTCTCGGTCAGCTTCTGCAGGTCGCGGGCAATGGCCGGCGCGTTGAACGGGGGGCGTACCAGGCCGGCAAGGCGGCCCTGCGGGTCGAGCACGGCCAGGCTGGCCGAATGCTCGACGGTGTAATCCTCGGGGTTCTCGTCAAAATGCTTGCCCGGCACCTTCTGGAACACGAAGCCCAACGAGGTGGCGAAGCGCTCCAGTGAGGGAACGTCAGCGGTGGCGGCCAGGGTGTCCTTGTGGAAGCCGTGCACGTACTCGCCGAGGCGGGTGGCGCTGTCGCGGTCGGGGTCGACCGAGATGA
Organism: Stenotrophomonas sp. YJH_SMC_80; assembly: GCF_059372495.1. Classification (NCBI taxonomy): domain Bacteria; kingdom Pseudomonadati; phylum Pseudomonadota; class Gammaproteobacteria; order Lysobacterales; family Lysobacteraceae; genus Stenotrophomonas; species Stenotrophomonas sp. YJH_SMC_80. The sequence continues at coordinate 662,747 of NZ_JCAFVP010000001.1, forward strand.
ACAACACGCGTGGGCGCAGGCTGTCGGGCAGGGCTTCCCACTGGTTCTGCGCGCCGGCCAGCTCGGCCAGGGTGGTCGGGCAGACGTCCGGGCAGAAGGTGAAGCCCAGGAATACCAGGGTCCAGTGGCCCTTCAGTTCGCCCGGGATCAGGCGGGTGCCGTCGGACTGGGCCAGGTTGAAGTCGGGCAGTTCGCGCGGCTGCGGGTACAGCGTGATCGCTTCGGTGGCCGGGGCATTGGCCGGCGGCTTCGGCGCGAACAGCTGCTGGGCGGCCAGCAGGCCGAGACCCGCCGCCAGGGCGATCAGCAGGATGATGCCGGCGTTGCGATTGAACATGGGGGCTCCCGCGCGAAGTGGGCCCCATCATACCGGCTGTGGCCCGAATCGTTTCCGCCGCAACGGATGCCGCCACGGGCGCCAGCCCCTATAATCGGGGGCCACTTTGCCCGCAGTACCGCCATGACCGCTGAAACGGCCGCCGAACTCCACACGATCATCGATCTGATCCGCTACGGCACCAGCCGTTTCAACGAAGCCGGACTGACCTTCGGGCACAGCTACGACAATGCGCTGGACGAGGCCACCCAGCTGGTGCTGCACAGCCTGCACCTGCCGCACGACCTCGGCCCGGCCTATGGCCAGGCGCGCCTGCTGCAGGCCGAGAAGCTGCGCGTGCTGGAGCTGTTCCAGCGTCGCATCGACGAACGCATCCCGGCCGCCTACCTGACCGGTGAGGCCTGGTTCGCCGGCCTGAGCTTCAAGAGCGACAAGCGCGCCCTGGTGCCGCGCTCGCCGATCGCCGAACTGATCGAATGCGGCTTCGAGCCGTGGCTGGCCGGCCGCGATGTCAGCCGTGCGCTGGACCTGTGCACCGGCTCGGGCTGCATCGCCATTGCCATGGGTCACTACTACCCGAACTGGGAAGTGGACGGCGTCGACCTGAGCGACGATGCACTGTCGCTGGCCGAAGAAAACAAGGAGCGCCTGCAGGCGCACAACGTCACTCTGCTCAAGTCGGACCTGTTCAACGGCCTGACCGGCCGCCACTACGACCTGATCGTCACCAATCCGCCGTACGTCACCAACGACGAAACCGATGCCCTGCCGCAGGAATACTCCTACGAGCCGGAAATGGGCCTGCGTGCCGGCGACGACGGCCTGGATCTGGTGCTGAAGATCCTGCGTGACGCCCCGCTGCACCTGAGCGAGGACGGCCTGCTGATCTGCGAAGTGGGCGAATCCGAGCAGCACCTGATCAAGCTGCTGCCGGAAGTCGACTTCGCCTGGATCGAGTTCAAGGTCGGCCAGATGGGCATCTTCGCGGTCGAGTGCCGCGAGCTGATCGCCCACAGCGCGCGCATCACCGAACTGGCGGCGCAGCGCCCGTGAGCTCCAATTCGTTCGGCAAGCTGTTCACCGTCACCACGTTCGGCGAGTCGCACGGGCCGGCCATCGGCTGCGTGATCGATGGCTGCCCTCCGGGGCTGGCGCTGGACGCGGCCGAATTCGCCCATGACCTGCAGCGTCGCGCGACCGGCAAGAGCCGGCACACCTCGGCCCGCCGCGAGGCCGATGAGGTCGAGATCCTGTCCGGCGTGTACGAGGGCCTGACCACCGGCACGCCGATCGCGCTGCTGATCCGCAACACCGACCAGCGCAGCAAGGATTACGTGAACATCGGCCAGCAGTTCCGGCCAGGTCATGCCGACTACAGCTACTGGCACAAGTACGGCATCCGCGACCCGCGCGGTGGCGGCCGTTCCTCGGCGCGCGAGACCACCATGCGCGTGGCCGCCGGCGTGGTCGCCAAGAAGTGGCTGGCCGAACGCTTCGGCGTCACCGTGCGCGGCTACCTGTCGCAGCTGGGCGACATCACTCCGGCTGGTTTCGACTGGTCGGCGGTGGAAGACAATCCGTTCTTCTGGCCGCATGCCGCGCAGGTGCCCGAGCTGGAGGCGTACATGGATGCGCTGCGCAAGTCCGGTGATTCGGTCGGTGCGCGCGTGGACGTGGTCGCCGACAGCGTGCCGCCGGGCTGGGGCGAGCCGATCTACGGCAAGCTCGATGGCGAACTGGCCGCCGCGCTGATGAGCATCAACGCGGTGAAGGGCGTTGAGATCGGTGACGGTTTCGCCAGCGCCGCACAGAAGGGCACCGAACACCGTGACCTGCTGACCCCGCAGGGCTTCGCCAGCAATCACGCCGGCGGCATCCTCGGTGGCATCTCCACCGGCCAGCCGGTGGTTGCCTCGATCGCCCTGAAGCCGACCTCCAGCCTGCGCCTGCCGGGCCCGTCGCTGGACACCGCCGGCAACGTGGTCGAGGTGGTCACCACCGGTCGCCACGATCCCTGCGTCGGCATCCGCGCCACCCCGATCGCCGAGGCGATGGTGGCGATGGTGCTGATGGACCAGGCGCTGCGCCATCGCGCGCAGTGCGGCGATGTCGGCACGATCACCCCGCGCATTCCCGGGCAGATCGATGGCTGACACGCGGCCGACCGTGTGGGTGAGCCAGCCGCTGATCGACGCGGCCATCGCGCCGCTGCGCGATCGCGTGCAGCTGCGCAGCACCGATGCGGTCACCGCCTGGTCGCCCGACCAGATCGCCGAACAGCTGGCCGGCGTCGACGGCGCGATCATCACCCTCAACGAGCGCATCGGTGCGGCCCAGGTGGCCGACGCCGCGCAGCTGCAGGTGATCGCCAATGTCGGCGTCGGCTACAACAACCTGGATGTCGATGCGCTCAGCGCAGCCGGCATCCTCGCCAGCAACACGCCGGACGTCCTGACCGAAACCACCGCCGATCTCGGTTTCGCCCTGTTGATGGCGACCGCGCGCCGGATCACCGAATCCGAGCGCTGGCTGCGCGAAGGCCAGTGGCAGCAATGGTCGTTCCAGACCATGCTCGGCGCAGACATCCATGGCAGCACGCTGGGCATCCTCGGCATGGGCCGCATCGGCCAGGGCATCGCCCACCGCGGCGCGCATGGTTTCGGCATGAAGGTGCTGTACCACAACCGTTCGCGCCTTCCGGCCGAGACCGAGGCTGCGCTCGGCGCGACCTACGTGGACCTGGGCACGCTGCTGGCGCAGTCCGACCACCTGGTCACCGTGCTGCCCTACACGCCGGCCTCGCATCACATCATCGATGCGGCTGCGCTGGCGAAGATGAGGCCCTCAGCCACCCTGGTGAACATCGCCCGCGGCGGCATCGTCGACGAACTGGCGTTGGCCGACGCGCTTGCCCGAGGCCGTCTGGCCGCTGCCGGCCTGGATGTCTACGAGGGTGAGCCGGCGGTGCGCCCCGAACTGCTGGCGCTGCGCAATGTCGTGCTCACGCCGCACATCGGCAGCGCCTCGCTGGCCACGCGCACGGCGATGGTACAGCTGGCCGTCGATAATCTGGTTGCCGGGCTCGGCCTGGACGGCGGCCCGTCGCGCATGCCGAGCGCGATCAACGCTGATGCGGCGATGGCCGCGCGCGTGACGCTGGGCAAAAAAACCGGGAAACGATAGGGAACCTCCGCGCGCCCCGCTTGAGGAGGTTCCCCGAACCCAGCTGTCGTGCGTGTTTCTTCCCCATTCCCGTTTTCGTGAGAGTTCCCCCATGAGCAATGCACAGCGCAGTTTCCACGTCGCCGTCGTCGGTGCCACCGGTGCGGTCGGCGAGACCATGTTGTCGATCCTGGCCGAGCGTGGTTTCCCGGTCGGTACCCTGAGCGTCCTGGCTTCCGAGCGTTCGGCCGGCGGCGAGATCGAATTCAACGGCCAGAAGGTCACGGTCCAGGACCTGGCCACCTTCGATCCGAGCGGCGTCGAGATCGCGCTGTTCTCGGCCGGTGGCAGCGTGTCCAAGGAATACGCACCGAAGTTCGCCGCTGCCGGTGCGGTGGTGATCGACAACTCTTCGGCCTTCCGTTACGAGGATGACGTGCCGCTGGTGGTGTCCGAGGTCAATCCGGAACAGGTGGCCAACCGTCCGCGCGGCATCATCGCCAACCCGAACTGCTCGACCATGCAGATGCTGGTGGCGCTGGCGCCACTGCACCGCAAGTACGGCATCGAACGTATCAACGTCTCCACCTACCAATCGGTGTCCGGCGGCGGCCGTTCGGCTACCGAGGAACTGGGCAAGCAGACCGGCCAGCTGCTGAGCTTCCAGGAAATCGATCCGCAGCGCTTCCCGGTGCAGATCGCCTTCAACCTGATCCCGCACATCGACGACTTCCAGGACAATGGCTTCACCAAGGAAGAAATGAAGCTGATCTGGGAAACCCGCAAGATCCTCGGCGACGACAGCATCCTGGTGAACCCGACTGCGGTGCGCGTGCCGGTGTTCTACGGCCACTCCGAGTCGGTGGCGATCGAGACCCGCGACAAGGTCACCGTCGCCGAAGCGCGCGCGCTGCTGGAGCAGTCGCCGGGCATCGAAGTGGTGGATCGTCACGAAGCCGGTGGTTACCCAACCCCGGTCACCCACGCCTCGGGCACGGACGCGGTGTACGTCGGCCGCATCCGCGAGGACCTCTCGCACCCGCGCGGCCTGAACCTGTGGATCGTGTCGGACAACGTGCGCAAGGGCGCGGCGTTGAATGCCGTGCAGCTGGCCGAGCTGGTCGCCGCCGAGCAGCGCTGATCACAGCGGTTGCCTCACCGGTAGTGCCGGCCGCTGGCCGGCATTGCCGTGATCCATGTGCCGGAGTGCATGCCGGCCAGCGGCCGGCACTACCTCAAGGGTCTTTCCGGTGGGTGCGGACCCCGGTCCGCACGCTTTATAGTGTCGCCCATGAATAAACGGGCCAGGGGCGCAAAGCGCCCGCTCCTCTATCTTTCCACCGTGCTGCTGGCCCTGGCCAGCAGTTCGGCACTCGCATTGGGCCTGGGAGACATCCGTGTCCTGTCCAAGCCGGGGCAGCCATTGCTGGCCGAAATCCCGGTGGTGTCGGCGGACCCGTCCGAACTGGAAAACCTGCGCGTGGCGCTGGCCTCGCCGGTCACCTTCGAACGCGTCGGCCTGCAACGGCCGGCCGGGCTGGTCAGCGAGCTGCAGTTCGAGCTGACCCGCAATGCGCAGGGCAGGGCGGTGGTGCGCGTCACCTCGCAGGCCCCGGTGGAGACGCCATCGCTGAGCTTCCTGATCGAAGCTGACTGGGGCCAGGGCCGCCTGGTGCGCGAGTACTCCGCGCTGGTCGACGCGCCGTCCAGCGCGCTGGCCGTGGCCGAGCCGGAGATCGTCGCGCCGGCAGGCACGCTCTCCAATACCATCGTGCGCGAACCTGCACCGGCTTCGGCAACGGTGCCAGCGGCAGAGGCGCCCACTACGCCGCCACCTGCGGTGGCGCCTGCACCGGCACGCCCGCGTGCGGCCTCCGCGCCGGTCGCTGCACCGGCGGCCGATGGCAGCGTCACCGTACAGCGCGGTCAGACCCTGTCGCAGATCGCCAGCGCGGTGGCGCGTGGCAACCAGGTCAGCCGCGACCGCGCGATGATCGCCCTGCTGCGCGCCAATCCCGAAGCCTTCATCCGTGGCAACGTCAATCTGCTCAAGCAGGGCGCGGTGCTGCGCGTGCCGGGCAGCGATGCGCTTGCCGCTGTCGATGCCGCCGAGGCCACCGCGCTGGTACGCGAGCACGCCGCGCAATGGCGGCAGGCGCGCACCGTGCCGCAACCGGCGGGTGCGGTCGCGCCGGCCGCCAAGGCGGCAACCGCGAACGCTTCTTCCCCGGCTGCCGCCAACGGGGCACGACTTGAGATCGCTCCGGCGCTGGCGTCCGACGCCGCGCACGCGGGCACAACCACCGGCACCGCTGCCGGCAGCGAGGGTGACATGCTGGGCAACGAACAACTGCGACAGGCGCGTGAGGACATCGCCACCCGCGATGCCGAGATCGGTGAACTGAAGCAGCGCGTGGCTGATCTGGAGAAGCTGAAGGAGCAGCAGCAGTCGTTGATCGCGATGAAGGACAACGACCTGGCTGCCGCGCAGCAGCGCCTGGCACAGGCGCCGGGTTCCCGTGATGCGGCAACGCCGTGGTACTGGCTGGGGCTGCCGGTGCTGCTGTTGGCGGCGGGCGCGGCCTGGCTGCTGCGTCGTCGCAAGCCGTCGCCGCTGCCGCCGCTGCGTGAGGAAGACGATGCCGCCGGCCTGGCCGCTGCGGTGCCGGCAGGTGCGGCGCTGGATACGCTGGCCGAGCAGTCCTCGTGGTCGTCGGCTGTTGCCGACAATGGTCGCCAAGAACCGGCGATGCCTGCCTGGGCGACCGAAACCGAAGTACACGAAGTGGTGGTCGCCGAACCCGTCGCCGAGCACGCGGTGCGGGCCGAATGGCAGGCCGAGACACTGCGCGACGAGGACGCGGTGGCATTGCCCGAAGCGGTGACCGATCTGCCGCGCTGGGACGATTCCGCAACCACCGGCGACGAGGTTGTCGTCGCCGAGCCGCTGCAGGACGAACGCGTTGTACCGCAGGCGCCGGCCGAAGTGGCGGTGCCGGACTACGCACTGCATGCCGAACAGCAGCCGCAGTTCCGCGGAGTGTTCGATCTGCCGGCTGATGCGCATGAGAACGAGGCTCCGGCGGATACCGTACATCCCGAGGCCATCGACAGCATCGACCACGGCAGCGTCGACGCTTCTTATTCCGACGATATCGCGCCGAGCGCGGCCGCGCCCGCCGGCGACGCGGGCTGGTCGCCGCGTGCCGGCCAGGAGCGCCTGGAACTGGCCATTGCCTACCTCGATCTGGGCGACGCGCAGACTGCGCGCACCCTGTTGCTGGAAGTCGCCGAAGGCGGTGACCTGCACAGCCAGGCCCAGGCCCGCGAACTGCTGGCCCGCCTGCCGTGACCGAACCTGCCGACAAGGACCCTGCCATGAGCCGCGAGCGTCGCATCGACTACGTTGAATTCGCTTCCAGCGACCCGGCCGCAAGCCGCGCCTTCTTCGAGAAGGTGTTCGGCTGGTCGTTCGTCGATTACGGCAGCGACTACACGGCGTTCGACGATGGCCGCCTGCAGGGCGGCTTCTTCCGCGGCCAGCCGCAGCGGGCCAGCGACAGCGGCGCACCGCTGCTGGTGCTGTATGCCGACGCACTGGCACCGGTCGAGGCCGCCGTGCGCGACGCCGGCGGCGAGATCGTGCGCCCGGTATTTTCCTTCCCCGGTGGCAGCCGCTTCCAGTTCGTCGAGCCCGGTGGCAACGAACTGGCGGTCTGGTCCGAACGCGATCCGGCCTGAGCGCCGCCCCATACGCAATATCGAGGTAGCACATGCGTTACGCGCTTGGCGTCGAATACGACGGCAGCGATTTCAGGGGCTGGCAGAACCTGGGCGAGGGCGGTCCCAGCGTGCAGGCCAGCCTTGAGCAGGCCCTGTCGTCGGTTGCCGATTCGCCGCTGCAGGTGGTCTGCGCCGGCCGCACCGATGCCGGCGTGCATGGCCAGTGCCAGGTCGTCCATTTCGATACCGACGTGGTGCGCGATCCGCGCGCCTGGATGCTGGGCACCACCACCCGCCTGCCGCGCTCGATCGCGGTGCGCTGGTGCGTGCCGGTGGCCGACGATTTCCACGCCCGCTTCTCGGCACGCGCGCGCCGCTACCGCTACCGCCTGCTCAACCGCGAGGTGCGGCCGGCGCTGGACCGGCAGACCCTCAGCTGGGAGCGCCGGGCGCTGGACGAGACGCTGATGCACGCCGCCGGCCAGGCCCTGATCGGCGAAAATGACTTCAGCGCGTTCCGCTCCGTGCAGTGCCAGGCGCTGCATGCGCGGCGTGAGCTGCAATCACTGCAGGTCAGCCGCCAGGGCGAAGTGATTGAAGTGGCCGTGCAGGGCAATGCATTCCTTCATCACATGGTCCGCAATATCGTCGGTTCGTTGATCCTGGTGGGCAGCGGTGAAAAACCGGTGGAATGGATCGCCGAACTGCTGGCCGGGCGCGATCGCACCGTAGCCGGTCCCACCGCACCGCCGCAGGGCCTGGTGTTCCTTGGGCCCCTGTACCCCGACAACTGGCATCTGCCCGCCGAGGTCACGCTATGAGCCGCTCCTACTACCGCACGCGCATCAAGTTCTGTGGCATGACCCGTGCCGGCGATGTCCGCCTGGCCGGTGAGCTGGGCGTGGACGCAGTGGGTTTCATCTTTGCCCGCGAGAGCAGCCGCAGGGTTGCTCCTGCCGAAGCACGCGCGATGCGCCAGGCGATCGCGCCGATGGTCGATGTGGTGGCCCTGTTCCGCAACAACAGCAAGGAAGAGGTGCGTGAGGTGCTGCGCACGGTGCGGCCAACCCTGCTGCAGTTCCATGGCGAGGAAGACGAGAGCTTCTGCCGCAGCTTCAACATGCCCTATCTGAAGGCAATCGCCATGGGGGGCCGGGAAGAGGTCAATGCGCGCACGTTGCAGCTGCGTTACCCGAGCGCGGCGGGGTTCCTGTTCGACAGCCACGCTCCCGGCGGCGGCGGCGGTACCGGCGTGGCCTTCGACTGGGGCCGTATCCCGACCGGCCTGCACCGGCCGTTCCTGCTGGCCGGTGGCCTGAACCCGGAAAACGTCTACGACGCTGTGCTGGCCACGCTTCCCTGGGGCGTGGACGTGTCCAGCGGCATCGAACTGGAGCCGGGTATCAAGGACGGCTACAGGATGCGCACCTTCGTCGAGGAAGTGCGCCGCGCGGACTGCACGGTCCTGGAGTGATCCGCGCCCCCTGAGGGCGCACCCGGAACGTCATCGCCGACGGTGCATTCCGCCGGGTCTGTGTTCTTGCCTGTCGCGTGCCGTGCCATGAAGGCGGACGTCTACTGAATGCGGTGAGCATCCCACTTTCGGGTAATTCAGGATCCAGCGCCAGGAAGTCGACACCCCCGAGCATCTGATCGGACACAATGGGCCCGGCCTGACCTGGCTGGGTGCGATGCGGTGTGCGTGTCGCTGGCCGCACCCCTGAGATGCGCCTTGGCTTTCGAACGAGGACGCAATGGATATGCCCCATCTCTCTTCCCACCGTATCCGCCTGGCCCGCCTGACGATCATGCCCGGCCTGCTGCTTGCATTGGGCGCGTGTGCGGGCGGTGACTCGTCCGCCCCGACTGCATCGGCACCGGCCGCTGCCACACCGGCAGGCGCAGCCGCCACAGCACCGGCGACGGTTCCGGCGGCAGCACCGGCTGCCGACGGCCTGGCGGCGCTGATCCAGGCCAGTGGCGTGAAATGCAGCAACGCCAATACGGGCAGCGGCTGCACGGCCGGCGATGTGGACAGCGGTGATTTCTACGATGTTGAACTGTCGCCGGACTGTGGCGACCAGGGCTTCTTCGCGGGCGTAGCCGACGCCAAGGGCGTGGAGACGTTGAATGCGGTGCCATCCACCGGCAGCAAGGCCAGCGTGACCGCAAAGCTGTCGAAGGGGCAGCTGGTCTGCGTGCAGGGCATCGGGCGTACCGGACAGAATCCGCTGTTCTATTACGTCGTGGCGGTTCCCGCAGCAACGGTCGGCAAGTGCAAGGGCAACACGTTGTGTGACACCTATGGCGACAGGCCGATCACTGGCCTGGCGAACACGGGGGGCGAGGCCTGCCATGTGGCGGCGCCGGGACGTTACGCCGGGAACTGCGCGCAGGGCTGGGTCAGTGCGGACGTGCTCGACGTGTTTTCCAACGGAAGGTAATCACGGTATCGATGCGGCCGACAAGCTGCAGAGCATCACGGTGCAGGATGGCAAGGCATTCGTGATGGGCACGACGCCGGGCTTCCGCACCGCCGTCGATCTGGCTCAGGCGCCACCGCCGCTGGAGCAGACCAGTGCCAAGCTGCTGGCAGATCCGTCGCACCAGCAGCAGGTGCATGAGGAGCAGCAGCGGGTCGCGATGGGCGGTCGCTGAGGCTTGTGTTGCCGGCTTCGGGGGCGAACGCCACCCGGAGCCTTGTCTCATCGCAGCTGTGCTGCTGCCCAGTCGGCCAAGGCGTCCACCCGTGCATCGGCCGGGCCATCCGGCCGCGCCAGCACCCAGAAGCCGCCGGTGGCGGTAAATCCCCACGGTGCGACCAGCCGGCCTGCTGCCAGATCTTCGGCCACCAGCGGCTCCGGTGCGATCGCCGGGCCCAGCCCGGCTACCGCGGCTTCCAGCAGGTAGTACAGGTGCTCGAAGGCGGTGCCCAGCTGCAGCTTCGACACGTCCAGATCGTGCGCCTGTGCCCATGCCGGCCATGCCTGCGGCCGTGAGCTGGTGTGCAGCAGCGACTCCTGCAGCAGCGCCGACGGCGGTGCATGCCGCAGGCGCTGCGCGGCCGGATGCGACGGCGCCACCACCACGCCGACCCGTTCCGGCGCCAGCTCGCGTACCTGCCAGCCTCGTGGCCACGGGCCCTGCGCCAGCAGCAGCACCGCGTCCAGCGCCGCCTGCGCTTCGGTGAAACTGCCATCCAGTGCCGACCACTGCAGGCGCACGCCGGACAGGGCAGCCTGCAATGCTGGCAGTCGTGGAATCATCCAGCGCGCCAGCACGCTGCCACTGCAGCCCAGTACCAGCGCCGGGGCTGCTGTCGGCCGCCGCAGTTCGCGCACGCAGTCTTCGATGTCGCTGAAGGCCTCGCTGCATGCTGCCTGCAGCCGCGTGCCCGCAGCGGTCAGGCGCAGGCCACGGCCGGCCCGCTGGAACAACGCCAGGCCAAGGTGATCCTCCAGCAGCTTCAACTGCCGACTGACCGCGCCGTGGGTGACGTGCAGGTCCTGCGCGGCGCGCCCAACGCCGCCAAGGCGGGCCGTCGCTTCGAACGCGCGCAGCGCATTGAGGGGAGGCAGCAGGGAACGGCTCATGTGAGATTTCCTGACGATATGCGCCAGATAATATCCATTTTCCGGTCATGACCCGTGCGCTAGAGTATCCACCTGTCTGAACCACCGGTCGTATCCATGTCTGCCTCCCCCATTGCCGACTATCACGCCTTCCCGGATGCCCAGGGCCACTTCGGCCGCTATGGCGGCAGTTTCGTTGCCGAAACCCTGGTCGGTCCGCTGCAGGAACTGGCCCAAGCCTATGACCAGGCGCGCCAGGATCCCGCATTCCAGCTGGCCTATGACCGCGATCTGGCGCACTACGTGGGCCGGCCGAGCCCGATTTATCACGCCCAGCGCCTGAGCGATCACGTCGGTGGCGCGCAGATCCTGCTCAAGCGCGAGGACCTGAACCACACCGGCGCGCACAAGATCAACAACACCATCGGCCAGGCCTTGCTGGCCGCGCGGATGGGCAAGAAGCGCATCATTGCCGAGACCGGGGCCGGCCAGCATGGCGTGGCCAGTGCCACGGTTGCCGCGCGGCTGGGCCTGGAATGCGTGGTGTACATGGGCGCCACCGACATCGAGCGGCAGAAGATCAATGTTTACCGCATGAAGCTGCTGGGCGCGACGGTGGTGCCGGTCACTTCCGGCTCGGCCACCCTGAAGGACGCACTCAACGAAGCCATGCGCGACTGGGTGACCAACGTGCAGGACACCTTCTACATCATCGGTACGGTCGCCGGTCCGGATCCGTATCCGCGCATGGTCCGTGACTTCAATGCCATCGTCGGCCGTGAGGCGCGCGAGCAGATGCTGGCCGAGTACGGCCGCCTGCCCGATGCGATCACCGCCTGCGTGGGCGGCGGCAGCAATGCCATCGGCCTGTTCCATGCCTTCCTCAACGATCGCCAGGTCGAAATCGTCGGTGCCGAAGCCGCCGGTGATGGCATCAACACCGGCCGTCACGCCGCTTCGATCGCTGCCGGTCGCCCCGGTGTGCTGCACGGCAACCGCACCTATGTGCTGTGCGACGACGACGGCCAGATCATCGAGACCCACTCGGTATCAGCCGGCCTGGACTATCCGGGCGTCGGCCCGGAGCACGCGTTCCTGGCCGATACCGGTCGCGCACGCTACCTCGGCATCACCGACGAGGAAGCGCTGCAGGCTTTCCATCTGCTGGCGCATACCGAAGGCATCCTGCCGGCACTGGAGTCCAGCCATGCGCTGGCGCAGGCGATCAAGCTGGCGCGTGAGCGACCGCGTGACCAGATCGTGCTCTGCAATCTATCCGGCCGTGGCGACAAGGACGTGCACACCATCGCTGCGCGCGAAGGGCTGGTGCTGTGAGCGCGCGGCTGCGGAACAGCGGCGTGCTGCTGCTGGCGCTTGGGCTGGCCGCGTGCCAGCCGCCGGAGCCACCGGTACTGGCGCCGGCCGCCAAGGCCACCATGCAGCCGGCGCAGCAGGCCGCCAACGATGATCTTGACCCGATGGCGCGTACGCCCATTGTCGATGCCCCCTCCGAAGAAGGGACGAGCGGCGATGACGCGCCCGCGGTGGTTTCGGTGGCGCTGGATCATGCCGGTGACGTGCTGGTTGGCCAGCACATGACTGACCTGAAGGCGCTGGGTCCCTGGAAGGCGCAGGGCGCGAAGGAGTTCTTCGAAGGCGACTGCGAGTACTACGACGGCAAGGGGCTGCCGCCGGGCGTGTCGATGATGACCGACGACGACCGCGTGGTCCGTTTTGATCTGAAGCCGGGCGATGAGCCGGAACTGCCGGTTGAACAGCCGGGGCCATTCGGCCTGCGCGTCGGCATGACCCGCGCCCAGGCGATTGCCCGGTTCCCGAAGCCGCCTGTGTCCAGCCCGCATGCCTACGATGGTGAGCAGGGCGAGTACCTCACCTGGCAGGACCCGGGTTCGGACCTGGGCATCCGCCTGGAACTGTTTGAAGGGAAGGTCACCCGGATGTACTGGGGGACCAGTGATGCGATTGAACTGATTGAAGGATGTGCCTGAGATGCCTGTATCCCGACTCGATGCCTGTTTCCAGCGCCTGCGCGAGCAGCAGCGCAAGGCGCTGATTCCCTTCATCACTGCCGGTGATCCCTCGCTGGAGGCCACCGTGCCGGTCATGCACGCGCTGGTTGAGGCCGGTGCCGATGTGATCGAGCTGGGCGTGCCGTTCTCCGACCCGATGGCCGATGGCCCGACCATCCAGCGCAGCTCCGAGCGCGCGCTGGCACGGGGGGCTGGCAGCCGCTACGTCCTGCAGGCCGTGGCGCAGTTCCGCGAGCGCGACGCGCAGACCCCGGTGGTGCTGATGGGCTACCTCAACCCGGTGGAGATCCATGGCTACGCGGCCTTCGCCAAGGCCGCCGTCGACGCGGGCGTGGACGGCGTACTGCTGGTCGACCTGCCGCCGGAAGAAGCGGTTGAAGCGCAGCAGGCCTTCGATGCAGCCGGCCTGGCACTGGTCCTGCTGGCGTCGCCGACCACCAGCGAAGCGCGGGCCGACAAGCTGCTGGCGCTGGCCCGTGGCTACCTCTACTACGTCAGCTTTGCCGGTGTCACCGGCGCGTCCGAACGCCTGGACAGCGATGCCGCCAGTGCCCGCCTGCAGGCCCTGCGCGCGCGCGCTTCAGTGCCGGTGGTTGCTGGCTTCGGCATCAAGGACGCCGCCAGTGCGGCGGCGATGGCGCGCCAGGCCGATGGCGTGGTGGTCGGCAGTGCATTGGTGGCGGTGCTGGCCGAAGCGGGCTCGGCTGAAGAGGCCGCGCAGCGCGCTGGAGCTTTCCTGGCCCCGCTGCGGCAGGCGCTGGACGCGTAACGGTCGTGCCGGCCGCTGGCCGGCATCTGCTTGACGGCCACATGCAAGTGCTGCCGGCCAGCGGCCGGCACTACCCATGGGTCTGCACGTAGGGGGCTGCCGGCCAGCGGCCGGCACTACCCATGGGTCTGCATGTACGGGCTGCCGGCCAGCGGCCGGCATGACCCAGCACCTAAACGTACGTCCCAGCATGGTTTTTTCCGGCGGCTCCGTGGCCGGCAAGGGGGTGCACGGGCAGGGAAAGCGGAGCTAGACTGTCCGCCTTTGCGGCCCTCGGGCCGCCCTGAACGGAAGTGTCCTCCCGCATGAGTTGGCTCAGCAAGTTGATGCCGTCCGGCATCCGCACCGACAACACCCCCAGCAAGAAGCGCAGTGTCCCCGAGGGCCTGTGGGAAAAGTGCAGCAACTGCGGCAGCGCGTTGTACCGTCCGGAACTGGAAGAGAACCTGGAGGTCTGCCCGAAGTGCGGCCACCACATGGCGATCCGCGCGCGTGCGCGCCTGGCCGCCCTGTTCGACGCCGACAGCACTACCGAGATCGGTGCGCGCCTGGGCCCGACCGACCTGCTCAAGTTCAAGGACCAGAAGAAGTACAGCGAGCGCATCAAGATCGCGCAGAAGAACACGGGTGAGTACGACGCGCTGATCGCCATGCGCGGTCTGCTCAAGGGCCGTGCACTGGTGGCCTCGTCGTTCGACTTCGCCTTCATGGGCGGCTCGATGGGCTCGGTGGTGGGTGAGCGTTTCGCGCTGGCCGCCGAAACCGCAGTCGAAATCGGTGCCCCCTACGTGTGCTTCTCGCAGAGTGGCGGCGCGCGCATGCAGGAAGGCCTGTTCTCGCTGATGCAGATGGCCAAGACCTCGGCCGCACTGGGCAAGCTGCGTGAAGCGGGCCTGCCGTACATCTCGGTGCTGACCCACCCGACCACCGGTGGCGTGTCGGCCTCGTTCGCGATGCTGGGCGACATCAATATCGCCGAGCCGCAGGCGCTGATCGGGTTTGCGGGTCCGCGCGTGATTGAGCAGACCGTGCGCGAGAAGCTGCCGGAAGGCTTCCAGCGTTCGGAGTTCCTGCTGGAGCACGGTGCCATCGACCAGATCTGTGACCGTCGCGAGATGCGCGACCGCCTGTCCGATCTGCTGGCAATGCTGGGCCGTCAGCCGGCGCCGGAGGTGGCTTGATGGGAGGCCGCAAGTACTTCGGTACTGACGGCATCCGTGGGCGGGTCGGCCAAGGCGTGATCTCGGCCGACTTCGTGCTGCGCCTGGGCAACGCCCTGGGCCGTGTCCTGGTCGCCCAGCGCGGCCAGGACGGGCGCCGGCCGATCGTGGTGATCGGCAAGGACACCCGCATTTCCGGCTACATGTTCGAAGCGGCGCTGGAAGCCGGCCTGGTCGCTGCCGGCGCCGACGTACAGCTGCTGGGGCCGATGCCGACCCCGGCGGTGGCGTTCCTGACCCGCACGCTGGGCGTGGACGCCGGCATCGTCATCAGCGCTTCGCACAACCCGCATTACGACAACGGCATCAAGTTCTTCTCCGCCCAGGGCGAGAAGCTCGACGACGCCACCGAACTGGCCCTGGAAGCGGCGCTGGACGTTCCGTTCACCACCGCCGAGTCGGAGAAGCTGGGCAAGGCTTCGCGCGCGCGCGAAGCGGTCGGCCGCTACATCGAGTTCTGCAAGGCCAGCGTGCCGCGCGCGTTCGACCTGCGTGGCGTGCGCCTGGTGCTGGATTGCGCGCACGGTGCCACCTACCAGATCGCACCGCTGCTGTTCCGCGAACTTGGCGCCGAGGTGATCGGCATCGGTGCCGAGCCCAACGGCGTCAACATCAACGCCGGTGTGGGTTCCACCCATATCGACAACCTGGCGGCCAAAGTCCGCGAGACCCGCGCCGATCTCGGCATCGCCTTCGATGGTGATGGCGACCGAGTGCTGATGGCCGACGACCAGGGCAACCCGGTCGACGGCGATGACCTGCTGTACATCCTGGCCCGCGCCTGGAAGGACGAAGGCCGCCTGCGCGGCCCGGTGGTCGGCACGCTGATGAGCAACTACGGCGTGGAGAAAGCTTTCGCCGATCTGCAGATCCCGTTCGTGCGCAGCAACGTTGGTGATCGATACGTGCACCAGGCGCTGGTCGAAGGCGGGGGCGTGCTTGGCGGTGAGGCCTCGGGCCACCTGCTGTGCCTGGACCGGGCGACCACCGGCGACGGTATTGTCAGTGCCCTGCAGGTACTGGTGGCACTGCGCAACGGCGGCCAGACCCTGCGCCAGGCGCTGAAGGGTTTGGAGCGGGTGCCGCAGAAAACGGTCAACGTGCGGTTGGGCAATGTCTCGGCCAAGGCCACGGTGCAGGCCGCCAGTGTGCAGGCCGCGCTGGCTGCCGCGCAGCAGTCGGTGGCCGGCCGCGGTCGCGCGTTCCTGCGCCCGTCGGGTACCGAGCCGGTGGTGCGGGTTACCGTCGAAGCCGATGACGCCACGCTGATGCAGGAGACACTCGATCGCTTGTCCGCTGCGGTGCGCGAAGCCGCTGCCTGAGCAGCGTGGCAATACCGCGTATTGCACCCGACATGGCCGCGTTTGCGGCCATGTTCTTTTCTGGTAGGGGGGGGCTCAACCGTGCGCGACCCGCGATCGCGTTCAGCTGCGGCTGTGCACCTTGTGACGCGTCGTGTACGGGCGTTTCCGACCGCTGGGTCCTGCCCGCATCAGCGCGCGGGCAGGTGCTCTGGCATTGCACCTTGCGCGGCGCGTGACATCGCCCGCTGCCACTTCCAGGTGTCCCGGCACATGTCGGTGAGATCGTGACGCGCCTTCCAGCCCAGCTCGCGCAGCGCCAGCGAGGCATCGGCGAAGCTGACCGCGATGTCGCCATCGCGCCGCGGTACGATGCGGAACGGAACCCGCACGCCGGTGGTGAGCTCGAAGGCCTGGATCAGTTCCAGCACGCTGTGGCCCTGGCCGGTGCCAAGGTTGAGGGTGATGCTGCGCCGCTGGTCGCGAAGGAACTGCAGGGCCAGCACGTGGGCGCTGGCGACGTCCTGCACATGGATGTAGTCGCGCACGCCGGTACCATCATGGGTCGGATAGTCGTCCCCGAAGACCTGGACCTCCGGCAGCAGCCCGGCGGCGACCTGCGCGATGTAGGGCATCAGGTTGCTCGGCGTGCCATGCGGCAGCTCGCCGATCAGCGCGCTGGCGTGGGCGCCGACCGGGTTGAAGTAGCGCAGCGTCGCAATATGCAGGTCCTGGCCGGTTGCCGCCAGGTCGGCAAGCAGCTGCTCGACCACCAGCTTGGTGCGCCCATAGGGCGTCATCGCACAGGTTGAAGCGGTCTCGGCCACCGGGCAGTGGTCCTGGTTGCCGTACACCGTTGCCGAAGAGCTGAAGACCAGCAACTGCACGCCTGCATCCTGCATGGCACCGAGCAGGGCAATCGAACCGCTGATGTTGCTGTCGAAGTACTGCAGTGGAATCTTCTGGGATTCGCCCACGGACTTGAGCGCTGCGAAGTGCAGTACGGCATCGATCGCGTGCTCCTGCATCAAGGCGGCCATGCGCGGCCGGTCCCGGATGTCAGCCTGCACGAACACCGGTGCCGTGCCGGTGATCCGTCCGATGCGCTCGACCACGCTGGCGTCGCTGTTGCACAGCGAGTCCACGATGACCACGCCGTGCCCCTGCTGCTGCAGCTCCACGCATGCATGCGAGCCGATGTAGCCAGCACCGCCGGTCACCAGTACGTTCATTGCCTTCACTGTCCCTTTGAGTCCATTCGAAAACCGGGTGTTGCCGCGATCAAGATGAACGTGGCCTCCTACGGGCCAGGCACCATCTTCTTCTGCCGCGCCTTGAAGCCGTTGAAGATCGGCGCGATCAACGGGTTGTAGCTCCATGCGATGCGCTTGCGCAGCCAGCTGGCCGGCCGGTTGCGGATCGCGAAGCGATAGATCCGCTCCGGATCGCCGCCAATCACGTTGCGGCCGAAGGGATGGGTGGTGTGCAGGTAGCGGAAGCCCTGTTCGCGTGCCACTTCGATGTAGTCATCGTCGAAGTCACCATAGGGCCAGCACAGCGTATCGGAGACTTCGCCGAGCTTCTCCAGCAGCGTCTGCTTCGCCATGGCCAGGTCGCCGCTGATGCCTTCGCGGCGCTGCGCACGGTCCAGGTCATCGCGCTTGAGCCAACGGGTGTGGCTGTGGGTATGGCAGTGGACCTCGAACGTGCCGGCTTCGATTGCCGCACGCGCTTCGCTCCAGCGCATCATCACTTCGTCGCTGCGGCCCTGCTTGTAGATCAGGTCCTCGCAGGCGCGATGTTCCGGCGTGGCCGGCAGCTCGGCGCCTTCGATGCCTGCATGCGGGCGGATCGGACCTTCGTGCATCCAGCCGGTGACCACGAAGACCACCGCATGCATGCCGTATTTCTGCAGGATCGGATGGGCGTAGACCCAGTTGTCCAGGTAGCCGTCGTCGAACGTGATCACGATCGATTTGCGCGGCACCGGCTTCCCGGCGAGAAAGCCGGCGTACTGGTCCAGCGTCAGCGAGGTCCAGCCGGTCCGTGCGAGCCAGGCGATCTGGCTCTCGAAGTTCTCCGGGGATACGGTGATCATTCCCGGCGAGTTGCTGACATGGTGGTGCATCAGCACCGGTACGGTTCTGGCGTTAGCCATGACCCAGCTCCTTCAACCATTGGAGGTAGTAGTTTTCAGTGGCCTCTCCGTGACCGGCCGCGCTGAACTGCTTGGCGCTGCGGATCCAGTCCCAACCGGCGCGGCCCATCTGCCGGCGACGTTCCTGATCATCCACCAGCAGCCGCAACGCACCAGTGAGGGCGGCGTCATCACCCAGCCGGGTGAGGATGGCATTGCTGCCTTCCACCAGCATTTCAGGCACACCGCCAACGCGATGCGAGACGATCGGCAGTGCCGCCTGCGCCGCCTCGAGGAACACGGTCCCCGAGGCTTCCTTGTGGGTGGCCAGGGCGAAGATGTCGAAACCGGCCATCAGCCGGTGTGCGTCGCTGCGGAAGCCGAGCAGGTGCACCTGGCGCTCCAGCCCGAGTTCGCTGCGCAGGGCCTGCAGGCGGCCCATGACCGGCTCGCCGTCGCCGACCACGGCCAGGTGCAGGTCGGGATTGGTCTTGCATAGTGGCGCCATGGCGCGCAGCAGCTCGGCATGGCCCTTGGGCTCGCGCAGCACGGCCACGCAGCCGACCACGATGTCGCGCTCGGCGAAACCGAGTTCGGCGCGGACCTGTGCGCGGGTGGCCTGCAGGTTCTCCCAGGGATCGCCCTGCTCGGTCATGCCCCAGCGCGGCGGCGTCGCCATGGGGGGCACGATGCCGATGTGCTCGGCGGCAATGCCGCGGTCGACCAGCAGCCGCTTGACGAAATCGCTGACGGTGATGATCCGGTGCGGAAGACCGGTATAGGTCAGCAACGAATTGACCGGACTCATCAGGTGGCGCGAGCGCACCACCAGTGGCGTGCCGCCCAGGCGTGCGCCGGCCGCGGCGATCAGTGCGTCGCGGCGGCTGGTGGTGTTGACCACGTCGTAGCGTTCGCGGCGTACCAGGCGTGACACCGACCAGATGCCGCGCAGCAGCCGTGCCAGGCCGCCCATGCGCAGGGTATGCACAGTGAACCCATCGTCGCGCGCGAGTTGGGCCAGGCGGGCATCGGGCTGGCACAGCAGCGACACCTGGTGCCCACGCGCACGCATCACCTGCATGTGGCGGAAGATGTAGATCTCCTGGCCGCCCATTCCCCGGGCAGCTTCGGTATGCAGGATCCGCAGCGAGCGTTTCATGGAATCCATCCTCTGTGGTCAGCGGTTGCGGAAGCGGGTCAGCGCTTCCCATGCGGTACGGACGGCGCCGGCATCCGGGGCTTGGCGCGGCAGCGGGCGGTAGTGCCGGTCGAGCGCGGTGGCGTTGCCGAACTTGTCGAACACGTAGATGGCACCGCCATGGCGGACGGCGCGTTGTGACCAGCTTTCCACCACCAGTGCGCGCTCGCCTGCGGGTTCGGCCAGCAGATCCTGGCCGGTGCTGAAGTCGCTCAGTGCGTTCTCGCAGCCCAGGGCGTGGCGCATCAACGTCGGCACCCAGTCCTCATGTGAACTGGTGCGTGTCTCACGGCCGCTGGCCTGGCCGGGCCAGTGCAGCACGAACGGTACCTGCAGCTGGTAGTCGGAGAAGTTGCCGTTGTGGCCCCAGTAGTTCAGCTTCAGGTCGTTGAACTCCTCGGCGTGGTCGCCGGTGACCAGGACGATGGTGTTCTGATCCAGGCCCTGCGCGCGCAGATCGTCCAGCAGGGTGCCGACGAGGCTGTCGGCGTAATGCACGGCGGTCCGGTAACGGTTCAGTTCCGGGGCCGGGTCGTGGTCCGGACCGAACCTGAGGAAGTCGATTTCCTGCGCCATCGGGGTCGCCAGCGGCGGGTAGCCTGCGGGCATGTGGTAGGGCGCATGGGTGGAATCGAGGAAGACGAAGCCGAACCACGGCGTGTGCGCTGCCTGGCTTGCACGGATGTCCTTCTGAAGCGAGGCTACGATGCTGCTGTCACGGCCTTCCGAACCCAGGCCGGGCGGGCCCTGGTGCAGCTGGTCGCGGACGTCCGCAAATGCAGTGCGGTCGAATTCCGGGCTGTACATCGGCGCGCTGCCGTACAGATGCAGGTCGTACCCCTGCTGGCCCAGCACCTTGAACAGCTGTGAGCCGCGCTGTTCGTCAAGCATGCTTTGCCAGTAGCCGCCCGGCAGGCCGTAGAGCAGGCCGAACAGGCCATAGCGGGTGGCGTTGCCCGTGCTGAAATGGCGGTCGTAGACACGAGCGGAGGCCGCCAGTGCCGAGGTGTTCGGCATGATCTGCGGAGTAAGCGCATCGTGGCGCAGCGATTCCAGCACGACCATCAGTACATTGGGCCGCTGTGGGCTCTGGCAGCGCAGTGGCTGCAGCGGATACAGCAGCTGCGCATGGCGAGGATCGGGCAGGCCGACCTGCTGTTCACTGACCACGCCCAGCCTGCGCATGAAGCTCTTGGCGGTGATCGGCTGGGCCCAGGGCAGGTAGTTCCACTGGGCAATCACGTCACGGTCGCCGCGTGCGTCGTAGTAGGCGGTGGCCACCTGGCCGCTCGCCATCAGCAGGGCGACCACCGCCCAGGCCTGCAGCACCGTGCGCCGGCGGGGCGCGGCCGGCAGCAGCTTCCAGCACGCCCAGGCCAGGATGCCCTCGGCGGTGAAAATGGCCGCCACCAGCAGGCCGACCTGCACCCAGGTCTTCCACGACAACGCAACCTGGTCCTGCAGGGCGCCGCCGAACACCATGTTCAGGACCATGGCATTGAGGTGGAAGCGGTACAGGGTGAACACCTTGGCGTCGACCAGCAGCAGGCACAACCACAAGCCCTGCAGCAGTACCGCACTGATGCTCAGCGTGCGCGCGCTGCGCGGCCACAGGCCCAGCAGCAGTGGCAGCGCGCCGGCCAGCGCGCCGAAGGCGAGCAGGTGCCCGGGCAGGGCAATCGCGAGATAGGCCAGGCCCTGGTGGCCGCCCGGGTTGTCGTACAGCGGCACGTTGCCGAGGGTGATCATCGTCGCCAGCAGCGCATTTCCCAGGACGAACAGGGACCACCACGCAAGCCGGCGCCAGCGAAGGGCAGGGCCCGCAGAGGGAAGGGCGATGGCGGCTGGGGCGTCGGGCATGGTGCGTCGGGTCGGGGAGGCGCGGTCGGGGCTTGCGCTGCCAACGTGATGGATTCGTTAAATTGTGCGCAGGTCGCGCATTGTATCGATTTGTTTCCGAGGATCGAGTAGCGTCCGCCGGGTGATCTGTCACAATGTTCAGGCGGGCCATGAATGCGCAGGCCCCCCAGACCCAATGACAAGCCAGGAATTGCTGTGAGCCAGATCCCCACCCTCGACATCACCCGTTTCGACAGCGACCGCGAGGCCTTCGTGGCCGAGCTGGGCGCGGCCTACCGCCAATGGGGATTCGCGGGCATCCGCAACCACGGCATTCCGCAGGCCGACATCGACGCGGCCTACGATGCCTTCAAGGCCTTCTTCGCCCTGCCGGAAGAGGTCAAGCGCAAGTACCACGTGGCCGGCAGCGGCGGCGCCCGCGGCTATACCCCGTTCGGCGTGGAAACCGCCAAGGGCTCCAAGCACTTCGACCTGAAGGAGTTCTGGCACATCGGTCGTGAAATCGCCGACGACTCCAAGTACCGCGATGTGATGGCACCGAACCTGTGGCCGACCGAGGTCGAGGGCTTCCGTGAGCGCGGCTACGGCCTGTACCAAGCGCTGGACAACCTGGGTTCGCGCGTGCTGTCCGCGCTGGCCCTGCACATCGGCCTGCCGGAAGACTTCTTCGCCGACAAGACCAACTTCGGCAACTCGATCCTGCGCCCGATCCACTACCCGCCGATCACCACCGACGACATCCCGAACGTGCGTGCCGGCGCGCATGGCGACATCAACTTCATCACCCTGCTGGTCGGCGCCAGCGCCGCGGGGCTGGAGGTGCAGTCGCATGAGGGCGAGTGGGTGCCGTTCACCTCGGACGCGGACACCATCGTGGTCAACATCGGCGACATGCTGCAGCGCCTGACCAACCATGTGTACCCGTCGACGATCCATCGCGTGGTCAACCCCCCGGGCGAGCTGGCCCGCCAGCCGCGTTACTCGGTGCCGTTCTTCCTGCACCCGAACCCGGATTTCCTGATCGACGTGCTGCCCTCGTGCATCACCCCGGAGAATCCGAGCCGGTACCCGGAGCCGATCACCGCCCACGGCTTCCTCGAGGAGCGCCTGCGCGAGATCAAGCTGAAGTAAAGAAAAGTGAGGCCGCCGAAAGGCGGCCTTTGTCTTTGCAGGGTTGCACCCTGCACCCACGGTAGTGCCGGTCGCTGGCCGGCAAGTCCAAAGCCAAAGCGGCTCTGGGTTTCTGCGGGTTGGGCGGGGCGGTGTGGGTTGGCAGGACACGCCGTGAACCCCCAGACCGGCCCAGCCGCTGGCGGCTGTGCGTTCGGGTGCTTGCGAAGCAGTGCTTCGCAAGCAAAGCGCCCTCACCCCTGGGGGCTCGATGGCGCCATCCATGGCGCCAACGGTCCTGCCAACCCACACCTCCCCGCCTTCGACAGTTTCCCGGTGACGGTGGGTAAATCGCGATTCCCGGTGGGTGTCGACCTTGGTCGACGCGGTAGATCCACGCCATGCGTGGATGAGATATCTCTGTTCGAAGTGGGGTAGGGGTTGGTCCAGCCAGCAGCAACCCGGAATGCAGCTTTTGCCTTTGCTCTTGCTCTTCTTTTTTCTTTCCGTGGCGGGCGGAGCCGCCGGACTGTGTCAGAGGCCGGGTGGGTGGGGCTGCGCAGGGGCGTGAGCCGCATGGATGCGGCGATCGAGCTTACATGGACGTACTTGCAGCGTCTCCTGCGCAGTCCCACCCGCCCGGCCAAGCCCTGGATCTAGCCTGGCTCTCCGCGAGCAACCAAACCCCGCCCCCCGCCCCCCGCCCCCC